>QXXC01000253.1 GCA_009911305.1 Clostridiaceae bacterium | reverse complement strand
TACGACGAGGCGGCGGGCGGGTGGATAAGCAAAGAGAAGCCCCCAGGGGCGGCAATATTGATTTTCATTTCAGAAAAAAAGGAAGGAGGGAAGAAAGAGTGACGGAAAGAACATGGGCATTATTGATTATCTGCATAACCGTTATTTTTATAGCGGCTATTATAGCGGACTGCATTAAGAGCGTAAAGGGTATAAGGGATAAAGCGGAAAAGCTACAAAAATTTGAGCCGGAGCTTTGGGCGCACAACATACCATGCCCACCACATAAAGCCCCGATAACAAAAGGCGTTATAGTAGGCAGTAAAGAATGGCAGGAAGATGAATAAAACAACCGAGCAAAAGGAGGATAAGCATGAACAGACAGGAGAACGTAAAGAAATTTGAGGAACTTTTAAGCCAGGTAGACCGGGAAGGGATGCCCCAGCTTCTGGAGTACATCCGGGACAAGAGCGACTTTTACACGGCCCCGGCTTCTACCCGGTTCCACTTAAGCACCGAGGGCGGTTTATTGCAGCACAGCCTCAACGTGTACGAGTGCCTGCAGAGGAAAGCCCAGGCGGACACCGTATGGCACGACATTTTGACAGCAGCCGGGAAAGACGCCCTTATCATTTGCCCCTTGCTTCACGACCTCTGCAAAACGCATTTTTACAAGATCGATTTTAAGAACCAGAAAACCTATGACCCGGAGAAGGTAAAGGCGGCGGAGCGTTGGCAGGTAAAGAAGGATAACGCCGGGGCCTTCATTTGGGAATC
>QXXC01000252.1 GCA_009911305.1 Clostridiaceae bacterium | reverse complement strand
GCCTGTGTTTATGGGCTGGAAGATTTTCAGTATGGGGTGGGGTGTTGGATTTTAAAAATGGCCGAAAAGAGTAAGCGATTTCAGCGTTAAAAATCAGGGTGAGCATTAAGCTATTTTTAATAAGGGCAGTCAAGGAAAAAATGGGGTGCAGAGGGGCTATTTTCAGCTTCAAAAAAATATGGCTGATAGGGCTGGACAATTTAAAAGGGGTTTTAAAAGTGGCTGGCATGAGCAGAAAATAAGGGTACAGTGAGAATTTTTAAAATTGTTTGAATAAGAAGTTTTTCCAAGATACACGGCGGATAGGAAAGGAAGATAAAAAAGGAAGATTTGCGGTTATGGCTGTTTTGTTTACTCCCCTGTAGCAAGCTGACAAATGGCTGTAGGGCTATGGTAGCAGGTCATAAGATAGTTGCCCGCACCTTGGGACGGCAGATTTTTTCCCACTCAAAAGAGCTTGGATTTTAGCATGAATGTGTAATAGGATAGAGGAGCTTTTAAAAAAGTTACTTCTAAAGGAGCTATATATACACATAAGAGAAGGACAAGCTAACTAGTACATCGTTCATAAAGCAACTCATAATATTTGTATTGCTTTATCAACGGATTATCAATAAATGGCGTAAATGCAAAACTATGAGCTATTTATTGTCTGCTATACTAGTACAGCATTGCATTAATAATTAAGCAATGTTATACCACCAAAGGTACCCCCTTATAAGTCCACTTGAAGGGTTTTGCCATAAGATTATATTG
>QXXC01000251.1 GCA_009911305.1 Clostridiaceae bacterium | reverse complement strand
AGGAATGGCATCAACCATGGCTAGCCAGCTCACAAGCAGTTTTGCTTCTTCCTTGACAAGGAAACTTGCCACTCCAAAGGGCATCTCTGGTGCTCCCTTCAGAGTCTTGCCTTCTGGGAGAAGAACCTCTTCCTTCACCGTCAAGGCTATCCAGTCGGAAAAGCCTACATACCAAGTGGTTCAACCAATCAACGGTGATCCATTCATTGGAAGTCTCGAGACCCCCATCACCTCAAGCCCATTGATAGCATGGTACTTGTCCAACCTCCCCGCCTACCGGACAGCGGTGAACCCGCTGCTCCGGGGGATCGAGGTGGGGCTGGCCCACGGGTTCCTCCTGGTGGGCCCGTTCGTGAAGACGGGCCCACTCCGGAACACGGAGATTGCAGGCCCAGCAGGCTCATTGGCTGCAGCTGGCCTAGTTGTGATCCTGAGCATCACCCTCACCATCTACGGGATTGCATCGTTTAAGGAAGGCGAGCCGTCGACGGCGCCGTCGCTGACGTTGACGGGCAGGAAGAAGGTGCCGGATCAGCTGCAGACGGCTGAGGGGTGGGCTAAGTTCACCGGTGGATTCTTCTTTGGTGGCATTTCCGGCGTCACTTGGGCTTACTTCCTGCTCTATGTTCTTGACCTTCCTTACTTTGTTAAGTAAATACATTGCATCTTTTTTTATGGATGTTGAATTTGAAAACAAAGAATTTTAATGTTGTATAATCGGTGGATTAATTCAAAAAAAAAAAAAAAAAAAAAAAAAA
>QXXC01000250.1 GCA_009911305.1 Clostridiaceae bacterium | reverse complement strand
GTTCCGGCAAAAGATATTATTTTCTATTTCACGAAAGACCGCCCTTCCCAGGTTCGGGAGATGAGCGACCTTGCCCCGACCATTACCAGGGTAAGGGACGCGAATGAGTTTATGACGGCGGTAAGCATAAAGGAGCGCATAGCGGCCTGCCTTGCCGTTTTCGTAAAGAAGATCATACCGACAACCGGGAATTTTGCCAGGGGCGTGGGAGTAAACGACGGGAGGCCCCGCGAGGACTACGACGGAAAAAGGATAAGCCCCGGCATGATAAAGGAGCTTAACGCCGGGGACGAGATCCAGGTCGTAAACCCGACCGGGCAGGCGACGGATGCCGCCAGCTATATCAAGCTGCAGCAGCGGCTTATAGGCGCCGGGCAGGGCTTAAGCTACGAGGCGACCAGCCGGGACATGAGCCAGAGCAATTACAGCAGCGCAAGGCAGGGAATCATTGAGGACGGCCAGACCTACATAGAGGACATAGAGCTTTTGAAGGAAGTAGTTATGGACGAGGTATACGAAACCTTTATTATTTCTGGCGTCCTTTCCGGCTTATTCAATATCCCCGGCTTTTGGGAGGATAAGCAGAAATATTTTAAACACGAGTGGGTGGCAGCGCCGAAGCCGTGGATCGACCCGGCGAAGGAGGCGACCGCAACAAAGATCGCACTGCAGACCGGACAAAAGACCTACCAGCAGGTCGCAGCGGAGAACGGCAAGGACTGGAAAGAGCAGATAGACGAAACCGTCGCCGTTTTAGA
>QXXC01000249.1 GCA_009911305.1 Clostridiaceae bacterium | reverse complement strand
GTTCCGGCAAAAGATATTATTTTCTATTTCACGAAAGACCGCCCTTCCCAGGTTCGGGAGATGAGCGACCTGGCCCCGACCATTACCAGGGTAAGGGACGCGAATGAGTTTATGACGGCGGTAAGCGTAAAGGAGCGCATAGCCGCCTGCCTTGCCGTTTTCGTAAAGAAGATCATACCGACAACCGGGAACTTTGCAAGGGGCGTGGGAGTAAGCGACGGGAGGCCCCGCGAGGACTACGACGGAAAAAGGATAAGCCCCGGCATGATAAAGGAGCTTAACGCCGGGGACGAGATCCAGGTCGTAAACCCGACCGGACAGGCAACGGATGCCGCCAGCTATATCAAGCTGCAGCAACGGCTTATAGGAGCCGGGCAGGGCTTAAGCTACGAGGCTACCAGCCGGGACATGAGCCAGAGCAACTACAGCAGCGCAAGGCAGGGAATCATTGAGGACGGCCAGACCTACATAGAGGACATAGAGCTGCTGAAGGAAGTAGTTATGGACGAGGTATACGAAACCTTCATAATTTCCGGCGTCCTTTCCGGCTTATTCAATATCCCCGGCTTTTGGGAGGATAAGCAGAAATATTTTAAGCACGAGTGGGTGGCGGCGCCGAAGCCGTGGATCGACCCGGCGAAAGAAGCCACAGCTACCAAGGTCGCACTGCAGACCGGACAAAAGACATACCAGCAGGTCGCAGCGGAGAACGGCAAGGACTGGAAAGAGCAGATAGACGAAACCGTCGCCGTTTTAGA
>QXXC01000248.1 GCA_009911305.1 Clostridiaceae bacterium | reverse complement strand
GCCGGTTCCAGTGATGGGGATGGTTGCCAAGTGAACCAAGAACACCGCGAATCCAATGGGGAGTGGAGCCAAAATAGGAACGTGAGAATCTCTGGCATTTCTCTTGGCATCGGTAGCTGAGAAGACGGTGTAGACAAGGACAAAGGTGCCGATGATCTCAGCACCAAGGCCGGAACCCTTGGTGTAGCCGTGAGAAACGGTGTTAGCACCGCCACCCTGAGCCTGGTAGAAGGAAGGCTGGAAACCCTTGACAACACCAGCACCACAGATGGCACCAAGGGTTTGCATCACAATGTAGAAGACTGCCCTGGTCAGAGACAATTTCCTTGCCAGGAACAGACCAAATGTCACAGCTGGATTGATGTGTCCACCAGAGATGCCGGCGGTGCAGTAAACCAGGGCAAAAATCATACCACCGAAAGCCCACGCAATTCCTTGAATCCCAACGGAAGCACACTTAGTAGGCGACCTGAACACCCCCAGCACGGTCAAAATCGTGATGTACAGGAACAAGAAGGTGGCGACGAACTCGGCAATGCCGGCTCTCCAGAAAGACCACGATTGCAGCTCGCCGGGCTCGAAGAGCGGCGCTGGAGGCGGCTCCTTGTAGTCCTTAGTCTGGGCGGAGGTGCCAATGGGCTGCCTCTCCGTGAACTTGTTGGCTCCGAGCTTGACATCCTCTTCTTTCCCCTCCATTTGCGCTCTCTCTCTCTAGATTCTCTCTGTGTTCAAAAAGCTGAAGCTTCTCTCTCTCTAGGTGAGGTGGT
>QXXC01000247.1 GCA_009911305.1 Clostridiaceae bacterium | reverse complement strand
CCTCGCCAGGGGATACAGGGTAAAGTACACAGACGCCTGGTGTGCAACTTTTGGATCAGCTGCGGCCATCGTTGCCGGATATACGGATATTATTCCTACGGAGTGCGGATGCGGGCAGATGATCGAGCTGTTCAAAAAGATGGGCCGGTGGGTGGAGGATGACGCTTATATTCCGTCGCCGGGGGATTATATCTTTTACGATTGGGATGACAGTGGCAAGGGGGATTGTTTGGGCTGGCCGGATCATGTCGGCATCGTAGTATCGGTATCAGGGAATAAAATCAGGGTAATTGAGGGCAATAAAAACGATGCCGCTGAGTACAGGGAGATAGCTGTAAACGGACGGTACATAAGGGGCTATGGCATCCCTGACTATGCATCCAAAGCAACGGCCCCGGAAGCCTCAGAGCCCGCTGAAACAGGATGGGAAAAGGATGCTCAGGGGAAGTACAGATATAAAGAGGGTAACGGGGAATATGCGGCAGATAAATGGCTCCTTATCAACCGTCACTGGTATCTGTTTGGAAAAGACGGGTACATGCTTACCGGCTGGCAGCGCTGGGACGGCAGCAACGTAGTGGGGGCGAATGATCCGGGGGAATGGTATTTCCTGGACAATACGCCGGGCGGGCCGCTGGAGGGTGCGTGCTGGCACAGTACGGAGTATGGGGCCATGCAGATCTGGGACGTGCAGGGATGATAAGAAGGAGGGCGGCAGGATTGCCGCTCCTCATTTTCCAATTTCGGGGATTTCTGTAACGCTTAGAA
>QXXC01000246.1 GCA_009911305.1 Clostridiaceae bacterium | reverse complement strand
TGGCGTCATTGAGCATCCCGCACCACCTTAAGGACTGCCGCAAGCAGCGGCATGGGTGTGGATTCTGTTACGTGGATGGAAAGACCGTTTACAGAAACAGAAAGCCCCGGCCGTGCATCGGTATCGTCTTGTGTTTCCTGATGCAGAAGGCAGGGGGGTACCGGGACGATCTGCTGCGCCGGAGTCTCCGGCGAAAGGTTTTCCAGACACACCTGCCTTACACGGCGCAGCCTGTAATAGTAGTTCGCTTTCGTAATGCCGTGGCTGGCACACCAATCAACGACACTCATGCCTGCGGGCCGGTTCTGGCATTCCCTGATCTGCTCTGCCCACTCTTGTAAACGGTATTGTACAGCCATTGCTGTTGTTGCTGAGTTCATAGACTTACCTCCGTATAACGGTATCAAAAGTTAAGGCTTAACTTTTAATACTGATGATAGAAATATAGTCTATTGTCACACACTTTGCCCTTACAGTCGAGGTACGCACTATCTACCGGTTCTTTCCGTTCTTAGTTGATTTTAATATACTAAAGTGCTATAATATGATCAAAGTCTGGTAAAAGGATGTGAAGACCATATGGATGAATTCATAAAATTGCTTAATCAGGATTACGAATTAATACAATACCGCATTAAAGATAAAGAGGTTGTTTTTCATATACAATCCGGTAAAAAGGAACTGGCATGTCCATTTTGCGGCTCAAAAACCATGCATGTCCATTCAACATATCAGAGGGAGATTCAAGATCTGCCGATTCAAGATAAGAAGGT
>QXXC01000245.1 GCA_009911305.1 Clostridiaceae bacterium | reverse complement strand
GAACATGGTACAAAGCATTTGTTTTCTCTTTTTCATTGTCCTTCTGCAGTGGTAAAAAAGTCACCTGTATGTTTTTTCCTTTTTCCAGGGGGATTTTACACTTTACAAGTATATATTATTTTCTTGTGGCCAGTGAAACAAATGGGTCTTCTAAAGTGTCCTCTGTGTTGGTGGTGGTAAAATAGTGGTCCCAAAAAAGCTTGATAACACATAACCACTGTCTTCTGAAGCGTAGTTCTAAGCAAGTGGACCATTCGGACAGCCAAATCGAAGTCTAGGGTTTTTTTAATGCATAGAAAAGATTTTTAGAGAGATGACTGCTAGAAAAAACACACGCACAACACACAAACAATTTCAAGTCCAGATTTCTTTTTTACAAGAAGCAGACTGGGCCAACTTCAATGCCAAATTCCTGATCAGGTGCACCAACGTCCATAGGAGCGATGTCAATAATGGGCAGCCGAGATGTTTTCGTTGTTTTGTAGTCGATGACTGTCTTGCCCCATGCACCAGTGTGCGACGTGCAGCCATCTTCAGTGACGCTGTATGTGAAGCGGCTGTTGCCTTCTGCTCTGATCTCAATCTCATTGGAGCCCTGGAGCAGCAGAGCCTTCTTAAGGTTGCCTGTGGCCTGGTCCATGTAGGCAATGCTGTTCTTGCAGTGATATGTAATGTTCTGGGAGGCCTCCGTGGACATAAGGCGCAGGAAGGTAAGTTGGATGTTAACATCCTCAGGCTTGGAGCCCTCACTGCCATACTCAAACTGGAAGCCAT
>QXXC01000244.1 GCA_009911305.1 Clostridiaceae bacterium | reverse complement strand
GATTCCTGGGTGGACGATGAGTATTATGTTGGCGCTGACGGCGCGATGCTGGTAAATCAGTGGGCGAAGACTGTGGCTGACGAAGATGTGGATGATCCGGAAGATGACGGTGATTCATGGTATTACTTCGGAAGCAAAGGTAAAAAGGTTTCCGGCACCGATAAGAAGATCAACGGTAAGACCTATATCTTTGATGAAGATGGAAAGATGCAGGATGGCTGGTACCAGGACGGAGATGCCGTTTACTACTTAGGCGGTGAGGATGAAGGTTGGAGAGCCAGCGGCTGGCTGTGGCTTGAGAAGCCTGATGATGACGATGAAATTGCAATCTGTGACGATAACTGCGAAGCCTGTGATGAAGAGGGCTGGTACTGGTTCGGTAACGATGGCAAGATGTATAAGGGTGCAAAGCAGAAAAAGATCAACGGGAAATACTATTACTTTAATGACCACGGCCAAATGCTTTATGAATGGATTAATGGTGTTAAATCTACCAAAGCATCGAATGCGCAGTTAGACAGCGGTGATATCACAGCGACTCCGAGTGAAGTTCGTTATATGAACGTCGTAGAAGAGGGTTGGAGAGCCGATGGGTGGTATCAGATCGACGGTGCCGAAGCACTTGATGCCGGGGATGATACAGACTGGTACTATTTCAAAGATGGTAAGGCAAAGAGGGCGGATACTGATAAAGATAGAAATTATCTGACAGATGATGGAAAAGATGTTTTCAGAGCAAAGATTAAGGTTGAAGGTAAATATTTCTGCTTTAACGA
>QXXC01000023.1 GCA_009911305.1 Clostridiaceae bacterium | reverse complement strand
ATATGCAAATTATTTGACCATGTATTTTCTCTTAGCAGAGTTCCTAACTCTGGCTTGTCACAATAAGTTTCAAAGAACTGCTTCATGCGCCAGATATTCTGTGGGGAATAGCCTCTAATCCCTGGTTCCTGCGTCAGAATGTATTCAGAAAGTGCCTTTACGGTAGAACGTCCCCAGCCATCCTGTACGGCCTTATTGGAAACAAATTCTCCAATTCCCCAATAAAGGTCAATCATTGTGGCATTCACTTGATAGGTAGCTTTCCGGCGGGCATCTGCTATCATTTGCAGAATGGCATGAAAATCACTTTGATAGTTTAATGCTAAATCGTCCATACATTTCCCTCGTTCCGATAGTCTGTTGGGATAATTATATCATGGAATATGCTCAGGATGAAGATATATTTTTCCATTTAGAAAATATGTTATACCAGCTTAGTTTAAATTTTAATACCTTAGTGTTACGAAATACTCCATAAAACAAGAGGCAAAGGTATAAAAATACTCAGCCTTTGGAAACCACGCAGATAATGCTTGAAACTAAACGGCTTCTATACGGCCAAATCGTAACAGCCATACTCCCTTTTTAATCATTTTTACCAGATGGAAAAGAATATTTGGTTGATAATTCAAATACGTCAGTGTCATATTCAGCTTATCAACCTTCGGGTTAACTTGGCTCGAAGCTGGAGCATGTAATCATTACATTTCAGAAAAATGAAATACCGCTCTTTGGAAGAGCGGTAGAAGTTGTAGGTTGGCAGTCCATTTTTATTGTAATCCTTTGTACACTGAAGCAAGTATCGGTTTGAGCAGATTGTTTATAATTTCGTGAATGGTATAAATTTGATAAGAAATTTGATGTAAGATAAGAAGCTGCGGTATATGTGAATATTCCAGATAAATTTCTTGTTCATATACTATAAGCTATTTCTCGGAAGAATGAAATAAAAATTATATTAGAAAGATAAATCAATGCCCAGATAAATTTGGAGGAGCAGCTATTGTATCATCTTCAGAAAGTATCGAAGAATCGGTAGAGAGAATAAAGGCAATGATGGGTAAAACAGAACGAACAGAAATATTGCTGAATTTCTGTCATTTTAAAGAAAATGAAACAGGGCTGCCAATTGATTCTTTAATAAATGGCGATTATGACAGATATATCGATGTTTTAAATATGCTATTACACGTAAAAAATCAGGCTTTTTATACGGGACATCCAGTGTATGAGAATGAGGAAAACCAACATTATGTTCCGTCCTTGTCAACAATGGTATTGCTGAGTTCTATGAACTTGTTGAATCTACTAACTGCAATAAAGGATAGTTTAATCTTACCAGAATCATATAAGGATTTTTTTCAGAACGATATAGAAAGGCAAAAGAGATAAATCTTGTGTCACCTGGAAAATTGGTTAATATTGATAACCAGCTTACCTTAATTGAAAATGATATGTCTTGTGCAGAAGTTTGGGAAAGAATGATTGACTTTTGTGCAGACTGTAAAACTATAGAAATTTCAGATGATGAAAGGATTGGATTTACAATAGGGAAGGATATAAATGGAGAGCAATTTACAGCAGCACTACGTTTGCACTTAATTCATTTAGATGCTTTTGTTTTGGCGGATAAAGAGAAGGCTACTCTGTTATGCGATGATTTGTTTTTCCGTAAGTATCTGATTATTTCTTAAAAATATAAAATCAAGAAAGATTAGAGAGGTGAACCTATGAATGTAAATAGTGTGGACAATTCTCTTAATTGGTCTGGCACTGGAAAAACAGAAATCAAATTTTCCAAGGCCAGTAGTTTTGCTTCAAAACTGAATGCGGCTAAAAAAAGTAATGGGCCAGTTAACCAGAATAGTTCTTCGGCTTCTGCTCTGAAAATCACAGGATTTAGTGATAATGATTATAAGCAGCTTGCGTTAAAGTTCAATCCCAGAAATATGACTTTAGAGGACTACAATTCCTTTTTTGGACATTCTTCAAAGCAAAGGCGTTTTATCGGATGATGAGAAAAAGAGAGTCGGATATAACGGCACAGTTGTGAAACAAGTGGACAGCATGGTAGGCGCTTATTATTCTGAGCAGCCTGTTGTGGATAATTTCATTGATGGGAATGTGTTGGCTTTTACACGCAGCCAGGGATCTTTGGTATATTCTAACCCATTAGCGTTTAATGAAGAAACAAAAGGGCTGTACCGTAAGATTACGGCTATATTTGAACGTATGTTACAAGAAAATAGTTAAACAACAGTATATGCTTGGACTTATATTTGAGGGAGCATAAATGGTTCTGACCGACAGAGGAACCACAGACTGAAACGTAAGGAGTAACACGATTATGACAATTCAGATGGTAAATGGATTTCCCGTATATGCGGTTACAAAAAAGGAAGTAGCATACCACCCTTCTTACTTCCGGCAGCAGGCCGAAAAATGGGTGGAAGGCGCAAAAAAAGATAAACTGACCGATAAGGAATTAGAGAATCTGAAACAGAAATACAATTCCGCTAATATGTCAAAAGAAGATTCGATTGCGCTCATGGGCGAACTGGTGGAAGCCGGTATCATTTCCAAAGGAAGAGCTGCCGCTATCTATTTAGGCATTACACCATTAGATGAAAGCAAGATCAATCCAACAAAACCGGAAGGTGGTTTAACAAAATGCGAAGATGTTTCTGACCGAAAAAACAATCCTTTCGGAAATTTAGGAGGACTGGGAACTATGTCCAGAAATAATATGAGAAATGTTTTTGGTCAAATTGAGATAAGTGGACGGTGATCATCTGCTTCTGGCGGCAATTATCATGGAACGTTAAAAATGGGCTGTTTACATAGTGAGTTGAGTCCTGTTTCGGGGCAGAAGCTTCACATGAAGTATGACGAAAGTTCCACAGATGACGACCCGGTAATGTATGTGGAGGGAAAAGATATCCAGGGAAAAAGATTTACCCGGAAAATTCAATTAAACGATGTGAACGCAGAAAATGCCACGCCTGCGGAAATGGCTGCTTTACGTGTCCACCTGGCACAGCGGGGGGACAAAAGTGTAAAGGCAAGCAGCGGGATACCGCTTATGGCACTTGGCAGTCACCAGGATGTAAACACAACCATGGATTTTAAACAGTATTATGAAAATTGGGCGTCTAATCTGGAAAATGCGGGATTGAAACAAAATGCCGGAATTTACATGAGTGAATTGGAGCGCTACCGTTTCTATCACCGCACAAAGGGAGTAACTTTTTCAGATACAAGCAGTATTTCATCTACAGCAACGGAAGGTTGGAGGACAAAGACTATGAGTACCTTCCCCCAACTGGAATCCTCAAAAGATGTCGCGAAAAGAATATGACGAATTTTTAGATTTTCTTCAAAGTAAAGGAATCATATCTGAGGAAGATAAAAAATACGTCGGTTATGGAGGAATTTCTATTAATGGTAAAGAATCCAAACCTGAGAGATTAAAACACATTTTAAATTAACTTGAAAAGAATCGGGCGACATGTTTTTTTGTCTGACCGATTCTTTTTTGTTTTTAAAAAATTGATTTACTCCAAACTTTTTAAATTGGATTTATTCTGGACAGCCAATAACTGCTCTGTCAGATAATCCAAAGTCTATAGTACAGCGTATTGAAAGTTTATGTGAAAAACTATATTTCAAATTCATCCATTTTGTAAGTCTAAAGATATACTACCGCATTTATTTGCTGAAAAATCCTTCTATCATGTTCAGTCATGAGCCGTGTTTTGGTGTAAATACAAATTCAAACCTCCATTCCGGCTTTGTGCCCAGGAAAGCTCTGGTTTCTTTTGATTTATGCGCTGAGTGGTTGTCCAGTATGATCCGGATAGGGTTCTGTGCCGGATACTTTAAATCAAGTATTTTCAGAAAACGCACAAAATCAGAGCTTTTATGGGTTTGACTTACCAGCGGGATGGCTTCTACTGTGAGCAGGCCGATGGCGGCCAGCAGGGAAACCGTCCCCAGCCTTTTATATTCATAATCACGGTAAACTTCCCCGTTTTCGTCAAACATGGGTGTTTGTGACGTGCAGCTATCAAAAGAAGGAGCAGCGGTTTGTGATGGCGGGAAGCGAGATACATAAGGGCAGCAGACCTCAGAAACCAGTATTGCCTTAATGCGGTTTAACGTGATTTTCAGAAATGTCCTGGCAGATTCAGAATCCTTAAGGGCAGATTCAGAATCGGTTAAGAATCTTCTGGTACGCTGATTCAGGTTAGACATCTTAAAAGATGGCCTGAAGGCATGGTGGACAGTATGAAATTTGGGGATTTGCTTTCTATAGAGTCTTAATAATTCAAAACGGAGGCGTCTGAGAACCCTTTTGACGCTGCTGGAGGTGGTCAATGGCACGGGTTCTATCGTGGTTATGATTTCCTTGGGACTCGGTTACAGAGACGAAGCCGGGATCTTCAGGAAACATTTTACCTGCCGCAAGACAAGAAAGGGATTTTATGATACCAATATGCTGCCCTTAAGAGCAATACACCAAGCCAATTCCGACATTACTTCTGCTCATTTTCAGCATATTGACGAACATTCAGCATTTTTCAAACACACTCTAAGCCCCCCTGGCCGCCATACGAAATGAGTGAGGAAGAAGGCAGACGCCGCAAAGCAGCGCGTGCCGATACCGATGATAGGAGGGATGTTTTATGATGAGAGGGTCAATCCTGGTGATTGAGGACAATGAGGATATCCGGGAGGCGGTTCGTATCCTTCTGGGGAATGAAAACTATGCAGTCACGGAGGCGGAAAATGGAGCGAAAGGACTGGAGCTTTTGACAGAGGATACGGACCTGGTAATTTTGGATATTATGATGCCGGGAATGTCAGGGCTTCGGACTTGTGAGGAGATACGAAAGGTATCCAATGTGCCGGTTCTGTTTCTGACTGCAAAGGCCAGGGAATCGGATAAGCTGGTGGGGCTGATCGCAGGCGGGGATGATTACATGACAAAGCCTTTTTCCTATGCGGAGCTTCTGGGCAGGGTAAAGGCGCTGATCCGAAGATATCACCAGTACAGGGGAAAGGAAACAATGGAGGATCAGGAGGAGTCGGAATACCTGGAAACAGGAGGGATTCGCATCCACCGGAAATATAATGAGGTGTGGGTGAGGGGACGGCATGGGAATCTGACAGATATAGAGTACCGGATTCTGCTTCTTATGATAAAGAATCCGAAAAAAATATTTTCTGCCCAGAACCTGTATGAGAGTATCTGGAATGAGCCTTATTTTTATAATTGCAACAGTACGGTTATGGTTCATATCCGAAGACTCCGGGTAAAGATTGAGGAATGTCCGGAAGAACCGGTGTATATCCATACGGTGTGGGGCAGGGGGTATCGGTTTGGCGGGTGAGAGAGAGGGGATTACCCATTCCCTGTATGTTCGGTTTGGGATACGGATGATGCTGGCTGTGGCAGGAGCAGTCCTTCTGTTTCTGGTTTTGCAGTCTGTAGGGAGAATTGCCCTGGATTCTTACTTTTCCCATAGCGGGTATGCCAGAAAGGAAAATTACCGCAGGCTTAAGAATCTGCAGAGCTATATCCGGGAAAATGGGATTTCCATTGGGGAGACGGACCGGATTGGGGAATGGGTGAAAAAACAGGAAATGGTATCCGTGCAGATTTATGAGGGAGAGGTTCTTTTGTATGATTCGGATTATCCGGAGGGAGAAGAACTTCCTGTATTGTCTGTCAGTGGGAATTATGAGGATTATGAGGATTATCACCTGATTGAGTTTAGAGATCAGACAGGGTATGTGTATCTGACAGGGTATTACAGTTATCAGTTTCATATGTATGCCACGATTGCTGAGATTGTGTTGTGCGCCCTTGTCATGATTGGGGCTGTCATGGCAGAAGTCCACCGGCTCATCCGTTATATCTGTCAGCTTGACCGGGAAATCCAGATCCTGGAGACCGGCAACCTGGAGTATGAGATTACGGTGAGGGGAAGGGATGAACTGGCGTCCATGGCCAGAGGGCTTGAGGGCATGAGGAAATCTTTAAGGGAGCAGATGGAGCGCAGGGAGGAGGCGTTACGCCTCAATGGGAAACTGGTTACGGAGGTATCCCATGAGCTGAGGACGCCCCTGACAGCAATTAAGGTTTATGTGGAGGTGCTTCAGGGGAATCGGAACAAGGATTCAGAGATAGTGTTTCAATATCTGGATAAGATCAGCGCAAAGGTTCAGGAGCTGAACGACCTGGCAGACCGTATTTCAGGGCAGGAAGACAGTGAGGGCAGGATGGTGAAGGACCGGCTGGTGGAGATAAATGGTGATTTTTACTATATGAATTCCAGCGGGGCGGCAGTCACAAATGAATGGAGGTCGGTTCCCAATGATTCTCCTTCGGACGGGGAGCCGGATGACGGAAAGGTAGTCACAGGCTGGAAATACCTGACTGCGGCCAATGATGAGGACACAAAGCGGAATGGAGACGGATACTGGTTCTATTTTAAGACCAATGGAAAAAAGACAGTGGATGCGGATAACAAGACCATTAACGGAAAGAAGTACCGGTTCAATGAGTATGGGGCCGCCCAGTTTGACTGGCATGTGGCCACCGGCTCCAACGCAACGCCTGGCAATGCTGTAAACCGGTATTATAACGAGGAGGATAAGACCTGGCTGGCTACGGGCTGGTTTCGGGCGGTTCCAGGCGAAAACGTGGATGCCGATGCCTATAACAATGATGAGGCACACTGGTTCTATGCAGATAAGAAGGGAGATGTGGTAAAGGCCCAGATAAAAACAATCAACGGGCACAAGTATGGGTTTGATCTCAACGGAAAAATGCTTCGCGGCTTGTACAAGATTACCTTTGAGGACAATGGCAGCGCCATTGCCAGCGCAGAGAAGATTGAAAATGAGGCGGATATTCCGGAATCATCGGAGGAAGGGGTGTATGTATATTACTTTGGCGATTCTCCCAAGGAAGGAGCCATGAAGACAGGGGAAGTAACCCTGGAGATTGACGGGGAGAAATACCAGTACCGTTTCCGCAAGTCCGGTTCTCATAAGGGAGCCGGGGCGGACGGTATAGAGGAGAATGCCATTTATGTGATGGGAAGGAAGCTAAAGGCGGACAAGGATTCCCGGTGTGAGGCTGTCACCTACAAGGGGGAACAGTATCTGGTGAATACGTCCGGAAAGATCATGAAGAACGCAAAGAATACCAGGGATGCGGATGATATGTATTACTGCACGGATAAGAAGGGTATTATTATTTACAAGGGGGCGGAAAAATATAAGAAATAATTTCAAATAATTGACATATCAGGAGAACTGGAACCACTCTCGCCAGTTCTCCTTTTTAAGAATTTTTCAGAAATGGTTTAAGGATGGTTAAGGTTTTGATGGTATGGTGTGCTTATGAAAAAGCGGAAGGAGGATTTTATGGAATTGTTCAGGCAGGCGGCCGGCCGGGGCAGGCAGTGGTAGTTTTGGCCGGCGGTCTGGTGGTGTCGTTTTCTGCACTGTTGGGGATTTTCTTCGGGCTTTATCCTGCTTCTAAGGCAGCGGGCGCGGAGCCTATTGAGGCTCTGCGGTATGAGTAGATGAACTGGCAGACGGGGAAGGTTCAGAGGGAAGGCGGGAATGAGAAACAGCGGTTTTATTTCTGGCGCAGTGGATCAGGTTATTAAAAAAAATAAAAATATAGAAAAAGGAGAATAAGATTATGGCGATTCAGATGATTTCAAACAGCAGGCTGGGACAGGAGGCAGCGGCTTTGAAGGCGGATACCGGGTTAAAGGAAGGAAAGCCTGAGAAAGCGGGAGAGGCTGTAAAGGGAAAGGACAGTGGAACGGTGAGTGAAGGGGTGAAAGGCGGCGGTTTGGCCGGGGCAGAGAGTACCGGGGCTGCCGGTGAGACGGTGCGGGTCATCCAGGTCCGCCGGGCGGCTGATTTAGGCCAGGCGGCGGAAACCGGTAAAGACGGGAAGACAGGAGGCGGCACGGTCAGAAGAAGAACTCTGGACCAGTATATTCCGGAAGAAAAGGCGGAATCTTTTGGACATTATCAGGCGGCGCCGGATGAAAATGGGAAAGGGAAGCAGGCAAAGGATTCCTCTGCAGAGGAACGTGCTGTGAAAAAGGCCGGTAACCAGGCGGAAGGCGCTGGCGGCCAGTCCCGGAAGCTCCAAAAGCTGAAGCTGAAGAAAAAACAGTTAAAGGAGCAGATCAAGGCGGAGACAGATCCAAGGAAAGCCGGGGAACTGAAAAGAAAGCTGGCTGAAGTGGAGAAGGAACTGAAGGGGAAGGGAGGGCTGAACTTCTGAATCTTTTAGGCCATATTAAGGAAGCATGGTATGGCTGAGCGTGTTATATGCTCTGGGCAGTTTCTTAATCGTGATTATTCTCATGGTTAATGAAGCGCTTAGGGCATATTTCATTTAATCAGAAAATGGGCATTGGGGGGAAAGCCCAAACGAAATTACTTTGGTATAATAAATACATATTTCAAGCAAGGAGGCAGACAATATGCACGCATGGGAAGCGGTTCAAAAATCTGTAGATTATGTCGAGGAACATTTACAGGAAAATATGCGAGCCGAGGATTTAGCTGAAATGGCAGGAGTGTCGCCATTTTATTTTCAAAGATTGTTTAAGCGGCTGGTTAACAAGCCGCTGCAGGAGTACATCAAATTGCGGCGTCTGGCAAAGTCTATTGAAGCATTAAACATGGAGAATCAGCGGATTTTAGATGTGGCGTTAGACTATGGTTTTGCCAGCCATGCAAATTTTACCAGAGCTTTTAAGGAAACTTTTGGAATCACACCGGAAGAGTACAGAAAGAATCGTCCGTTTCTCAACACTTTTGTAAAACCGGCAGTATCTATGAGTTATGTTATGGTGGACGAAGGTGTTCCGCTGATTTATGATAAGATTGTTTTAGAAATACGCAGGGAACGCATTATCACACCGGAAATTTATTTTGGTCTTTCAACAGATGTTTCCATAACAGCGCAGACGCCTGTCGGAGAAGGTACGGGCGTAGATGTGCCGGGGCAGCTTTGGACACGTTACCACAAGGAAAAAGCGTTGATTGAAAAATATATCCAGCCCAACATGGAATTAGGCATGTCATATTCTGCTGATGCAGCAAAGGGGACATTCTCATATTTTGCGGGTGGACTTGCTAAAACTGTACCTGAAAAACTAACCGGCGGTTTTGTGCGGCATGAGCTGCCGGCAGGGGAATATATTGTCTGCTCCATAGAGGCAGAAAGTTTTGAGGAACTTGTAACGGTAGCTTTGGACCAAGGGGGAAAATATCTTTTTGGCACATGGCTTCCGAAGCATAATTTAAGCACCCAGCCATTTTTGGCTGAAAAGTATTATACTGCTTTACAAGAATCGCCGTACCTGGAGATGTGGGTGTCTCCCATAGAAAAGTAAAGACCATGGCCCCATGCCTGCGGCCATTATGTTTTGTATGGTCAGTGTGGTGAACGTGCAGAACTGTCTGAACGGTTACGGTTTCTTCTTAAATGTTTGTTTTGCCTGAAAACAAAGGTTGAGGCAATCCCGCCATAACAGTCCCGGACCCGGGGGATGGAGGCGATCCGGTAGCATGCCTCTCCGATCACAACAGCTCCCAGAACGTCAGCGATCACATGCTGTCTGGTAAACAGGGTGGAGAGAAAAACCAGAAGGGCCATGAACAGAGCGGCGGCCTGCCAGAGGACAGGGATTGCGGGCTGTCTGCGCATGCCTGCGAAGCAGAGCCAGCTTACCAGGCAGTGAATGGAGGGGAACAAATTGTCCGGGGAATCTGTCCGATAGAGCCATAAAAGCAGGGTTTCCCAGATTCCGCAGCCTGCAATCTCCGGGCGGATATTGGTGGTGGGAAGAAGCAGAAAGAAGATCAGGCAGACTCCTTTGGCCAGGAAATCTCCGCAGAGAAGGGTCATGGCCTGATCCCTGCCGATTCTTGCACACAGAATGTAACCGATTGCCCAGAAGGGAAAGGCCAGGAAGTAAATGGAGGTAAAGAAGGGAACTACGGGAATGAGTCTGTCGAAGTGGGTGGTGAAATCATAGTGGGGGAAACCGGCGGCCAGGATCCGGGCTCCGCAGTACACGGCCTGGTTCCACAGCAGAGCAAAAATAAGCGGAAACAGCGCATAGGACGGAATGAGACGACGGATTCGTGATATAAATGACATGAAGGTTTCTCCTTTTCTTTTTTTCAGGTCTGACGTTTATCAGTGAATGGGTATGGCGCAGGAGCGTGTCTGAAAATTGCTTTCAGACACGCTCTGACTTTCTGGCGGCGATTTTTTCTCCGTAGGTTACGGCGGTTTCCAGGCCTTTTTGGGAGGCATTCAGGATCGGCTGATCCATATCCAGGATTCTCTGTTCTGCAAGTATCAGGATCGTGGAGCCGCCAAATTCAAAGTATCCTTTTTCTGTGCCCCGTTCTATGATAAGCCTGTCTCCGTAATTATGGATTTTTCCTACCAGGAGAGCGCCTACTTCCATTTTAACCAGAAGGCCGAACTGTTCGGAGTCAATGACCGTGTATTGTCTGGCGTTTTCCAGGAAAACGGGGCGGGTTTTCAGGGCAGCGGGCCTTACGGAGTGGAGAAGGCCGGGAATGGATACCTGTTTGACTGCCAGGCCGCTGTCCGGGTAACAGTAGCGGTGGTAGTTGTGGGGAGCCAGACGGAAAATGAGACAGAGGCCGTTTTCGTATCTGTCTGCCAGAACAGGGTCGCGGAGGAGCTTTTCCAGGGAATAGTCCAGGTGTTTGATGCAAAACCGGCTTTCTCTGTTAATGGGATGTACGCTTAAGTATCCGTCACAGGGACTGATAAAATGGGAGGGCTCCGGATCCGGGTTTATGTACAGGCAGTTTCTTTTCCGGGTGAAAAAGTGGTTGAAGGAGCGGTAGCGTTCCGGAACATAGGAGTCCATGGGGATGCGGTGGAGCCGGATATACAAAGGGATAAGCCACCGGGACCAGGGGGAATCCAAAAATAGAGCGGCCCGCCTGGAAAATAAGGGCCGGGCCAGTGTTTTTAAGAGCGTGCGTCCCGGTGTGGTTTCGTAGAGAAAACGTACATACAAGGGATCTTTTGTCATGTGTTTATACCTCCAGAACCATTCCCAAAAGGAGGGCAGTGCCTGCGGCAGCCAGTCCGATGATACCCTTCAGCCTGGGCTTGGGGATTCTTATGGGGAAGATAAAAAGCAGGGCCATGGAGGCGAGGATCAAGGCGCACAGGTGAGTGGCCGGGGTCCGGGACTGTACAGCGTAGGCAGCCGGGAGAATGAGGGCGGAGACGGTGACAGGCAGGCCTAAATACTCCGTCCGTTTCTGGTCTGTATGATCCTGGCGGTCTTCCTCCAGGACATTGAAGTAGGCCAGGCGGATCAGGGCGCACAGAAGGTAGGAGGAGGCTGCCAGAAGAGAAAGGGGGCTTTTGGGGCAGATGGTGTATACAAAGAGCGCGGGAAGAACGCCGAAAGCCACCACATCGTTGAGGGAATCAATCTGGATTCCAAACCGCTTTTCCTGGCGGTTCCGGTCTTTGGTGGCGGCTATGGTTCCGTCAAACATGTCACAGAGTCCGGAGATCATCAGGCATATGAGAGCCTGCCTGGGACTGTTGTTTAAGAGAGACAGGATTCCGTGAAGGGCAGACAGGGTGCCTGCGTAGGTGAGAATGACCGTGTAATCGTAAAAGCCTAAGAGGTGTTTCTTTGACATTGTTTCGTCTCCTTTTTGTTTTTTTAGGCAGGCGGACCGTAATGCAGGCTCCTTCGCAGTGGGTGTTATAAGGTATACCTGGACGGCGGTCCGACAGGCGCCGTGAATGGTTTTGCTGGCATGTGCGCTTTACAGCACTCCGGCGAAGACCAGGCTGTAAGCCAGAATGCACCAGGGTTTTCCCAGAATGATGATCCATATAAACTTCTTCGCGCTCATGTTGGTGAGGCCGGAGAAGTAACAGAGGTAATCATCGGGAAACAGGGGCAGCAGGATGGCGGCAAACAGGGCCAGGGTGAAATACCGGCTTCTGCCCAGCCGGCCGGACCATTTTGTGTAGCTTTCCCCTGGAAACAGAGCCTTTACGAGGCTGGCGCCGTACTGTCTGGCAAGGAAAAAGGCGATAATGGAGCCTATACTGATTCCAAGGTAGTTGTACCAGAACCCGCCGGCTGCTCCGAACAGAAGGGCTCCTGCGGCGCATCCAAGGAATCCTGGAAGCACCGGAAGGATCACCTGAAATGCCTGAAACAGGGTGAGAACGGCAGGGGCCATGATTCCAAACCCTTTGACGTAGTCCCGGAGAGATTCCAGGGAATGGAACCGGCCCTGCATATATGCTTTGATAAACAGGACACAGAGGATGGCAAGCAGGGCCGTAAAGATGATGGTGACGGCCTTCTTCCACCTTTCGGTCTGAAGCTGTCCGGCGCTACCGGTCATGGCCTGCGGTTCCCTGAAAGGGGGCGGGACATGGCTCTTGTTTCGGTTTGGACAAGGTTTCGCTGTCTTTCTGAATCTGCTCTATAATCAGACGGACTAATTTATTTTCATACATAATCATACCTCCTTGAACGTTTCTTTTTTCTTTCTCTCCGTCAGGGTCTATTATCCCATGGGAAGCTGAATGGTTTCTGAAGGGAATCTTAACAATTCTGAAACCGGCGTCCGGGCGGTCTGTGGAGGGAGTGTTTGCGGGAAGGGAGCCGTCCTTTTTACAAGTTAAGAAATTTTAAGAATTATGTGGGGGAGTTTTCAGGTAAAATATAGAAGGAGCAGCGGGAAAAGACCGGCCGGCTCCAGGTGTGCTTCCGGCACGTTGGCAGTACAAAAGGAGCAGAAAAGCAATAAGATTTCATATAGTAAAACGAAGGTGGAGAAATGGAAAAAGGGATGATTTTACTGGTGGAGGATGACGGGGATATCCGGGAGGGCGTCCGGGTGCTTCTGGAAAGCGAGGGTTATAAGGTATATGAGGCGGAGTCCGGCAGTCAGGCTCTGGAGATGGTGGACAGTGATACGGATCTGATCATTCTGGATATTATGATGCCCGGAATTTCAGGAATCAGGACTTGTGAGGAGATTCGTAAGACGTATAATGTTCCGATTCTGTTTCTGACGGCTAAGGCCAGGGAATCGGACAAGCTTCTGGGGTTAATGGCAGGAGGGGATGATTATCTTCCCAAGCCCTTTTCGTATGGAGAGCTTTTGGGGCGGGTGAAGGCCCTGCTTCGGAGATATCAGGTGTATCAGGGGAAAGGGGCAGGAAACAGTGAGGAGGACTCATCATGGCTTCAGTGGAAGGAGATCCGCCTGGACTTAGGGTTTAACCAGGTATGGGTGGAGGATAAGGAGGTGGATCTGTCGGAACTGGAATATCAGATCCTGCGGCTTTTAATGAAACATCCAAACAAGATATTTTCGGCACAGAATATTTATGAGAGCGTGTGGAAGGAGCCTTACTTTTACGGTTCCAACAATACGGTTATGGTACATATCCGCAAGCTGCGGGTGAAGATTGAGAAGGACCCTCAGGAGCCGAAGCGGATCTGTACGGTGTGGGGAAAGGGGTATCGGATTGGGTGAGAAAATGACAATCAGGGAAAGAATCCGGGCAAAGGCCTGGAGCCTGGCCGGGGAGCTGATGCTGTGGCTTCTCATCAGCGGCATTGGAGCAGGTGCGGTATCCGGGGTTTTTAATATGGCAGTGACCAGAAAGATAGATGATTATTTTCTGGAAACCTCTTATCTGCAAAAGGAAGAGCTGAAAATGGTCCAGGAACTGCAGGATTATGTGCTGGCACAGGGCATAGCTGCTTCAGACCAGGGGGCGCTGTCGGAATGGGTGAAAAAGAAGTCCATTGTCTATCTGGAAATCTACCGGAATGACATGCTTTTGTATGTGTCGGATACAACGGAGGCGGAGGATTATTATGAGGACATGGAAGTGCCCTACTACCGGGAAAGTTATTATGATGTCACGTTTGCGGACGGGAAGGCAGAGGTTTTTCTGACAGGGGCCTTTGCCTACCGCTATCAGATGTATGCCATGGTGGCGTCTGTGGTGCTTTGTTTCCTTATATTTATCGGCTGTTTTCTCTGGGGCGTCCGAAGGAGGATTTTGTATATACAGGATATTCACCGGGAAGTGGAGATCATGGAGGGCGGATGCCTGGATCACGGCGTCCCTGTCAGAGGATGGGACGAGCTGGCCAGGCTGGCCGGGGGACTGAATCAGATGCGGCAGGCTTTAAAGGAGAACATGGAGCGGGAGCAGGAGCTGCGGGAGGCCAACCGGGATTTGATCGTGGGGCTGGCCCATGATTTAAGGACGCCTCTCACGGCGCTGACCACTTATGTACAGGTTATGCAGTCGGGAGTCTGTGGGGATGAGGCAAAGCGGGATTACTATCTGGATAAGATTATGGCAAAGGCTGTACAGATGAAGGAGCTGTCGGACCGGCTGTTTGAGTGCAGCCAGGTGGGAGAGGAGAAGGGCAGGGAAAAGGCAGAGGAGCCTATGCTTTTCCAAAGCGTGTTTATAGACAGTCTGTCGGAGATGGCCATGTTCCTGGAGGGACAGGGATTTGAGGTGGAGGCATGTCTGGAGTGGAAGCGGGACATGATTCGGGTCCGCATGGATTACATCTCCAGGATTGTGGATAATCTGGGGATGAATCTGGTAAAGTATGCGGATTCGGATGAGACGGTGAGGATTTCCACGGTTTATGAACCGGGATGGGCAGGGATTGAGGTGTGCAACCGGATTAAAAGGCAGGGGGAGCCTGTTGTCAGCACGAAGATTGGAATGGGGAATGTGCGGGCTATGATGGGTGACATGTGGGGCAGATGTGAGGAGGAAGTGGGAGAGGGGAGATACCGGATCCGTGTTTTGTTTCCGGTGGAAGGGATTTGACAAAAGCGTTTTTTCAGAAAGGAGGATACTTATTTATGGAAGAAACCAGAATGGTTGTGCTGGAGACAGCGCAGAAAGAGGATATGAGAGAGTTTATTGAAAAGCTGCAGGAGGCGTTTGCAGTAGCGGTGGTGGAGAACTTCGGACCCATGGAGGGCGGCCCCATACCGGCGGATGAGGACATCTGGCAATCCGTCAATGCCCCGGGGGCGGCAGTATACCATATTTTATATGAAGGAAAGCGGGTGGGAGGGGTGGTGGTGTCCATTCATCCGGATACAAACCATAATTCGCTGGAGTTCTTTTTCATCTCACCAAAGTATCACAGCCGCGGACTGGGGCTGGCAGCGTGGAGGGCAGTGGAGGAACGGTATCCGGACACTCTTGTCTGGGAAACGGTTACTCCTTATTTTGAGATCCGAAACATCCATTTCTATGTGAATAAGTGCGGATTTCATATTGTGGAGTTTTATAATCCCGGTCACAAAGACCCTCATATGCCAATGGGGGAGGAGGAGATGCCGGGGGGAGAGCTGTTTTTCCGGTTTGAAAAGGAGATGGGGATTCTTCAGAATCGTTAAGATGTCTTTTAGGTTTTATTAAGGAACTTTCGCTAGAATGAAATCATCAAAGAAAAAGAACTTTGAAAATTCAGAAAGCGAGGAATAAAATGATGATGAAAAAAGGATTAGCGAGAGTATCTGTATTTATGATGGCAGCTGCTATAGCAGCGTCTGTGGCGGCTTGTACGCCTCAGGATAAGAAGGGCGGAGCAAAGAACCCGACAGAGACAACGGTTCAGGCCAAGGTGTCCAGAGAGAAGACAAAGAAAGAGAAGACGAAAAACCCGGGAAAGAAGAAGGAAGAGAATGCCAGGATAGAGGCGCCAACGAAGGAAGCAGAGGCGCCGAAGCAGGCAGCGAAGGGGCCGGGAACCGGGCCGGCCAAGGGGCCTGGAATACGGGAGACAGCGCCCAAGGCTCCGGCAGGCAGTGCCGCGGTGAAACCGTCTGCGGAACCGTCCAAAGGCCAGACCGGAGAAAAAGCGCCTAAGACTTCGGAGGGAGTAAAGGAACAGGATACCAAGAAGGACGAGAAGAAATCCGCAGTAAATTAAGAAGAAAGAGAATGGAGAAAAGACGAAGCTTTCTCAGAAGAAGTCGGACAGCGGACTGAAAAAGAAGTCAGCAGAGAAGAAATCCGATGGGACGCAGGCCAGGAACAGTGGGAATGGGGAAGGAGGCCAGAAGGGGAAACCGGCGGCGTAAAACAAATAAGCGAGGAGAATCAGGCGGCACTTCTGAAGAGAATGCCGCCTGAACTAATAGAGAAGATAAAAGAGGTGGGTAACATTGAAATCTGTTTTAGACTATCTGGAGGAGACGGCGCTTCAATTCCCGGAGAAAGAAGCGGTATATGACGGGAGACGGGGGTACAGCTTTCGGGAGCTTCTTGGAATTTCCCGAAAGGCGGGGAGCATTCTTACAAGGGTGTGCAGGCAGAGAAGTCCTGTTCCGGTTTTTATGGAGAAACGGGCTGAGACCATTGCGGTGTTTTTAGGCGCGGTATATGCCGGTTGTTTTTATGTGTACCTGAATCCGGAGCTTCCGCTAAAAAGGATAAAGGAGCGTTTGGAGTTTCTGGACAGTGATGTGGTGATCGCGGAAGGGATTCTGGCAGAGCGGCTTCTGCAAGCCGGGTTTGGGGGAAGAGTTTTGCGGTTTGAGGAGCTTTTGGAGAAGGAGGCCGACATGGAGGCGCTTGGGTTTTACCGGATGCAGATGAGGCCGGAGGATTATCTGTACGGGATGTTTACATCCGGCTCCACAGGAATTCCCAAACTGGTGACAGTCAGCGGAGGGGCTGCGGTGGAATTTGCAGAGGAATTTATCCGCACCTTTTCGTTTCTTCCCCAGGATGTTATTGGAAACCAGGCGCCTTTTGATTTTGATGTTTCGGTGAAGGATCTGTTGGTTTCGGTTTTCTGCGGGGCCAGGCTGGTGCTGATTCCCGGCGTCATGTTTGCCACGCCGCCGGAATTGCTTGATTATCTCTGTGAAAATCAAGTGACGGTTCTGATCTGGGCCGCCTCTGCCCTGTGTGTGGTGTCTGCTGCCAGAGGGCTGGAATACAGGATTCCCGGAGAGGTTCGGAAGGTTTTCTTCAGCGGAGAGGTTATGCCCTGTCATCATCTGAGGCTTTGGAGAGAGGCGCTGCCGGAGGCGGAGTTTGTAAATCTGTACGGCCCTACGGAGATTCCGTCTGCAGGGGTCTTGGCGGAACCGGAGGGTTCTCTGGATGTGATTGTTCTTGGGGACAGTGAGGGGCATTCTGCGATCTCTCCCGTGGTGCTGTGGAAAGAGCATGGAATTTCTTCTTTTGTGTGCAGCCAGTCAGGACAGAGGGCGGTGGAGGCTTATTACATGCTGAAAAAGGCGCTGTCTGTGCAAAAGCCCAAGGTGGTGATCCTGGAAACGGATTTATTTTACCACAGCGGGGAGTGGCAGCGGGAGTGGAACCTTGCTATTGAGAGGACGGCCAGATATTATTTTCCAATCGTTCAGTACCATAACCGGTGGAAGAGACTGACATACAGGGACTGGAAGGGAGGGCCCTTTGAGGGCAGGAGGGATCTCAACAGGGGATTTCTGCCCAGCGGGGATATTCGGCCGTATAAGGGCGGTCCCTATATGGTGAAGACGGAGGAAAGAGAGGCTTTAAAGGGGACGGTGACTTTTTGGACGGACAGGCTGGTGGAACTGTGCCGGAAGGAAGGAATCCGGCTGCTGTTTGTGGGAATTCCTGCTCCTAAAAACTGGGATTACAGGCGGCATAATGGAGTGAGTGATTATGCGGCAAGGAGAAAGGTTCCGTTTCTGGATATGAATCTCCTGGAAAGGGAGCTGAACATGGATTGGGAGAGGGATTCCAGGGATGAGGGGGATCATCTGAATACTTACGGGGCAGAAAAGGTCAGCCGGTATCTGGGGGATTATCTGAAGGAGAATTATGGGTTGACAAGTCAGACGGGCAGAGAGATGGTGAAATGCGGCCTGTTCCGGCTGTCCGGGTAAGTTCTTATTGATATTTACTGAATAATACTATATATTATATAATATATAAAACTTTATAATATATTTTGAAGTGATGGTTCGCTCTGCCTCGTTTTATCAGGCAGCAGGGGTGTAAAAGCGTAAGGCCGTCACGATATTAAGATAAAAAGAATAAGGGGTGAGCACATGGTTTTTAATACGGGATCCGCTCTTCTGGACGCGATTGTTCTGGCGACGGTTTCGAGGGAAAGCGAGGGGACATATGGCTACCGGATTACCCAGGATATCCGGCAGGCGATTGATATATCGGAATCGACCCTGTATCCGGTGCTTCGGCGTCTGCAAAAGGAGGAATGCCTGGAGACCTATGACAGAGCGATCGACGGGCGCAACAGGCGGTATTATAAGATCACGAAGACTGGCAGGGCGCAGTTAAATCTGTACAGAGGAGAATGGCGCTTATATGCGCAGAAGATTTCCGGGATTCTTAGGGAGGAGTGACAGGAATGGGAAAAGAGGAATTTTTAAAGAGGCTGACAGATCTGCTCCGCGACATACCGGAGGAGGAGATGGAGGACGCGGTTTCATATTACAGGAGCTATCTGGAGGAAGCGGGGCCGGAGCGGGAGGAAGAGGTTCTGGCGGGATTTGGGACGCCGGAGCAGGTGGCGGCGGCGATCCGCGCCGATCTGGCGGAAAATCCGGTTTTGACGGGGGAATTTACCGATCAGGGGTACACGGATCCGCGGTTTGAGCACAGAAGCTTTCCGGAACGGCCGGGCAGCCGGGATTCCTGGCACAACGCGTCCGGAACGGAGAGGGGATCCGACAGAGCAGGGGCCGGCGGCTCCGGAGAACATGATTCAGAGTGGAAACGCGCTCCGGGGAATCAGGATTCACCGGGCGGCAGAGAAGAAGGGTCCGGCAAAAGACCGCGCAGCGGGGAGAAAACGGCGCGGCCGTTCTGGCAGTATCTTTTGATGGGGCTGGCTGTGATTGTGTTCGGGCCTCTTGTCCTTTCCGTGATTGTGGGAGCAGCCGGCAGCCTTTTTGGAGGGCTTGCTCTGCTGGTTGGCTTTTTTCTGGTTCTGGCTGTGCTGACCTTTGCGATGCTTCTGGGCGGCATTTCTCTGACCGTGCTGGGAATGTTTTTCGTTTTTCCGGGCTTCTGGCCGGGGATGCTGCTGATTGGACTTGGCCTTCTGGCGTTCGGAGGGGGATGTATCCTGCTGTGCTGCTCATGGCTTTTTTACGGCTGCTTCCTGCCGTGGCTCGGTCGGGGGATCTGGGGAATATTTGCAAAGAAGGGATGACGTTTCGTGTACCGGATCGTCCATGTTTAGTCACATGACGCAGAAGGAATGTATTTGACGAATATGGATGTGTCCGTACACGGGAGACGGCTGGCTGTATCCGGGACAGGAAAGGGTGCGGCTGGGAACGGAGGAATGAGATGAGTAAATGGATGAAGCGGATTGCGGCGACAGGCGTGGTTCTTATATGTTTGGGGATCCTGCTGACTTTAGGCGCGGCGGCGGCCGGGGGGCTCTCAGTTGTCAGGAAGGGAGCCGGCCATATCATAGAGCACTATATCGGAACAGAGGACATGGAGCGTATCGGCGCGCTTTTGAGCGCGGCGTCCCGTTCGGGCTGGGATGGGATTACCCCGTATGCGGACGGGAGCATGCGCATTTCCAGGGACGGGATGAAGCTTTACGAGCGCCTGGAGGGGGCGAAGAACGTCGCTGTTTCAGTGGAGCGGACGGCGTTCCGGCTTGAGAGCGGGACAGAGCCTATGGACGGCCCTGTTTTATATGTACAGCAGGATCCGGATATGAATGTGGCGATTACGCGGGAGACGTCGGATCCGACGGTGCGGGTGAAGCTCTCTTATTCGGGAGGCCGGCGCAGAGGATGCGGCGCGGCGGTGCTCGTAGTGCCTGAGGACTGGCAGTTTGAGGAATTTTCGGTGGATGGGATGGCCGGATTTATGCAGTTGGAGGATGTGCAGGCGGGCCGGATTTCCCTCTCTGTGAAGGCCGGAGAGATAAGGGCACAGACACTGCGGGCAAAGGCGCTTACGGTGGACGCAGACGCCGGGGAAGTAAGCGCCCGGGCGGCCGGCGCAGAGCAGGTGGATGCCAGCGCGAAGGCCGGCGCAGTTTCGCTGCACATATCCGGAGCGGAGGATGAGTTTGACGTGCGGATAAAAAATAAGGCGGGGAATGTCCGGATCGGGGAAATGTCCTATGTGGGGATGAATGAGGACAGCCAGAGGCGGGGAGCGGCAGACCGCGCGGAGAGGAAAGAGATTCTGGTGGACTGTGTGGCAGCGAGTGTGGAAATAGACTTTTCGGAAGATTTTGATTAAAAACCGGTATATCACGCCGGGACAGGGGCATACTTTTATTACTCCGATGGATCAATGCAGGAAATGCGGCGTGCGGCAGCCAGGCGCTTAAACGGCGGCCGGCCGGGGCATAACTGCCGGAGCAATCGCGCGTCTGTGGCTGTGAAGGCTTCCGGTTATGGGCGCTTTGGAAAGGAGTATGCTTTTTATGGGTAAAAATACGAAAAAAGAGAAACCCTTTAACGCAGCCGACTTAAAACCGGAGGAAAAGCTGAAATTTGAGATCGCCGCCGAGCTCGGCCTGGCGGATAAGGTAACGCAGAACGGCTGGAGAAGCCTGACGGCAAAGGAGAGCGGGCGTATCGGCGGCCTGATTACAAAACGAAAAAGAGAATTAAAAAAGCAGGTTGAAAGATAGCAGAAAGTCAAATATAATGGTGTGAGGAGCAGCCGTTCGGGATATCCGGACGGCTGCTTTAAGGAGGAGGAATGGCTTGATTGCGTGACACGAAACAATGGCGTGATACAAAACTGCCGGGGAGCGGCTTTACGACAGGCACATGCGCGGCGGCGGCGGCAGCAGCGGCGGCAGCGCGTCTTTGTACAGGCGCAGCGCCCAAAGCCATGGAGGTGGAGCTTCCCTTGGGCCGGATGGCGGAGCTTTTGGTGGAACAGGATGCGGGCGGCGCGGGCTGGGCATTCTGCGCGGTGCGAAAGGATGCGGGCGATGATCCGGATGTGACGGACGGGGCGCTGGTCTGCGCTCATGTCCGCACAGTGAGGATGCGCCCGGAGGGCGTCCCCTGCTACACAGATGAGGGATCCCCGTTTCTGTACCTGACAGGAGGGGACGGCGTCGGAAGAGTGACAAAGAAGGGGCTTTCCTGCCCGGCGGGCTGTTTTGCCATCAACCCTGTGCCGAGACGGATGATTTTCAGACATGTGCGGCAGGTGTGCAGGGACGCGGGCCTGGAAAAGGAAGCGCTTTTAATTGAAATCTCCATTCCCGGCGGAGCGGCGCTGGCAAAGAGGACCTTCAATCCAAGGCTGGGGATTGAAGGCGGGCTCTCCATACTCGGGACAAGCGGGATTGTGCGGCCTATGAGCGAGGAGGCCATGCTTGAGACGATCCGCCTGGAGATCCGCGTCCGCGCGGCGGAGGGCAGAACACTTCTGGCCATGGCGCCGGGAAATTATGGGGAGGCTTTTTTGAGAGAGAAAAAGGGCCTGGCCATGGATTCATTTGTGACGTGCAGCAATTTCATCGGGGCGGCTGTCCGGATGATGCAGGAGGAAGGAATCCGGCGCGTTCTTCTGGCCGGCCATGTGGGGAAGCTGATCAAGGTGGCCGGAGGCGTTTTGAATACCCATTCCCGCTATGGGGACGGCCGCATGGAGAGCCTGGCGGAATGTGCGCGGCTGGCCGGGGTCAGCGAGGAGGAGGCGCGTCCTGTTTACGGCATGAATACGACCGAGGAAGCGGCGCAGTACCTTGCTTTAAAGGCCCTTTTAAGGCCGGTGATGAGCGTGGCGGCGGGCCGCGTGAAGGAGGTTCTCGAGAGAGCCGGGGGCATAACGGTGGAGGTGCTTGTGTTTTCCTCCGGGCAGGGCCTGATGGCGGAAACGCCGGGCGCGGACCGTATGGTCAGGGAACTGAAGAATCATAACATGAAAAAGCAGCCCGATCCGGGCGGATTTTGAATGTTTTTGAGGATTGCGGGAGTACAACGTACGGAGCAATCCGGTATCAGAGGGGTCAAAAGACCGTTTGACCCCAACATCATGAAATTTACATAAAAGGTGGACAGGAAAATGAGAGGACGCTGGTATGGAGTCGGCGTGGGTCCGGGGGATCCGGAGCTGATGACCTTAAAGGCAGTGCGGATATTGGGGGAATGCAGCGTGGTTGCGATTCCCCACCGCGCAAAGGAGCGCTGCGCCGCCTATCAGATTGCGGCGCAGGCAGCGCCGGAGATAGAGAAAAAGACGATCCTGTGTCTCCCTATGCCGATGACAAGGGACCGGGAGAGGCTGGAACAGAGCCATCAGGAGGCGGCGGCGCGGACGGCGGCGCTTCTGGACGAGGGACGGGACGTCGCGTTTATTACGCTGGGAGATTCCACCGTTTATTCCACCTGCCTCTATGTGATGGAGCGGCTTCAGAAACAGGGGTATGAGACGGAGCTTATAAACGGGGTTCCGTCATTCTGCGCTGCTGCCGCGAAGCTTGGGATCCCGCTGGTGAACGGGGCGGAGGAGCTGCACGTGATCCCGGCCTCGTATCCGGTCTGCGAAGCGGTCCGCCTTGCGGGCGTAAAGGTTTTTATGAAGGCCGGGACGAGGCTTTCTGAATTAAAACGGCTTTTGGAGGAACGGGGCTGCCAGGCGGTTATGGTGGAGAACTGCGGGATGGAAACAGAACGTGTGTACGAAAGTCTGGAACAGATTCCGGAGGACGCGGGGTATTTTTCGCTGCTTGTGGCGCGGTAGAGCGTGTGCATCTGTGCGGCAGGCCCTGGCCGCGGGCTGTGGGAGGAGGAAGAGATGGTTTATTTTGTAGGGGCCGGATCCGGGGCGGCGGATCTGATTACGGTGCGCGGCGCGCGGCTTCTTGAGGAGGCGGATCAGATTATTTATGCGGGCTCTCTGGTAAATCCGGAGCTTTTAAAGGACAAAAAGCCCGGGTGTGTGATCCGGGACAGCGCTGTGATGACGCTGGAGGAGGTCATGGAGCAGGTGCTTGCAGTGGAAGGGCGCGGCGGGATGACGGTCAGGCTTCACACAGGAGATCCGAGCATTTACGGGGCTGTCCGGGAGCAGATGGACAGGCTGGAGGAGCTGGGTATTCCGTTTGAGGTTTGCCCCGGGGTCAGTTCGCTGAGCGGGGCGGCGGCCGCGCTCAATCTGGAGTACACGCTTCCGGGCGTTTCGCAGAGCCTGATTATTACGAGGATGGCGGGGCGGACGCCCGTTCCGGAGCGGGAGAGCATCGCGTCATTTGCCGCGCACGGGGCCTCGATGGCGATCTTTCTGAGCGCCGGCATGACGGATCGTCTGGAAAAGGAGCTCTTAAGGGGCGGCTATGAGGCGGATACTCCGGCGGCAATCGTTTATAAGGCGACATGGCCGGATGAAAAAAAGGCGGTCTGCACAATCGGGACCCTGGCCGAGACGGCCAGACGGGAGGGGATTCACAAAACGGCCCTGATTGTCGTCGGGGAGGCGGTGGCCCACAGCGCCTATGAGCGCTCAAAGCTTTATGATCCGTTGTTTACCACCGGTTTCAGAACAGGGAGAGATGTGGATGAAGATCCGTCTGATTAGCTTTACGGCGCAGGGAGAGGCGGCTGCGCTCCGCCTGGCCGGGGGATTCAGGCGCCTGAGCGCGGGACCGGGCCGTCATGGGAGGCGGCGGGCGTCCGGGGATTTGCCGGGTGCAGCTCCATGCGTGGAGGCAATCCGTTTTTGTGATCTGAAGGAGGCTGGAAGCAGCCTTTCTGATTTTACAAGGGAATCGTTTCTGACCGCAGACGCGCTGATCTTTGTGGGGGCGGCCGGGATCGCGGTGCGGGCGTCGGCCCCGTATCTCAAAAGCAAGAAGGAGGATCCGGCGGTGCTCGTGGTGGATGAGATGGGGAAATACGTGATTCCGATCCTGTCCGGCCATATCGGCGGGGCGAATGAACTGGCCCGTGAGGCGGCCGGGATTCTGGGGGCGCTTCCGGTCATTACGACAGCGACCGATCTCCGGCATGCATTTGCAGTGGATCTGTTTGCGGTCCAAAACCGGCTGGAGATGGAGGATTTGGAAGAGGCAAAGCGGATTTCCGCGGCGGTGCTGGCCGGGGAGCGGATCGGTTTTTTCAGCGACTTTCCGACAGAAGGGGAGATCCCGGAGGAATTGTCGCCCGGGGTATGGCAGGCTCACAATATCTGCATCACGCAGAGGGACGGGGAGAGGCGTCCGGGGCTTCTTAAGCTGATCCCCAGGACGGCAGTGCTGGGGATGGGCTGCCGGAGGGGGATTTCCCTGGAGGCGGCGAGGTCCGGCGCCGTGGCCGCCCTTAAAAGCAGCGGCTTAAGCCGTCTGTCGCTCTGCGCGCTGGCCAGTGTGGAGCAGAAAAAAGAGGAAGCCGCGCTGCGGGAGCTGGCGGCTGCGTGGCGTCTGGAGTTTACCTGTTTTCCGGCCCGTGAGCTGGCGGAGGCAGAGGGCGCGTTTCCGGAATCGGAGTTTGTGAAAAAAACGGTGGGAGTGGGAAATGTCTGCTGCCGCGCGGCGGTTCTTATGGCCGGGAGGACGGCGCGGGGGGAAGGGACGTCCGCATGCCCCGGAGCAAGGCTTTTGACGGGAAAAATCGTCTCGGAAGGCGTGACGGCAGCGGTGGCGGTCCCGGAGGAAGATCCGGTCATCCGTTTTCAGGCGGACCGGTCCTGTAAGGCGTGATCCCTTACGGTTTTTCATTGCATTCAGAAAAGGAGAGCGGCGCAGATGGGTACAGAAGGCGGTAAGAAGATGCTATATGTGGTAGGGATCGGCCCCGGAGGGCGGGATCAGATGACGATCCGCGCGGATCGGGTTTTGAGGGAATGCAGCGTGATCGTGGGCTATCCGGTGTATCTTGATCTGGTGCGGGAGGATTATCCCCGGGCGCAGTTTCTCTCCACACCGATGCGGCGGGAGAGGGAGCGCTGCCTGATGGCGCTTAAGTCGGCGGCGCAGGGGGAGAAGACGGCGGTGATCTGCAGCGGAGACAGCGGAATATACGGGATGGCCGGGCTCACGCTTGAGCTGGCGGGGGAATTTCCGGAGGTGGAGGTTTCCGTGATTCCGGGCGTGACGGCGGCCGTCGGCGGCGCAGCCGTCCTGGGAGCCCCGATTGGCCATGATTTTGCTGTGATCAGCTTAAGCGATCTGCTGACGCCCCGCGGGACGATTGAAAAGCGTCTGCGGGCGGCGGGAGAGGGGGACTTTATTGTCTGCCTCTATAATCCGTCAAGCGTGAAGCGCAGCGGCTATCTGGAATGGGCCTGCCGGATCCTGATGGAATATAAGGACAGCGCTACGGTCTGCGGCCTGATACGCCAAATCGGCCGCGAGGGGGAAGAGGCGCGGATCCTCTCCCTGTCCGAGCTGTGCCATACACAGGCGGATATGTTTACAACTGTGATTATCGGAAATAAGAGCACAAGAAAGGAGCGGGGCAGGATGGTGACGCCAAGGGGATATGCGAATGAATAGCGCTTGCAGGATTGCCATTTTCGGCGGAACGGCAGAAGGGCGGATTCTGGCGGAATTCTGCGCAAAACGCCGGATTCCGGCCTGGGTCAGCGTGGTATCAGAGTATGGGCGCTCGCTTCTCCCGGATGCGCCCGGGATTTTTGTGACGTGCGGCGCGATGGAGCAGTCCGGGATGCAGGCTTTTCTGCGGGAGAACGGGATCCGCCTCTGCGTGGATGCCACGCACCCGTATGCAGAGAAAGCATCCGGGAACCTTTTTCATGCGTGTGAAACGGAGCATGTCCGTTATCTGCGCTGCAAGCGGGAGGAAGAGGAGAGCGCGGCCCGGCGGGCGTTTCCCGGCGGCGTACATACAGCGGCGAACGTCCGGGAGGCGGCCGCCTTTTTGGAGACCGTTCCGGGAGACATTCTCGTCACAACCGGGAGCCGGGAGCTGGCTGCCTTTACCGGACTGACGGATTACCGGGAGCGGATTTTCGCAAGGGTCCTGCCGGATTCCGGGGTCATAAGGGAGTGCGAGGCGCTCGGTATACGGGGAACGCATCTCATTGCCATGCAGGGCCCTTTTTCACAGGATCTGAATGAGGCCATGATCCGGCAGACAGGCGTTTCCTGGCTGGTCACGAAGGAATCCGGCCGCGCGGGCGGATTTGAGGAAAAGATGGCCGCCGCCGCCGCGTGCGGGATCGGGACAGTGGTCATACGAAGAAGCGGGGAAACGGGCCTTTCGGTGGAAGCCGTGTGCGGGGAGCTTCTCGCCTTCGCCCGCGAAGCATCAGCCCCCGGCAGGGAATCTGCCGGAAAAACGGGCGGTGAGGCAGAAAACGGCGGGGAACGGGATATCATACTGGCGGGAATCGGCATGGGGCCTGCGGGGCAGATGACTCTGGAGGTCTGGGAGGCTCTGCAAGGATGCGACGCCGTGCTGGGGGCAAAGCGGATGCTGGAGGCGGCAAAAGCAGCATTTCACGGACGTGAAAAACAGCCTGCGCGGATTGCGGCATATATGGAGGACGACGTCACAGAGGAGCTGAAGGCCCATCCGGAGTGGAGGCGCGCTGTGATCCTTTATTCCGGCGACAGCGGATTTTACAGCGGCGCGTCCCGCGTCTCGGCCCGCCTTGAGAGGGAAGGAATGGCATTCCGGATTCTTCCCGGGATCGCCAGCATCAGCTTTTTAGCGGCGCGCATGAAAAAGAGCTGGGAGAATATCCCGGTTTATACGGCTCATGGGCGCAGCGTGGATGTGCGGGAGCTGATAAGCCGGGGGGAGCCTGAGATGTTTGTGCTGACAGGAGGGAAAAACGGGGCCGGGAGCTTCTGCCGGGAGCTTACGGAGGCCGGCGGGGGGGATATCCTTGTGACAGCCGGCGAAAATCTGGCCTACCCCGGGGAACGGATCCGCAGCGGGCGCGCCCGGGAGATGGCAGAGAAAACGTTTTCGCCGCTGTGCCTTCTCTACCTGTCAAGACCCGGAACAGAGCCGTGCGCGGATGCGGCCGTGAAAGAAAAGGCAGACGGGAACGGCGGGCAGACGGTTTGCTCCGGACAAGGGGAGGAGACGGTTTTATGACACGGATACAGACGCCGCGCCTTTTGATCGGCGCGCCGAAGAGCGGGAGCGGGAAGACGCTCGTCACATGCGGGCTTTTGGAGCTGTTTGCGCGCCGGGGCCTGCGCCCGGTCTCCTGCAAATGCGGGCCGGATTACATTGATCCCATGTTTCACAAATATGTCCTGGGTATTCCGGGGCGGAATCTGGACAGCTTTTTTCTGGACGGGGACGGGGTGAGAAATACCCTCTGCCGGCTTGCTGAAAGCGAAGAGGCGGGGATCGCCGTGATTGAGGGCGTGATGGGGTATTACGACGGGACGGGCGGGAGCTCTGCCCGGGCCAGCACGTGGGAGATCGCAAAAATGACCGCCTCGCCGGCGGTTCTGGTCGTGGACGGCCGGGGCGCTTCCCTGTCTGTCGCGGCCCTGCTGTCAGGATTCGTACATTTCAGGCAGGACAGCCGGATTGCGGGCGTCATCCTGAACCGGGTGCGGGAGCAGACCTTTCGGAATCTGGCCCCGGCCATTGAGCGCGAAACCGGGATCCCGGTTCTCGGCTATCTGCCGCAGTCCGGCGATTATACCATAGAAAGCCGCCATTTAGGGCTCTGCCTGCCGGAGGAGATGAGCGCGCTCCGGGAACGGATCGGCAGGCTGGCGGATCAGATGGAGCAGACCATGCATGTGGAGGCGCTGCTGCGGATCGCCGGCAGGACAGAGACGGCGTGCAAAGGCCCGGGGGACGGATCGCCGCGTCAGGTATGGCCTGCGGACGGCGGTCAACGAGGCGGGGAAGCGGGCTCTGCGCAGCCGGAAGAGGCCGGATCCGCACAGGAGAGAGGCGCGGCGGATGCGGGAATCCGGCGGCGGATCCGGATTGGGGTTGCAAGGGATGAGGCGTTTAGCTTCTATTATCAGGAAAACCTTGAACTGCTGGAACGGATGGGAGCAGAGCTCGTCCCGTTCAGTCCCTTACGCGCTGCGGCGCTTCCAGAGAAGGTCAGCGGCCTGATTTTAGGGGGCGGGTATCCGGAAAACTATGCGGCGGAGCTGGCCGGCAATGAGGCGATGAGAAGGGAAATCCGCACAGCGGCCCGGGACGGTATGCCGATCCTGGCAGAGTGCGGGGGGTTTCTCTACCTGCACAGGACGCTGGAGGGCAGCGACGGGAAGCTTTACCCCATGGCGGGAGCCGTGGATGCGGCGGCATTTCGCCGTACGGGGCTTTCACGCTTTGGCTATGTCACCCTGACCTCCCCGGAGGGACTGACGATCCGGGGCCATGAATTCCACTATTGGGACAGCGAGAACCCGGGAACGGCCTGGGAGGCTAAAAAACCGTCCGGGAACCGAAGCTGGCGGTGCATGTGCCAGGGGCCGGCGGTGAAACGAAAGAATGGGGGGACGATTGCCATGGCAGCCCAGATATGGGGGTTCCCGCATCTCTATTACCCGTCCAATCCGGACTTTGCCGCCGGATGGCTCGCGGCCTGTGAAGCGTTTGGAGAGCGCCCCGGCAATCGGGGCGCGGATACGATGACGGGAAAGGAAGACCGGAACCTATGAGGGATGAATGGTTTATCAGGGGCAGAGTCCCGATGACAAAGAGCGAAGTGCGCGCGGTTTCGCTGTCCAAGCTGGAGCTGTATCCCGGCTGCGTGCTGTGGGATATCGGGGCGGGGACCGGTTCGATCTCGGTGGAGGCGGCCCTTTCCTGTCCGGACATCCGGATCGCGGCGATCGAATACCGTCCGGAGGCAGTGGGACTGATTCGGCAGAACTGCCAAAAGGCGGGGACGCGCTGCATTGTTCCTGTGGAGGCGCGGGCGCCGGAGTGCTTTGAGAGCCTGTATACAGAAGGCGCGGCCGGGTGGGCGTACGCGCGGCCGACGCATGCGTTTATCGGCGGAACGTCAGGGCGCATGGAGGAGATCCTGGACGCGCTGCAGGACATAAATCCCGGAATACGGGTGGTCATGAACATGATTGCGCTGGAATCCCTGTCTCAGGCATTGGAATACATAAAAAAAAGAGATCGGAAGGCGGAGATCGTCTCCGTCCAGGTTGCCAGGGCAAAGGCAGCGGCAGGGATGCATCTGATGGAGGGGCAGAATCCGGTTTATATCGTGTCATTTGGCGGGGGAGAGCAGAGCGCGTTTGAAAAGGGAGAGAATCAATGAAGTATTATTTTGCACCGATGGAGGGAATTACCGGATATATCTTCCGAAACGCCCACCACGCCTGCTTTTCCGGGGTGGACCGGTATTATACGCCGTTTCTGGCTCCCGGAAGCGGAAAGGGATTTGCGGCGCGGGAGCTGAGGGATATTCTGCCTGAGAATAACCGGGGGACGCCTGTGACGCCTCAGGTTTTGACCTGCCGGGAGGCAGATTTTATTCAGGCGTCAGACATATTGGCCGGATACGGGTATGAGGAAGTCAATTTAAACCTGGGCTGCCCGTCCGGAACCGTGACGGCCAAGGGAAAGGGGGCCGGATTTCTGGCGGATCCGGACCGGCTTGACCGTTTTCTGGACAACATTTTTTCGGAGCTTTCGCGTTTGTGCCCGAAGCTTCGCATTTCCATAAAAACAAGAATCGGATACGGGTCGGAGGAGGAATTTCCGGCGCTTCTGGAGATGTTCAACCGTTATCCGGCCAGCGAGCTCATCGTCCATCCCCGCGTCCGGGAAGATTATTATAAAGGGAAGCCGAGGATGGAGGCATTTCGTCTGGCAGCAGGGAAGAGCCGGCGCCCGCTCTGCTATAACGGGGATATCCGGTCCGTCACGGATGCAGAGAACGTGGAGACCGAATTTCCCGGCCTTTCGGCGATCATGATTGGGCGCGGCGCGGTGGCTGTTCCCTGGCTGATGGAACAGCTAAAGGACGGCAGCGGGAAAGAAAACACGAAAGAGGAGCTGCTCAGCCGTTTCGCTGTGTTCCATGACCGGCTTCTGAGCGGATATCAGGAGGTCATGCCGGGGGATCGGAATGTGCTCTTTAAAATGAAAGAGCTGTGGGATCATTTCGGAAGCCATTTTCCGGGCGCTGCAAAGGAGCTGAAGCGGATCCGCAAAGCACAGAGGATTGCGGAGTATCAGGAGGCCGTGCGGTCCGTACTGCAGTCTACACCGTCCCTCCGCTGACCATCTCCCGGTACCGGGACGGGGAAACACCCTTATGCCTGCGGAAGATCCGGCTGAAATAGAGGGGATTTTCATACCCTACAATGGCCCCGATCTCTGTGACATTATAATTGGTGGTCTCCAGAAGCATCTGGGCATTCGTGATGCGCCTGGCCACAATATACTGCATGGGCGTGGTGTTGGTATACTGCCTGAAATGGCGGATAAACCAGCTCACGCTCATTCCCCTGGACGCCGCGTAATCCTCGATGCGGATGTCTGTATTATAATGATTGTTAAAATACAGGATAGCCTGCGCCATCTCCCCGTCCAGATATTCATTCCGCGAGGTTTGTTCCGTGGTCAGGCGCCGGTGGATCTGAATCAGGAGCTGACGGAGCAGGATAGCGAGAAGCTCTTCATAATGCCCCTGACAGCGCTGCAGCTCCAGTATCATCTGCTTGAAGATTCTGGCGTATTCCAGGGTGGTTCCGGTCCGGATAATCCGCATGTCATTCGTAATCCCATATCTCCTCAGTATATTCCTCACATCGCTTCCCGTAAAATGAACCCAGTACACTTCGGTCTGATCCACTCCGTAATATACATATCTCTGAGGCTCTTTGGGCCTGTAGATGACCATCTGGCCCGCCGTGACCACCGTGGCCTCTTCCTGCCTGTCAAAATAGAAATACGCCTTGCCGGATACAATATACAAAAGCTGAAAATCCAGGCGGCCTCTGGGACGGTGCGTGGGCAGGCGGGAGCGGGTTTCAAGGCGGTAGGTTCCGCAGCTTCCCACGATCAGGGGTTTGGTTTTGTCTTTGAAATCGACGAGGGAATTGTTTAGGTAGGCGGAATTGATGTACATGGAGGCTCCTTTCTGAGGGGCTTTTTTTATGTGTCAGTTTTTTCTCTGAGGGACAGCATGATGAGAGAGCGGCCCTCTTCCCGGCCTTTGCATCCGGCATACACAGATAAGAGCAGGCCGGGAGGTTTATTCAGCTTCCATTGTACCATTTTGTGCATGTTTTGTCCAATGCAGGTAATGGACGTCCATCATAAAAACATATATAATATGCGCATAAAGCGAATCGGGCAAAGCAGCAGAATATACAGACAGCCGGCGATTTGTCCGGATATTGCAAAAAGGGGGTTATAAAATTGATTGTACCACGATACTACGAAGATTTAAGCGTGCTGCACGAACATACGGCGTCTCCCAGGGCATATTACATTCCGGCGTCGGGGCGCATCGATGACTGGATGGAAGCGAGGGAGGCCTCGGATCGGCTCCAGCTTTTAAGCGGGATGTGGAAATTCCGGTATTATAAGAGCATTTATGAGCTTGAGGATGCATTTTATGAGATGGATTACGACCTCTCCGGGTTTGGAAGGCTTGCGGTCCCGGGCGTCTGGCAGATGGCGGGCTATGACGCGCATCAATATACGAATATCCGCTACCCGTTTCCCTTTGATCCGCCGTATGTCCCTCAGGACAATCCTTGCGGGGCGTATGTCTGTGAATTTACATATGAATGGGATGAGGCGGCCCCGCGGGTGTTTCTGAACTTTGAGGGGGTGGATTCCTGCTTTTACGTGTGGCTGAACGGAATGTATATCGGATACAGCCAGGTCTCGCATTCCACGAGTGAGTTTGATGTGACGGGGGCGGTCTGTGAGGGCGGGAACCGGCTGGCGGTTCTGGTTCTCAAGTGGTGCGACGGAAGCTATCTGGAGGATCAGGATAAATTCCGCATGAGCGGCATTTTCCGGGATGTCTATCTGCTGAAACGGCCCCGGGAGGCGGTTTGGGATTATTTTGTCACCACCCGGCTGGAGGGCGGCGCGGCGCAGGCGTCGGTGCGGCTGGAGTTTTCCGGGAAACGGATTCCTGTTTCTCTGACGCTTTACGACAGGGACGGCCGGCTTGTGAGCCGCGCAGAGGCCGGAACGGATGCCGGAGCAAAGGCCCGGACGGAGGAAGCAGAGAGAGAAGGCGCCGCGGAGGCGGTTCTTGAGATTTCGGATCCGGTTCTGTGGAATACAGAGGCTCCGTACCTGTATACGCTGGTGATTGAAACGGCCGGGGAAACGATTGTGGATACCGTGGGCCTGCGCGAGATTGCGATCCGGGACGGAGTGTTATGGTTTAACGGGAAAAAGATAAAGTTCCGCGGTGTGAACCGCCATGATTCTGACCCCAGGACAGGCTTTGCGGTGAGTGTGGATCAGATGAAGCGGGATCTGGAGATGATGAAGCGCCACAATATCAATGCAGTGCGCACGAGCCATTACCCGAACGCCCCGGTGTTTTATAAGCTCTGCGATCAGTACGGCTTTCTGGTGGTTGACGAGGCGGATGTGGAGAGCCACGGGCCGTGTGAGATCTTCTGCAGGGATAATACGGATGAGACGAAATTTGACCGCTGGAACGAACCGATTGCGGACAATCCGGCGTGGGGAGAGGCCATCCTGGACCGCGTGCGCCTGTGCGTGCACAGGGATAAAAACCGTCCCTGCGTGGTGATTTGGTCCATGGGAAACGAGAGCGCCTACGGGTGCAATTTTGAGCGGGCCCTGGCGTGGACAAAGGCGTTTGATCCCGGGCGGCTTACGCACTATGAGAGCGCCAGGTACAGGAAAAAGGGCGCGGCGTATGATTTTTCCAGCCTGGATCTGTACAGCAGGATGTACCCGTCCCTGGAGGAGATCCGCGAGTATCTGGACAGAGGGGAGAAAAAGCCGTTTATCCTCTGCGAATACTGCCATGCCATGGGAAACGGCCCCGGGGATCTGGAGGATTATTTTGAGCTGATGAACGGGCGGGACGAGATGTGCGGCGGCTTTGTCTGGGAATGGCGCGACCACGCGGTCTGGCACGGCGGGACATCAGAGGGCAGGGCGGTGTATTATTACGGAGGCGATCACGGGGAGGAGCTCCATGACGGGAATTTCTGCATGGACGGACTGGCGTACCCGGACGGCCGCGCCCACACAGGGCTCCTGGAGTATAAAAATGTGTACCGCCCGGCCAGGGCTGTTTCCTTCTGTCAGGCGACAGGGGAGCTGGTCATCCGCAATCACATGGAATTTACCGATTTGAGCAGCTACGCCGAGATCCGGTATGAGGTGAATTGCGACGGGGCCTGTCTGGAGCAGGGGATCCTGCCTGCGTTTTCTGTTAAACCGCAGGAGACGGGCCGCATGTTTTTAAATATCGCCGTTCCGGAGAGAGGGCGCGCGTATCTGAGGCTTTACTACTACCTGAGGAGCGCAGAGGAACTGCTTCCTGCAGGGCATCTGCTGGGGACAGAGGAGCTGCCGCTTGAGACAGCGGATAACAGGAACCAGGAGGCGCTTGTATGGCTGGATGCGGCCGCGGGGGAGTTCCTTTCGGAGCCGGTTACAGTACAGGAGACGGATGCAGAGATTGTGTGCAGGGGCCAGGGTTTTTCCTGCTGCTTTGATAAGCGGACGGGACTGATAAGCCGTATGGCTTATGGGGGCCGGGAGTATTTTGACCGTCCCGTGGAGCTGAATATCTGGCGGGCTCCCACAGACAATGATATGTATATCAAAAAGGAATGGAAGCGGGCCAGGTATGATAAGGCGGTGGTAAGGGCCTATGGGACAGAAGTCCGCCGGACGCAGACAGAGGTCCTTATCACGTGCCGCATGTCCGTCAGCGCAGCCTCGGTCCAGCAGATCCTGGACATAACGGCCGGGTGGCGGATCGACGCGGCAGGGGGCGTTTCCCTGGACATGTCGGTGAAGAAAAACATGGAATTCCCGGAGCTCCCGCGGTTCGGCATCCGTTTATTCTTAAAAAAGGAGCTTTCCGAGGTTTCCTACTATGGCCTGGGGCCGTATGAGAGCTACTGCGACAAGCACAGGGCGTCCCTGCACGGGCTGTACCGCGCCGGGGTGGGGGAGCTGCATGAGGATTACATCCGCCCGCAGGAAAACGGGAGCCATGCAGACTGCGATTACGTGACCGTGACGGGCAAAACATGGGGGCTTGCGGCTGTCTCAGAACAGCGGTTTTCATTTAACGCATCCATCTATACACAGGAGGAGCTGGAGAAAAAGAAACACAATTACGAGTTAGAGCCTTCGGGCAGCACGGTTCTGTGCCTTGATTATAAGCAGAACGGGATCGGTTCCAATAGCTGCGGGCCGGTTCTGGGGGAAAAGTACAAATTGAATAAAGAGAGCTTTACGTTTCGCATCAAAATGGCGCCATTTGTCAGATAGAGGTCAGAAAAAGCCGCGGCAGGCCATTCACATGTAAGAAAAGCGGGCCCTTGCATTCCGGTATTTAAGCATGCAGAATCCGGAAACGAATACGGGAAGGCGGGCCCCACCATAAAAAGGAGTGTAGTTATGGAGGAGAAACGTTATTTAAAGTGGTACAACAAGGTAGGATACGGTTCCGGAGATATTGCAGGAAATGTGGTATATGCATTCCTGTCCTCCTTTGTCATGATTTACCTGACGAACACCGTGGGGATGAATCCCGGCGTGGTAGGTTCGCTGATCGCAGCGTCGAAGTTTTTTGACGGGGTTACAGACGTATTTTTCGGCGCGATGATTGACAAGACAAAAAGCCGCATGGGAAAGGCCAGGCCCTGGATGCTGTACGGCTATATCGGCTGCGCCGTTACACTGGTCGCTATCTTTGCCGTGCCGGCCAGTCTGGGGAAAACGGCTCAGTACGCATGGTTTTTCATTGCCTATACGCTGTTAAACGCTGTGTTTTACACGGCCAATAACATTGCCTACTCGGCTCTCACAGCCCTGGTGACGAAAAACAGCAAAGAACGGGTGCAGATGGGATCCTTCCGCTTCATCTTTGCCTTTTCAACAAGCCTTCTGATCCAGTCTGTGACCATCGGGGCTGTGGCCGCCGCCGGCGGAGGGGCTTCGGGCTGGAGAAACGTGGCCGTCATTTACGCCGTGATCGGGCTGATTGTCAACACGCTCTCTGTATGCTCCGTAAAAGAGCTCACGGAGGAAGAGCTGAGCGAGACGCCTTCCAATGAGGGCGGCGGGGCAGAGGAGAAGTACGGCCTTGCCACAGCGGCGAAGCTGCTGGTTTCCAACAAGTTTTATCTGATGATCTGCGGCGTGTATATTTTACAGCAGATCTATACAGCCATGATCAACATGGGTATTTACTACATGACATATGTGCTGAAAAATGAAAATCTGTTCGGCGTATTTTCGTGGGCAATCAATCTTCCCCTGATCGCGGCGCTTATTTTTACGCCTTCGCTCGTGGCGCGGTGGAAGGGGATGTATAAGCTGAATTTAAGGGGCTATATGCTGGGAACCCTTGGCCGGGCGCTGGTGGTGGCAGCCGGGTATCTGGGGAACGTTCCCCTGATGCTTCTGTTTACCGGCATAGCCGCTCTGGGGCAGGGACCCTGGCAGGGCGATATGAACGCCGTGATCGCCTCCTGCTCGGAGTACACGTATCTGACAAAGCATAAACGCGTGGACGGAACCATGTATTCCTGCACGTCCCTGGGCGTAAAGCTCGGAGGCGGGCTGGGGACGGCGATTGCCGGCTGGCTGCTTGCGGCCAGCGGCTTTGACGGGACCGCGGCTCTGCAGCCGGAGTCGTGTATCCGCATGCTGTATGTGATGTACCTGTGGATTCCGATGGTGTTAAGCCTTGCCATCACCCTGATACTGTCCAGAATGAATGTGGAAGAGACGAATGAAACGTTAAAAGGGAACCGTCCGCACGCCGGCTGACGCTGAGGGCGCGTTCCATGTCTGAAACATCTTCCGGAAAAAACGGGCCGGGCGGGCCTGCCCGGCCTGCCCGTATATCCGGCCCGGGATGTCCGGTTATGCATGGTATATGTGATGAAAGTAGTCTGCGTAGAAGTCCATCAGGTCATTTATAAAGGTTTTGATACGGTTCATGGTGTAAGCCTCCTTTCTGTATCGGATGAGGCTATTTTACATCATATCAGAGCGGATTACGCGCCAGATGGAAGGAAAAAGCAGACAGTTTTTGCGCGGTAAAATAGCTGGCCTGAGGGTGGTTTCCGCGGGCCGCGGGCCGGGTGCGCCGCATGGGCTTTGGCCGCAGTTGAGCGAGTATTGACTTGAGAAAGGAGAATCCGGATGTACCCACTTTATGAGGCGGCGGGCCGCGAGCTGACGCTGCTTGACAAGGCCCCGGGCCATATTTCGCCCCATCTGCACCAGGCAGTTGAGTTTGTCTATGTGGAAAAGGAGACGCTGGAGCTCGGCGTGGGCCGGGAGCTGTACCATATGGAGGCAGGAGATTTCGGCGTGGTGTTTCCCAACCGGATCCATCACTATCAGGCGTTTGGCGGGCCGGGCGGCCGGGCATTCTATCTGCTCGCCCCGGCATCTATGCTGAGCCCGTTCGGAAATGAATGGCAGCAGCGCTCGCCAAGGATTCCCGTGATCCGGAGGGAAGACGTGCCGGCGGATATCGTTAATGCCGTGTACCGCCTGTTTGAGAGCACAAAAGAGGAGCAGGTGGCCAGACAGGCTTATGTGCAGATCCTGTTCGCAAAGGCCATGACGCGTCTGGAGCTGGCCGACGAGAACGGGCAGGAGGACGGGGATATCGTGTATCGGTGCGTCTGCTATATTTCAGAGCATTTCCGGGAAACGGTTACACTGCCGAAGATGGCCAGGGCGCTGGGCGTCGGCAGCTACGTCCTGTCCCGGGTGTTTTCAGGAACCTTTCACCGGAATTTCAATCAATATCTGAATGAGACGCGGCTGGACTATGCCTGTTCGCTGCTGATGCATACGGACCGGCCGGTTACGGAGGTATGCATGGAAGCCGGGTTTGAGAGCCAGCGGACGTTTAACCGCGTCTTCCGGCAGTTTTGCCATATGACGCCAAGGGAGTACCGGAAAGAAATGATGGCTGCGGGGAGAAGCGAGGCTCATAAATCAGATCCGTTATGCCATTCCAGGTCTGCGTGCGTATGAGGCGCAGCTTTACTTCGCGCTCCATGGGGCTGAAAAGGCGGATTCCGTTTCCAAGGATGGTTGGAATAACGGAGATGTGGTACCGGTTAATCATATGTTCCTTCATAAGCTGCCGGATGATCTCAGCCCCGCCGCAGATCCAGATCGCTTTGCCGTCCTCTCCGGCTAACCTGCGGACCAGGCTGCAGGGATCCTCGGAAGTGAATGTAACCGTTTCCGAAGAAGGGAGCGCTTTATGCGTGATGACATAGCTTTTCTGCCCGGGATAAATCCATTCTCCCGGGGACAGCTCGGTTGTGATCTGGTTCCAGGTATGATACCCCATAATGATGGTGTCCACACCCCGGATAAACGCCGGGTAGGGACCGGCATCCTCCGCGCTGTCGTCCTGGCCGCTCAGCCAGTCCACGCCGCCTGCGGGATCCGCGATATATCCGTCAAGGCTCATGGCGATGAATAAAACGATAGTTCTCATGTCTGTACCTTTCCTTTCAGAAGATGGCGCGCTGTATCCGGGCACGTTAATAATCTTAATTCTATCTTCAGGCATTCGGGCTGTAAAAACGGTTCGGATGCCTTTTTGATTTGGAATATTCCTGTCCAGGGGTGACTGAATGAAAACAAAGCCGGGAAACAGGCGAAGGGGGACAGAATACAGATATTATCAGCCGAATTTCGTAGAATATCTAAATCTAAGAAATTTTCCTTCATTATACTACGCTTCTTCCGTTATTTCAATGGGATTTTCTATCAGAAATGTTTAAATATTTCAATCAATATCTTTATAGATTTCTTAAATTCATTTTCCAGACAAAACAATCAGATTTCATAAAAAGTTTTCACATGCCGGATTTCGTAGATTTAGATATTCTACGAAATCCACAGATGGCGGTGACGCCAGAAGAGGTATGTGAGATGGAGCAATGGTATGTGTTAAAGACCGTTCCGGGAAAGGAACAGGAGGCCGCTGATCTTATCAGGCGGGCCGTAACGCCCGGCCTCTTTAAGGAGTGCCGGGTTCTCAGGAAAATAAAGGTATTCCGCTCCGGCGGGGCGCTGCGCTTTCTGGAGGGTGTGCTGTTTCCGGGGTATGTGTTTGTCAGGGCGTCTGATCCCGGGGCGCTTGATAAGGAGCTGAAACGCTCCCGGGATTTCCCGCAGTTTCCGTCCGTCGCTCCCGTGGAGCCCGCAGATTTGACGTTTTTAAAGGACGTATGCGGCAGGGATCTGGAACGGCCGATGGGGGTGACGAGACTGACGCTTGACAGGGAGAACCGGATTATCCGGGCAGATGGGATTTTAAGCGGCTATGTAAACCGGATCATCAGGCTGAACCTCCATAAACGGTTTGCGCTGGCAAAGGTGGAGCTGTTTGGGCGGGTTCAGCCGGTGCTGTTTGGCGTGACGCTGGAGAAAGATCCTCTGATGTCCGGCGTATATGGGGGCGGCCGCTCCGGCAGGACGGCGGTATAAAAGGAAACCGTTTTGTTTCGGGGAAGGCAGGGCCGCGAATTAAGGCCGCAAACGGGATGCCGCAAAAAACAAATCAGGACAGCGGCCTGTGGTTTATGCCATGGGCCGCAAAATGATGGATCATAAAGCAAAGCAGGCTGGCGCCTTTTGTAAAGGGGCGGCAGGCTGCCTGCGCTCCGGGGCGGAACCGGTATATCCGCGCCGGAAGGGCGAAGCCTGCCATTTACGCTCTCGGCAGGCTGCGCTTTGCGGCAGTCCCGGGACTGAGACAGGAGACAGACAGGATGTGGTATGTGATTCAGACCAGCGCCGGAAAAGAGATGGAGACAGCGGGCGTGATCCGCAAAATGCTGATGGAACGCAGCTATCGCCGGTGTTTTGTGATCCGGCATGAATGCGTATGGAGGCTGGGCGGGGAGCTTAAGATTCACACAGAGCCGCTGTTTCCATCCTATGTCTTTATCGAAACCGACGCGCCGGAGGCATTTTTTTATGAGCTGAAGCGTGTCCCGAAGCTGACAAAGCTGCTGCGCAGCGAAGAATCATTCTGGACCGTGGACAGGGAGGAAGAACGGTTCCTGAGAGATTTGATTGGCCCGGATCCGGAGTATGTGATCCGGCGGGTTTTGGTGAGGGTGAATGAGGCGGGGGAGATAGAAGAGGCGGAGGGTGTACTCAGAAGCAACCTGAGCAGAATTGTGAAAAAAAGGCTGCGGAAGCGGGTGGTTGTGATAGAGATCCCGTTTTTGGGGGAAATGAGGCGGGTTCCCATCGGGATCCGCCTGGAGGGAGACAGACAGCGATGAAGATGGGCAGGAAAAGGGAGCGGATACAGATGCCGGCGGCAAAGGGACGGTCCGGCGGGGGCGGGGAGATCCCAAGTGGGAATCCCCCCCATGGGTATGAGGACTGTGTCCTGTGCAAAAAAGAAACCGACATTCCGGCGGGGCTGGATATCAGCCAGAGGCGTTTTTATATGGAAGGGGCCGGGCAGCTCTGTAAATCCTGTTACGGGAAATTATATTTTTAGCTGGAAGCAGCGCAGGTTTCAGGAATTAGTGAAGGCTGCGGAAATTAGTGAAAGCAGCGAGAATCAGTGAAGGTTGCGGGGATCAGTGAAAATAGCAAGAATCAGTGAAAGCAGCAGAAATCAGTGAAAACAGTGAGAATCAGTGAAAGCAGCAGAAATCAGCGGAAATGACGGAATTTTCGGGAAATGATGGAAACGGCAGACAATGAAAAGGCAGGAGTGGTTACAAATGCAAAAAAGGGAACAGTACAAACGGATGCTCCGGTTCCTGCTGTCCGTGTTTTTTCTGGCGGCAGAGACAGGGATGTTTTACTACGTGTGGATGAGTCGCTACAGCGGCCTGATGGAAAAGCCCTTCCAGAGAAAAGGGAACTGGCTGATGGCGGCCTTTTATGTCCTGTTTCTGGTTCTCTTTGCCCATATGTACAGCGGATGGAAAATAGGGGCTTTAAAGGCGTTCCATCTGATTTACTCACAGGGATTAAGCCTTCTTTTTGCAAATGCAATGATGTATGTGGTGATTACCCTGCTGACAAAAAAGTTTCAGGTATTCTGGCCGCTGCTTCTGATGCTTCTGGCGCAGTGTGTATTTGCCTGCGCGTGGGGAATGTGGAGCACGGGCTGTTACCTGCGGGCTTATCCGCCGAGGCGGGTCCTGATGGTTTACGGGGATCGCCCGAATACGGGTCTGGCAGGGAAATTCCACAGCCGGGCGGACCGGTTTGTCATTTGCGAAACTATACATATCTCAGAGGGGATGGAGCGGATTGCGGAAAAAATCAGCCGGTATGAAGGCGTGGTGATCGGGGATATCCCGACGCCGTTTCGGAATAAGATTCTGAAATACTGCTATGAGAAGTCAGTCAGGACGTATACAAGCCCGAAGATATCGGATATTTTAATCCGCAGCGCGGAAAGCCAGCACTTGTTTGACACCCCGATCCTTTTGTCCAGGAATGTTGGGCTGACGTTTGAGCAAAAGCTTGTAAAGCGGATGATTGACATCCTGTTTTCAGGCATTGCGCTGCTGCCGGCCTTGCCTATTATGGGCGCGGTTGCCTTGTGTATCAGGGCGGAGGACGGCGGAAGCGTGTTTTACAGGCAAAAAAGGCTGACACAGGGAGGAAAGGAATTTTTCGTGTATAAATTCCGCAGTATGCGGGAGGATGCGGAAAAAGACGGTATAGCGAGGCTGGCTGGGGAGAGGGATGAGAGGATAACAAAGACCGGAGGGGTCATACGGGCGCTCCGCTTGGACGAGCTGCCGCAGCTATTTAATATTTTAAAAGGAGATATGAGCATTGTTGGGCCAAGGCCGGAACGGCCGGAGCTTGCAGAAAAGTATGAAGACCGGATTCCGGAGTTTATGTACCGTTTGAAGGTAAAGGCAGGGCTGACCGGATATGCGCAGGTGTATGGGAAATATAATACGACAGCATATGACAAACTGAGGCTGGATTTGATGTATATCCAGAATTACAGTCTGAAACAGGATTTTGAGATTATGTTCCGGACCGTACAGATTTTATTTATGAAGGAGAGCACGGAAGGAGTTGGGGAAGGACAGATTGCGGCAACGGGAGAGGAAGGCAGGGTAAAGAATTCATTGGCTTCTTATAAAGAAAAGACAGGATGAGGCGCGGGAAATGAAAAAAGTGATTTTTGTGGCGACGGTTGTAAAACTGCATATTATGGAGTTCCATATTCCATACCTGAGACTGTTTCAGGGAATGGGATGGAAGACAGCGGTTGCCGCGCGCAATGATTATGAGAATCCGGAGGATTGCAGGATCCCCTGCTGTGATACATATTATGACATTCCTTTCTCCAGATCCCCGTTCAGCCCGGAAAATGTCAGAGCATACCGGATACTTAAAGATATTTTGAAGGACGGCGGGTATGACATCATCCACTGCCATACGCCAGTGGGGGGAATACTGGCCAGGATAGCGGCGAAAAGCGCCCGCAGACAGGGGACGAAGGTGATTTATACGGCGCATGGCTTTCATTTTTACAGGGGCGCGCCCCTGATGAACTGGCTTGTTTATTTTCCGGCTGAGTGGCTCTGTTCCTTTTGGACTGACATCCTGATTACCATAAATAAAGAAGATTACGAATTTGCGGGGAAACATATGCATGCTGGGAAGGTGGAATATGTGCCGGGGGTGGGTGTGGACTTGGAGAAATTCGGGGCCTGCTGTGTGGATCGGCAGAAGAAAAGAGCGGAATTGGATGTGCCGTCCAAAGCGGTATGGATTTTAACAGTTGGGGAGCTGAGCGCGCGAAAGAACCAGGAGGCATTGATACGTGCGGTTTCCGATATTCCGGACGTATATGTAACGTTCGCCGGGCAGGGAGATCTGGAAATGCATTTAGACAGGGTTATTTATGATCTGGGTCTTGAGGACAGGGTAAAACTCATCGGTTACCGAACCGATATATCAGAACTTTGCGAAGCGGCCGATATTTTTGCATTCCCTTCTTTACAGGAGGGGCTACCGGTTGCCCTGATGGAAGCCATGGCCTGCGGCATGCCCGTCGTGTGCAGCGCAGTCAGGGGAAATACGGATCTGATTGACAAAGAAGGCGGCGAGCTGTTCAATCCATGCAGTGTCGGTGAAATCAGGGAGGCGCTCATCCGTATTCTGGCCCGGGACCGAAAAAAAATGGGGACGTATAATGCGAACCGGATCCGGGGATATGACATCAGCCTGGTGATGGAGAGAATGACGCGGATTTACGGTTCTGAAATAACCGGGGGGGGGTATAAACGGATCAACACTCTGATATCCAGGGCAATGCTTCGTAGTGAGATTGGATGCAGGATAAATGATACGATGTTACTTTCCGTCGGCGAACTGAATCATAACAAAAACCATGAAGTGATTATCCGCATGCTGGCAAAAATGGGGCGGAAGGATCTTCATTACGCGATCGCCGGCAGCGGACAATTACACGAGTATCTTGAAAATCTGATCAAAGAGCTTGGCGTTGTCAAAAATGTACATTTACTGGGCTACCGGCACGATGTAAGCGGCTGGTATGCGGCGGCTGACATATTTGTATTCCCGTCCCTCAGGGAAGGGCTTTCCGTATCGCTGATGGAGGCTATGGCCAGCGGCCTGCCGTGTGTGGTGGGGCGGATACGGGGGAATACGGATTTGATCCGCGAGGGAAAGGGAGGATGGTATGCCGGCTCGGAACAGGAGTATATGGAAAAAATAAACCTTCTGGCCGCCGGACCGGAAAAGAGAAAACAGATGGAGGCGTACAACCAAAAAGCAGTCAGGGAATATGGGGATGAAGCGGTTATGGAAAAAATGAGGGCAATCTATCGGAGTACAGGATTTTGAATCAATGGAAGAGAAAAAAGCGGTAAAGGTACTGGCAGTCGTATGCCAGATGAACCGGGGCGGCCTGGAAAGCCGGCTGATGGATATTATACGGCAGCTTGACTATTCAAGAATCTGTATGGACGTTTATACATACAGGGAGGACAGAGGCGTATTTGATGACGAGATTAACAGGGCAGGGGGAACGGTGTATTATAATCCGCCGCTGCACGCTGGAAATATGCTATGGTATGTGCATTATTTTAAAGGCTTTCTGCTGCGGCATCCGGAATACCGGATCGTACATGCCCATCAGGACGCCTGGTGTTCGGTTTTTTGCAAAGGGGCCAGCCTGGCCGGCGTACCGGTGCGGATCGCGCATTCCAGGACAGCCATCACAGGCTGGTCCGTTGCGGATTGTGTGAAAAATGTGATCCGCCTGCCGGCAAGACGGTACGCGACGCATTATTTTGCGGTATCCCGAAAAGCGGGACAGTGGCTATTTGGGGAGAAAAACCTGCGTCAGGGAAGGGTTCAGATATGGAAAAACGCGATTCACTGTAGGGCGTATACATTTTCACCCCAAATCCGTGAAATATGCCGGACGGAAATGGGATGGGGAGGCCGAAACATATTGATCCATGTGGGAAACTTTACACCTCCAAAGAACCATATGTTTTTACTGGATATAATAGAGCGTCTTGCCCGGAAGGACAGCTCCTGGCTGCTGGTATTGGTTGGGGGCGAAAGCGGGTTGGGAATTCAAAAGAAAACGGAAGATCAGACAAAGCAGCGGCATTTGGAAAAGCATGTGCGCATATTGGGCAGCAGGGAGGATGTGCCGGTTCTCCTGCAGGGGGCGGATGTTTTTTGTTTCCCATCCATTTACGAGGGCCTTCCGGGCGCAGTGCTGGAGGCCCAGGCGGCAGGGGTGCCCTGCGTCGTTTCGGATTCCGTCACGGAAGAGGTAAAGCTCCTTGCGTCAACCAGGATGCTCCCCCTGCGGGCCGGAGCCGACGTATGGGGCGGGGAGATAGAAAAAGCGCTGGATATGAAACGGCGCGATACATATCAGGAAATGCGGGACGCCGGCTTTGACATAGAAACACTGACACAGGAATTAACCGAATTTTATGAACAGGCAGGGAGATAAAACAATGCTTTATGAAAAAATTGTGCGTCGGGAAGAGAAAATCAGCCTGGTCGGGCTTGGATATGTGGGCATGCCGATTGCAGTCGCCTTTTCAAAACAGGCGGACGTGATCGGTTTTGACATTAATGAGGAGAAGATCGCGTGCTACCTGCGCGGGGTTGACCCCACGCATGAGGTAGGGGATGAGGGAATCGCAGGCTGCAGCGTGGAATTCACCGCGGATGAGACGAGGCTTAAGGAAGCGAAATTCCATATCGTGGCAGTACCGACTCCGGTCAGGGAGGATCACACGCCGGATCTGGGGCCTGTGGAAGGGGCGAGCCGCATTCTGGGGCGGAATCTGACTAAAGGGAGTATTGTGGTCTATGAGTCAACCGTCTACCCGGGCGTCACAGAAGAGATCTGCGTCCCCATTCTGGAAAAGGAATCAGGGCTTAAGTGCGGCGTGGATTTTAAGATCGGCTATTCGCCGGAGCGGATTAACCCGGGAGATAAGGTACACCGCCTGGAAACCATCGTAAAAATCGTATCCGGCATGGACCGGGAGACGCTGGAGGAGATCGCCGGGGTGTACGGGCTTGTGGTAAAAGCCGGGGTACACCGGGCGGGGAGCATCCGGGTGGCGGAGGCGGCCAAGGTGATCGAAAACTCCCAGCGGGATATCAACATTGCCTTTATGAACGAGCTCTCCATAATTTTCAGCAGGATGGGGATTGACACAAAGGCCGTGCTGGAAGCGGCGGGGACGAAATGGAATTTCCTGAACTTCCGCCCGGGCCTTGTGGGCGGGCACTGTATCGGCGTGGATCCGTATTATCTTACATACCGGGCCGAGCAGCTTGGCTACCACTCCCAGATCATCCTGTCCGGCCGCCGGATCAATGACGATATGGGGAAATATGTGGCGGAAAGCCTGATCAAGAGCCTGATCCGGGCGGATATCCCGGTTAAAAACGCCGGAGTGGCTGTCTTAGGCTTCACCTTCAAGGAGAACTGCCCGGATACGCGCAACACGAAGGTTATTGATATCGTAAAGGAACTGAGGGAATATGGGATCGAGCCGCTGATCGCGGATCCGCAGGCCGACGCGGCGGAGGCGGAGCGGTTATATGGAATTTCCTTTGTGGAAATGGAGGAGATCAGGGATGTGGACGCGGTGATACTGGCTGTTTCCCATAAGGAATTTGAGAAATTATTCCCGGATACGCTGAAAGGATTCTATAAAAAGGAAGCCGCCCGCCGGGTGCTGGCTGATATAAAAGGGATGCTGGACCGTGAGAGGCTTGAGGAGGCAGGGTATCTGTACTGGAGGCTGTAAGCGGGATGCAAAGGCACAGCAGGAGACGGTAATAAACAGGAGGAGTGGCAGTACACAGGGAAACGGGAGACTGGCAGGCGGAAAAAGCAGAGCCAGCCGCGAAAGAGGCGCAAAGCGGCGAAAAAGCAGAGGCCGCGTATACCAAATCAGACGGAAGGAAGATGAAAAAACAATGGGATACAGGGATTTAAAATTTGAAAAAGACGCCCTTTTTCTGATCACAGGCGGGGCGGGCTTTATCGGTTCCAATCTTTGTGAGGCGATATTGGAGATGGGATACCGGGTGCGCTGCCTGGACAACCTGTCAACCGGAAAAAGCGAGCATGTGGAGATGTTCCGGGAACACAGGAATTATGCCTTCATGGAGGGCGATATTACAGATCCGGAGACATGCGTGAAGGCGTGTGAGGAAGTCCGTTATGTGCTGCACCAGGCGGCGTGGGGAAGCGTGCCCAGGAGTATTGAGATGCCGCAGTATTACGAAAAGGTGAATATCGGCGGCGCGCTGAACATGATGGAGGCGGCGAGGAAGCAGAGGGTGAAAAAGTTTGTGTACGCCTCCAGTTCCTCGGTCTATGGCGATCACCCGCAGCTTCCCAAAAAGGAAGGGCAGGAGGGAACGCTGCTTTCCCCGTATGCTTTGACCAAGCGGGTGGATGAGGAGTATGGAAGGCTCTATAAAACACTTTACGGGCTCGACACGTACGGGCTCCGGTATTTCAACGTATTCGGCAGGAGGCAGGATCCGGACGGGGCTTATGCGGCCGTGATACCGAAATTCGTCCGCCAGCTACTGAAGGACGAACGGCCGGTGATCAACGGGGACGGGAGGCAGAGCCGGGATTTTACCTATATCGAAAACGTGATCGAGGCGAACTTAAGGGCCTGCCTGGCCCCGTCAGAGGCGGCGGGGCAGGCGTTTAACGTGGCATACGGCGGAAGGGAGTACCTGATCGATATGTACCGTCATCTGGCAAAGGCGCTTGGGAAGGACACAGAGCCGGTATTCGGGCCGGAACGCGCCGGGGATATCCGGCACAGCAATGCGGATATATCGAAGGCCAGAAGTATGCTTGGCTATGCTCCGGAGTGGAGCTTTGAGAGAGGGATTGAGGCGGCAATTGCGTGGTATAAGGAGAATTTGAAACAATGATAGAATATATCGCGATACTTGCGCGCTTATTTAAACCATTTTATTCTGGAAGAAACAGGAACTATGTTGGGAAGTTAGATTGAGTTATAGAAAAATAAGGTTGCAGGGAGAAAAAGAATGTGTGGAATAGCAGGTTTTTGCAACATGCCGGAGCAATGGAAAGAAAATATCGGGCGGATGAACAACCGGATGCTGCACCGTGGGCCGGATGAAGGCGGCGTCTGGGCAAATGAAGAAAAAACGGTCGTATTTGGCCACAGGAGATTGTCCATCCTCGATTTAACACCGGCAGGATCCCAGCCGATGTTTTCAGCCAGCAAAAGATTTGCAGCAGTTTTAAATGGAGAGATTTACAATTTCAAAAAAATGGCGGAAAAGCTGATAAAGGATGGAAAAGTGACATCCTTTAGGGGGCATTCCGATACGGAAATTCTTCTCGAATGCATTGAAGCCTACGGTTTTTCTGAGGCTTTAAAGATGACAAAAGGCATGTTCGCCGTCGCTGCATATGACAGAAAAGAAAGGCGGCTGTATCTGGGGCGCGACAGGGTGGGGGAGAAACCGCTGTATTATGGTTTTGTGAACGGCTGCTTTCTGTTTGCTTCGGATATCGCGGCGGTTCGGGCAAACCAGAATTTCGCTTCGGAACTGGATCGGGATGCATTAAGCCTGTATTTCCGGTATGGCTATATCCCGGCACCGTATACCATCTATAAAAATGTGAAAAAGCTGGAACCCGGAAGCATCCTGGAACTGGATGAGCCGTTTACAAAGGTCAGGCAGTATAAATACTGGGACATGATGGAAGCCGCATTCAAGGGGCAGTCGCATTTATTTAAAGGAACCGAGGACGAGGCGGCAGATCGCCTGGAAGAATTATTATTGGAATCGATCCGGGGGCAGATGGTTGCAGATGTCCCGGTCGGGGCATTTTTATCCGGAGGAACCGACAGCAGCGTCGTGGCGGCCCTGATGCAGTCCGTTTCATCTGAGAAAATCAGGACGTTTTCAATTGGCTTTCAGGAGCAGGCATATAATGAAGCTCCCTATGCGAAGCAGACGGCGCAGTACCTGGGGACAGAGCATACAGAGCTTTACATTTCGGATAAGGAGGCAATGGAAGTTATCCCCAGGCTGCCATATATCTATGGCGAGCCGTTTGCGGATTCTTCGCAGATACCGACGTATTTCGTGAGCCGGCTGGCGAGGGAAAAAGTGACGGTTTCTCTGAGTGGGGATGCGGGCGATGAATTGTTTTGCGGTTATAAAAGCTATGTAGCGGTTAAACAGGTATGGAGAAAAATTGGAAGAACACCTCTGAAGCTGCGCAGAGCTATTAAAGCAGGGTTGGATAATCAATTTATATGGTCAGTTGAAAGTTTTAATAAAGTAAGGCATTATATTGATGCATCCAGCCCGGAAGAACTTTATGAGAGAGCGGGCAATGCATATCCGCGAATTGACAAGTTAGTAACAGGAGCGAAGATCCCAGCCTTTACCTTTAATTCATATCCACATGGCTATATTAAAAATGATATTGAGAGCAATATGATGCTGATGGATCTGCTGATGTATCACCCGGATGATATCTTAGTAAAAGTGGATCGGTCTGGTATGGCGGTTTCATTAGAATCCAGAATTCCGTTCTTAGACAAGGATATCATAGAATATGTCTGGACTCTCCCTCTGGCTTTTAAGGCAGAGGGCGCAGAAAAGAAAAAGATATTAAAAAAGGTATTGTACCGCTATGTGCCGAAAGATATGATGGAACGGCCGAAAAAGGGCTTTTCTGTTCCTGTGGAGAAATGGATCAGGGAAGGAAAGTTAAGGGATTGGGCGGAAGACATGCTTTCATCCCATACTCTGAAGGCAGAAGGAATATTAAACATCCCGGTTGTTGAGGATTTATGGAAAAATTTCATAGACAAAGGGGTGGAAGGCCGGAAAATATGGTATCTTCTGATGTTTGAAGAATGGATGAAAGAGAATAGGGCGTCATGAAAATTGTTGTTTTAATCAGTTCTCTGCAGGGAGGGGGAGCTGAGCGTGTGGCGGCAACGCTGGCAAACCAGTTTTCCAGGATGGGCAATGAGGTAACGATCTGGCTGTTTCATTCGGAGAAACAGGCATACCGGCTCGAAAAAACGGTTTCGGTTCGCGTGCTTCAGGCAAAAGGAAAGAACCGGCTGATAAAAATCGTAAACAGGGCGTTAAGCTGTCGAAGGGAAGCGGCCCTTGAAAAACCGGATGTCCTGTTAGCTTTTACGATTACGAATATACCGTATGCTCTGGTTGCAAAAACTGGGGGCAGGATAAAGGTGTTGGGATTAGAGCGGGCTAATCCGAAAAGTCATAAAGGACTGCTTTGGGCGATCGCCCGTTTGCTTAGCCCTTTGTGCGACGGCTTCATATTTCAAACAGAGGGGGCAAAAAGCTGTTACCCTTATGCCACAGGGAAAAAGGCGGCGGTTATCAAAAATCCGTTATCGGTTGTTTATGAGCGCCGTATTCCAGCGAAGAAATCTGTTTTTAAAATATGCTCAGCGGGCAGGCTGCATTCCGATAAGGATTTTGAAACCCTGATAAAAGCGTTTGCTCTCTACCGAAAAGAGGGAGGCAGGGGGGAGCTTGATATTTTTGGCGATGGAATAAAGCGCCACGAGCTGGAGGAGATGGCAAAAAGCCTGGGGGCAGACGGCTCTATTCGGTTTATGGGATTTACGAAAAATCTGCAGGAAAAGCTGTGCGGATACGATTTGTTTGTGTTCTCCAGCCGCTCTGAGGGGATGCCGAATGCCCTTCTGGAGGCGATGGCGGTCGGTCTGCCCTGTATTTCATCGGACTGCGACTTTGGCCCCCGGGAATTCATTCACTCCGGGGAGAACGGGATTCTGGTTCCGGTTGGGGATGTGAAGAAAATGGCAGGGGCGATAAGGTGGGCACAGGAGAACAGGGAGATGAGGGAAAGAATGGCCAAAGAGGCGAAGAAAATCAATGCAGAGCTGTCGGCAGAAGTGATTTCCCGCGTCTGGCTGGATTATATAAACCAGACGCTGTGCAAAAAGGTGGAGACATAACGGAAAGATTGTTTTTATGAAGCGAGGAAGAAATGCGGTCAAAGGCATCTGTAATTAATGCGTTTAGCGCTGTATTCATGCAGGCTTATCTGATGCTTTTAAATATTATTTCAAGAAGAATAATATTTAATTCATTAGGGACAGAATATGTTGGCCTGAGCGGTTTATTTTCAGGGATTTTAGAAATGCTTAACCTGGCAGAATTGGGACTGGGAACAGCAATCGCGTATCATTTGTATCATGCCTTTGCAATACATTCTGAAGAAGAGGCAGGGAGATTAACGAGTTTCTTTTCAAAAGCCTATATATACATAGCTGGTTTTATTTTCATAGCAGGAATCGGCATAACACCATTTATTGGTAAGCTTATGAAGGAAGTTCCAGCAATACCCTGGGTAAGCCTGATTTACATTCTGCATGTATGTGATACGGCAGCGTCTTATTTATTGTCTTCTAAAAGACTTGTATTGCAGGCAGACCAAAAAGGCTATTATTTATCTTTTTCCAGAATTATACAGCAGAGCGCATCCCTTGTCTTTACGATTTTGATATTAAACCATACGCGCAATTATATTTTATATTTAATCATGCGTATTGGCGTTCATATTGCTGAAAACGCATTCATTTGTTTTTATGTAAATAAAAGATACCCATATCTGAGAAAATATAGGCACAGCAGATTAAGGGAAGATGAAAGAAAAGGAATTGCAGACAATGTCAGAGCAGTTTTATGGGTGAAAATCGGAGATTATTTCAGTACGTCGATTGATATTATATTAGTGTCTAAACTGTGCGGGGTTGCAGCTACGGCTGTCTATTCAAATGCTATGCTTATCATAACCTCTGTGCGGGGCCTGATGAATCAAATGTTTCAGGCTGTTACAGCAAGTTTCGCAAATTTGATGACGTCAGAAAGAGAAAAAAGCTATGAAATATTTAAGGTGATTTATTTTACAAATTTTTGGGTCAGCTCAGTGTGCAGCATTTGTTTGTTTTACCTTCTTAATCCGTTTATTCTGTTGTGGTTGGGAAAAGAATACTGTGTTGCTGAAAGTACAGTTATGATATTGTGCTTTAATTTCTATATACTCTCTATGAGAAATTCAGCTAATATCCCAAGGCAGGCAGGCGGATTGTATATTTATGATCGTTACGCATCTGTAGCAGAAGCGGTAATCAATTTAGTTTCTTCCACCATATTGGGCATGAAATTTGGCCTGGATGGCATTCTGTTAGGAACGTCCATAACTGCGCTGTCTGTGCAGTTCTTAACAGTGCCATACAATGTATACCGGAGACTGTTCAAAGTTAAGATTTTGAATTATTATAAATGTTTTATTTCTTACATGGTAAAGATGTCTATAGCTGGATTATTTGTTGGGATGCTTCTTCAATATGCAGTTTCAGACAATATGCTTATAACATTCATTCTATCGGGATGCATCTGTTTTTTTGGAACAAATATTTGTTTGTTTTTTCTGACAATGGGAAATAAAGAGAGAAGATATCTTTTTTCTATGATAACTTCTGTTTGTAAAAAAGGTAGAGAAAAGGAAGGTTATGTATGACATTCTATCATATTTTCAGAGGAATTTACTGTTTTTTAGCAGCGTTTGTTATTGGGTACAGTATTTTTAAAAAGAGAAAATTTGATATTTTGGTGATATATGTTTTTTCTTCCATTATTTATTTTTTTCCGGTTCTTATAGGAGAATTTCAATCATTCGTGTTTTTGGAGAAGGGATATACATATAAGCCGCAGGAAATATACTATAAATCTTATTTGGTTTTAATAATAAATCTGATGGTCTGCCTGGTTTGGATGTTTATGTCGGATTGCAGAAGACATAAAAATACATATAAGAAAACCATGGATTTATATTTAAATGATTATGAGAGTATTATAGTGGTTATATCAGAAATAGTGATACTATGTTTAAATTTTATCCTGTGTTACCGTTTACGGAATTATATTTTTGTAGAAAAATTTGATAAGACTAAATTGATGGAGCATATGACCTTATTCGATACATTAGCTCTGAATATATCCTATTATTTTTTTATTATCTCGTTTTCATGCAAAATGAGATGGAAAAAAGTGTCAATGGTTATAGCGCTTCTGTGTATTTCATATTCTCTGGCTTTGGCAAAACGTTCAGAGCTGGTTTTAGGGATTATCGCAGTGGTATATGTATGGGTTACCAGAAACAGTGAATCATCTTTATGGGAGCTTTTATGGAAACGAAAATATTTGTTATTGACGGGACTGGTGTTTTTCTGTGCAGTGTTTTTGAGCAAACCTGTTTTGAATGCTGCTGTTCAGGGGGATTGGAAACAGATATTTATGTATTTTAAAAGAGATGGTAAACTCATAGAAAGTTTCATATATTCCGAATCCAATGTGATCACATCAAATTTAAATGAAATATTAAGGTTAAATGTGACAGCGGACGGCGATACATACAGATTTGCTTCTTTGGGATTTATTCCGTTCATTGGAACATTATCTGACTCTGTTTTAGTTCCTTCCGATTTTTATGAATTATATCAGCCGATTGTTTATCCGAAAATTTCGGGATGGGGAGCGGCAAATTGTTTTTTAGCAGAGGCTGTATGTAATGGAGGTATTCTGACACTTATTTGTATGGTTCATTTATTATGCTGTACATTCGTAATAATGGAAAAAATTCTGTATAAAAATATGAATGTGTTTTTTAAGGCGGGTATATTAGCAATTATGCCGCATTTGGCATTTTATATACATCGCAATACATTATTTTATGTAATTAAAACTATTCGTATATTTGTATATTTTTCGCTCGTTTTAACTGTGATTTATATTTTGTTGACATATAAACAGCCCGAGAGAAGATATTTAAAAAGGAATTTAACAGCAGGAAAGAGTGTGAGGGATATAGCAGGAAATAAACGGATTCGATGGAAAAACAGAATGATTGCTGATATTAGTGAAAAATTGTAAGGAGTGTTCAGAGCTTTGTATAGGAGGATATAACAATTTTATGCAGAAAAGAGCACAAGAACGGATGCGGTATTATACTTTTGAGTTTATCACGATAGCGTTGATTGTATTATTCCGGTTTATCTACTATAAAAATATCCAAATTGCGACAACATACCCGGACAGCGCGAGCTATATGGGGTTTGGAGCGGTCCTGTCCGGCGCAAGGACGCCGGGGTATCCGCTGTTCGTCGAAGCCTGCAGGCTGCTTGCCGGAGATACGCATCATCTGACAGGAGTAGTGCTGTTACAGATCGCGTCATCCTTAACAGCCAACTATTTCCTTTATAAGGCTGTCACGGAGGCATGCAATAACAGGCGGATTGGCTGTATCTCCGCGCTGCTGTGGGGATGCTGTCCGGGGGTGATTTCCTGGGATGTCCTGATTTTAAGTGAGTCGTGCTCACTCAGCATCACAATTCTTTTTCTTTATTGTGCGGTACGGTATTTAAAAATACGGAATCTTAAAAATGGAATGGGAATGATATTGACCGCATTTGCGGCGACGTGGATTAAGCCCTCTATGGCCGTGTATACGATGGCGGTTCTTAGCTTGCTAATAATACAGTATTTTATGGGATGGAACCGGAAGCGCACATTGCTGTTAGCCGGGGCTGCGGGAATCTGCGTCGGGATATATTTGCTGTACGCTTACCGGGTTTATATGGTTGCAGGAACCTTTAACCTCACCTCCCAGGGGCCTCGTCATATGCTGGCATCCTGCCTGCGCAGCGGCGTATATAAACATTATCCGGATGCGTCTCTGATAGAAGCGATGGAAAGAATTTTCGCGGAACACGAGTATTCCATTAGTTACGCTACAACGACGCCGATAATGAAATTATTTGGAGATAACGGGAGAGAAATCAATATCGCGGCAGGGAAGTTTAATTCTTATTGCATCCGCGCTGATTTTCCCCGTTATATGCGCTATTTATCGGATCTGCTATGGAATAACATGAATGTTGTCTATACAGATCGCTATGCCGCCGCGGCATATGAGGGACGCCTGTACCAGATCCTGATGGAGCTGCAGAAGGTGCTGTTTACTGGCCCGAAGATTGGACATGTGTATATTCTTGGCGTAATCTCGCTGCTTCTGACGGTGAAGAGATGGATCCGCACAGGAGAATGCCCATATATATGGCTGGGCGTGTGCGGGCTGACTGCCGGTATTTTTTTGTCTGTATATATCGGGACATATTCGGAGTTTATGCGTTCCACGGTTTATGTACTGCCGTTTTTCTATTTTGGCCTGGGGATGCTCGTGCGGGAACTTTTTGGGGATGGGAGGTTACTTAAAGATGGAGACGAAGATTATCCTGGGAGCGGGGATCTACGGTCTTTATGCGGCCCGGAAATTAGCGCTGAAAACGGCCGGGGGGGTATAAACCGGTTCGGATACTGGTTCTGGAAGCGGATCCGGCACCGTTTTCACGCGCTACCTATGTAAATCAGGCGCGGGTTCATATGGGGTATCATTATCCGCGTTCGCTGTCAACCGCGGCAAAGTCGGCCGGTTATTTCCGGCGGTTTATGGATGACTATGCTTTTTGTGTCCTGACAGGCTTTGATCAGATCTATGCCACCTCGTCTGACTTTTCGTGGACGAATGCAGAGCAGTTTCGTAAGTTTTGTCGGAATGCACAGATTCGCTGCGACGATGTGAACCCGGATACGTATTTCAGGACAGGGATGTGCGACGGCGCGTTCCTGACAGAAGAGTATACATATGACGCAGGACTTTTGCGGGATTATTTTGTTGAGGAGCTGAGAAAATTTTCTAATGTGGAGATCCGTTACGGGGCGCGGCTGACAGATATTGTCCGCACTTCGTCGTGTTTTGCGCTCACGCTGGAGGACGGCGCGCGTTATGAGACGGATTTCCTGCTCAATGCAACCTATGCGGCGACGAACCAGATTGCGGCGATGCTGGGTTACGAGCCGTTTCAGATTAAGTATGAGCTCTGTGAGATTATTCTCTGTCAGGCGGATGAGAGGCTGCGGGGAGTGGGGATTACGGTGATGGACGGGCCTTTCTTTTCTCTCATGCCGTTTGGAAAGACCGGGCTTCATTCCCTGACCTCGGTGACGTTTACGCCGCATATGACGAGTTTTCAGGCGCTTCCCGCATTTCCTTGCCAGGAGAAGAGTAAGGGGGCCTGCTCTCCTTTGCGGCTTGGCAACTGCAACGCCTGCCCGGCGCGCCCGGAGACCGCGTGGCCTTATATGTCGGGGCTGGCCAGGAAGTATATGAGAAAAGAGTATGGGTTTTGCTATGTGCAGTCGCTGTATTCGATGAAACCAATTTTGAGGGCTTCGGAGGTGGACGATTCCAGGCCGACCGTGATCCGGCAGTATTCATCGGATCCGACGTTCATCAGCGTACTGTCCGGGAAAATCAATACGGTTTACGATTTGGACGGGGTGCTTGAAAATGCGGTATGAAAAAGAAAAAAATTTTATTTCGGCTGTGGTGTATCTGTATAATCAGGAAAAGGAGGCGGCGCAGTTTCTGGAGCGCCTTTCCGGCTGCCTCAGCGAGATCTTTGAGAAGTTTGAAATCATCTGTGTGGATGATGCCTCCGCGGACGGCAGCGCGCAGGAGGTAAGGCGTTTTGCAGGCTCTCATCCGGAGATCATGGTTAGCCTGCTGCACATGAGCTTTTATCAGGGCCAGGAGCGGTCGGTCAATGCCGGGCTTGATCTGGCGATTGGGGATTATGTGTATGAATTTGATTCCCTGCGTTCGGATTATCCTGCGCCGCTGATTCAGGATGTGTATTTCCATTCTCAAAAAGGCTTTGATATCGTCTGCGCAGCGCCGAAGAAAAGGGCCGGCCGCGGTTCCGGTCTTTTTTATTCGGTGTTTAACCGGACGGCGCATACGCAGTATATGCTCCGGACAGAGGCGTTCCGCTTCCTTTCCAGGAGGGCCATCAGCCGGGTGCATGCGATGAATATGGTGATTCCTTACCGCAAAGCGGTTTACGCCAACTGCGGCCTGAAAATGGATACGCTGTATTTTGAAGGAAAGGATGGAGGAAGGGCGGATCGGAGAACGCGGCAGAGCCGCCGGGACACGGCGGTGGACGCGCTGATCATGTATACGGATCTCACTTGGCACTGTTCGGTGCTGTTTTCCCTGGTGATGACCCTGATCGCCGCGGGAAGCGGGGCTTATGCGGTATTTGTCTACTGCAGCGGCCGGCCGGTGGCAGGCTGGACAACGACTATGCTGATTCTGTCCGGCGGATTTCTGGGCGTGTTTGTACTTCTTACGGTGTTGATCAAGTATGTTTCCATGATACTGAAGCTTTTGTCTAACCGGCAGAAGTATCTGGTGGAATCGGTTGAGAAGCTGAGATGAGAGGTACGCCTCCAGAATTCCATAATGTACTCTTAAGATCACGCCGTTCCTGATTTTGTGAGATTCCAGGAATATATCACAGGCATTTTGATGGGGCGGGGGATTCGTATAAAACAGTTTCATGTACCTTAGTACATCATTGCACAAATAACAGTGAATTCAGCACCTGCTCTTTGCGCCAGTGCCGCGTTGTCGTCAGTCAACGATGCCACCGCATCGCCTCCTTCCTCCGCCTTGCCCTGACACAAATATCAGGCGCTGATATTCATTATTATTTGTGCAATGCTGTACTAGTATAGCAGACAATAAATAGCTCATAGTTTTGCATTTACGCCATTTATTGATAATCCGTTGATAAAGCAATACAAATATTATGAGTTGCTTTATGAACGATGTACTAGGAATCTCACAAAATCAGGCGCAGTGAGATTCCGAGAGCACATTTTATAGAGAGGAGGCATAGAAAATGGCTGTCAAAGCATCGCTGGTGGGATATACGGGGTTTGTGGGCTCCAATCTGGCGGCCTGCTGTCCGTTTGACGGGTTATATAATACGAAAAATATCCGGGAGGCGTATGGGACGCGGCCTGAGCTGCTTGTATATGCCGGTATCCGGGCGGAGAAGTTTCTGGCGGATCGGAATCCGGAAAGGGATTTAGGGGCAATGGAGGAGGCGGTGGGAATCGTAGAAAAGATTGCTCCGGGCAGGCTGATCCTGATTTCCACGGTTGACGTTTACGGGAATCCGCAGGGCGTGGATGAGCGGGAAAAGCCGGCGCGCGCGGGCCTTAAGCCTTATGGGGCAAACCGGCTCTGGCTGGAGGAGGCGGTCCGGGAACGCTGGCCGGACGCTCTGATTCTGCGCCTTCCGGCGCTTTTTGGAAAAAACTTAAAGAAAAATTTTATCTATGATATACTCCACCCGGTTCCGTCTCTGCTGAGCAGTGAAAAATTCCGGGAGCTTTCCGGAGATATCCCTGATTTGGGCAATTATTACAGACAGGAGGAGAATGGTTTTTTCCGCTGTATATACCAAGATAAAAGCCGGGAGAGGGAGGCGCTTTGGCAGAGGTTTCAAGAGGCGGGATTTTGCGCGCTTCAGTTTACGGACAGCCGCAGCCGTTTTCAGTTTTACTCTTTAAAATATCTGTGGGGAGATATTTTAAAGGCGCTGGAAATGGGAGTTTCTCTCTTAAACCTGGCCACGGAACCTATCGAAGCCGGGGAGCTGTATACATATCTGACAGGCAGATATTTTACCAATTATCTTCCGGGGATGCCTGTGAATTATGATTTCAGAAGCGCTTATGCGGATGCCTGGGGAGGGAAAAACGGATATCTGTATCCGGCTGACCATATACGGGAGGAAATCAGGGGTTTTGTGAAGGAGGAGCGGGGATGAAACTGTCTGTGTCAGATATTGCCTGGGATAAGGAAGACGATCCGTTTTTTTACAGGGAAATGAAACGTCTTCATTACAGAGGGCTGGAGATCGCGCCTACGCGGATTTTTCCGGGCGCGCCGTATGACAGGCTTTTGGAGGCTGAGAAATGGGCGTCAGGACTGAGGGAGACGTATGGGCTGCATCTTTCATCCATTCAGTCGATTTGGTATGGAAAAACGGAACGGATGTTCGGAAGCAGGGAAGAACGGGAGGAGCTGGCTGCATATACCCGGAAAGCGATCGATTTTGCCCATGCCGTGGGATGCGGGAATCTGGTTTTTGGCTGCCCGTCTAACCGCAGGCTGGAGCCGGGGGAGAGCGCGGATGCGGGAATGGCTTTTTTTGAGGAGCTTGGGAGATATGCACAGACAAAGGGGACCGTTTTATCCCTGGAGGCGAATCCAGCCATTTACCATACCAATTATATGAACACAACGATGGAAGCCCTTGCTCTGGTCAAGCAGGTCAATGTTGATGGATTCCGGCTGAACCTTGATCTGGGCGCAGTCATTTATAATGGGGAAAGCTTAGAAGCGCTTATTGGAGAATTCAGATGGATCCGGCATATCCACATCAGCGAGCCGCATTTAAGGGCTGTAAAAGTGAGGGATATCCACAGGGAACTGGCTGAAATATTGTCCTGCGGGCAGGACTATGAGGGATATATTTCCATTGAAATGGGAAAGGGGCTGGAGCGGGAGGACGTTGTCCGGATTATGGGGGAGGTAAAGGAGCTTTATGGCGAGCTGTGTGAGGAGATTTAGGGGGAAAGAAGGCGTGCCGGCTTTTCTGGCAGAGGAGTACGCCCCAAAGACGGCCAGATATTGTGTATGTATCCCGGTGATCAATGAGGGAGAACGGATTTTAAAGGAACTGGACAGGGCTGTGGCGGCGGGAACGCCGGATATTGCAGATATCCTGATCTGCGACGGAGGCTCAACGGATCACAGCACAGAGGGGATGGACAGGAGAGGCGTGAACACGCTGCTAATAAAGCAGGGGCCCGGGAAGCAGGGGGCGCAGCTTCGGATGGGGTTTTGGTTTGCGCTGAAGCGGGGCTATCAGGGCATTATTACCATTGACGGAAATAATAAGGACAGCATTGAGGACATCCCCGCTTTTATTGAAAAGCTGGAACAGGGGTATGATTTCGTACAGGGCTCCCGGTTTATCCGGGGCGGCCGGGCGGTCCATACACCGCTTATGCGGTACTGGGCTGTGCGGCTGATCCATGCGCCTTTCATTTCAGTTACTGCCCGGCATTGGTTTACAGATACAACGAACGCATACCGGGGCTATTCGTCCAGGTACCTGCGCAGCAGGCAGGCGGGGGTGTTCAGAGATATCTTTGTGGGATATGAACTGCTGGCGTACCTGTCTGTCCGCGCCTCTCAGATTGGGCTTAAGGTTTGTGAGATACCGGTCAGGAGGGAATATCCGGCGGGGGAGAAGACGCCGACGAAGATATCGGGGTTTCGGGGGAATCTGGAGATTTTGAAGATTCTGTTCCGAAATCTGGCCGGGAAGTACCGGCCGGGGAAGCGCTCTTAAAAAGATCGGGACAGTTCCTTACTTCAGAATTATGGTTTTGGATTATTGGAGTAAAGGGATATAATACACTTTTTGAACCAAAAAATTATAAAACCGCCAAGGCGCCAAATTTCACCAAGGCGGTTTCATTTTAAATATTGAGTTTATATTCCTCAATCACACAAGTATGACCTTTCTTCTCGTCATAACTGATTCCTATCAAAAGGATCTTCCCAGTATACCCCTCCAGCCAGTTTGCATACTGTTTGTCTTTAATCTGAGCGATGGCTTCCTGGGCTGACTGATTCCATTTCAATTCCACCACCAGAGCCGGTCTGTCTATATCCCGCTTTGGCAGATACACCACATCCGCAAAACCCTTGCCGGATGGCAGTTCCAAAAGCGGGCTCATATAATAAGCTTTTGCGCTGTAATATGCCATTAGAATCGTGCAGGTAAGGGAGTTCTCATTGTTGTATTTGAGCATGGAGGCCGTCTCATTGTGAATCGCAGCCACTCCCTGGGCAACGGCTTCCCCATCCAGTTCCCAGGTGCTTTGAAGCAGTCCCTCCGAACGCTTCAGCGCCTGTACAAGCCCATCCCATCCTCCTGCTTTGACGGATCGCATAAACTCTCTGGCAATCTCCTGATTTGGGATAAATACTTCTGAAGTCTTTTCATCAAAGGACAAATAGCCAAGGTGCAGCAACAACGTAAGCACATCATCCTTGCTTTTAAAGGTAGTCATATCATTTTGGCTGGTAGACGGGTCGATTTCACAGCGCACATCACTGAGCATGCCGATCACAGATTCCTTTAACCCGTCAAAATTCATGTCAATATAAATCTTTAAAGCCTCATATGTCTCCGTCCCGGTCCAATAACTCCGAAAACTTTTGCTGTCCATCAGTTCCGTTACGGCCTGGGGATTATAAATATGAAAATCCCCAACCAGATAACCGTCATACCATTCCCTTGTTTTTCCATAATCTATGCCATACTTCCCGCAAAGAGTTTCTACTTCCTCTTCCGTAAAACCGAAGTATTCCGCAAAGGGCCCTGGATTCAGCATGGAAAATTCCTTAAAAATGTTAATGGCCGAGTGTTCCCCATATTTCTTAACAGGAAGTATCCCGGTCATATATGCCAGTTCCACATATTCCGCGCCTTTAAAAAGCCCCCGGAGGAAATCCAGATAACCTTTTTGTATCTCCTGTCGTTCTTTCGCAAACCGGAACACACAGTCCCATTCATCAATAATAAATATAAATCCCTCTTTTGTATGGGCATAGATCTGCCCCAGCACGCCAGGCAGCCCATATTGATCCGCAACAAAACAACCGCCATATTCCGCTTCCAGTTCCCGGATCACTGCTTCCTGGATCTTGTCGATAAAAATATCAAGATGTGATTTGTCAAAGAGGAAACGCTGGATATCCAGCCGTATTACATTATGCCTGTTTAAATGTGTCAGAAAGGACTCCTCTTTCTCAATTTTTCTGCCTGCAAATAATTCTCCTGAATCACAGCCCTTCCCATAATAGGCAGCAAGCATATCCGCTGCCATAGACTTTCCAAAACGGCGGGGGCGGCTTACACAGATATATTTTACTCTTGATCGATTGAGCCTCTGGTTTATAGGAGCAATCAACTTTGTCTTGTCAATGTAAATATCATCCGTCACTGCCTGCCGGAACGCTTCGTTCCCCGGATTCAGATACAGTCCCATAAGATCTACCTCCTTACCCTGGCACTCCAATCCTCCCTCAATCGATTCTTGTCACTGCTCTTTGAATGGGTATTTTTTGCACATATAGTATTCCTGGTTTCATCTTACCATAAAACCTGTGTTTGTGGCAAGATAATATCAGGAGCCCATTTCGTTTCTTTCCTTTAAGAGGTTCCGGGGCCGTCATGTCAAATCAAAGGCGCTTTATACGCCGGAGAAATGGCTGAGCTATCTTTATGGCGCGGATGCTGTTTTTACGGATTCCTACCATGAGATCTTATTCTCCATCTATTTTAAAAAAATGTTTTGGACAAATAATCACAGCAACCGCATCGAATCCCTGCTTGCGAGCCTGAATTTGCGGGGCAGGGATGAAAGATATGCGCAGGGAAGCCCTTGCATACATAAAGCATATATGAGAATACAGGTGTTCTGATACATCTGACGATATTTCATATGCGCTTTTACCATAGAGCAAAACAAATTTCGCTACATTATCGATAGACATTTGCGGCCTGTTGCCTTTGCGGTCAATATAAAAAAGATATTTATCCAGCTTTTTTTCCTGCTATACGTGTTCCAATACCGCGCCTCATGCCGTGAAGCGTCTTCCTATCCCCGGCCGCATGGCTTAACCCTGCTTTTTTCTGGTATTTACGGAAGATGCAGGTGATGGGCGCACTGTCATAGTATCCGAAATACGGGGCGCTCCAATGATGAATCAGTTATGAGTTTCATCATCAGGATACACAGTTATACCGAAAATTCATTGCCAAAGCATTTTGTAACAGGCTCTCGGATATGATTTTTCGGGATAATTATCTTTTCGGAATAAGTGGCGTAGGAGGCCTCCTGTTCGAACCTTATTGGCTTAATTCATTGGCAAAAATATTTTCATAATCCTGGAGTTGATGGTATATTGCATCCACATAAACAGTTGTACCTTCCATCTGGTAAAGCATGAGGTAGCCGCGCCACATGAAATGGATGATGTGGTACCCATGCTTTCTCAGATAAGGAAGAGCACAGAATTTCAGGCTGCCGGCGGCTTTTGAAAGTTGATCCCACGTTTCCAGAGCGTCCGGCTATATACTGCGGACGTCCTGGTCATTCAGCAGGGTGTACTGCAGGTAGTCTATATAACCGTTTAGTTGGGACAGCGCTTTTTGCGAGATGATCACTTCAAATGAATCCATTATCTTTTCCCATCTGTTTCGGTGCATCTTCCATGTCAAGGCCCTGGCCGTCGGAAATCTGATGACGTGATTCTACAAGGTCGGAAAGGATTAGTTCCCGGCCGACAGCGACGAATGGGGTTGCGGTTTTTTGGGATGTGAACAGTTTTTGGGTGAATTTCATGACCTTAATTCTTGCGTCCTCTGGCATTGCTTCAAGCATAGATATGATTGCCTCTAAAGTGCTCATGGAAAAGCCTCTTTTCATGGTTATGTGCTCTCGGAATCTCGCTGCGCCTGATTTTTGAGTAGCGCTCCCGAAGAAAAATCCTGCGCACTATTAAAAGTTATTTCAAAAGGTTATTTCTTAATAGTTCCTAATTGAAACCATCCTGAAAGTATAGTATAGCAGACAATAAATAGCTCATAGTTTTGCATTTACGCCATTTATTGATAATCCGTTGATAAAGCAATACAAATATTATGAGTTGCTTTATGAACGATGTAATAGTATAATTTTTACTTACACGGCTTCTCCAAAAGAGACAGACGAACAGTGATTTTATGAATTCCAATGAGTCGTATTATTCTGGCAGGGTATGATTATTTCATTACAACAGACGACAGTCTGCTAAAATATTAGGCAGATTCGATAAGCCTGGTTTCGCCATGTGAATTTATCAGAAGGCTGGAAGGAGGCATATAATGTACAGTACGGTGGAGATTATGGACATGGGGCTGGCCTGTCTGGTTGAAAAGCTGGGGATCGTAAATGCAGAGCGCTTTATTGCCATGATTAAGAGAGAAAGCTTTGATTACACAACATGGCAGAGAGAGTATTTTGATTAAATGGGTTCCGGGCAGTTCAGGGCAGAGGCTCTGGAATACGCGAAACAACACCCCCATAAGGGAAAGGGAAAACGAATCTGACACTTTAAAATTGAAAATATTGTTTGGGAATGCTTTAAAAGCTCTGGTTTACTCCGGGGCTTTTTTGATTCCCGCGGGCAACGAACCAGGTGGGCATACCTGTATGCACATTTGGCGACTGCCGCGAGGGTCAGCAACCCCGCTGTTCTGCAGCAGGGGTGTTGACTGCAAAGAATCTTCCTAAATCTGCTGTGTTTCCTTTAAATGGTTTATTTCTGCCAGCGGCAGTTTGGTGATTTCTGCAATCTCTTCGAGAGTATCTTTCCCCCTGATGATCAGGCGGAGGGCAAATTCCTTTGTTGTTTCCAACGCTGCTTCATTCCGCATTTCCTCCAGCATACGGCACATAATCAACACTCCTTCCTCGTCGCTTTTAAAGTAGCGCACCCTGTCAGCCAGTATCTTATAATTCATATCAGACGGGTCGGCGCATGAGAAGTCATGCATGAGCCGTCCCAATGTGGTTTCATCCTGGATCTGTGAATTTACATAGATAATATGGGCGTCATCCCCAAAATGATTCCCGGTTTCCTCTACAAAGCGGTTGATATGGTAGATGGGAAGCCCTGCCCCCATCACATCATTTTCAGTAATGAAAATGACAAAGGATTCCGGCAGCTTCTCATATGTATCCCCCGGCTCTGTGACATTCGCATCAATCAGGCCGGAATGAAAATCTAAACTTTTGGATTTTTATCAAAGCATACGGGATAGAGGCGTATAGATTAACAGTATCTTCGGCTGACAAGATGATTATAAGAAGCAATGTGCATAAATGGGATGGGAAAGAGATATCCCAGATCCCGGTTGAGGACACACTGAAGTTTAAAGCAAGTTTCGGCTGGAAAAATCATATAGAGATGGATCCGGATCGGAACAATAACTGAGGGATCGTATGAAAAAAATAGTATTTCTGCTGTCATACATTCCAGCGCCCTTAACATGGAAACGAATCTATGTTTTAAGAGAAAAGTGGGATGTAGGCTATGTGTGCTGGAATAAAAACAGCGGTTTATACCAGGATAAAAATGAGAAGAACGGATATGTGATTCATATACCCGCTTCACCGACGGAACCAACAAAGCGTGTACGGGAGACCTGCATCTTTGCGATGAGGGCGCTGAGACAATTGAAAAAATTGAAACCGGATTGTATTTATACCGGGAATTTAGACATGCTTTTGATTGCATGGATATACAGTTTATTTTATAAATGCAGGATTATATATGAAATTGCAGATGTTCATAACCTGTTAATGGAAAAACAGAGTAAGCTTCCTTTCAAGGTTCTGCAGGGGGGATTGTATCATCTGGAAAAGTTCTGCAGCAAAAAGGTTGATCTGCTGGTTCTGACCTCTGAAAAGTTTTATGACTGCTATTATTCAAGAATGATTCCCAGGGACAGGGTATTTATATTCCATAACGTGCCGTCTCCGGAAGCGTTTAGGCATTATAAAAAGGTAATGCATTCCCGGTTTACAGTTGGCTTCATAGGGGTAATCCGTTTTGTTCCTCAGTTAAAGATGCTGGTGGATGCGGCTGGAAAAACAAGTGTCTCAGTTATGTTTGCAGGAGGGGGACTGGACAGCAGGGAGGAGCAGGAAATAAAGGATTACTGTAAGGGAAAAGAATATGTGCATTTTAGGGGCCCTTATCATTATGATGAAGAAATTTCCGGCTTATATCAGATGTGCGACTGCATCTATTCAGTCTACGACACTTCCCTGAAGGATATACGCGTTGCGCTGCCGAATAAGCTATATGAATCTGTTTTATGCGAGGTTCCAATTATCGTGGCCAAAGGCACATATCTGGAACGGATCGTGAAGAAATGGAATGTAGGAGTTTCCGTCTCTGCAACGGATGGGAGCGAGCTGGCTGAGGCGCTCAAAAGGCTGAAAACAGATTGTGATTTTTATAACAGCCTGGTGCAGTCGTGCAGGGATAACCGCTCCAGGATCGATTTGGGCGTTTATAATTCCGGCCTCACGAAACGTGTGGAACAAATCATGACTCAGATAGGAGTTCAGACATGAAACTGTTAGTGATCTATTTATCTCCTGTAGAAACTCTTTTTTCCTCGAATATCAGAATGACAGCTCTGGTAAAGGGATTTCTGGAATTGGGACATTCGGTTGATTATTTCGTAATGCCCATGAAGCCATCCTTTACAGGAGGAAATGATATTTCGGTGATAGAAAAGGCGAACATCATAAGGTTAGGAGCCGGAAAACAAAACGAATGTTCCGGGGCCAGAAAACAGAATCTATTCTGGAAGGCGCTGAAGGGAATGATAAAAAAGGTATTTATTTATGATTATTCCTATTTTTCAATACGGAATATCACACAGGATATGCTTTTGCAGCAGGAGTATGATGTGATTATATCCTCATCAGACCCTAAAACCTCTCACCTTGCCGCTGAAAGGTTTATTCGTTCCGGACTGAAATATAAAAAATGGATTCAGTATTGGGGGGATCCGCTGGCATCAGATATAACGAACCGGTATCTTTATCCTGGGTTTATCCTGAGGAGAATAGAAAAAAATATAGTAAGGCGGGCGGACGAGGTGTTTTATGTTTCTCCGGTTACTCTGCAATTACAGAAAAGCAGATATGCCGATTTATCGGACAGGATGAACTATCTTCCCGTGCCCTATATCAGAGAAAAGAGATTTGAACCAACCGGAAATAAGGTTTTTACAATCGGATATTTTGGCGCTTATTACAGCCATATACGGAATATCACGCCGTTCTATCAGGCATGCAGATCTCTTAAAGACAAGGTGGTTTTAAATATCGTGGGGGACAGTGACCTGGATTTGGAGGGAACGGAGCATATCCATATATTTGGGCGCGGAGAGATTGATGCGTTTGAACAAAAGACGGATTTATTTGTCTGTATTTTAAACCGCAGAGGAGGGCAGATACCTGGAAAAATATATCATTACGCATCGGTAAACCGTCCCGTATTGGTTATCAAGGATGGCGAATATGCAGATATGATTCACCATTTATTTGACAGATACGGAAGATATTATTTTACAGAAAATCGTGAGGCGGAGATTAGGAATTCCATTTTGGAGCTTATGGACGAAAGAAGGGAATATGCTCCCTGCGCGGCGTTTCAGCCCGCGGTGATAGCGAAACGTATGTTGGATGGAAAAGGTCAGGATGGTTAAAGATATGAAAATTAAAACGATTCCTTGTAAAGAAATAATAGGAATTGCTTTTGCGGCATTTCTGGTGGAGTATCCGTTGATATCGTACATATTAAACCGGATCATTCCGGTTCCATATATAAATCTTATGGCACTGCTTGGGCTTATGTGCCTGATTTTTATTCTATACAGGCTTAGGGTACCGGGGATGCTGCTGACAATATGGTTTGGAATCCTGCTGTATTTTTGTATATCCGTTTTTTATAACGCCAGCTACGAATTGTTTGATTACGCGATATCCTTTGCTACAGTTGGCGCGGCAGGTCTGCTCCTATCACTGATAGATGTAAATAAAACGGCTGTGATAAAAGTGTGCGCCGTTTTTATAATCGTGTTTATGCTGTTGTTCAACGGATTTGAGTTATTATCTGAGGACGGGTTTGTATTTGGCCCTGCGGTACTTACCGGTTTGTTCTGCCTGTATATTGCCTGCATACAAAGCCTGGAACAGAAAAGATTGATAGAAGCGGTCTTTTTTTTGTGCTTTTTTATGAGATTTTCGGCGGCATTTCTTAATGTGGCAGGTCGGGGCAGCCTGGCGGCCTTCCTGTCGTTTTTTATACTGTATTTTTTAATTGTATGTAAAAAAAAGTGGGTTCATTATATTACGGTAACAATATTGCTGGCGGGCATCGTGCTGTTGTTTAATATTAAACCGGTATTTACGTTTATTTCGGAATTCTTAGATACATATCATCTTCACATAGAGGCAATCGATAAGACGCTTCATAAAATATCAATCGGAAGTATTTCAAGCGGAAGGGATATCCTGCTCTGGCAGGCAATAAGCGGCTTGACGCCTGTGAAGTTGATATTGGGAAGAGGAATTGCTGGTTATGACGCTGCTTTTGGTATATATCCTCACAATATTATATTAAACATTTTTACAGATTATGGGCTGTTGGGTCTCTTTGTAGCTGGGTTTTCAATTGCAAATTTTATATTGTTATTTAAGAAGAGAGAAGGCGGAAAGGAATATATATTGATTTTCATCTCCGGCTGTTTTGTACCAATGTTTTTTTCTTTTGTTTACTGGTGGTGGCCAGGCGTATGGTATTTATTCGGCCTTTCCTTATCCAGAGCGAAAAAATATATTATGAAAAGAGGAGCTGAATATGCTTAAGCTGTGCATCACGTTTGATTATGAGCTCTTTTTTGGAACCATGCAGGCGAGTGAGGAAGAAATATTGATACAGCCTGCTAAGCGCTACCTTGACATGTTAAATGAAAAGAGGGTAAAGGGAACCTTTTTTGCAGATGCTTCAGCCCTCATCCGCTACAGGAAAGAGGGCATGAATCATTTTCCGGATTTGGCAGAGAGGCAGTTGGCTGGAGCGTATTTGGACGGGCATGATGTACAGCTTCATATCCACCCTTTTTGGAATTGCGCTGTCAGGGATAATGACAGCGCTCAGTGGATATTTGATAATCGTCTGTACCGAATTCACAATCATGCGGCGTCAATCACCGATATTGTGAATGAAAACAGTCGCTATCTGACGGAGATGATGCGCAGGTGCGCCCCGGATTATAAGTGCATCGCATTCCGTGCAGGCGGATTCTGTTTACAGCCGGAAGCTGAACTGCTGAGAAGCTTGTCTGCTCATGGAATTGTCATTGATTCCAGCGTATGTAAAGGGGCAAAATCCGATACAGGAATCCATTTTTATGATTATAAAGATACGCCACAAGAAACAAACTGGTGGATGAGTGCTGAAAGTGGCATCAAACAGTCGGTTTCTGAAGAGGCTGGTGAAATTTATGAGATTCCGGTTGGGACGCTGCAGAATAAAATTTATAAATGCTGTCTGATGAAGTATCCCAGAAAGCTGAAACTGGAGCCCTTTAAGGGGAAGCAGACGCCGGTGAGCTTATATGATATGGGAAAATGCGGGGTGTTTCTGGAAAAACTAAAGCGTTTGTGGAGTGATCCGGTACTGTTTACCTTTGATACGCTTCATTATGAGGTTCTGGAAAAAATGCTCGTATATTACCGGAAGGAAAATCAAAATACAGATGCAGTGATTTCTCTGATCGGGCATCCCAAATTTGGGTGCTCGGCTTCGGTTGAGAACCTTGCAGCATTTATTGATATCGTAAAAAGACAATATGGAGATGTGGAATTTGTAACAATGAAAGAGATAGCTAAGGGATTTCTGCAAAAAATCAGAGCACAGAAATTGTGAGGTGATTGTTTTGGTTATATATAGAAGTATTGATGAACTGCGGGATATGCAGAAAGAATTACTTTCCGGCGCAAATATATTTTACACGAAAGAATATGCACGATTTGAAAAGAAGCGGGGAAACGATTGCATCTATGCAGGAAACGAGGACGGAATTCTTTTGGTGGTAATCTGGAAAAAACTGTTTTTCAGATATGCCCAGATGCCTTCAGAGCCTTACTATTTTTGCGGCTCTATTAATAAGGAAGAAGAACAGATTTTTCTGGATCAAGTAATGGAACTGTTGAAGCAGTATGCATATTGGGTGGATCAGACGGATCCTGGCGCTAATTTCAGGGCTTATCCCACAAGATCAAAGAGAATTCCATTTGGGAATTATATCATTGATTTGTCTTTAGAGGAAGAGGAATTGTTTAAAAATCTAACTGGAAAGTGCCGGAACATGATACGGCGCGCTATGAAGGACGGGGTGAGTATCAGGAAAGGAGGAGCTGAATTATTGGATGATTACATGGTATGTGATTCTAAAACATGGGAACGCAGCAATATCCGTCTCAACCTGAAGGAGGTATACAGAGATTATCTGAATTGCCTGGGAGAAAATGCACAGATTTATATAGCTTGGAAGGATCAGACGATACAGGGAGGCGCTGTCTTTATTAAGAATGAGGCAATGAGCTACTATTATATCAAACATTAAATAACTCATAGTTTAATAATAACGTTATATATTGATTATACGTTGATAAAGAAATACAAAAATTATGAGTTATTTTATGAACGATGTACTATATGTTTGGCGCCTCAAACGACAGACCCTCTCCGGGCGCGCTGAATTATCTGCAGTGGAGAGCGATTCTTGATTTTAAAGAACAGGGAGTTAAATGCCATAGTCTGGTCGGCTGCCGGATAAATGTTGACAGGGACAGTAAATATCATGATATTCAGACATTCAAAAAATCCTTTGGCGGAGAGCTTGTGGAAGGATACATGTTTAAAAACACAGAACGATCATGGATGTATTCCCTGTTTACAGCGGCTAGAAGGCTGAGACATCCGGGAAAAGGGAAGTACAGTGATATTATTGATCAGGAAATACATAAATGGACAGATTTGAATCAGAGTACAGGAATATCGGCGGGATGATGGGAGCGAGTATCGTTATTTTAACGTATAATAATTCGGATCTTGCGATTCAGTTAGCAGACAATGCATATGCTATCGGTATGTTTGAAAAAATTGTGCTGGTTGACAATTGTTCGACCGATGATACGTACGAAAAGCTTCATCGTATATTTTCAGAAAATAATTCGGTTGTAGTAATTCGCTCTCAAAAGAACGGCGGTTACGCGTATGGAAATAATCTAGTACATCGAATAATTAATAACGCATAGTTTATAAAGTATGTTATAATATCATTATAAAAAGTCAAATGGAGGCATAATG
>QXXC01000243.1 GCA_009911305.1 Clostridiaceae bacterium | reverse complement strand
GATTCCTGGGTAGACGATGAGTATTATGTTGGCGCTGACGGCGCGATGCTGGTGAATCAGTGGGCGAAGACTGTGGCTGACGAAGATGTGGATGATCCGGAAGATGACGGTGATTCATGGTATTATTTCGGAAGCAAAGGAAAAAAGGTTTCTGGTACTGATAAAAAGATTAACGGAAAGACCTATATCTTTGATGAAGATGGAAAAATGCAGGATGGCTGGTATCAGGATGATAAAGACAATATCTACTACTTAGGTGAAGAGGATGAAGGTTGGAGAGCCAGCGGTTGGCTGTGGTTGGAAAAACCCGATGATGACGATGAAATTGAAATCTGCGACGATAACTGTGAAGCCTGTGATGAAGAAGGTTGGTACTGGTTCGGCACCGATGGCAAGATGTATAAGGGTGCAAAGCAGAAAAAGATCAACGGAAAATACTATTACTTTAATGACCACGGCCAAATGCTTTATGAGTGGATTAATGGTGTTAAATCTACCAAAGCATCGAATGCTCAGTTAGACAGCGGTGATATCACAGCGACTCCGAGTGAAGTTCGTTATATGAACGTCGTAGAGGAAGGCTGGAGAGCCGACGGCTGGTATCAGATCGACGGTGCCGAAGCACTTGGTGCCGGAAATGATACGGATTGGTATTATTTTAAAGATGGTGAAGCAAAGAAAGCCACATATAGCGAAGAAACTGGCCTGACAGATGATGGAAAAGATGTTTTCAGAGCAAAGATTAAGGTTGAAGGTAAATATTTCTGCTTTAACGA
>QXXC01000242.1 GCA_009911305.1 Clostridiaceae bacterium | reverse complement strand
CATCCTATACCCCCAATCCTGTCAACTACTATAAATTTCTGGCCTTCCTGCTGTCGTATCAATATCACCCGATCGCCCTTTTCAAGCGCATTATGCATCAGGAAATTTTTTGTCCCCACAATATTGTGGGTATGGGCTGTTTCTCCGTCAGGCGGGACGCTGTTTTCGGCTGTCCACTGGACTGTAACGGTTGTCATATAGTCTGTTACATTCCTTGTCAGGATGAGCTGCTTTTCGCCGAGCAGCATTTTCTGTTCCACGTTGATGGCCAGAGGGGATTTTGAAATCACCTCCCCAAAATACACATTGACAGGCTTCGTGGATTTCTGGGCATCCATGGCCGCCTTTTTTACAGCCAGCACAAGCCCGTTTGCATCAGCCAACAAATTCGCCTCCCCTGAGCGTCAGATCCATCCAGTGCTCATCTTCTTTGTAGATATGCTTACAGCTTTCCACCAGCATAAAATTCTTTACCTTTATATCCCCAAGGTCAAGGTTTACCACCACCATGCTTCCTGCCCTTACCCGGTTATCTCCCAGTATGTTTGTAAGCTTCAGGCTGCGCGTTTTTTTATTGTACAGCTTCAGAAGGGCGTCCGCCTTTGCCTGTCCGTTTTCCCCTTTTTTCAGCGTGTCAAAATATTGCAGGACTCCCCATTTATTGATATTTCCGGAATCCTGCGCGATATAAACTTCCCTTAAGCCAGTCTCCTCGTTGTCATAGGTCAGCTTGACTTTATTATAGGTATTGTCGTCAATAGATGAGATGTACTCGAAATT
>QXXC01000241.1 GCA_009911305.1 Clostridiaceae bacterium | reverse complement strand
CATTATGCCTCCATTTGACTTTTTATAATGATATTATAACATACTTTATAAACTATGCGTTATTAATTATTCGATGTACTAGTACATCAAATAATTAATAACTGATACATTAAATAGTTGCTTCCTCGACTGAAATTTCATCCATCCTGTATGTCCAGTGGTATACGACGGGATCCCTGTTTACTTCATCAAAATACAGATATATTCTGCTTGCCAGTTCTTCTTTGGAGTTTACCCGGATTCCCCTTAACATCTGCTTTGTCATTTTGCTGAAGAAGCTTTCAATCAGGTTTAACCATGAACCATGCGTTGGAGTAAATACAAAAACAATCCGTCCTTCTGGTCTGGTTGCAAGATAATTCCTGACCTCCCTTGACTTGTGTGCGGAATGGTTGTCGCATATGATTCTTATGACGTCACCCTTTGGATACATTTCATCAAATTTCTTAAGGAGACTTATGAAGTCTGAACTTTTGTGGGTTTCACTTACTACAGGGATCGCTTCTCCTGTAAGCAGATCAATTCCTGCGATCAGTGATAATGTTCCAAGACGCTTATATTCATAATCACGATACACACATCTGTTACCGCATCCCGGACGCAAATCGTCACTTGTTGCAGCAATTGCCTGGATACCAGGTTTTTCATCACATGAAATTGTATGGACCATAGGTTTATCATCCGGGATGATGATCCCGCCTTCTTCATCAAACTGCGTGGAAACCTGTTTGTAAACCACCAGCACATCATGCATTTTATTTTCAAAATCAGGATCGCGTTTCTCGCAG
>QXXC01000240.1 GCA_009911305.1 Clostridiaceae bacterium | reverse complement strand
GCACAATACAAATTAAGTTTACAGGTATAGATACAAGAAATTAATCCACAATAAAACCCACAATCGCTCCTCTGCTCCATCTCCCCTGAAATAGAAGGTTTAGACATTGGGGTCAATGAGCTCCCCATTCAAGTACTCTCTGTAGGCAGCAACGGGCCAGATGAAACCTCTGCCGAGAAGCGAGGTGGCGAGAGGAACATCGATGATGATCTCCTTCTGAGTGGGCTTCTTCTCGCCTCTGATGGCGATGAGGTAGCTTCTCCCAACCCACCCGATCCATCCAGCAATGTACAAGAACAGGATGCCTGGAGTGATGAACTCGCCCCAGTGTCTCTGGTCTCCGCTCACGATCAAGTGAGGCAGCCCATCCGACCCACACAGCAGCCCTACCTTCCCATAGTTCTCGAACCTGCGCTTCGTCTTCTCCACGGTGGCCTTGATTGCAAGAGCAGGAGCGCTGTCGGGCGCATACAGCTTCAGCGAGGACTCAAGCTTCTTGATCTCCTGCTTCTCCCGCTTCGCGAACTGCTTCGACTCTTTGCATGGGGTTAGCCCCGAGATGTCGGCCGACGCCGGCAGCACCGGCGCTGACAAAATGATGGAGGAGAGAGCGAGCGCCGCCGAGAAGGCCTTCAGCTGGGAAGTAGTCGAGGATGATGAGTTTTCTTGGTTAGGAGAGTTTGCCTGGCATACTATGGTGCCACTTCTTGATTTTGCCGCCAATTGTGACCCCAATTTGGGCGTTGAGATGGATTTTGAGAGGTTAGTGGGGATCGTGAGCGACATTTTTC
>QXXC01000239.1 GCA_009911305.1 Clostridiaceae bacterium | reverse complement strand
CATCCTATACCCCCAATCCTGTCAACTACTATAAATTTCTGGCCTTCCTGCTGTCGTATCAATATCACCCGGTCGCCCTTTTCAAGCGCATTATGCATCAGGAAATTTTTTGTCCCCACGATATTGTGGGTATGGGCGGGCGCGGCCGCTGTTTCTCCGTCAGGCGGGACGCTGTTTTCCGCTGTCCACTGGACTGTAACGGTTGTCATATAGTCTGTTACATTCCTTGTCAGGATAAGCTGCTTTTCGCCGAGCAGCATTTTCTGTTCCACGTTGATGGCCAGAGGGGATTTTGAAAGCACCTCCCCAAAATACACATTGACAGGCTTTGTGGATTTCTGGACGTCCATGGCCGCCTTTTTTACAGCTTCCACAAGTCCGTTTGCATCAGCCAACAAATTCGCCTCCCCTGAGCGTCAGATCCATCCAGTGCTCATTTTCTTTGTAGATATGCTTACAGCTTTCCACCAGCATAAAATTTTTTACTTTTATATCCCCGAGGTCAAGGTTTACCACCACCATGCTTCCTGCCCTTACCCGGTTATCTCCCAGAATATTTGTAAGCTTCAGGCTGCGCGTTTTTTTATTGTACAGCTTCAGAAGGGCGTCTGCCTTTGCCTGGCCGTTTTCCCCTTTTTTCAGCGTGTCAAAATATTGCAGGACTCCCCATTTATTGATATTCCCGGAATCCTGCGCGATATAAACTTCCCTTAAGCCAGTTTCCTCGTTGTCATAGGTCAGCTTGACTTTATTATAGGTATTGTCGTCAATAGATGAGATGTACTCGAAATT
>QXXC01000238.1 GCA_009911305.1 Clostridiaceae bacterium | reverse complement strand
CGGTACTTACCAACAGCTTTTTGTTTCATATATTTTCCCTTCACATAGGACGTCTTTGTACCGACCATAATGCCGCCGCTCCCGTCCGGGCTTTTCTCCAGCAGATTGCCGTTTATCATAAGCCCCGGGACAAAATGCCTATCTACCCTGTGCCCGTCATTTGTGTAGGAAGCGTACATCATGTTGTTTCTCAGAGCTGTCCTCACACTTGTCCCTGTGACAACCGGCACAGTCTCGCTGTCTGTCTCCCAGTGCTGCGCCATCTGCCCGCTGCGCATATTTGTTCCAGCGATATCTGCCCCGCCATTCGGTGGAGTATTCTCTGCCGCAACCCGGACAGCCTCTATCGTCCCCCCTTCAGCCACCTCCGCCATAATCCTCGGGACATCCTGGCCTGCCCTGCGCAGTTCATCAAGGCGTTTCGCCATCTGACTTCCAAAGCTTGACATATCATCATCCTCCAATAACGTTATCCATAAGCAGCCCGACTTCTTTGTGCTGTAGGCCGGTAAGCGCGCCGCCGACCGGATCATAATACTGTACGGGACTTCCCGCAAAATACCGCTCCGGCTTATTTGCATGCCCCAAATTACCGCCCCGCACGATAAGGAGCTCATCCCCGGCCCGGATATCCACCGATAAATCACAGGACATCTTTTCTGCTGACCGTTCACGGGCGGCGGCCTGTTCCATGGACGGAGGGCCTTTCTCCGGACGGTATATCCGGCAGGGGACAGGGGATGCATTGACCTTCCTTCTCTCCTGCCTTGTCAGGTTCCCTTCTTTCACCGGCG
>QXXC01000237.1 GCA_009911305.1 Clostridiaceae bacterium | reverse complement strand
CAGTATGATCCTTGATGAACGTTAAAAATAAAAAAGGGGCATGCATAAATACATCACACAAATTACAAAAGCACAATATCTCTTTAATCACCTCACAAATCATACGTTTGCTTGCCGGTGAACTTCACCTCGATCGGGCTGACGTTCTTCCCGATCGATCTGAAGTTCTGGCCGACTCCGGTCCGCCCGGCGTTGACCTTCTCCGGGTAGACCCCGTCTTTGGGGTGCAGGTACTGCACCTCACCGTTGGGGAATACCCGGTAGAATTGGTAGTTGATCTTGTACTTGGACCGGAGCCGGGTTCCGAGGGCCAGGCACTGCTCCTTTCGGGCCAGCTTCAGCAGGTTCGGGCCCTGCCGCATGATGGCGGCGCCGCCGGTCACCATCTCGAACACCTGCTCCTTGGGCGACTCCCACGTGATGACGTAGAACTCCTCCACCTGGGCTTTGCGGAGGAGGCCGCCGGTGCTGCCTCCGAAGATCGGGGACGGGGTGTTGGGGTCGAGCTGCGGCGGGGTGAACCCGGCGGGGGCCTCTTTGGTGGCGGCGGCGGCGGGGGCTTCTTCGGCCATGGCGCGGATGGAGCGGTGGGCGACGGCGGAAGCTCCTTTGATGGGCTTGAGAGTGGAGAACTGTGCTACGGACTGCTTCCACGGCGCCGCCACGCGGTCGGCGGAGACGGCGGGGGAGAAGAGGGAGGCTTGTGTAGCCATGGCCATTAGGAATTTGATTGATTTATTTTTGTGTTTTTTGAAGCAACTCCAGCTCTTCAGGATCGGTATAGTCAATTCCATC
>QXXC01000236.1 GCA_009911305.1 Clostridiaceae bacterium | reverse complement strand
GGTTCGAGAAGGAAGCTGCTGAGATGAACAAAAGGTCGTTCAAGTACGCATGGGTTCTTGACAAACTTAAGGCTGAGCGCGAGCGTGGTATTACCATCGATATTGCCCTCTGGAAGTTTGAGACCACCAAGTACTACTGCACTGTCATCGATGCCCCAGGACATCGTGATTTCATTAAGAACATGATTACTGGAACATCGCAGGCTGACTGTGCTGTGCTTATTATCGATTCCACCACTGGTGGTTTTGAGGCTGGTATCTCAAAGGATGGGCAGACCCGTGAGCATGCTCTTCTTGCCTTCACCCTTGGAGTCAAGCAAATGATCTGCTGTTGTAACAAGATGGATGCTACCACTCCTAAGTACTCCAAGGCGAGGTATGAAGAAATTGTTAAGGAAGTCTCTTCCTACTTGAAGAAGGTTGGTTACAACCCTGAGAAGATCCCATTTGTGCCCATCTCTGGGTTCGAGGGTGACAACATGATTGAGAGGTCGACCAACCTCGACTGGTACAAGGGCCCTACCCTCCTTGAAGCACTTGACCAGATCCTTGAGCCCAAGAGGCCCTCAGACAAGCCTCTTCGTCTGCCACTTCAGGATGTCTACAAGATTGGTGGTATTGGAACTGTGCCTGTGGGAAGGGTGGAAACTGGTGTCATCAAACCTGGTATGGTTGTCACCTTTGGTCCTACTGGGCTAACCACTGAAGTTAAGTCCGTTGAGATGCACCACGAGTCCCTCCCTGAAGCCCTCCCCGGTGACAATGTTGGGTTCAACGTCAAGAACGTTGCTGTCAAG
>QXXC01000235.1 GCA_009911305.1 Clostridiaceae bacterium | reverse complement strand
ATCTTTGGGAGTAACAGCTTAACATAATCAGGCGTTAAGTCTGCCAGATATTCACCCCTTACCCCGTCTACGGTATGCCCCAGAGAAAACTCCACATTTTCTAAATCCGCTCCAAGCAATTTCATATAGGTGGTATAGCAGTGCCTTGGCATATGTAAGGTTAACTTTTTCTCAAATCCCCTTCTTTCTAAATACAGCCCCAGATTTCGGTTAAAGGCCCGCTTATCCACAATCTCACCGTTCCTGTCAATGATTGCAAGGGAGCCATTTCCCTTTTTATACGCATTGTCCCGCCAGCCATTTTCTACCTGTATTTCTTCCAGCTCTTTAAAACAGGCAAACACTTCCTGAATGGCAGGCGCATACCGTTCGGATTCCTCATTCTTGGTATCTCCCAAACGAAACCTTCTATCCTTGTTATTATTGTTATCATGTTGAATTTTTACATAACAAAAGACCATGTTATCAAACATAGCCCCTCCCTCATCGTTATACTGTACCTATCTATATGCTCTCTTCATTTATATCCCCATTTTAAGCATTATTATAATCATCACAGGTAAGATTCTAACTTTTTGAGTAACTCTATAACTTGCTGATTTATACATCCTTTGTCCTTAATGTATCCACACCATTTCTATTAAACAGATATACCTATCATACCCATATCACCTATTGCTCACCTATATCCTTTTACACATCCTTTTATACCTTCCTCTCTAGTGTACCGTCTGCTTGATATTTAGATTAGTATTGTGGTATGATAAAAGGAAAAAAAGAAGGTGTTCTAATGAGCAGAAAACGAA
>QXXC01000022.1 GCA_009911305.1 Clostridiaceae bacterium | reverse complement strand
GTATTGCCACAGGAGATAGTGACGGCGGTTGAGGACTGCGGCTTTTTTGAGAGCATCCCCCTATGGGCGGTTACGCTTATCGGCGGGCTGTTCATCACGGTATTGTCATTCATTATGATAATGTCGGTGTACGGCAGGTTTTTCAAGCTGTACCTTTATACCGCAATCGCTCCCGTCCCTCTTTCCTCTTTTGCAGGAGAGCCGAGCCAGAATGTGGGCAGGAGTTTTATCAAGAGCTATTGTGCCGTGTGCCTTGAGGGTGCAATCATCGTGCTTGCCTGCATCATCTTTTCGGTGTTTGCGGCTTCTCCGCCAGTGGTCAACCCCGATGCGGCTGCGGTCACGATGGTATGGGGTTATATCGGGGAACTGGTTTTTAATATGCTCGTCCTTGTCGGTGCGGTCAAGATGGCAGACCGTGTCGTGCGTGAAATGATGGGCTTGTAATTGTCAATCAGGAAAGGAAAATTGAAATGAAAAAAGAAACGATGTATTACCAGAATTACTATATCCATTTGTTAAATGGAGAAGTCATTGGGGCTTCCGAAGCCTATGACCTGCCTGCTGAAAAAGGGTTAGTTGGAAAATTCGGAAAGGCTGACGACAACGAAATATTTGAAATCGGGGATGCCGTTTCTGGATTTGCATATATTCCGAAACGCAGCATTCTTTTTATAGCGACTGGAGATGTCAGGGAGGAGTGGCGTTGATATGGAAGTAAAAATAAATAAGGAAATCCGCAATTATACGGAATCCATGTTTTTCGGGCTGTCTATGCGGCAGTTCCTTTTTTCTGTCCTTGCCTGCGGCGTGGCGGTGGGCTTGTTTTTCCTGCTCCGTGGCAGGTTCGGGATGGAAACCGTGAGTTGGATGTGTGTTCTGGGGGCTTCGCCCTTTGCGGTGATGGGATTTGTCAAATACAACGGCATGACCGCAGAGCAGTTTGTGTGGGCTTGGATAAAATCGGAGTTCATTCTGCCGAAGAAGATGCTGTTTGTGCCAGAGAATCTGTATTACGAAGCGGTGAAAAACGCCATTGAAGCCCATGCAAAAGGAACGCCCGTCGTGCAGAAAAAGCGGAAGAAACGGAAACACAGGGCGAAAAGGCGTAAGGAAGCAAGAAAGCGAAGAAAGCAGGCGGAAAAGGCAAAAAAGAAGAATGAAAAAGCAAGAAAGCGTAAGGAGGCAGACTATGATTAAGACGCTCAGGAATCTGTTCAAGCAGGATAAGGAGAAATTTGCCGTGCCGAAATCGGTGCAGGCGGTCATCCCGTTAAAGACCATGTGGGAGGACGGCATTTTCCTCGTGGGCAGGAACAAATATGCAAAGACATTCAAGTTTGAGGACATCAACTATGCCGTGGCGAGCCGTGAGGACAAGGAAGCGATGTTCCTTGAATACTCGGAGCTTTTAAATGCCCTCGACAGCGGGGCGACCACGAAAATCACCATCAACAACCGCAGGCTCAACAAGGTGGATTTTGAGCAGACCATCCTTATCCCGATGGCGGCAAAGGACGGCAAAGCCGCCGATGACGGCTTAGATAAATACCGTAAAGAGTATAACAAGATGCTTCTGGATAAGGCGACGGGGGCGAACTCCATCGTGCAGGACAAATATGTGACAATCTCTGTCTGCAAGAAGAACATCGAAGAAGCGAGGAATTATTTTGCCCGTGTAGGGGCTGACCTTATCGGGCATTTCAACCGTTTAGGCTCAAAGTGTACGGAACTGGATGCCAATGACAAGCTGCGTATCTTCCATGATTTTTATCGCACAGGCGAGGAAACGGCGTTTTCCTTTGATATAGCACAGACCATGCGGAAAGGTCACGATTTCAAGGACTATATCTGCCCCGACTCCTTTGAGTTTGAAAAAGACTATTTCCGCATCGGCAACCGCTACGGGCGTGTGATTTTCCTGCGTGAGTATGCGGCATATATCAAGGACAGCATGGTGGCGGAGCTTTGCGAATTAAACCGTAACATGATGCTCTCCGTTGATGTCGTCCCTGTCCCTACGGATGAAGCCGTGAGGGAGGTGGAAAACCGCCTGCTTGGGGTGGAAACCAATATCACGAACTGGCAGAGGAAACAGAACCAGAACAATAACTTTTCCGCCGTTATCCCCTATGACTTGGAGCAGCAGAGAAAGGAAAGCAAGGAGTTCCTCGATGATTTGACGACCCGTGACCAGAGGATGATGTTTGCGGTGCTTACGATGGTGCATACCGCAGATACCAAAGAGCAGCTTGACAATGATACGGAAGCTCTTTTGACGACAGCAAGAAAGCATCTCTGCCAGTTTGCCGTACTGAAGTATCAGCAGATGGACGGTCTGAATACCGCCCTGCCGTTCGGCGTGAGGAAAATTGACGCATTAAGGACGTTGACGACGGAGAGCCTTGCGGTGTTTATCCCGTTCCGTGTGCAGGAAATCTACCACAAGGACGGCGTGTATTACGGTCAGAACGTCATCAGTAAAAATATGATAATCGCCAACCGCCGCCACCTCTTGAACGGCAATTCCTTTATCCTCGGCGTGTCTGGTGCAGGCAAGTCGTTTACGGCGAAAGAGGAAATGACGAACATCATTCTGACCGACCCTAACGCAGATGTCTTAGTAATAGACCCCGAACGTGAGTACGCCCCGCTTGTGAAAGCCATGCAGGGCGAGGTTATCCACATCTCGGCGACGAGCGACAACCACATCAACGCTATGGATATGAACTCTGATTATGGCGACGGTGCAAACCCTGTCATCCTCAAATCAGAGTTTATTTTATCCCTCTGCGAGCAGCTTATCGGAGGTGCAAGCCTTGGGGCAAAGCAGAAGTCCATCATTGACCGCTGCACGGCAAGCGTCTACCGCTATTATCAGCAGGGGAACTATATGGGGACGCCGCCGACTTTGCAGGACTTCCGTGAAGAGCTGTTAAAGCAGGATGAGCCAGAAGCACAGGAAATCGCCCTTGCGATTGAGCTTTTCACGGACGGTTCTCTCAATACCTTTGCCAAGCATACGAATGTAGACACCCACAGCCGCCTTATCTGCTATGACATTTTAGATTTAGGCAAGCAGTTACAGCCTATCGGTATGCTCGTAGTGCTTGACAGCATCTTGAACCGCATCACGATGAACAGGGCAAAAGGCAGGAACACCTTTATATTCATTGATGAGATTTACTTGCTGTTTCAGCATGAGTATTCCGCCAACTTTCTCTTTACCCTCTGGAAGCGTGTGCGTAAGTATGGGGCGTACTGTACTGGAATCACGCAGAACGTGGACGACTTGTTGCAGAGCCATACGGCGAGGACGATGCTTGCCAACAGCGAGTTTATCATCATGCTGAATCAGGCGTCCACAGACCGTATCGAGCTTGCGAAGCTCCTTAACATCTCCGATTTGCAGATGAGCTATATCACAAATGTCGGTGCAGGGCAGGGGCTTTTGAAAGTGGGAAGCTCCCTTGTGCCGTTCGTCAATAAGTTCCCACGCAATACGGAGTTGTATAAGTTGATGACGACGAAATTTGGGGAGGTGTAAATCTATGTCAGAGATAAGATTCCGCAATGTAGCTCACCGTGATTTCTTTTTGGATAACATGATGAAATGCAAGGTCAACGACTGTTATCACAGGGCATTTTTCTATGTGATGGGGATTGCGGGGGAAACAAGGCAGAATATCAACACAATGTTTGATTTTAAGACAGACTGCATCAAGCCAGAGGGGATGCACGCAGGGTGGCAGACAAGCGGCACGGTCAAGGTCTGCAATCTTGCCTTTAACCTCTGGAACGGTTACGCAGAGGAGGGGCGTGAGAAATATTCCACGCCAGAGGAATTGTTCTGCTGCGAGTTTGCCCCGTATTTCATGGAGGGCATCAAGGTAAGGTATCCCGAATATTGCAGGGATTTACCCGCCCCTAAAAAGCAGACGGAGCATACAAGGTAAAACTAAAAAGAAATACCCTGCGGGCATACCTCTATGCTCAGAAAGCAGGGCAAAATTAAGGAAAGGAAAAGCCTATGAATGTAAAAAACTATAAAACCATTATCTGTACCGCCGCCGCTGTTGCCCTTTTGGGAGCGGCGGTTTTTTGCGGCTTTCAAATTTACAGCCATTATCAGCAGATAGACGAGCAGACCGAAGCCTTTGCGGAGATTGCAGAGGTCGTGGAGAACGCCGAGCCAGAGGAAGAACCGCCAAAAGATAAAGATACGCCTGTCAGCGAGGGCGAGGATATTTTTGCGAAATACAAGGAGCTGTATTTGCAGAATGAGGATATGGTGGGTTGGATTTCCATTGACGGAACAACCATCAATTACCCTGTCATGCAGAGCAGGAATAACCCGAATTTTTATCTGAAGCACAACTTTGAAAAGCAATACAGCGATTTGGGAGTGCCGTATATCCAAGAGGACTGCGACATTCTCACAAGCGACAATCTGATTATTTACGGACACCACATCAAAGGCGGTAAGATGTTCGGTGCATTGGAAGATTACAAATCCAAGAGTTTTTATGAGAAGCATAAGACGATTCAATTTGATACTCTCACAGAGCAGGCGGAGTATGAAATCATTGCCGTATTTAAGACCGTGGCGTACAGTTCACAGGGCTACCACTATTATGATTTTGTCAATGCCGAAAATAAAAAAGAGTTTGATGCCTATGTTGGGAAGTGTAAGGAGCTTGCTTTGTATGATACGGGTGTGACCGCTGAATACGGCGACAAGCTCATTACCCTCTCCACCTGCGAATACTCCGCACAGAACGGCAGGCTTGTAGTCGTGGCGAAAAAGGCAGACTGACATGACCGCAAATCCTCTAGGAAAGGAGGTTTTGTATGGCTGACATTAAGACCAGAGATGCGGTCAAAGGCACGATAAAGACCCTTGATAAAGCCGCCATTGTAGGGGAACGCATGAAATCCGCCTATGCTAAGACAAAGGATAAGGCGGAGCAGGGATATTACGCAGAGGAAAATTCCCCTACGGAATATGCTTCTGACAAGGTTTCCCATGCTTCGGGGAAAATCAAAGACGAGGGAATCCACCAATTCAATAAGCAGGGGCAGAAAAACGTCCAGACCACAAAGGAGAATATCGGCAGGGCAAAGGACAAAATTGCCGAATTTAAGACCAAACGTGCGGTAAAAGCCGCAAAGCAGAAAAAAGAACAGGCGGTTGAAAGACAGAACGGCTCGCTGATCCGAAACAGGGCAGCGAGCCGTCCTTCTGTCCCCGATGTTCCCAGGCAGGGCGAAATGCCCCAGACCCAGACAGGGGCAAGCCAGTTGATAAAGACAAGGCGGCAGGGGAAAAAGACCATCAAGACCACAGCCAGAAATGCGGAAAAAACGGTCAAAACCACAGCCAAAGGGACGGTCAAGGCAACGGAAAAAGGCGTGAAAACCGCAGGGGCGACATCCAAGACAGCGATTAAGACCACAGAGCAGACCGCAAAGGCGGCACAGAAAACAGCAAAAGCATCTGCCAAAGCCGCCCAGAAAACAGCACAGACGGCAAAAGCTACGGCAAAGGCAACAGCCGAAGCAACAAAAGCGACGGTTAAAGCCACCATTGCGGCGGTCAAAGCGATTATCGCAGGAACTAAGGCGTTGGTTTCCGCCCTTATCGCAGGCGGTTGGGTTGCCATTGTGATAATCCTTATCGTCGTCCTGCTTGGGTGTGCCGTTTCCCTGTTCGGGGGCGGCAGCGACAGCACTTCCTATACCCCTGTCAGTGCGGAGGTGGAAGCCTATACGCCGCTGATACAGAAGTATGCGAAACAGTACGGCATCCCCGAATATGTGGAACTGATAAAAGCGGTGATGATGCAGGAATCTGGGGGAAAGGGCAGCGACCCGATGCAGGCGGCGGAGGGGAGCTTTAATAAAAAGTATCCACATGAACCGAACGGCATCAAAGACCCCGAATATTCCATCGAGTGTGGTGTGCAGGAATTAAAAGCTGCCCTTGTATCCGCCGAGGTGGAAAGCCCGATTGACATGGAGCGTATCAAGCTCGCCTTACAGGGATACAATTTCGGCAACGGGTATATTTCATGGGCAAAGACCAACTATGGCGGCTATTCCTATGCAAATGCGGTGGAATTTTCCGCTATGCAGGCACAGAGGTTAGGTTGGGAAAAATACGGCGACACGCAGTATCCCGCCCATGTGTTACGCTATTACCCATACGGACGGGCATTTACAAGCGGTGGCAATCAAGCCATTGTAGAGGTTGCCTTGACGCAGCTCGGCAATGAGGGCGGTGAGCCTTATTGGAGCTGGTACGGTTTTGACGGGCGTGTGGAATGGTGTGCCTGCTTCGCTTCTTGGTGTGCCGACCAGTGCGGCTATCTGGAAAGCGGCATCATCCCGAAATTTTCCCTCTGTTCAGACGGCGTAGACTGGTTCAAAGGCAGGGGGCAATGGCAGGATAAGAACTATGAGCCGCAGGCAGGCGACCTTATTTTCTTCGATTGGGGAAATGACGGTTCTATCGACCATGTGGGAATCGTGGAGAAATGCGAGAATGGTACGGTCTACACCGTGGAGGGCAACTCTGGCGATGCTTGCAGGCAACAGAGCTATCCAGTCGGGAGCAGCTCAATATACGGCTACGGATGCCCTGCCTATTGATGGCAGAATGGGTGAAAGAAAACCAGAGGTCAATCCTCTGGCTGCTCTTTTGCCTTACATAAGGCGATTGCGGTTGCTTCGAGAATGGATAAATCTCTATCGCTCAATTTATCCAGAAGCACATCCAAGCGTTTCCGCATGGCACTTTTGTCATCAGCTTTCTCTGGAAATATGTACGGGTCGATAGGCATATCGAATATTGTTGCGATATATGCCAAAAGACCGAGACTTGGATGTTTCCCTTCCAGTTCGATTGCTTGGAGATGCCGTGGCGAAATATCAAGCGTTTCCGCTAATTTTTCCCGTGTTATCTTTTGGGCTTCACGAAAAGTTTTGATGTCAAGCCCTATCGGAGTGAAGTCAAATCCGTATCTGTTTTTCTTGTTCTTTTCCATTTCCATATGTCCACCGCCTGTTCTAAAATTTGTTATGTTCCATTTTACAGAGATAGAAGTTCTCATTAAACGAGATAGAATCTCTACGTATAGGAACTACAAATGCTATATTGGAGAACAAGTAGCATTGGATTATTGAGTTTAAATATAAAAGGTGCTATAATACAAAAAGTCCTATTTCATATCGAAAAATGATGAAAGGGAATATGAGAAGAAAAAGTTTATTTGATACTTTGATGTGAAGCTCTCGTTTGGAGGATATTATGTGTAGGAATAAAAAAAGAAAAAATAAAGGCTTACTCCATGCAAAGCCAGTGTAATAAGCGACATTTGCATGGAGAAATATAAGTCGCTGATATAAAATATCTGGCTTTGCTGCTTGACATTAGAACCTAAAAATACACATTTCATGTGGTCTTTAGGAGAATCAAGGAGGAAGCCTGCGTATGAAATATGTGAATGCAAATGACATTCTCCCCGACATGCTGATTGAGGAATTACAAAAATATGTCCAAGCAGGATATATTTATATTCCAGTTAAGAACGAACAGCATAAATCTTGGGGTGAATTGTCTGGTTATCGGAAAGAACTTGCAAGACGCAATAAAGCTATTATTGAAGAATACCGCAGAGGTGTTTCTATTGAAAAACTTGCGGATAAATATTATCTTTCGATATATGCTATAAGAAAAATAATATATCAGAAATAATTGGAGAGGGCTGCTGTATCAATGGCAGCTCTCTTTTATACTGATTATTTCTGTATCATTCTATGTATTGAGGATGTATCAGCGAAAGGGTAAAATTACGGTGTATTATGTATTGACAGGAGGATAACAAGATGGCAGATTTACAAAAAATATTTCCGAGGACAGGAGATACACAGACTATCTATTTAAAAAACGTGGTTACTAATCCAAATATTGAGATTGGCGATTATACGATGTATAACGATTTTGCAGATGACCCTGCGGAATTTGAGAGGAATAATGTATTGTACCATTATCCCATCAATCACGATAAGCTCAAGATTGGAAAATTCTGTTCTATTGCTTGCGGGGCAAAATTTCTTTTCAATAGCGCAAACCATACGATGGTTTCCTTATCCACCTATCCGTTTCCATTGTTTTTTGAAGAATGGGGGCTTGAGAAAAAGAGTGTTACGGAAGCATGGGATAATAAAGGAGATATAAACATCGGGAATGATGTATGGATTGGATATGAAGCGGTTATTTTAGCAGGCGTGACGGTTGGAGATGGAGCAGTTATTGGAACTCGTGCGGTTGTCACGAAAGATGTGCCACCCTATACCATTGTGGGAGGTGTCCCTGCAAAGCCAATAAAAAAACGGTTTTCTGATGAAAAAATAGAACAGTTGCTTAAAATGAGATGGTGGGACTGGTCGGAAGAAAAAATTGCAGGGAACATACAGGCAATACAGTCGGGATGTATGGAACAACTGAAAGAGGTGTAAATATGTGTACAAGATTTGTATATAACGGAAATGATACCGTCGTTGGATTTAACTTTGACATCGACCTTTCCGTGTGGACGCATACAGTCATCACAGAAAAAGACAGATTTTTCATCGGGATAAAAATGCCAGATAATAAGTACCATTCTTTTCATGGGGTAAACAGGAACGGGAATGTCGGGACACTGCTTTATGTAAATGGAAACGAAAAGGGAAGGTATTCTGCTGATGCAGGGTGTGTTGCAATTTCTGATTTGACGGAACAGTACGTTAAAGGAGAACTGTCATTTGACAATGCCTGCCGCATTGTAAAGAACCAAGAAATTGTATATGCCAAAGATGCTACTATGCAGGCGATGTTTTCAGACAGGAAAGGGCGTGTGCTAATCATTGAGCCAGGGATTGGACACCGTTTTGAGCAGAAAAGATATTCTCTGATAACGAATTATTCCATACTCAATCCAGAAATAACCAGACCATATATTGTGTCTGGAGATGACAGGTTTGAAAGGGCAAAGGAACAACTGGAAAAGCAGAATGATAATTTTTCAGTCAAGGATGCCTTCAAAATCTTAGAATCTGTTCGGCAGGAGGGAATATGGGCAACGAGGGTTTCCTTTGTATATTCTGTTAAAGCACATAAGGTTTTTTATGTGTTAGATAATAGGTTTGGAGAAGTAAATGAATTTCAATTCGATATGCGGGCAAGTTCCTAAATCCTAATTGTATAGAAATAATTAGCGACAAAGAGCGATAACAAAAATGGATGGCAGTCAAATAAATTCTTCTTGACTTTTGCTATTGACAATAGTAATATTGATGATAGTAAAAAACGGAGGTGAAGATATGTCATCCATAGATTTGGTAATTCTCGGAATTGTAATGGAGAAACCGCAGAGTGCATACGACATCCAGAAAGATGTGGAATACCATCATCTTTCAAGATGGACAAAGATTAGCGTCCCGTCCATTTATCGGAAAGTGCTTCAAATGAATGAGCAGGGCTATTTAGAGAGCAGTATTGTGAAAGGGGATAAATTCGCTGATAAAGCGGTTTATTCCATCACGGATAAGGGACGGGCGTATTTTGGGCAGCTTATGGAAACTTACGCAAGCCAGAAAGTCCCATTGCTGTTTGACTTCAATGTTGTCATTACAAACTTAAACAAAATGGATAGGGAAAAAGCACTGGATTTGATAAAGAAGCTGCGGGACAATTTTACGGCTTCAGCAAAGTCCATTGACGAATATGCCGCCAGCTATCCAGAAATTCCATTGGGCGGGAAAACGATTTTTGAACAGCAGCGTTTATTATACCAATCCCTGTTAGAATGGCTTGATAAATTTGAAAGCCAGTTTAGAGGGAGTTGATAACATGGCAATGAAAAGCAGCTTGACAATTCTGTTTGAAAATCCCTTTTGGATTGGATTGTTTGAGCGCATAGACGGCGATAAATATGAGGTCTGCAAGATTACGTTCGGTGCAGAGCCGAAAGATTATGAAGTGTATGATTTTCTGCTCAAAAACTGGCATAAGCTAAAATTCAGCCCGCCAGTTAAAACAGAAAAAATCGAAGAACGAAAAATCAATCCCAAGCGTATGCAGAGGGAAATCAACAGCCAGTTGGAAAACAAGGGCATTGGAACGAAAGCCCAACAAGCCTTAAAGCTCCAACATGAACAGGGGAAACTGGAACGTAAAGTGAAGTCCAGAGAACAGAAAGAAGCAGAGAAAGAACGGCAATTCGCTCTGCGGCAGGAAAAGAAAAAAGCAAAGCACAGAGGGAGGTAATGTTCAGATGATAGCAAGAGAATGGGTGCGTTGCCCGATTTGTTCTAACAGTTGCAGGGAATTACATTATTATAAAATATAGTACAAATGTATATGCTGCTTTGTGCCATCTGCAAATGGGGTCAATTCAAGTCACGACAGGTCAAGATGTGAATAAGGGGGATTTGATTGGTAGAATAGGTCATTCTGGCAATTCCTTTTTCCGCATTTACATTTTCAGCTTATGGACAGTTTGGACATAACAACTGCAAATGGTTTACCTTGTGCTTTTGAGGAATATGAGATATTTCAAAATGGAGAATGGAAAACAGTAGCAAATGAAATCCCTACTAACAAAGATAGGATTAGGTTTCAAACAATTAATTCAGAAACGAAATGAGGTTGTATTATGTTACGAATAGGGGAATTTTCTGTACTATCCCAAATTAGTATTCATATGCTTAGGCATTACAATGAGATAGGTTTACTTATTCCAGAGTATATAGATGATTTTACGGGATATAGGTATTACAGTGAAAAACAGTTACCGATTGCTAACAAGATAAAAGCATTAAAAAGTATGGGATTAAGCTTGTCTTTAATCAAGGAAATATTAACAAAATATACCGATAACAATGATTTGAAAAAATATCTTGAGCTTCATGCGGTTGAGCAAAGAGAAAAAATTGAAAATATGCAACAGCAATTAAACCTAATAGAAACTACCATAGAAAATCTGGGACATTCTGCATCTGTTCCTTTATATAGTGTGGTATTAAAAAAGTTTCCAGCTCATAATGTAATCAGCCTTCGAGAGAGAATTGCATCACCAGATAAGGAATCCGTACTTTGGGAGAAATTGGCTAATGAACGCAAATTGCAGAAAATTCAATTTACCAATCCACCGTGTAACATTGCCAGATTTCATGATGAAGGGTTTGTTGAAGAAAATCTTGATGTAGAAATTCAACAGACTGTAATTGGGAAATATAATGATACAGAAGTAATGAAATTTAAAAGGATTGAGGAGATAACCGCAGCTACCCTTACTTTTAAAGGCAAATATGCATTATTACCCGAAGCAAATGAAGAAATACTCCGTTGGATAACAGATAATCATTATCAACTATGGGGAAGTCGTTTCAATATCTATCACATATCGCCAGAAACAGAGCATTTTGTTGAAAATATGATTACAGAGGTATGTTTTCCAGTCAAATCTAAATGTTAAAACATTGCGGATTTGACAGCGTCTTTAAATTTTACTCTTGACTCTAGGACAATGCGAGGGTTTAGAGTAAATTTATAAAAAGGAGGACGCATATGAAACGATTGGAATTACCACATCAACTAGCGGACTATTTATGTCCTGTAAATGGATTGTGTGATATTTATGAATGGAAAACAGGAAATAGAATACCAGATGATTTGATTTTCTATTCCAAAGTGGGTTTTCAATTAATTTCTCAAAAGAGAGCCATAGTACCTAAAATGATTTTTTTAGGACAAGGGAGTATTGGAAAAAGAGAATATAATTTTTGGAAAGAATTTATAGGTTATAGAATTATATCCAATGAAGGTAAGGCATTTAAAACAACGCTAAATGAGGTAAAGGCTTTATTAGATAATGATATTCCGACAATATTATTTGGGCTTGATATGTTCTATTTGCCATATCACCAAAATTTTTATCATACCCGCCATATTTTAGGTCATGTTGTGCTTATGGTTGGATATGATGAAATAAATGTATATGTTCATGATAACTCTAAAGTTGGAGTTCAAACAATACCATTAGAAGAACTTTATCTGGCATGGTCGAATGATTACATTGGTATCAGTAAGAAAAATGCGTATTTTGGTATAGATATGGAATACCCTAATAGGGATGTATCTGATATTGTGCAACAGGGCATGGGAAAAATTGCAAGTTTATACTTAAATTCTTCTTTGGGATTTATGGGTAAACGAGGAATTGATAGATTTATCAAAGAATTTCCGACATGGAAGAATGTTTTTTCGGTGGATGAGTTAAATAAGATTTATCTGCATTTTATAGAATACACTGGAAGTATACTTCCCGAATTGCCCTCTGAAATAAGTAATAGTAATTCTGGAATTGTGAATCCACACCAAGCATCAAGAGACCAACTGGCAACAGCATTATTAAAATATAAATCAAGTTTAGGAGTTCCTGCTTGGGAAGAAGCTGCAAATTGTTTTAAAACAAGTGGAGCAATCATAGAAAAAATTGTGAGAGAATTTATTGATGATATTCATCATCAGTCATTTATAGAGTCAGATAAATATGTTTCCTTATTTGAAAAACTGAAAGGTATTGAAAGTAGAGCATTTAAAATCCTCCTGCCAGCACATGAGCTAAACAAGGCAAAAAAACATGAACGAGATTGTAGGTAATATAAACTACTAATAATAATTGTCCATTAAAGTGTTAATGAAATAATATTGACTTTAATCATATTTGAAGGTGGTAAAAAATGAATAATATTAAAATTACAGAGTGGATACGTTGCCCTGTTTGCGGCAATAAAACCCGTGACAGAATCAGAGAAGATACATTTTTGAAAAACTATCCTCTTTACTGTCCGAAATGTAAACATGAAACATTGATTGAAGCAAAAAATTTACACATAACAGTCATCACAGAGCCAGACACACAGATGCAGAGCCGATGAACTTGTGGGAAACCTCACAGCTCATCGGCTCTACTTGTTAGAAAGAATAAATATTTAGTTGTTGTTTGTGCTTATTTCAGCAGTTTGTTTCTGCATTTCATTTAATTTTTTGTGAAGTGGCAGTGCCATGAATACCGTTATGATTGCAGAAAGCATATCGGCAATCGGTTGGGCATATAGGATACCGTTAAGCCCCCAGAGCATAGGCAGGAGCAGGATAACAGGGATGAAACAAATTCCTTGCCTGCAAGCTCCGAGGATAAAGCCCTCTCTGCCTTTTCCTAAAGCGAGGAACAGGGAGGAATATACGGTATAAAACCCAAAGAGCATAATCGAAATACCGTTTGCCCTCAAAGATGCCGCTCCAATGCGAATCATCTCAGTATCGCCTTTTGTAAACATTGAAACGATAGCCGCAGGGAATAAAGCCAGTACCAATCCGAAAATCACACAGAAAGCCGTAGACCATAGGATGGAAGTTTTGATTGCTTCACGCAGACGGTCAAACTTCTTCGCTCCATAGCTGTACCCTGCAATGGGCTGAAAGCCTTTGATGAACCCGAATACGGACAAGCTGCCCATTGAAATAAGGCGGGTAACAACGCCCATGCCTGCAATGGCAGAGTCCCCGTAATCGCCAGCGGCATTATTGATTAAGGAAATGGATACACTCGTTAAAATCTGGAATACCAATGTTGGGATGCCGATTTTGAAAATCTCAGACATGGTTTCTTTTGTATATGTGCAGTCCTTAACCCGAAAATGGAATACGCTTTTTTTGCGAAAAATATAGGTCAGATATACGCAGGTTGAAACGACTTGTGAGATTGCGGATGCTATCGCCGCTCCTGCCACGCCTAAGTCAAACACATAGATAAACAGCGGGTCTAAGGCGATATTGAGTACCGCTCCCGTCAGCAAGGCACACATGGTTGTTTTGGCAGCTCCCTCGCTTGTCACAATGTTATTCATCGTGACATTGAATACATTGAAGATGCAGGAAACAATGTAAATGCTCGCATATGTGGCAGCATAAGGCAGAATGCTGTCGGTTGCCCCCAAGAGCTTCAGTATGGGATGCAGGAACACCATAGAAATGATAATGATGACCGCCCCAACGGATACGCTGCTGTATAAAGCGGTACTTGCCACTTTATCCGCAGTTTCCTTATCCCCACGACCTAACAATCGGGAAATATAAGAAGCCGCACCGTTTCCGAACAGCAGACCAAGACCGACAACGACTTGTCCGAGCGGATAGACCACGGAGATTGCCCCCATCTGGCTCTCCCCTAGCCCGCCGACAAAATAAGCGTCAACAAGGTTGTAGAAAGCATTTACCAACATGCCAATCATTGTTGGGATGCCCATTGCTAAAAGTGCTTTTGGTATGGATGTGCTGCCGAGCAGCTCCATCTTTTTGCTTTGACTGTTCATTTTGAACTCCTTTCTCTTGACAAATGGTATTATTTATACTACTATAAAATATAGTATTTGCATTGCGGGGATTATAATACTATAATTTATAGTAGTTGTCAATAGAAAAAGGAGGGACTTTGAATGGCGACCATTGACTTAATTGTATTGGGAATGTTGAAACGGGAATCCTTGAGTGCATACGATATTCAGAAACTGGTGGAATACCGCAACATTTCAAAATGGGTAAAAATCAGCACACCATCCATCTATAAAAAGGTTATCCAGTTGGAAGAAAAGGGGCTTATCACAAGCCGCACAGAGAAAGAGGGAAAAATGCCTGAAAAGGCGGTATATTCTTTGACAGATGCAGGAAATGTGGAATTTGAGAAGCTGATGTTTGAAATATCCTGCAAGCCGATTAACATATTCTTGGATTTTAATGCGGTTATCGTTAATTTAGAAAGTATGGAAAAGGAACAGCAGAGGGAATGTCTGGATAACATTGAGGGCAATATCAATGTGCTGAAATCCTATCTTGAGGAGAACATGGACTTAAAAGAAAACGCCCCCGATGTTCCTGCCACGGGTATGGCGGTTCTGCATCAGCAATTTCGATTAGTGCAGGCAATCGAAGAATGGATAAAGGCATTGAAAGAAGAACTACTATAAATGTAGATGGTTTAAAACATAGCAAGAATGATGAAAAGATAGAAAACTCCTTGTGCTACAATATCTCATTGCCCCCCCCCCGATTTGGCATATCATAATGCTTAAATTGTGAGGGCAAAACGAGGAAAGGAGGGAGCAAAATGCAAGGTCAGACAGTACGCATTGTTTCACAGGCTATCCGCTATATCGAAGAACATCTGCATGAAAAGATGGATTTAGATATGGTGGCATCGGCACTGCACTATTCCAAATACCATCTGCATCGGATTTTTACAAAGACCGTTGACTTGACTATCCATGACTACGCAAAACGGCGGCAGCTTACAGAAGCGGCAAAACTTCTGGTGTTTTCTGCAAAGCCGATTATCGAGATTGCCCTTATGAGCGGGTATGAAAGTCAGCAGGCATTTACGGATATTTTTAAGGCGATGTATAAGACTTCCCCTGCGGAATTTCGGGAAACGGAAAACTTCTACCCGTTACAGCTTGAAATCTATTTGAAGGAGGAACTTATAAAAATGGATTTGACAAAAGACAATATTAAATTTGCCACGCCCGAAGATGCGGATGACTGGATGGAACTGGTAAGCCTTACGATTGACGGCTATCCATGTCTGGATAAGGAGGATTACACCGCAAAACTGCATCAGTATATTGTGGATAAAAAAGCTTTGATATTGCGGGATGACAATATGGCTATTGGCGTGATGGGATTTTCGCCCGGCACAGGTAGCATAGACTTTCTGGCTGTCCATCCGCAGTATCGGCATCTCGGCATTACAAAGCTGTTCCTTGATAAGCTGGCAGAGGAATTGCTTTGCGGGAAAGAGATTACGTTGACGACATACCGTGCAGGAGATAAGGCAGATACGGGCTGGCGGGAAGAATACCGCCGTCTTGGATTTGCAGAACGGGAACTGCTTGTGGAATATGGCTATCCGACGCAGCGTTTCGTGCTTCCACCGAAAAACAAGGAGGAAACAAGGAATGACCGAAACACAGAAAAACCCGTTGGCAGAGAGCTTTAACGCCCTATCCCTTATCCGATTTGCTTTCCCAAGCATGGTGATGATGCTGTTTATGGGATTATACACCATTGTAGACACGATTTTCGTCGCACGGTTTGTAGACACGAATGCCTTGTCGTCCATCAATATTGTCTGCCCCGTCATCAATCTGATTGTCGGTCTGGGGACGATGCTTGCGACAGGAGGAAGTGCGGTTGTTGCGAAGAAAATGGGGAATGGAAACACAGAGGAAGCCCGAAGCAATTTCACATTGATTGTCGTGGCAGGGGCGGTTATCGGTCTGCTGATTACAGCGGCAGGGCTTCTCTTTTTGGATGAAATCATCTGGGGATTGGGGGCGAGTGAAATATTGTTCCCATATTGCAGGGATTATCTGACCATACAGTTCATTTTCGCCGCCTTTAACATGATGCAGGTGCTATATCAGAATCTGTTTGTGACGGCGGGGAAACCGACATTAGGCTTAGTGCTTGCTGTTCTGGCGGGGATTGCCAATATTGTTTTTGATTATGTCTTTATCGTTTTGCTGCAAATGGGAATCAAGGGAGCTGCTATTGGGACAGGCATCGGATATATGATACCGTCAATTATCGGTACAATATTTTTTCTGATGAAAAGAAGTGAATTGCACTTTTGCAAGCCTGATATGGACGCATCCGTTCTGCTGAAAAGCTGCTCCAACGGTGTGTCGGAACTGGTAAGCCAGTGTTCGACTGCCGTAACGACATTTCTGTTTAATATAACGATGATGAAGCTGTTAGGCGAGGACGGCGTGGCGGCGATTACGGTACTCATCTATTCGCAGTTCTTCTTAACAACGCTTTATATTGGCTTTTCTATGGGAACAGCCCCCGTCGTAAGCTATAACTATGGGAGCGGGAATGTAAAACAGCTAAAAAAGACCGTCCGTATCTGTTTCAGCTTTATAGCGGGGATTTCCATATTTGTATTTTTATTTTCCCTGCTTGGTGGAGAAAGCATTGCAAAGGTATTTGCCGAGGATAACAGGAATGTTTTTGAGATTACAAAGAACGGATTTACCATTTTTTCATTCAGCTTTCTGTTCTCTGGATGCAATATTTTTTCATCCGCTTTATTTACGGCATTGTCCAATGGGAAAGCGTCTGCAACCATATCTTTCCTGCGGACGTTTGGATTTATTACGGTGTTCCTTTTGGCGTTACCGAGATTTTTAGAGGTAATGGGCGTATGGCTTGCAGTACCGCTTGCGGAGCTTTTCACGCTTATGCTGACGGCATATCTGATATGCAGGCATCGGAAACAGTACCATTATTTTTGAAAGAAAGGCAGGCAAGAAATTGAAACAGACAGAATGGATATTATGCCCTGTCTGCGGGAGCAAAACCCGCAGCAGAATTAGGGAGGATACTATTCTGATAAATTATCCTCTCTACTGCCCGAAATGCAGGCAGGAAAGATTGATAGAAGTGAGAAATTTACAAACAATAGTCATCACAGAGCCAGACACATTAGATGCAGAGCCGATGAACGTGTGAGCAATCACAGTTTGTCGGTTTTTATAGTATTGGAATCTTCTTGAATCAGTAACGTGGCTGCATGGTTGAAATCAAATTTTTATTCCTATACACTATACTTGTGTTTACAAAAGATAGCAGAAAAAGAGAGGAAATATAAATCGGATTAAGCTATCCTTAACGGCAAGGAGGTAAAAGGATGGAATGGTTGAAAAAGCTTGGAAAAGCCATTGATTACATAGAAGATAATCTGGATAAGGAAATATCGTATGATGAAGCAGCCCGCATTGCGTGTTGTTCTCCCTATTATTTCCAGCGTGTTTTTTCCTATGTTTCGGGTGTGTCGTTGGCGGAATACATACGCCGCCGAAAAATGACGCAGGCGGCATTTGAATTGCAGCGGGCAGACAGCAGGGTAATAGACGTTGCATTAAAATATGGATATTCCTCTCCGACTTCTTTTAATCGGGCTTTTCAGAATGTTCATGGCATCACGCCAACGGCAGCTAAGCTAGGGGGAAATGTCCTGCAAGCATATCCGTCAATTCAGTTTAAAATTGAAATCACAGGAGGAAGTGCTATGGCATATCGCATTGCGGAAAAGCCGCCCCTGCGTATTGTGGGCATCCGTATCCCTTTGACTTCGGATATGGAAGAAAATTTAAGGATTGTCCCAGAGTTTTGGAAAGCGTCATTGCAGGGAAAACAATTTTTGGAAATATGCAGGCTGTCTAATGGAGAGCCAAGAGGAATTTTAGGAATCAGCGTATATAAAAACCCGAAAGAAATTTATTACTACATCGGCGTTGCTGCAAATTCCCCTGCCCCTGCGGGCATGTATGAATGTGAAATCCCTGCGGCTACATGGGTGATATTTGAAAATGATGGGCGTTTTAAGGAAGATGTGCAGAGTGTGTTCAAGCGGTTCTATATGGAATGGCTGCCGTTCTCTGGGTATAAATATGCAGAGCTGCCAGATATTGAAGTGTATCCGATTTACAGCGGACAGCCAGCACACGGACATTCCGAAGTATGGATTGCAGTCAGTAAGGAGGATGATTAAACGGTGTATCATTTAAGGTTAAAGGGCGACCATTATGAAATGGGCGTGAAGCGTGGAAAGATATTCAAAAAATGTCAAGTTTCTTTCCCTCTCCATTTGGATGAATTTCAACTGGCACATGGGAAACGGAGCGAAGCGGCATTAAGAAAATATTTCCCAGAGGTATGCGAGGAAATCAGAGGGGTGAGCGACGCCATAGGTGCGGATTATCTGCGTTTTGCTTCTTGGATGCTATGCATGGGATGCTGTATGTATAACTTGGAAAATAATATTCCCATTGAAGTTCGGGGATGTACGGCTTTCGCTTATGTAAAGGGCGGAAGAATCCTATATGGCAGAAACAATGATTTGCCGCCTTATTTGCGGGAGGGGAGCAAAAGTGAAATCTATGCTCCGAAGAACGGAAATAGATTTAATATTACGACATCCTCTTTTATTAACGGGGAGGAGGGAATAAATGAACATGGACTTGCGGCTGCAATGACTTTTGTAATGACCAGCCTTGATAAGATACAGGCGGGATTTAATTCCTGTTTCATCGTGCGGTATCTGCTTGAAAAAGCAGATAATACGGTGCAGGCAGTTTCCTTGTTAATGGAACTTCCAATCGCTTCTAACTGTAATATTTTGCTTGCAGATAAAAGCGGTGATATGAAAGTGGTTGAATGTACGCCATCCATGAAAAAAATCCGAGATGCAGAAAGTTTTGAGAATGGAAGAATCATTTGTATCGTCAACAGTTTTACATCCGATGAAATGAAACCATATGATGATGCAAATGGGGATGATTATGATTCCCATAAACGGTATAAAGTTGTCATGGACAGTTTTGCTTCGGGACGGATAAAAGAGGATTATATTGAAACCACCAAGCAGCTTTTAAAGGGCGATTACGGCTTTATGTGCCAGTATGACAACGAGCCAGATTTTGAAACGGTCTGGAGTTCCGTATTTGACTTAGAAAGCTTAACTGTTTACCGTGCGGAGGGCGACCCAAGAAAAAAGAAATTCAGGATGGACAACCGACTGCATGACTTAAAAATGAGAGGGCAGGCAGTTGTCAAAAAGCATTGAATGGATATTTTGCCCTCTCTGCGGAAGCAAAACCCGTAACAAGGTCAGAGAGGATACTGTTCTGATAAACTATCCTCTCTACTGCCCGAAATGCAGGCAGGAAACATTGATTAAAGCAAAGAATTTACGAGTAACAATCATCACAGAGCCAGACACATAGATGCAGAGCCGATGAACGTGTGAGCAATCACAGTTTGTCGGCATTTCTTTTTACATAACGAAAAGCAGGCACGTCCACCAAATAAAAAAAACGGCGATTTGGTGGGCGGTATTGCTATGCCCGAAAGACTTAACAAGCACTCTCCAAACCTGTTTCAAGTTTGGAGGGATTTTTATTGCCTGCAAATAGCAATTTCCATTTACATATATCATATCGGGGATGGGTGGACAGCCTGTTAAAAAAATCCTTGTCAGTGCAAGGGGGCTTTCTACCCAAGAAGTAGAAGTCAAATCTCTACATATAAGAACCAAAATATCTATAAACCGTGAGGGCGTGACAGCCTTTGCGGTTTTTCTTTTGTCGTTTTTTGTTAGAACACGCCGCAGGGCTGTTTTTGACGTGGGATGCCGTTCTCCGCCCGTCAATCTGGATTTTCAAAAAAATTCAGATTGATTGGAGGAAATTACAATGCTTGAAAAGCATCCAAACCGAAAAAAGGACAAGTATAATCCGTACACTTTGACGATAACAGAGGGGCATTATTACCTCTCTTTTAAGGACGGGCGTGGAAAGCAGCAGAATATTGAGATTGACGAAATGCTGTACCAGACATTTGACAGATTTGAGCTTGAGGATATATCCCATCTGAACAGGGTGAGCAGGCATATTGAACACTCCGAGCTGACCGAAGAAACGCTGAATGACAGAGCATTTTATAAGGCAGAACGGATTGAGGATATTGTTTCAGAGAGTATTGAATACGAGCAGCTACATAGGGCGGTTTCCGAACTTCCCGAAGTGCAGCGGCGCAGGCTGAAGCTGTATTTCTTCGGGGAGCTGACCTATGAGCAGATTGCGAAGCTGGAGGGCTGTACGAAAAGGGCGGTTAAATTCAGCGTGGATATTGCGGTTGAAAAGCTGAAAAAGATTTTTAAGATTTTTTAAAATTTACACTACACGCAGCCTTTGGTGAGTGAGCAAACAGGTGAAGGGGCTTAAGCCCTTTCACCTGTTTCGCTTTATGGCAGGAACGGGACGGCTCTTTGACAACCGAATACCCATTCACCAAATACATTCTCTTTGTGGCTGTAATAAGCATAAGCGTGTGCAGCGGTGCGCCATAACCCGCCGAAAGACGACAAGCGGAAAATACCGACTGAAAATATCGGGTAGCTCCCGATTCCGCCATGACACACAAAGAGGACAATGATACTCCCGTCCAGCCACAGTCCGAGCGGTAACCAGTCCGCCGCAGGCAATGGGGGCGGCTCTGTCAGACCGACAGTTGGGGTGCAACTCCCGTGGCGTCAGTTCGCTGCTGACCGTTTGGTGATTTCCCTTGTGTTGTAACGCATTAGCATTTTCGGGGTGTCGGGGACAAATAGAAAATGCCTTTTATCATAAAGCCAGATGCAGGGCGGTCAATGGAACAGAGTTTGTTTTATATTCTCCCAACCTTAAATGCTTCCTTGCGTCTGGCTGTTACATAGGCAGGGTATTCCTGCCTAAATCAAAATAGGAGGTCAGACACTATGGACAGAACTATTAAGCGTGGTGACGTTTTCTACGCAGAGCTTAATCCCGTTGTCGGTTCAGAACAGGGCGGAATAAGACCCGTACTTATCATTTCCAATGATATAGGCAACAGCCACAGTCCGACAGTCATTATTGCTGCAATCACAGGCAAAACACAGACAAAGGCGAAACTGCCGACACATACCGAGGTAAAAGATGTTGAGGGGCTTGACAGGGATTCTATTATCCTGCTTGAACAGATACGGACGATTGATAAACAAAGGCTTAAAAACCATATGGGTACAATGCCCGATAATATAATGGCAAGGGTTGACAAGGCTCTTGCCATTAGCCTTGCTATGACAAAGAAATAAGGAGGTGTATCGGAATATGCTCATTGATGATGAGTGGAATGGTTTGGCTGACCTGCTGGCAAATCTGATAGCGAAATACGCTTCCGAATTGGGCATAGACGGTATGCCCGATGCCAGTCATAACAAAGAATATAACAGCGACTCTAATATTCACCAAAATCGCACATTTGTTGTTTCAGAGAATCGCTGATACAATTTTAAGTGCAGAAAATAAATACCACGGGTTTGGTTAAAAAAGGAGTTGCTGTTATTATGAACAAAGAAAGAATTAAGGTTTACACTTATAAGAGGGTTTCCACTGCCATGCAGATTGACGGTTATTCACTGGACGCACAGAGGTCGAGGATGAAAGCGTATGCAGATTTCAATGACTATGAAATTGTCGGCGAGTATGAGGATGCAGGGAAATCGGGTAAATCCATTGAGGGGCGGATGCAATTCAGACAGATGATGGAGGATGTGAAGTCAGGAAAAGATAATATTTCGTATGTCTTGGTATTCAAGTTATCCCGTTTTGGGAGAAATGCGGCAGACGTCCTTTCCACTTTACAGGTCATGCAAGATTTCGGCGTGAACCTAATCTGCGTGGAGGATGGGATTGACTCATCCAAAGATGCGGGCAAGCTGATGATTTCCGTTTTGTCGGCGGTAGCTGAAATTGAACGTGAGAATATCCGTGTCCAGACAATGGAAGGCAGAATCCAGAAAGCCAGAGAGGGAAAATGGAATGGCGGATTTGCCCCCTATGGCTACCAACTTGTAAATGGCAAGTTGGAAATTAACGAGGAAGAAGCGGTTGCAATCCGAACCATCTATGACCAGTATGTGAATACGGATATTGGCTCAAACGGGATTTCAAAATATCTGGAAAACCACGGTATCCGCAAGATACAGCGTCAGAATGGGAAGAACCCTCTTTTTGATGCTCACTTAGTCCGACTGATATTGAAAAATCCAGTCTATTGCGGTAAAATTGCTTATGGACGCAGGAAAACAGAGAAAGTCCACGGGACACGGAATGAATACCATCTCGTGGAGCAGGAAAACTTTCTTTTGGTAGACGGACTGCATGAAGCGATTATCCCAGAAGATGTCTGGAATGCGGCGCAGGCAAAACTGATTGCACAGGCGAAGAAGTATGAACACGTCAATAAGGGGAAAAACGAGCGGACGCATCTGCTTTCTGGGATTGTGAAGTGTCCCATATGCGGAGCGGGGATGTATGGGAACAAGAGCATCAAATACAAAAAGGACGGAACGAAATACAAGGATTTCTTCTATTATGGGTGTAAACACCGTGGTATGCAGCGGGGGCATAAATGCAATTACAGAAAGCAGATAAGGGAAGAACTTCTCGACGATGCCGTAGCCGAAGTGATAGTAAAGCTGGTCAGCAATCCCCATTTTGCGGCAATGATGCAGGAAAAAATCAACATGAAAGTTGATACGACCGCCATAGACCAAGAGATAACCAATTATGAAAAACAGCTCCGTCAAGATTATGCCATCAAATCGAAGCTGATTGAGGAAATTGATAACCTCAATCCCGATGACAGACATTATATTAGAAGAAAGGCAGACCTTGATGACAGGCTTTATCGGATGTATGATAAAATAGAAGAACTGGAATCGCAGTTGATGGATGCAAGGGCGAAAAAGACATCCATCGAAGCCGAGAAAATCACAGGGGATAATATTTACAAGGTATTGATTTATTTTGACAAATTGTATTTCGCTATGAACGACGTGGAACGGCGACAGCTTATCGAAGCGTTGATTGCTGAAATACAGATTTATGAGGAACGCAAACCCAATGGTCAGTGGCTTAAATCAATTCGGTTTAAGCTGCCGATTATTGAAAATGATTTAAGTATAGGTTTGGACAATGGTGAACATGTTGAAGTTGTGTGTTTGCTTTCCAAGCTTAAATCTGATAAACATATTGATATGGAGCCGCATATGGATGAACTTGATTTGACAGGAGATTAAGCATGGCAAAAGATTTAACAAATTCAAGACTGGTGTGCTGACATGCTGATATTTAACCTTACTACCGCCTTTTAAGAGGCGATAGTAAAATTGGGGTATAGAGACTTAAGCTTTATTCTGGCATCACCTGTCCTATATTGAGGTTGTCCATTACAAGGATGATTTTCTCAGCATCCGGATACATGACATCCACGAGATATTTGATCTCCTCCGCCCAGCCGACGGCTGTACGGCGCTCCCGCACGCTTACATGGTGCGTCCCGCCAAGTGGCTCCACAAAAGCAAATATGCTGACGGTTCCATTTCGGATGTATTCGGAATCCGTTTTGCGGCCGCTCCCGGGAACCACCGGCAGAGGCTCTCTGGTCTCACCCAGAAGCTGGTAAGGCTTTTCATCCATGCAGACAACCGGACGCTTTGGGTCATAAGGAAGCTCATATACATCAAGGATATCCTCCATACAGGCTATGAATTCCGGATCTTCTTTTGCCGGGATGCACCAGTAGTCATTTTTGTGAGGCCGAAGTTTGTTTTTTTAATGCATTCCGGATTGCTTCCCTGCTCACAGGTGTTTCCAGAATGACTTTGGCTTCCTCCTCAAGCAGGCGGATCGTCCAACGGGAGCGGCCTTCCGGAACTGGCCCGCAGGCAAGCTCAATAAGCCGGGCTTGCACGCGCCCGTCAACCTTGCGCCTTGCATTATCTGAATTTATGCTTCTTTTAAATTCAGTGACAGCATTAACACCGCCATGGTTGCTGGACGATTCAATTTGTGAGGGAAGAGTAGAATCTTTGATGTTGGTAATTTTATGAGCATTAGAGTATGAAAGATACAGAGAAACAGTTGGATGAGAAAAGTGCAACGAATGTTGCACAATTTAGAAAAGAGGTGTATGAGTGAATAGACGAGAAGAAAACGAGCAGAAATCTAATATCATTATTTATACAACACAAGATGGTTTGACAAAAATTGAAACGACTTTTGACGAAGATACCGTATGGTTGTCCATTGACCAGATGGCTGAATTATTCCAAAGAGATAAATCAACGATTTCAAGGCATATAAAAAATGTCTTTTCTGAGGGTGAACTGGTGAGAGAATCAGTTGTTGCAAATTTTGCAACAACTGCGGCGGATGGGAAAACCTACCAAGTTGACTATTATAATTTGGATGTCATTATTTCTGTGGGCTATCGTGTGAAATCCAAACGCGGCACGCAGTTCAGAATTTGGGCGACTAATATACTGAAAGAGTATATGCGAAAAGGTTTTGCGCTAGATGATGAACGATTGAAAAAATGTCCTTCCGAAGAACTACGCCAGCCCCGATCTCGATAAACGGGTGTAGGGCGATGTCGTGGACATCTTTACAAACAACATTGACATGAGCAGCACCGAAGAGAGCGAAGACCTCCTTGGTCGTACATACGAATACTGTATTGCACAGTTTGCGGAAAAGGAAGGGGTCGGCGGCGGTGAATTCTATACGCCGTCCAGCGTGGTTAAGACGCTCGTTTCCATCCTCCGCCCGTTTGACAACTGCCGCGTATATGACTGCTGCTGCGGTTCCGGTGGTATGTTCGTGCAGAGCGCAAAATTCATCCAGGCACATTCCGGCAATCGCGGATCCATCTCCGTTTACGGGCAGGAGGCGAATGCAGACACCTGGATGTTAAAAGGCATCTTATGACATCGGCAGAGAGAGCCTGGGCTTGATGATGGTGGCTGAGGATCCGGCGCCATATGGAAAGAAAGAGAACAAGTGAGCAGAGGAGTCTGAAAAATGGATGCAAGAAAAGGTAATATCTACGAAATTTTAAATGGTAATAAGCAATTTCTCATTCCGAATTATCAGCGTTTTTATAGCTGGGATATGGAACAGTGCAAACGTCTTTGGAATGATATCGTAGAAATGCAGAAAAAAGGAAAGGCAGGACACTTTGTCGGGTCTATCGTTAATATAGCAGAACAGGCCATGCCAACAGGTGTTCAGAAATATATGATAATTGATGGTCAGCAGCGCATGACCACTCTGACTCTTTTGCTGCTTGCGCTTAGGGACTATGCCATCAGGAATCCGGAAGATAACACCATCAATTCAAAACGTATCGATAATATGCTACTTAAGAATGAATATGAGAATGGCGATGAGCGCTATAAACTCTTGCTTACTGAGACAGACAGAGATATCCTTATGCGGCTTGTCGAAGAGAAGCCGATTGCCGTAGATACCCAATCAAGGATCCTTGACAACTATAAATTCTTTTCCGGAAAGATAGCAGATTTGGAACTTAGCCCGGCTCAGGTTTATGAATCCATTGGAAAGCTGCAGATTGTAAATATCACCCTTGATCGTACCATAGATGATGCTCAGGCGATATTTGAAAGCCTGAATTCCACAGGAAAGGAGCTGTCCGAATCAGACCTGATAAGGAACTATGTACTTATGGGACTTGAGCCAAACGAGCAGAATTATGTATATGATCATCTGTGGAGACCTATGGAGCTTTTGTTTGAATACAAGACGCAAGGCTCTGCCATGGACAGATTCTTCAGGGATTACCTGACAATGAAGATAACGCGCATTCCGAAGCAGGATCGAGTGTATGAGGAATTTAAGACATACCACCTGAACTGTGAGTTTGCTACCATACGGGAGCTATGCAAAGACATATATACCTATGCAACGTATTACACCGATATGGTATTCAGGCGCAGCAGTCATTCTACTCTTAAATCTCTTTATGAAGATATCAATGATTTGAGGATGGAAGTATCCTATCCGTTCTTGCTTAAAGTACATCATGACTATGAAGAGGGACTTATTCATGTTGATGAACTGTGTGAGATTATCAGGCTCTGCATCAGCTATGTATTTAGACGGAGCATCTGTGAGATTCCGACCAATTCCCTGAATAAAACATTTGCAACCCTGCGGAACGAAATAAAGACAGACGACTATGTCAATTCGATTAAGGCATTCTTTGTGCTGCGCGATGATTATAAGGAATTCCCGGATGATGATAAGTTTGAAAAGGCTTTTGTTTCAAGGGATGTTTACAATATGCGTTCGCGAAATTTCCTGCTTAGTCATCTGGAAAACTATAAAAACAAGGCCCCTATCATCATCGAGAACTTTACCATCGAGCATATCATGCCACAGAACCCGAAGCTCAGCATGGAGTGGCAGCAGGAACTGGGACCGACATGGAAGGATGTCCAGAAAACATATCTTCATACAATTGGAAACCTCACGCTCACTGCCTATAATTCCGAAATGAGCGATAATCCATTTATGGTAAAAATGGATATGGAAGGCGGGTTTAAGGAAAGTGCCCTCAGACTAAATGCGTATCTTGTAAAACTTACGGAATGGAACGAGCAGCGGATTAAGGAACGGGCAAAGATACTTGCAGACAAAGCAAAGGAAATCTGGGAATTTCCTGAGATGACAAATACGGAACTTGCTCCGTACCGCGTGAAAGAAAAACCTGCAGAAAGATATTCTATCGATACATATGATGTGAATGTATTTACCAAAACATTATTTGACGTACTTGATCGCAGAGTCCGGAACCTTTCACCAAATGTAAAGAGGGAATTTAAAAAGCTGTATGTTGCATACAAATTGGATACTAATTTTGTTGATATCTTTTTTCAGAAACAGAGACTACGCATATCTGTAAATATGAAGTTTGATGACGTGATTGATCCGAATGGAATTTGCAGAGATATTACCGGACTCGGCAGGTGGGGAAATGGGGACGTGGAGCTATATATGGAACATACCTCTGACGTGGATCAAGTAATGGCTATTATTGAGCAATCATATAAGCAGCAGGCAGATGAATAAAGACATATGAGATATAAAAACAGTCCACATGGGCAAAGCTTCTGTGGGCTGTTTTTGTGTTTGCTCAAACCATATTTGATCGCTTTTACAGGGAACGCTCTGAGCGGAACCGGACCGGAACCGGCCTTGGCCTCTCCATCGCCAGACAGATCGCAGAGCGCGTCTGAAACATCATTCCCGCCTTCTGCATGAAATAAGCCGGCCCGCTCACCGCTCCTCTTCGCGGTATACCAGAACCGTCGGAAAGCCCATGCTGCGAAGCTCCCGCTCAAGCTGCACCGCATGATCCATGACCTCAAACGCCCCGGCCATCACCTTGTAATACCCGTCGTCATAGATCAGATACGCCGGAAAGCCCCGCGCTTCCAGATCGGCGAGCTGCTGCTCCGCCAGGGCTCTCGCCCGGTAGACTCCGGTCTGCACCATATAGTATGAGCGGGCCTCCTGCCCGCGCAGCGTGTTCAGGATCCCGTCCGCGATCGCCTGTGCGACGGCCTCAAACTCCCGGTCAAACCGCGCGTTGTCCTCCGGATTGTCGATAAATCCGGCCTCCACCAGGACAGCCGGCATACTGGTCCTGCGAAGCACGATCAGATCCGGCCGCTCAAAAATACCCAGATCCTGAAAGCCGGTCTTTCTCAGCTCATTGTTGATGGACTCCGCCAGATCCTCTGCAATCCCCTCTTCCTCATACACCAGCGTCATCGTCCCTGAGCCGCGTCCCGGCTCCAGAGCGGCGTTGCGGTGAAGCGATACAAACAGATCCGCATCGGACCGGTTCGCCATGCGCGCCTTCTCAAGCGGCGAATCATACACATCCGTCACCCGCGTATAGAACACATCCACCCCGTTATTCTCCAGAATATTCCCCACCGCCAGGGCCAGGCGCAGGTTGTCATCCTTTTCCCGCCTCCCGGCATACACAGCTCCGGGGTCATAATCGCCGCCGTGCCCGGCATCTATCACAACTTTCCTTTTCACATCCAAAAGAAAAAACTCCTCTCAACATACCTTTGTACTAATACAGTATGTAAAGAGCACGAAAAGCGTAACCGATCAGGCAGCGAAACTGCGGCTTTTGACGCGCTGCGCTCACAAAAACTCCCCGCTGAACACCTCAACCGCAGGCCCGGTCATATAAACCGTGTCCTTTTCCTGATCCCAGGTAATATCAAGCGTTCCGCCCAGCAGCTCCACCTGCACGCGGTTCTGCGTATATCCTGCCAGCACGCAGGCCACGGCTGCCGCGCACGCGCCGGTCCCGCAGGCCATCGTTTCCCCGGATCCGCGCTCCCAGACGCGCATTTTCACATGGCTTTTGTCAATGACCTGGACAAACTCCGTATTCGTGCGGTCCGGAAAACGCGGATGCATCTCAAACCCGGGCCCGATCCGCTCCAGATCAAGATCCTCAACCGCATCCATAAATACCACTGCATGGGGATTTCCCATTGAAATCCCTGTGAATTCATACCGCGTCCCGTTCACCACAAGCTCCTCCGGAACCTCTGAGGTAACAGCCGGCCTTCCCATATCCACCGTAACCGCCTGCGCCTTCCCGTCCTCGACCTCCAGCTCCAGATATTTCACGCCCGAAAGCGTTTCCACGGAAAGCCTCGTTTTATCCACAATATGATGGTCATACGCGTACTTTCCCACACAGCGTATCCCGTTTCCGCACATCGCTCCCTGTGATCCGTCCATGTTGTACATATCCATCCTGCAGTCCGCGATATCCGAGGGCTGAATCAGGATCAGCCCGTCTGACCCGATCCCGAAATGGCGGTCGCTGACCAGCACAGCCGTCCTCTCCGGATCCTTCACCGTCTCCTCAAAGCAGTTTACGTACACATAGTCATTTCCCAAACCCTGCATCTTTGTAAATCTCATCCCGGCTCGTCCTCCTTAACCGTACAGCCTCAAAATCATTTCCGCCGCCTCCGTCATACCGCGCCCGGTATCCATGCTGCATTTCTGCAGATACTTATGCGCCTGCGGCTCTGTCATATGGTTCCGCCTCATCAGAAGCTGCTTGGCCCTTTCAATCGCCGCGCGCTCCTCCTCCCCTCTCTTTAGCGGCTGTCTTCTCCTCTCCCGCCTGCGTCTGCTCTGCGCCTCCTCAAGCATCCGTACCGTGGAAACCAGATCACACATCTTAAAGGGTGTCGGAAGGCAGACGAGGCGTCCCATATCCTCCCCGCTCCATTTCGCCGGGGAGGCGATCACAAGCACCTCAAACGCATCTGAAAGCTGGCGGCCCAGCTCGCAGCACGTCATGTCCCCGAACCGGAAGCCGCAGACCACGATCCCGCTCTGCAAATCATCCGCATTCGCCAGCACCTGCGCGCCGCAGGCGCATGAAACCGCCACCTGCATCCCGTTTTTGACGAGAATATTCCGGATATTCCGCCCATCCTCCTGCTTTGAAAATGCCACTATAATATTTGCCAACCGCCTCACCTCTTCTTCAGTTCCTGTTCGTGCGCCCTGTATCGGCCGGCGTATCAACAGGATCTCAGAACTGCCGCCTCATCAACAGCGATGCAGGTACTCCGCAAGCTCCCAGTCCGTCACATACGAGCAGAAGCGCTCCCACTCCTCCTTTTTCCCCTCCTGGTAGATCCGGCAGAACGTTTCCCCAAAGGTGCGCCTGGCAAACGAATTGTCCCCAAGCTGGCGGATCAGCACGCCCAGCGTCTCCGGAAACCGCGGATCCGCCTCCCTCTGCGTAAGCGCATCATCGTTTTCCAGCCCGTCGATCCCCGCGGAAATCAGCGCCGCCAGGGCCAGATAGGGATTCGCCGCCGGATCCGGGAAGAGCGCCTGCAGGGAAGAACCTCTCTCCCCGTCCCCTGTCAGGCGGACCGCCTTATCGCTCCCCTTTTCCCAGGCCGCGGCCGGGAATTCCGGCTGGAACACGGATCGGCGCTCTGCGGCCAGGCGTTTGTAGGAATTGATCATCGGATTCGTGAAAATCAGCATATTGTGTAAATTCTTAAGGATTCCCACTCTGAACTGGGCGGCCGTCTCCCCCGCGGACGCGCCGTCCGTCCGCCGGATCGTCATGCCCACATGGAGGCCTGAGCCGTCCCCGCTCATATTCGGCTTCGGCATAAAGGTGGCGTGCAGGCCGTGGCGCTTCGCAATCCGCTTCACCGCTGTCTTAAACGTCTGCAGATAGTCGCCCGCCTCCACCCCGCAGCGCGGCGGCAGCCGAAAGCTGTGCTGTCCCGGCGTCAGGCCGTGGCGCGCGCTCTCTGCCTCCATGCCCGCCTCCGCAAGGCTCACGAGCATATCGCGCCGCACATTCTCCGCCAGATCAATCGGCCCCGCGTCATAGTAGCGCGCCGCCTCGTGCGTGATCGTCGTGGGCCTCCCGTCATCGTCCGTGTGGAATAAATAAAATTCACACTGGAAATCGAATTCAACGAAAAGGCCCAGCTCTCCCGCCCTCTCCACCTGCCTCTGGAGCAGATATCTCGAATCCAGACCGGAAAAGGCTCCGTCCGGGCCGCAGACATTGCAGATCAGGCGCGCGGTATGCGCGCCGGCCCCCTCCCAGGGAAGAAGCGCATACGTGCACAGATCCGGCTTTAAATAAAGCTGCGTCCGCTCCCCGCGGCCGGTCATATGCTCCGGCGCAGCGCTGTCCGTCTCCCCCTTTTTAAGCCCTCCCAGGGCAAAGCGGTTGATTGGATATCCTTCCCTCACAGCCCGTTCCGCCCGGTTTCTCGTCATCTCTACCATTTTGTTCTGCCCGAATACGTCTGTGAACTGGAATTTTACCAGATCGACTCCCTCGTCAAAAAGAACGTCCCCTCTCTTTTCCATATCCATTTCCATCTCGCCTCTCCTTACCCGCAAACGGGGAGCGGGCCCGTAAAAGCCAGCCCCCCTTGCCCTGTTTATTCACCCAAGGCAGCAAGCTGCTCTGTGATCCCGCTCCCAAGCGTTATTTTTCCCACATAGCCGACCTCGCCCACCATGTAGACTACGCCGTCCTCCTTGATCTCCACCTCCAGGACGCCGCCCGGCATATGGACATACATGTGGCTGTCCGCCAGCCCCAGCCGCACAGCCGCGCAGGCCGCGGCGCAGGCGCACGTTCCGGACGCCAGCGTATACCCCGCGCCGCGCTCATAAATCTCGATCTGGATATTCGTCCGATCCAGGACATTTAAGAGCTGTGTGTTGACCTTTTCCGGAAAACAGTCAGCCCCTTCCGAGTGCTCCCCAATGCGGCACACCAGCTCCCTGGAAATCTCATTCATCCAGATCACGCAGTGCGGGTTTCCGATGGAAAGGCACGTCGTCACATACGGGATCTTGCCAAACACCATCGTCTGGTTCACCATCTCCCGCCTCTCGCCCGTCACCGGGATCTCGTCGCTCCAGAACGTCGGCCGGCCGACAGAGATCTTCACCCGGGTTCCCTGCTCGTTCAGGTAAAAAACTGTCTCCTCGCCGTCCGCTGTCATCCAGGACACGCTCGTCTTCTGGACATAGCCGGCATCCTTTAAATACTTTGCAAAGATCCCCATCCCGTTTCCGCTCTTCTTCGCCCCGCTTCCGTCGGGATTAAAAATCTTCACATACATCCGCTCCTGATCCAGGTACGGCCCGGCCAGGATCCCGTCCGAACCGGCCCCGAAATGGCGGTTGCAGATGAGCCTGATGCGCTCTTCATTTAACTCCATCTCATTGTGGTTCGGATCATAAATCAGGTAATCATTTCCCATGCAGTGATACTTTTCCAGGACAATCTGTTTCATCCGCGCATCCTCCCTCTCGCTATTTGACGGACAGCCGTGATTTCGTTTTCCCCCTTACGGCCGGCGCAGCCGCTCGATCTCGCTCCAGAGCGCCCGCACATTTTCGATCAGGCTGTCAAACGCCCCATATTTATAAAAATTAATAAACACCAGGCCCACAGGCACGGCCAGGATCATACCCGCAATCCCGCGCGCCTTAAAGCCGATATACAGCAGAAACAGCGTCAGCAGCGGCGGGATCCCCATGGAATCCCCCACGATCTTCGGCTGAATGATCTGGCGCACGGCCTGAGTCAGGATATAGATCAGGATCAGGCCCGCGCCATACGCATACTCGCCCGTAAACAGCTTGATCGCCGCCCACGGAAGCAGCGCCGTCCCGGTCCCGAATATGGGCAGGAAATCCAGCAGGGCAATGAGCACAGCCAGCACAAGCCCGTACCGCACGCCCAGCACAAGAAGCCCTGCGGCCAATATGCCCGCCACCACGAACATAATCCGAAACTGCGCCAGAAAATAGCCGCCGATCAGCCCCTTTGCATCCCTCTTTAAATACGTTGCATACCGGAACAGGACGCGCGGCAGATGCGCCGTAAGCCAGGCCATAATTGCCTCCCGCTCCGCCAGGAACAGGTACGAGGCCAGAAACATTACAATCGTATTGACCATCGCATTCGGTATGCCTCTGGCCACGCTTCCCGCCAGCTCTACCGTCGGCGCAGCCGCCTTTGACATCAGTTCCCCCATGCTTCCCCTCACATCCTCCCAGAGCCCGGAGAACAGGCCGCTCATGCCGTCCGGCAGAAAGGAAAACAGCCGCTCACCGTTTGCGAACGCCCCGTCGATCTCCTGCAGCGCATGCTCATACAGGGCCGGGGCATCGGCGGCAAAGGCCGACAGCTCCCGGTAAATCAGGAGCACGGCCAGGTAGATAAGGCCAGTCACCGCCGCAAGCGCCGCCACCATGACAGCTATGGAGCTGTGCCGCCTCACAATCCGCAGACGGCGTTCCAGATACCGGACCGGCGCGTTGGCGGCCATGGCGACCAGCCATCCCACGACAAAGGGCATGAAAAAGCGCAGAAGCCTCGGCCCCCACACGCAGGCGAGGTAAATCCAGGTCAGGGGCGCCGCGATGTTGAGCAGTATCCGGACATACCTCTTTACATCCTTGGTCATACCAGGCCGTAATGGCGCGCAATCGCCCGGAACGCCGGCAGGGAGCGCTCGATCTGCTCATAGGACACGCAGTATGCGAGCCTCACATACCCGCCGCAGGCAAAGGAACTCCCCGGAACCACCAGGACATTGTGTGTTTTACAGACCTCACAGAATTCCTTCTCATCCTCCACCGGTGATTTCATAAAGAGATAAAATGCACCCTGCGGTTTCACACACGTGAACCCGCACTCCCGCAGGCCGTTGTACAGGAGGTTCCGGTTCCGGTCATACGCCGCCACATCCACCTCCGCATCGATACAGCGCTTAATCACGCGCTGCATCAGGGAAGGCGCGTTGACGCAGCCCAGCACGCGGTTCGCAATCGAAGCCGCCTTAAACACATCTTGTGCATGTTCCATCTCATCCGGAATCACCAGATAGCCGATCCGCTCTCCCGGCAGGGAAAGCGACTTGCTGAAGGAGTAGCAGATCACCGTGTTCCTGTAATACCCGGTGACAAAGGGAACCTCCGCGCCGTCATACGCAAGCTCCCGGTACGGCTCATCCGAAATCAGGACGATCGGTGTCCCAAGCTCCTTCTGCTTCCTCTCAAGGATCGCTGCGATCCGTTTCAGCGTCTCATCCGAATAAACCACGCCTGTGGGATTATTCGGCGTGTTGATGATCACCGCCTTGGTCCGCTCTGTAATCCTCTGCTCAAATTCCTCCAGGTTTGGCTGAAAATCCACGGTATCAGGGGATACAACGCAGAGTGTTCCGTCGTAATTCCTCACATACGAGCCGTACTCCACAAAATACGGGGCAAACACCACTACCTCATCGCCCGGATCCAGGATCGTCTTTAAGATCACATTCAGGCCGCTGGCCGCCCCGACTGTCATCAGGATGTTTCCCCTGTGGAACCGTGTCCCGAAGCGCCGGTTCAGCGAACCGGCGACCGCCTCCCGCACATCCTCATAGCCCGCATTGGACATGTAGCCGTGGACGGACAGGGAATCCTCCTGCTCCAGGATATCCAGGATCGCCTCCTTCACCTCCTTCGGCGCAGGGACGCTCGGGTTCCCAAGGCTGAAATCAAACACATTCTCCCTGCCGTACAGGGCCGCCAGCCGGTTTCCCTCCTCAAACATCATCCGGATCGCGGAATTATTCTGTATCAACGGCGTCATTTTCTTGGAAATCATCATAACAAAGCCCCTTTCTTAATCGCAAAACGCCGGCCTCCCTTACGGCGTCCGATCCCGGACAGCCCGCTGCCCCTGAAAAAGGAGACATAGAGCGCCGCTGCCCCTGTGACTGCCAGGTAAAACCAGGTTGCGGAATTGCTGAACCACGTTGTAAAAAAGGACAGCAGCAGATAAAACGCCATCTGCGCATACAGCAGGTACAGGATCGGATTCCTCACGTGCTCCATTTTCCTCATCAGGACAAAGGATACAAATCCCAGGGCGCAGGAGAACAGCAGCACGCCGATCAGCCCAAAATCATAATATGCGTCATAAATCAGCGTTAATGTCGTCATCTCCGGCCTGGTGACAAAAACCGGCCCCGGCGTCAGGGACGGATACAGAAATTTAAGCCCGCTTAAGCTCCACAGGGGGGCCAGCATCCGAAGGCCCCATGTATGCCCCGCCGCCTGCCCGGTCAGGCAGTCAAAGTTATCGTAATTGTTGGCCACATACATATAGGGCTGGGAGAGAAAGAGCGGCATCTTCTCCTGCTTCATCTCAAATACAGCCTTCAGATATGCGCTGTCATGGCTCCTGGCAGCCGTCATCGCCACATATGCCACGGCAAGCGCCGCCGCGGCTCCCGCAAAGGCGGGCAGATGGATGCGTTCTCCCATCTGAATATACGTAAACGCAGCCAAAAGTACAGCCATCAGAAGCTGGGAACGCGAGACGCACAGAATGGGAATCAGCAGGGCCAGCGCGTCCAAAGCGAGCAGCGCCCTCGTCTGCGTCCGGCTCCTGCCCCGGTCAATACAGAAAAAAATCACGGAGAGGGACGGCACAAGCACGCATGATACCGTGACATAGTGAATCCCCGTCAGGTGAAAGTACGAATACGCGTGCGGAACCCCCCGCACAAAAAGCGGGATATAGCCGAGTATCACCGCCTCGGCCGCAAAGCAGCCGGCCGACAGCACAGTGAGGATACAGGCCGCCATAAAAACCGGCTGCCTCGCATCCCCGAAGTCCGCGCGCCTCCTCTGGCGGTTCCACCTCGCGCCGCTTCCGCCCTCCAGGTACCAGAATACCGCATAAAAGCCGGTAAACGCAGCCAGAAACGAAAGCCAGGTCATCGCATTCCAGTCCTGGCTTAACCGGCTGAGCCGCAAAGCAGCCAGCCCCTGCCCGCCCACAAAGGAGAGCGCAAACAGGGCGCGCAGGTGAAGCAGATTCCCGGACCGCCTGTAATCCTCATAATACAGCCACAGAGCCGCCACCAGAAGACAGAGCCCCGCAAGATACGGATGCCGGCTCTCTGCAAACATCCACGCCGCTCCATAGCACAATACATAAACGATCATTTGCCTGTTTCCCTTTCATAAGACGGAAGGGCCGCGTTTCTCCTTCGCAGCCCTTCCCTTTTCGTGTCCACGCCCCCACGGGGTGCCGCAAGCAGACAACCGCCTATTCTCCCAGGCCCTCGCCCACAATCCGCAGCATGGAGGACAGCGCCTCCTCCTCGTCCTTTCCCTCACAGATAAATTCGATCTCGTCCCCGCACTTAATGCACGCCCCGAGCACGCTCAGCACGCTTTTTGCATTGGAAATCGTGTCCCTGAATTTAAATGTAACGGAACACTCATGTCTCGACGCCTCATTACACAGGATCCCGGCCGGCCTCAGATGGAGGCCCGTTGAGTTTTTAATGACTGCCATCGCACGAACCATCGCCAAACACCTCCGTTTCTTCCTCTCATAAAATCGATATGCCTGCGTCCGCTGCCGCCGCACCGTACACTCAGCGCGGCAGAGGCCCATTTCCGGTTACTGGGACTCTCCCTCTGTCCCTGTATCCGCTTCTGCCTGCGTCTCAGCGCCGGCGGCAGCCTCCTGGGCTTTTTCTGTCTCCGCCGGCCTGTCCGTCTCGGCTACAGTCACCGTAACCGGGGACGAGGCGATCACCTCAAATGCATCGTCCAGCCGGATCTGCGCCGCGACGGTATGGACGCCGGGCGCAAGGCCCGCCACGTCCGCCTGTATATTCATTTTATCCACAGAAAGGCTGTCCAAATCCTCTTTTAAGCCCCTCACGCGGATTTCCGCCCCCGCATCGCCCAGGGAATAGCTTAAGGAATCCTCCTGGCCCGTAAGCGTGATATCCTTTGCCTCAGCCGTGAAGCTTCTCTCCCTCAGCCGCTCCACCTTGAGCGTGATCTCCACCACCGTATTCTCCAGCCCGGCAATGCTGAGCTTGGGATCCAGATGATCCGCCAGATCAATCTGGCAGACCTTATCCTGCGTCGCCCCCTGGATATTCAGGGCCGGATCCTGGATGGTAATGGTATTCAGCGAGGCCAGATCCGATTTGAGCCCCGCCACGGAAATCGTGCGCAGGCTCGCCTGCGCGCCTGTGTAGCGGTATCCGGCCGCCACCTCGCCGCTCACCACAAAATCAAGCGGGATCTCCCTCACCTTCAGCACCTGCATCGAATAGGACACGTCGCCGCTCAGCGTGCGGACCGACTCGCCCAAGTCCTTCAGCACGTTTCCATTGGCATCATAATAGACAGGGGTCGCGCGGCCGCTCACATCTGCCGTGGCGCCCTCCACGTCAAACTCGATCCCCACGCTGCTGATCTGCCCCATCAGGGAGACGGGCCCCCTGACCGATACCTGGGACGGAACCATGGAAATCGCCCCCGGCTGACAGCCCTCGCCCGGCGTTCCGACCGGCCGGGCCTCCAGCGCAAAGGATTTGGTCAGAATCTCCTCGGTCTGGATCTTTAGTACCTCCGGAGCCTTCACCACCGGGGCTGACTCAAGCAAATCCTTATTTTTAAGAACCTCGACCCGGATCGGGATCGCGCCCGTCACATTGTACATCTCAGACAGATCCACATAAGCCCTGAAATCCGTATCGCGCAGCCGGTACGCGTCCTTGGTCCGGATCTTGTAGCTTATGGTGGCCGTCTTCTTTCCCACCACCTCATACGCCAGGTTGGACCGCTCAAGAATCGAATCATTGATGATCTCAACCTCAACCTCGTGCGTCGCCGTCACGATCGGGTTGGCGATATTGACCACGGCCAGCCACACGAAGAATGCGCAGAACAGCGAGAGAAGCTTGATCCACAGATTTCTAATCAGCCTTTCTTTCATTCCTCCGCCTTCCCTTCCAAATCCTAAATCTTCCCGCTCCCGCATCGTCCCTCTTAATCATCACAGAGAGAAGCCCGCGCAGCTCCTCCGCATCCGACACCCGGCGCAGTTGTCCGCCCAAGGCCACGGAAACACGGCCCGTCTCCTCAGAAACCACGAGGGTAATGCTGTCCGTCGATTCGCTGACTCCCACCGCCGCGCGGTGCCTGGTGCCCAGATCCTTGCTGATCGCCATATTATCCGACAAAGGCAGGTAACACGTGGCTGCCGTCACGCGGTTGCCGCGGATCACGACCGCGCCGTCGTGCAGCGGCGTGTTGTGTTCGAAAATATTGATCAGAAGCTGGCTCGTCACAATGCCGTCCACCTGGATCCCCGTGCGCTCGATCTCATTCAGCTTCGTCGTCCGTTCAATCACCATCAGGGCCCCTGTCTTTACCTTGCCCATCTCAAAGCTGGCCCGCACAAGCTCATGGATCGTCTTCTCCGTAAACGCCTCGCTCTCCTTCCCGTCCTCCTGCGAAAACAGGCTGGTAAGCACATTCCGGCTCCCAAGCTGCTCCAGGGCCTTCCTGAGCTCGGGCTGAAAAATAATCAGAATCGCCGTCACCGCAATATAGGAGATCTTCTCCAGAAGCCACAGGATCGTGTCCAGCTCCATCACAGCGGCAAACAGGAAAAAAGCAAGGATAAACAGAATCCCCTTGAGGAGCGTCCATGCCCTCGTATTCTTTATCCAGACCAGCACCTCATAAATCACGATGGCTATGATCGCAATCTCCAGAAAGTTTTTAATCGTAATCTTCGGTACAAACGAGATCCAGGAATAGATCTCCTTTAAAAATTCTGCCATGCATCCACTTCCCTCAAAACCGCGGGCGCCAAGCGGACGCAGATTCAGCGTCTGGCCGCCTTGCGCGTGTTAATCCTCTTTACCTTAACGTCCGGCCTTGTCACCGTTAGCTTCGGGACAGCCTTCACATAATAATAATACTCGTCGTCCTCAAACTGCACATATTCCGTCCTGCTATAGTCTACGGCGAAAACAAAAAAATGGTACGCCCCGGCAGCGGCGCAGGACAGAAGAATCCCAACCGTCATCTCCGGCAGCGACATCTCCACGCCGAACCGGAAATCCCCCACAAATATCACCACCACCTGCACGATCACACCCGCCGCAATGGCGATGATCCAGGAATAGCTGACCGACCACCTCTTGATCAGATGAACCGCCAGAACGCCCAGACAGCAGGCGGCCATCATCACCAGCATGGCCTGGTTGCCCAAAAGGCCCTTCACGGCCCCGATAAAGACCTGCGTGATCTCCTCCTGCCCGCTGCCCGCGAGAAAGCTGCTGTTCATCTTTGTGTACATCATTACATAATAAATGAAGATTCCGCAGCACATGGGAATCACGGAAAGAAGGCTGCCCGCCAGCCCGGTCAGAAGCGGAATCACAAACGGCATCTTCAGAAAAAACAAAATCGGGGCCGCAAGGAGCAGCACGCTGTCCCCGGGCCGGAAGCTGTAATACAAAAGCGCCACCACCAGGATAAACACCAGCGCGATCACCGTCACCTCCAGGGAAGCCGCCGAGAGCTGCGCCAGCAAAAAAACGCCGCACAAAAAGGCGATCGCCCCGTACGGAAGGCACGCGCACACAAGCCCCATCCCAGCCGGAATGAGCGGCCCGCTCAGCTTCGGCATAAAGCCCACATTCTGGTTCATCAGCAAAACAGCCGTAAAGCCGACCGCAAACCGGATCGCCGGTATGACAAACGCGCTGTACTTCGCGTAAAAAGCCTTAAGGCCCTCCTTAAACACAAGCAGTCCCATCATATACGTCCGCCCTCCCTGGCCAGCTCCCTGGAACGGCTCTGATACTCATAGCGCTTGTCCAGGTGCTTTAATTTTGAGATGTAGATGCGGTTCATCTTCACCTCATACTCATAACGCCTGCTGTATACCACTACGATCAGAAGCAGGTAAGCCAGAAGCCCTGCGCCGTATATCCAGCCCCCTTTAAGGGCCAGGGCCGCCAGGCGCTCAAACTCCATCGTGCTCAGAAATTCATCCATATTCATCAGCACCCAGAGGGCCAGAAGCATCAAAAAGCAGAGCGTATAGTGAATCAGCCCGCTAATCAGGCCCCTGCTGATGTAATCGCTCTTAAAATAACCGGACGCATCCCTTAAGCAGCACTGGTTCTTCTTCTCAAACATAGCCAGATCCGTCATCAGCCGGATCTTTTCTTCATTCAGCATAATGTCACTCTCCAAACCCGAAACGCAGGAAAAGAGAAAATTTGCTTTTGTGCGAGCACATAGCAGATTCTCTCTTTCTTTCACCGCTGCGAAATGCCTGCGGAACAAATCTCTGATTGTTTTGCATGGCTCATAACATACGGAGCTATTATAGCATAAGTTATGGTAAATGGCGAGTATATTACAGAATTTTCATAAATTTGTAATGTAAATGTTACCAGCTTTCCGAAGCCGCCCGGAAGGGGAAATCGAGAAAGAGCCGCCGGCCTCTGTATACTTTCCCCTACTCATACCGCAGCGCATCAATCGGGTCCGCCTTCGCCGCCTTGGACGCGGGATAAAGCCCGAAAAAGATGCCGACCACGGCCGAGAACGATACGGCGAGAATCACCACGCCCGGCTTTACGATCGTCGGAACACCAAGGGCAAGCCCGGCCAGGCTGACGATGCCTCCGCCCAGGATGATTCCGATAATGCCCCCGCATGCGGAGAGGATGGCCGACTCGGTCAGGAACTGGATCAGGACGTCCCTCGTACGGGCGCCGAGCGCTTTGCGGATGCCGATCTCGCGCGTCCGCTCCGTGACGGAAACGAGCATGATATTCATGATGCCGATGCCGCCCACGATCAGGGAGATCGCCGCGATCCCGCCGACCGCCATGGAAAGGTTGGCCATCATGGAGTCCATCTGCCCCATCTGGCCGATGGCGGTTTCCATGCGGAAGTCCTCCGGCCTGCGATCCTTAAGCTTGGCGACGTAAGCGGTGAGCTCGCTGTAAAAAGCGTTCAGCTCCGGCTCGGTCATATTCGTGTCTGCGAAAAAATGGCAGTAATAAAAATAATCGTTGGGCCAGGTCAAAAGCGTCCAGGGCACAAAGGCTGAACCCGTGTCGCCGCCGGATCCCATCATCATCTGCTGGAACGCGCTCATTTTTTTCTGATAAACGCCGACGACCGTGTATTCCCGCATATTTCCGAAAATCTCAGCCCGGAAGGTGCGGCCCACCGCATTTTCCGTCCCGAACAGGCGTCTGGCGCTGTCCGCCTCCATGACCGCGTTCTGACGGCGCCCCTTAATGTCTCCGGCATTCAGATAGCGGCCGTACAGGATGTCCACCGGCTGCACCTCCTGGTAGAGATAATCCACGCCGGAAAAATTGAATTTGAGCGACGCATATTCTGAAACAGCCTCGCTGCTGGCGCTCATGTCACTGTCAATATAGCTGATTTTGTCGCCGAACACCTCCTTGATCCGGCTCAAATCATCCATGGTAAAGTAGTCGCTCTGCCTGACGTCATCCACCCAGTACCCGATGCTTAAGTACGCCTGCGTGACGCCGATGTCCTGATAGATGCTGGAAAACAGGCCGCGCATCGTGTCCCCGATGGAAACAATGGCGATCACGGATCCGATGCCGATGATAATTCCCAGCATGGTCAGAAAGGCGCGCATCTTGTTGGCGCGCAGGGCCGTAAAGGCCATTTTCATATTCTCTAACAGCATAGTTGCTTACCTGCCTCCTTTTCCCTTCAGGATCCGGCGGGCCGGCAGGCCGTGACAGGCGGATGCTCCCCGCCGTCCTCTGCGCCTTCCCGGGCCCCGGGCTGCCGCGCCGGTTTGGGGGTTCTGACATCGCTAACCACCTTTCCGTCCCGGAAACGGATGATCCGCTCCGTGAAGGCCGCGATGTCCTCCTCATGCGTTACCACCACCACGGTGGCCCCCTCGTCGTGAAGCGCGGAAAACAGCTCCATGATCTCGATCGAGGACGCTGTATCCAGGTTTCCGGTGGGCTCGTCCGCGAGGATTAACGGCGGTTCATTGGCCAGGGCCCTGGCGATGGCCACCCTCTGGCGCTGGCCGCCCGACATCTCGTTCGGCATATGCTCGATCCGCTTTCCCAGGCCCACGCGCTCCAGAAGCGCAACCGCGCGCTCATGGCGCAGCCGCTTCGGCACATGGGCGTACGTCATGGGAAGCTCTACATTCTTGACCGCAGGCGTCCTGGAAATCAGGTTAAAGGACTGGAACACAAAACCGATCTTCTGGTTGCGGATCCGCGAGAGCTGATCCTCATTTAAGGTGGAGATGTCAATCCCGTCCAGATAATAATGCCCCAAAACCGGGCGGTCCAGACATCCCAGAATATTCATCAGCGTAGACTTACCGGAGCCGGACTGGCCCATGATCGCCACAAATTCTCCCTTTTTAATGGTCAGGTTAATGTTATTTAAGCCAATCACCTTCACGGCCCCGGTATCATACACCTTGCAGAGATTCACGATCTTGATCAGCTCGTCGGTCTCTATCTCCGGAAGCTCTCCCCTGCTGCTCTTAAGCCATCTCCTCATCATACGCCAGCCCCCTGCGCCATGGTCACAGGCATGCCCTCTGTCAGGCCCGCGGGATTGGGGATGATCATCATGCCTTCCGTGAGAGCGCCCTCCTCAACAGGAATAATCTCCACCTCCAGGTCGCTTTCCACCCCGGTCTCAACCGGGATCAGATGCACGAGATTCGTCGCCGCATCCACGGCGGCCACGCACACATTGCCGTCCGCGTCCGCTGTCAGGGCTGTCTGGGACACCTTAAACGTCCCGCTCGCCTCCCCGATCACGATCGATGCCTTGGCGGTGATTCCTGCGATCAGGCCGCCGGAGCTCTCCCCGTCAATGCGGATCGTGGCCGGAACCACGCGCTCCGAGGAACCGCCGCCCTTCTCCTCGCCTGTCGGGGAGATGGATATAATCTCGCCCTGTGCAGGCGTCCCGTTCAGAATATCCGCCGTGATCTCCGCCTTCTGCCCCACCTGAACCTTTCCGATCGAATACTCGCTGACCGCGATCTCCATCTCCAGGCTGTCCAGATTCTCCACAATAAACATGGGCTTTTCATCCTCCGGCTTATCCGCGAACTGTCCCACCTTGGAATTCACCCGCACCACGGTTCCGCTGATCGGGCTCTTGACCTCCGTGTTCTCCAGATCCTTCTTCTTCTGATCCAGCTCAAACTGGGCAGACTTCACCTTCAGCTCATACGATTTGTCCGGAACCGCCCGTCCGCCCTGCACGGTAAAGGAATCCACCTGCCGGGCCGCGTCCCTGAGCGCATTATTCACCTGCTCCATCTCCGCCTGGGAGATATCGCCCGCTGCGAACAGCACCTGGTTCCGGTTATAGTTCACCTGCGCCGTCTGGTAATCCTGCACTGCCTTCTCATAATTGTGCTGCGTATCCCTGATGTTTTCATTGTACTCGCTGACAGCCAGCTCATATGAATTCTGCGCCATCTCCACTTCCTTGGCCGCATCCGAGCTGTCGATCCGGGCCAGAGTCTGTCCCTTTTCCACACGATCGCCCTCGCGGACCATGATCTCCAGCACCTCTGCGTGCAGATTGGAAACCACATCCGCGCTCTCTGTTCCGGAAACCGGCCCGTTCAGGCTCAGGACCTCCGTCACATCCCCCTTTTCCAGCGGGATCGCGGAAACCATCAGGGCCGGCTCCTTTTTCGGGCACGCCGCCCGGCTTATCACAAATAACACCAGGGCGAGGATGGCAAAAAGCCCCAGCTTCTTCCTGCCGCTCAGGCCGCGGATGCCGTTCAGGATGCCCTTCAAACGCCCGGTTTTCCCGCTGTCCCTGTCTTTTTCCTTATCCCTGTCCCTGCGCTTCTCCCCCTTTTTCTTCTTTCCCGGGGAATGATCCTCTGACAGGTATTCCCCCAGGATCTCCTGCATCTGCTCGTCTGTCTTCTCTTCTGCAAATTCAGGCTTCTGCCCCTTATTCTGTGTCTCCTGCATCTCTTCGTTTTTCTTTTTACGCCACATATCTGACTCCCCGTACGATGTATTGTCATTGCATCCGGCGGCCCCCGGCCGCCTTTATTTACAGAACGAGACAGAGCGTCCTATCTCTTCAAATTTCTTTTAAAATTGCTGTTCCCACTTCCTGCGTCGAGGAATGCCCGCCCAGATCCGGCGTCAGGGCCTCTCCCTTTACAAGCACCCGCTCAATCGCCCCCAGGACACGCGCCCCCCATTCCTCCTGACCGAAGAAGTCAAGCATCTGTGAGACGGACCATACAGCCGCCATGGGATTGGCAATCCCCTTTCCCGCAATATCCGGGGCCGAGCCGTGGATCGGCTCAAACATGGACGGCCAGCGCCGCTCCGGATTCAGATTCGCGCCCGCCGCAAGGCCCATCCCTCCGGCGATCGCCGCTCCCAGATCCGTCAGAATATCGCCGAATAAATTGCTCGTCACCACCACCTCAAAGCGCCCCGGATCCTTTACCATAAACATGCTCGCCGCATCCACCAGGTAGGTATGCGTCTCCACATCCGGATATTCCCGGCTGATCTCGCCGAATATCTGATCCCAGAATACCATGGAATAATTGAGCGCATTGGCCTTACTCACGCTCGTTAAGCTCCGCTTTTCCCGCCGCGCCGTCTCAAAGGCATAGCGGATGATCCGCTCGCAGCCCGCCCTGGAAAACACGCCGTCCTGGATCACCACCTCCTGCGGCTTTCCCCGGTACAGCCAGCTCCCGCTCCCGGCATACTCGCCCTCGCTGTTTTCCCGGATAAAGGTCATGTTTACTTCTTCCTTTGTTACCCCTTTCAGCGGGCACTGCGCCCCGGAAAGCAGCTTCACCGGCCGCAGGTTCACATACTGGTCAAAGCGCTTGCGGATCGTGAGCAGCAGATCCCACAGGGAGATGTGATCCGGCACGCCCGGAGCGCCCACAGCCCCCAGATAAATCGCGTCAAAGTCTTTCAGCCTCTCAATCCCGTCCTCATCCATCATGCGCCCATGCTTTAAATAATACCCGCAGCCCCACGGAAACCAGGTATCCTCCACTGCAAACGTACCGTCCGCCTGCGCAACCTGCTTTAAGATCTTCATTCCCTCCGCGACCACCTCCGGCCCCACGCCGTCGCCCGGGATCACCGCAATCTTCCATGTCTTTTTCATCATGCTCTCCTTTCGCTAAACCGCAACGCAAAACAGCCATAACCGGAAGCCCGTCCGGATATGGCTGCGCGGGCGCCCGCCCCAAGCGACACATGGGGCAGGCGCCGTAACCGCTCAGACTGTCTGAACGGTTCTCATCTCTATTCGTCAATACTGTAGTTCGGCGCTTCCTTGGTGATATGGATATCGTGCGGATGGCTCTCCTTGAGCGACGCGGCCGAAATCTTGATGAAGCGGCCGTTCTCCTGCAGCGTCTTAATATCCGGCGCGCCGCAGTAGCCCATGCCGGCCCGCAGCCCGCCCAGAAGCTGGAATACCGTATCCTCAACAAGACCCTTGTAAGCCACGCGGCCCTCTACACCCTCCGGAACCAGCTTCTTCGCGTCGTTCTGGAAGTAGCGGTCCTTGCTGCCGTTCTCCATGGCCGCAATGGATCCCATCCCGCGGTATACCTTATACTTTCTGCCCTGGTACAGCTCAAACGTTCCCGGGCTCTCGTCGCACCCTGCGAACATGGAACCCATCATACACACGCTTCCGCCCGCTGCGATCGCCTTTGTGATATCACCCGAATATTTGATACCGCCGTCCGCAATCACCGGGATGCCGTACTCCTTGGCCGCCTCGTAGCAGTCCATCACCGCCGTAATCTGCGGCACGCCGATGCCCGCGACCACGCGCGTCGTGCAGATCGAGCCGGGCCCGATGCCCACCTTCACCGCGTCCACGCCGGCCTCGATGAGATCCCTCGTCGCCTCCGCTGTCGCCACATTTCCCGCGATCACCTCCAGCTTCGGGTAGGCATCCTTGATCATCTTCACACAGCGGATCACATTCTCCGAATGGCCGTGCGCGGAATCCAGCACAACCACATCGACCTTGGCATTCACCAGGGCCTCCACGCGCTCCAGAACATTTGCCGTGATGCCCACGCCGGCGCCGCACAGAAGCCGTCCCTGCCCGTCCTTGGCAGAGAACGGATAGCGGATCTGCTTTTCGATATCCTTGATCGTGATCAGGCCCTTCAGATTGAAATCGCCGTCCACAATCGGTAGCTTCTCCACCCTCGCGCGGGCCAGGATGCTCTTGGCCTCCATGAGCGTGATGCCCTCCCTGGCCGTAACCAGGTGCTCGGATGTCATGCACTCCTTGATCTTCTTGGAGAAATCCTCCTCAAACTTCAGATCGCGGTTTGTAATAATGCCGACCAGCCGGCGTCCCTGCGTGATCGGCACGCCCGAAATGCGGAACTTGCCCATCAGCTCGTCGGCATCCTTTAATGTATGTTCAGGGGATAAATAAAATGGGTCTGTAATAACGCCGTTCTCAGAGCGCTTTACCTTATCAACTTCCTCGGCCTGCGCCTCAATAGACATGTTCTTATGAATAATTCCGATGCCGCCCTGACGGGCCATGGCAATCGCCATCCGGTGTTCCGTAACTGTATCCATGCCGGCGCTCATTAACGGGATATTCAGCCTAATCTTCTTCGTCAGATTCGTCGTAACGTCAATCTGGTTCGGAATCACTTCGGAATACGAGGGGACGAGCAGCACGTCGTCAAAAGTAATGCCATCGCCAATAATCTTACCCATTGAATTTTCCTCACTTTCGTATTATTTTTGAGCCCTGAAAATAAAGACTACAATTTTGGTAGTATCTTAGTGTATCAGATTTGGGTAATATTGTCAACTGCAAAATATTCCGGATGTTTCAGGTTTTTTCAGGTCTTTGCCTTCGGATTTCTGCCTGCTGCATTCCCGCCGTCTGCGCGCTCCGCTTTGCGCTGTATTCGGGCCAAAACGATTGACACCGCCCGATCCCCATGCTATTTTTATCACGGAAACATACAGATGAAAGGAAGGAACCGAAATGGAAGAAACCAGACGCAGCCTGCCGGCTGTGCAGGGCCTGCGGGCCATTGCCCTTTTAGCAATCGTCATTTATCACTGCGGCAATCCCGCCCTCTATCAGGCCGGGGTATGGGGAGCGGGCGTATTTTTTATTCTCAGCGGTTATCTGCGCGGCTGCGCCTGCGAAAGCTGCGGCTATACGCCCTCCAAAACGATACGCCCCCTGCTCTCCTTTACCGCCGCGCGCTTAAAAAAGCTTTACCCGCTGCATATCATTATGCTGATTATATCGATCCCGGTCTCTGACATGCCGGCTTCTCTTCAGGCGGACGGGGCCTCAAAGCTCCCGTTCTGGGGCGTTGTCATGCTGATGAACATAACGCTTACCAAATCCTTTTATCCGGACTACTATTTCAGCTTTAACGGCGTCACATGGTTCCTCTCAAGTTACATGGCGCTGCTTTTTCTGACCCTGCCCCTGCAGTATCTCATGGCCAGGCTCTTAAAATCCGATACAGCGCGTCTGCTCTTTGCCGGCTCCCTGTATCTCTTTCACGCGGGCTTTTGTCTGTTCATATCCCGCGTTACATCGAATGTCATGTACTGGACCTACATTTTTCCCCTTGCGCACCTTCCCGGATATGTACTTGGCATGGCCGCCGGGCGCTCGCTCACAATCAGGCGCAAAGCCCCGGCCTGCCTTTTACAGCTTGCTTCGCTGGCCATACTCATCCCGCTTGTATGCTTCACGCGCCTGCCTGAATGGACATATGGAAGCCTTGCATTTACACTCCCTGTCATTATGCTGATTCTCTCCGCAAATGTGGAAGGGACGCCTTTATATTTTCTTTTGAGCCGGAGGGCGCTCGTATTTCTCGGCGATCTGTCCCCTTTCATCTTTCTGATCCATCAGGTCGTCTATACCTGCTGCACACGCCTTGGCTTCGTCCCGGATACGCTGCCAAAGCGTGTGCTGGCTGTTGTGTTCGATCTTCTCGTCTCCGCCGCCCTTTCGCAGATATACCGCGCCTGTATCATCCGTTACCGCCACTGCCGCAAATAATGACGCATGAAACGCATTCTTGACTTTCCCTCCCCCCTTTGCTAGTATAATGTAAAACCCGGCGACCATCACCCCAAAACGAGGAATATAAACCTATGAAGCCCAGACGTATGCTCCTGCTTCTCCCGGCCCTGCTTGTACTGATCCCGGCCCTGAAAGCCGCGTTTTCCCCCAGGCACACGGAGATATCCCGCACGGATTTCCTTCTGAATACATTCGTTACCATCACGCTCTACGACTCACAGGATGAAGCCATCCTTGACTCCTGCATGGAGCTGGTGCGAAGCTATGAAAACAAATTCAGCAAAACGATCGAATCAAGCGAGATCTACCGCTTAAACCACCGCGCCCCCGGCGAGACGGTTTTTGTCCTGTCCGCCGACACGGCGGAGCTGATCCGCACAGGGCTTTCCTACAGCGGGCGCTCCGGCGGGGCCTATGATCTGACGATCGAGCCCTTAAGCACCCTCTGGAATTTCACCGGCGGCGCAAAGGAGGTACCGCCCGCGCAGGCGGTTGCCGAAGCCGCGGCCCGCGTTGATTTCCGTCAGATCCGGCTGGAGGGAAACACACTGACCTTTCTCTCTCCGGACGTGACGCTCGATCTCGGATCCATTGCCAAGGGCTACATCGCAGATCGCGTAAAGGAGTATCTCGTAAGCGAAGGGGTGGCGAGCGCGATTATCAATCTGGGAGGAAATGTTCTCTGCGTGGGCCAGAGACCGGACAACGAGGCGTTTCGCATCGGCCTGCAAAAGCCTTTTGAGGATCGGAACGAGCTGATCGCCCGTCTCCGGATCCGGGATCAGTCCGTCGTCTCCTCCGGCGTCTATGAGCGTTTCTTTACCGTGGACGGGACGAACTACCACCATCTCCTGAACCCGGAAACCGGTTATCCCTATGACAACGGGCTGATCGCCGTAACCATCGTCTCCCCCCATTCTGTGGACGGAGACGCCCTAAGCACCGCCTGTTTTTCCATGGGGCTGGAAAAAGGGCTGGCGTTCCTTGCGTCCATGGATGGGATCTACGGGTATTTTATAACAGAGGATTATGAGATCCATTATTCAGACGGCGCAGAAGCGCTGTTGGATCCGGATCCGAACGGATCCGATACCGGCCAGTCCGGCGCATGAAAGGAGGTCTTTCCGACACATGGAGCACAAAAAACGCAACGACCGGCTCCTGATCGGCGCGCTGCTTCTCCTGGCCGCCGTCTGCCTCGCCGGCGCGCGCCTCGTCCGACGCCCGTCAGACGGCATCGCACAGGTCGACATTGACGGGCAGACCGTATGGGAGCTTCCCCTCTCCAGGGATACGGAGCTTCTTCTGGAAAATAAAAACGGCGGTGTAAACCGCCTGGTGATCAAAGACAAAAAAGCCTCTGTGACAGAGGCTTCCTGTCCGGATCAGATCTGTGTCCGCCAGGGTGGAGCCGGCGAAAGCGGGCAGACGATTGTCTGCCTGCCGAACCGGGTCGTCATCACGATCCGCTGACCGGCGCGATTTTCTCCATCAGCTCCGCCATTTCAGACAGATCGCCCAGAAGCACGGCTCCCTTTAAGCGGCCGTTGGCAAACACGTATTTTTTATAATAATTTCTCGCCTCATCCAGCTCCTCCACAATCCGGGAGGGGCTGTTTTCATCTGTGTGAACATCCCCGATGCAAAAGAGGGCGGTGTGAAAACCATGAAAAGAAAGCCCTTCCGGAACCGGCTCATAGCATACCGTCTCCCCGGCCGCGTTTGCGCCGGCTGTTTTTCCCTGCCGCGCCGCCGCGCTCCAGAGCCCGTCCATCTTCCCGCCGTACTCCGCGCAGTCCCCGCAGGCGTAGATGCCGCTCCGGCTCGTCTCCATGCGCTCATTCACGAGAACCCCGCGCCGGATATCAAGCCCTGCCTGCTTGGCCAGCTCCGTGTTGGCCCGGATCCCGACGGAGACGATCACCAGATCCGCCGGGAGAAAGCCCCCGTCCTCCAGTTTTACGCCAAAGCTTTCTCTGTCTGCCCCCTGACACGGCGTGATCTCCTCTACCCTGGTCCCGGTGAGGATCCGCACCCCCTCTGCCTCTGCGAGTGTTTTTAAGAGATCAGCGGCCCGGCCGTCAAGCTGGCGCGGCATCAGGCACGGCCCGGACTCCACCACCGTCACCTGGCAGTGTATCCGGCAAAATTCCCATGCAGCCTCCAGCCCCAGCACGCCCCCTCCGATCACCGCCACGCGGCGGAGCCCGGGAAGCATCTCCTGGATCCGTCTGACATCCGAAAGACGGCGTATGGCAATCACGCGCTCCTGTGCCGCCCCTTCGATGGGAGGAAGCGCCTGCTCGGCTCCCAGGGCATAGATAAGCTTATCCCAGGGAAGCCTCGTCCCGTCCGAAAGCTCGGCTTCCCGCCTGTCCCTGTCAAGCGAAACAGCCCGTTTGCCAAGAATCCGGTAAATCCGGCGCTTTTCATACCACTCTTCTCCGTAAACGGCCGTCTGCTCCGGCGCAGGGTTGGCCAGGAGCGCCTTGGTCAGCATCGGGCGGTTATACGTGTCGTACGCCTCCTCAGAGACAAGGATCACAGAGGCTGTGTGGTTCCGCTGACGGATGGCCTCCGCCGCCGACAGCCCGGCAATGCCGTTTCCCAGAATGACAAATCGCTCCCCCGTATCGCGCCGCCAGGAAATCTCCTCCTCCTCTGCCGGGACAAAGTATTCCTTTCCCACTCCGCAGACCGGGCACGTCTCCAGGGACGAGTCAAAGATCTCCCCGCAGACCAGGCACTTGACCAGCGTCCGCGCTCCCTTTTTCCCGGCCTGCTTCCTGCCCGGCTCTACATCTCCCTGCACGAGCAGGCCAAAACGGAAGCCATATTCGTACGCGTCCGCGCATCCTGTCTTCCCAGGCTTAAACCGCACCCGGAGCCCGTCGTCCGGCACGCGGAATTTGAGCTGGCGCAGGCGTTCCGTCAGGTGCGTCACGCCCTCTCCGCTCCATCCGTAGCTCCCAAAAGCCGCCGCATACGCTCCCCCGTGCGTGACGGGGAACATGGAGGTCGTCAGATCCCAGATTGGCTTTAGGGCCTCTCCCAGAATCGTCGGCGTCCCGAACAGGATCCCGTCCGCAAAAGAAAGCTCCTTCTGCACTGCAGCCGGATCCGCCTCCACCATGTCATACAGCCGCACCGCCACAGGGCCGCTGTCCCGGATTCCGTCCGCAATCCCCTCAGCCAGCTCCTTTGTATAGCCATACGCGCTGACATAGGGGATCACCACCGTCTTCTCCCGGTTCGGGTTGTCAATCCTGCACCAGCTCTCATAAAGGCTGAATATCTCCCCGATTTTCGTATCCAGAACAGGGCCGTGCCCGGTGCAGATCATGGAAGGATTGAGCGCCCGCGCCCGCTCAAGGCCCTTTTGCATATACGTCTTAAAGGGGCCGAGAATATTATCAAAATAATACTTTGCAGCCTTTTTGTAGCTCTCCTCGTCCCGCACCTCGCTGCGCAGGATCCCCTCTGTCCCGTAATGGGCCCCGAAAGAGTCGCACGTCAGAAGGATACGGTCCTCCTCAATAAACGTGTACATCGTATCCGGCCAGTGCAGGTTCGGAACCGAAAGGAACCGAAGCGTCTTTCCCCCGATCCGCATGGTCTCATTATCCCTGACCGCAATCCCGAAGAAATCGCGGTTCACGATATGCTTTAAAAAATTCAGGGCGCAGCCGGTGGCGACGATTTTAAGGCCCGGATTCTGCTCCAGCAGATATTCCACGCTGCCCGCGTGATCCGGCTCCGTATGGTCCAGGATCAGGTAGTCGATTGCCCCCGCCCCGGTCAATGGCTCAAGCTCCCTTATATATTCCTCCAGAAACACGGCCTTCGCCGTCTCAAACAGAATCGTCTTCCCCTCTGTTTTCAGGACATAGGAATTATACGTGGTCCCAAACTCGGTCTTCATGATGATGTCAAAGACACGAAGCTTTGGATCCATGATTCCGGTCCAGTAAAACCCCTCTCTAAGCATTTTTGTCCGCACTGCCAGCACTCCTTTCCCGGTCCGCCCCAGCGTAAAAGCCGCCATGGCGCTCCTTTTTTCCGTGAATGTTCAGGAAACGTCATCCATCTTTTCTCAAACCAAACGGCAAATGGACTGATCGTTTACAGTAAGTATGGCTGGCTTTCTGCAAATCTATTCCCGGCGGGCAGCGCGCTTTTCAGCGCTCAGAAACGGCTCTCAAAACAGGCGCAGGGTTACTGCGTCTCAAATGCCTCCCCTTCTTTTCCAAGCGGCTCCTTCTGGCTCAGCGCCAGGGGCATATTGATGCTCATCGGATTCAAAAGCATCCCCTTTGCCTGCGGCGCCAGCGCTTTCATAATCTTGTCAAAGGGGATCACAAGCGGGCGCAGCTTGTCCTCCTTGTTAAATTTCTGAAATTCCAGGGCATCCGTAAAAAACGGCTGGTAAACCGTGTCCGCGCCCAGCTTCATGAGCGGCACGCGGCTCGTCTCCTTCTCCACACCCAGGATGTAGCTTCCCCTCTTCAAATGGCCCGTGATCTCCTCCTGCAGCCGCTGAAGCTGCGGCGTGTGCTCCAGATTCGGCTGCCGTCTCAGCTCCTGCATATAATAAAGCGACGTCAGATAAAGGGCCGGATTCTCGACCCACACTTTGCCCTCCGGAAGCGAGTCCGGCGTCCGGCGCTGCAAAATTTCCTCAAGCTGAATCACCTCCCGCTCCCCGGAAACCACGGTCAGGAGCGCGTTGATTCCCATCGTGTAAAGACTGGTATAAAAAGCCAGCAAATGCTCGCCCTCCACCCGGGCCGCCTGCACCGGAATCTTCTGCTCAGAAAAGCGCTCGCTCTCGGCCCTGGCCTCATCCCGGTCAAGGAAAACCAGAATCTCATCGTCAAACGTCTCCGGATCGCAGACCACATACGGCGCCCTGGTACACATCGATAAAAGAAAATACAAATGCGGCGCAGACTTAAGGGCTGACAGCGCTTTCCTCTCCTGTCCGCTCCCGTCCGCACGGCCCTCCCCGTTCGCATCCCTGTTCTTATATTCTTCCATAAGCTTATATATCCTCCTTTTTACCACTATGCACTTCCGGAATCTCGCAAAGGCAGGCGAGGAGAAACTCCGGGAGTACATCACTGCCAGACAAAAGGCCCGCCGTCCTCAAGACCCGCGCCCTTATCCGTCCATTATAACGATTTTCCTTTGGGTATGCAACTTGAAAGTGCATCCTGTAAACAGCAACTTTAAATGGCCGGGTTTTCTGTGGCCTCCGCTTACAAAAAACACCTCGCGCAACAGTGGCGTGTGAACAGGAACCCCTTATCCTGCGCTGTCATAAATATTTCCGGAAACCTCTTTACCGCACCCGAGATTTGTGGTACAATTTGTATAAGGTTTCATCTTTAATATGTAATTTTTTTGTCACAATTCACCCAATACTCCATAAAATTTTCTTTATGAGTGAAACATTCAATTGCTGCGGCCCACAGCCTCTCGGATGATTCCGCGGGCGGCCGCTCTGTATTACATAATCTCAGGACTTCAGATGCGCATAACGCACTGCCCCATTTTCTCACAGCATGTTCCATTTGCAGCCCGGCATGAATGTATCAGACAAAAACTTTATCATATGGCAGCGCGCCGGGGCGAACGGCCCGCATTGCCCGGATGAACGGCAAGCCAAAAATTATTGAGGGAGGATTTGCATATGAAACATGGGGGGGACTCTTTCCGCGCGGCGGGAAGGCGGCGCAGAACAAGTATACGCATCAAAATCATCAGTATGGCCATGCTGGTTTCCCTGATACCGCTGATACTGTCTTATGTCATCAGCCTGTACATATCCGTAAAGTCCGGACGCCAGGCAGCCTATGACAAGATAAGCGATCAGACGAGCAGTGTTGCGGAGCAGGTACGCCTTTATGTGGAAAAGGGCTATTCCGTGGTCGAGGCGCTCTCCCACGGCGAAGATATCCACTCCTCGGATCCGGACATCCAGAAGGATATCCTGGTCAACACAGTGGAAAACAACCCGGCCTTTCTTCTCCTGTACAATCAGGACACGACCGGACAGCAGACCGCCAGAAGCACAGGCGAACTCGGCAACCGCGCGGATCGCTGGTGGTTCATCCAGGAGATGCAGACCCACAAGCCGTTTGTATCCAAATCATACTACACGCTCAACACCAATGAGGCCGTGACCTCCATCGTATTTCCCGTCTGGAACAGAAATGATGAGATCGCCGGCGTCCTGGCCGCTGACATGAGCCTTGCACAGCTCCAGGAGATTATCAACCGCTACAACACAGAGGATCTCTACACGGTTCTCATCGACGGCGAGGGCAATGTCATCGCCCATCCGGACGAGAAGCAGGTATCAGAGATATACAACTACGTCAAAGGCACCAAATCCATTCTGAACGGGGATACCACGACAGAGACGGCCATCGACCTGCCCGACGGGCTCCAGGATATGGCCAGACAGCTCCTTAACGGGCAGTCCGGCAGCATGGAGCTCAAAAACATGCAGGGCAAGGACTCCATCTACTCCTATTGCCCGATTGAGATTCCGGGCGATTCTGAAATGTGGGGCGCTGTGACGGTTCAGACAAAGGCCGCCGCCTATGCCAGCACCTACCACATGATTTTCTTAAACATCCTTCTTGCCGTTGTGATGGTGATTGTGGTCGTGATTGTCGCGGTTCTCTTTGCAAACCGCCTCACCAGGCCTCTTAAGACGCTCTCCAACGCCGCCGAGCAGATAGCGGCCGGAAATTTCGACGTGCATCTCGCAGCGGAGGGCAACGACGAGATCGGGGATGTGTCAGAGGCCCTTGGCAAAACCGTGGTGCGCTTAAGCTCCTACATCAACTATATTAACGAGATCACGGACGTTTTGAACCGCATATCAAAGGGCAACCTGAAATTTGAGCTCACCTACGACTATGCAGGTGAATTTGCCAAGATTAAGGAAGCGCTGTTCAACATCCGGACCACGTTAAACGACACGATCTCCCAGATCAAGAAGGTGGCCCATGTCGTCAATTCCGAGTCCGGCACGCTCCTGACCGGCTCCCAGTCCCTGGCTCAGGGAACCACGGAGCAGGCGTCTTCCGTTGAAAAGCTGTCTGAAAGCATCAACGAGATATCCAGCCACGTCAAAAAGAGCGCTGAAAACGCAAGAAACGCGGAGCGTATCTCCGAACAGACCGGCCTTGTCGTACAAAAGGGCAACGAACAGATGGGCGAGATGATCACAGCGATGGACGAGATTTCCAGAAGCGCCCGCGAGACAGGCAAGATCGTGAAAACCATTGACGATATCGCCTTCCAGACCAATATTCTGGCGCTCAACGCCGCGGTGGAGGCCGCCCGGGCCGGAGACGCCGGAAAGGGCTTCGCCGTCGTAGCCGACGAAGTGAGAAGCTTGGCCCAGCGATCCGCCGACGCCGTAAAGGAAACCACCGCGCTGATCGGCCGCTCGGTCAATACAGCCGAAAAAGGCGCGGCCATCGCCAACGAGACAGCCTCCAGCTTAAACGAGATTGTAAACGGCAGCAACCAGACGCTTGACCTGATCCGCGAGATTGCCACAGCCGGAAAGGAAGAAGCTGACTCCATCAACCAGGTCACGGAGGGCGTGAGCCAGGTATCTGCTGTCATCCAGACCACCGCCGCCACCGCCGAGGAGAGCGCCGCTGCCAGTGAAGAGCTGTCCGATCAGGCAGAGAGGCTGCAGAGGCTGGTGAACCTGTTTAATCTGAATGATGAGCGTTAAGTGTTTCTAACGAATTATAAAGGATAGGATTTAGATTTAGGGAAAAGCCAACGGTTTGATCACATCAGGATCGAATTCGTTGGCTTTTTTATGTGGCTCGCCGGGGGGGGGAATGCGAAAAGGCCGCCAGGAACATCCTGCATATCTGACGGAACCCCGCTCCCGCTCAGTGAAAAGCGCAGCGGACACTAAGCTCGAAAAGACCTCGCTAAGTGCCGGCGGTTTTCAATGGGTTCCTTACAGATATGCAGGATGTTCCTGGCTACGCTATCGGCAAGCGGAGGATTTTGATTGATGCTTTGAATGCAGGACACACAGATAAAATATAAACGGTAGATCGGTTCTTTCCAAGTTTTGTTGACTTTAGCTTAAAAAAGTGGCGGTTGCAATGTATAAACGATACCTCATATGCTTTTTGGGCTGCAATATTTTTCTACAATCAGGTTATTTAGTCCCCAAAATAATGTTACTATACGCTTTTGCTTAACAAAGCAGTGGTTTAATATGGTGTATTCAACAAACACTGGAAAGAACCTATCTACCGTTTACGATAAAATCATATGGAATGAATCCTGAACAATAACATTGTACATAAAAACTTTTGTATAAAACTCGAATCGCACGGACACACGGCCAGCCAATAACGCAGCCTGTGCCAGTTCTATATCCATAAGGAACCCGTAGAAAACCGCCGGCGCTTAGCGAGGTCTTTTCGAGCTTAGCGTCCGCTGCGCTTTTCTCCGAGCGGAAGCGGGGTTCCTGATGGATATAGAACTGGCACAGGCGACCTTTTCACTGATCTTCCACCCTCAGTTAAAAAAAACCTCCCCCTTTTGCATGAAAATCCGCACTCCCATCTAAAAAACAGGAATACGCCTCTTTTACAAAAAGGAAAGGCTCTTCTCCTGAATCCGCTCCCCTGCCCCGCTAAAAGGCAGAAAAGCGGATCCCCCCTTATTTTGTTTTAAAATCGTCTGCACCGGCCGCGGCCCTGTGCACAGCGCTGTTTATTCTGCATCCTGACTGGCAGCCACTGCGTCGATATCCACATCCGCGATATCCGCATCCTGTGAATTGTTCTGGGACTCCAGCGCTTTCATGCTGAGGCTGATCTTTCTGTCCGCCTCATTGAAATCAACGACTCTGGCTCTGATGATCTGGCCTACGCTCAGCACGTCGGACGGCTTATCCACATGCTCTCTGGAAATCTGTGATACATGTAAGAGCGCGTCCACGCCCGGCTCCAGCTCAACAAAGGCGCCGAAATCGGTCATGCGGGCCACTCTGCCCTCTACGACATTGCCCGCCGCATAATTCACGGCTGCCTTTGCCCACGGATTCGTCTCCGGGAACTTAAGGCTTAAAGCAATCTTCTCTCCGTTGATATCCTTGATCAGGGCTCTCACCTGATCGCCTACTTTGAATACCTTCTTCGGGTTCTCTACCCTGCCCCAGGACATCTCGGAGATGTGCAGGAGGCCGTCCGCGCCGCCAAGATCGATGAACGCGCCGAAATCGGTCACATTCTTCACTGCGCCCTCTACGGTCTGGCCTACTTCGATGCGCTCGAATAATTCCTTCTGCATCGCCGCCTTCTTTTCGATCATGAGCTGCTTGCGATCGCCGATGATCCTGCTTCTTCTGCCGCTCGGGTTGAACTCTGTCACTACGAATTCAATCTCCTGGCCTGCATATTTTGATAAATCCTTGTCGTAGGTATCGGAAACCATACTGGCAGGAATAAATACTCTCGTTCCCTCTACCTCCACTACAAGGCCCTTTTCCATAACCTGGGTTACCTTCTCGGTCAGGACTTCCTTATTCTCAAAAGCCTCTTTTAAGCGCTTTAAGCCCTTGTCTGCCGCAAGCCTCTTATAGGATAAGGACGCCATGCCCTCGCCGTCGTTTACTTTCAAAACCTTTGCCTCCAGCTCGTCGCCCACGGAAACTCTGGTTGTCAGGTCCACATTCGGCTCATTCGTAAACTCGCTGCGGGTGATAATGCCCTCAGACTTGCTTCCAGCGATACTGAGAATGATTTCATCTTCTTTTACGCCGATAACCTGACCAGTTACTGCCTCTCCTGCACGTAATCGCTTAATTGATGATTCTTCAAACATTTGTTCAAAACTTAATTCTGACATTAGTATGAACCTCCTCGATAATATAATTCGGGGTTGACGCCCCTGCCGTAATACCTACGCTGCGCACAGTACCTGCCTTCTCAGGTTTGAAATCACTCAGTGTCTGGATATAGTACGTATCCTTACATTCCCTGCGGCAAATCTCGTACAGCTTCTGGGTGTTGGAACTGTTTCGTCCTCCGATTACAATCATTACATCCACCTCTGACGCGATCCGCCCCGCTTCCACCTGTCTCTCCTGTGTTGCATTGCAAATCGTATTTAAAACAAGTATATCATAACGCTTTTTAGAAATTTTTTCAACTAAATCTTGAAATTTATTGTAGTTAAATGTCGTCTGAGCCACGAGGCACAGCTTTTCCCCTTGTTTCACGGGCATTTTTTCAAATTGCTCCGCGTTCTCAATTACTAAAGTATCGCCGTTTCCCCAGCCTTTTATTCCTTCCACCTCCGGATGACGCTCATTTCCCACGATGATCACGCGCCGCCCGGCCGCTGTCTGCTCCCTCACGATCCGGTGGATCTTTTTCACAAAGGGACAGGTCGCATCCGCAAGCTCCACCCCGTTTTTCTCCAGGATATCGTAAATCTCCTTCCCCACTCCGTGGGAGCGGATGACCACGACGCCTTCCTTAAGCGCCTTCAGCTCCTCCACGGTCTTAAGGACGCGGACGCCCCGCTCCTCCAGATCCCGCACCACCTCTTCATTGTGGATAATGGGGCCAAAGGTAAAAATCGGCTTCCTGCCGGCCGCAAGCTGCTCATATACGCATTCCACCGCCCGCTTCACGCCAAAGCAGAAGCCGGCTGTCTTTGCCACAATGACTTCCATCCGCTTAAAACCTCAACAACCGCAGCAGCCCCGGCTGCCTGCGTCCTCTATCAGCTCCTCAAGCTCGGACACCACCTGCTCAAGGGACATATCCGAGGTGTCCAGAAGCACCGCGTCCTCCGCCCGCTTAAGCGGAGAAATCGTCCGCTCCATATCCTGCTTATCCCTGGCGGTAATCTCCGCCTCCACCCCGTCAAGGCTTACGTCCGCCTGGCCGGCCGCTGAAAGCTCCTTAAAGCGCCGCAGCGCGCGGACATGGGCGCTTGCCGTTAAGTACACCTTTAAATCCGCATTGGGAAGCACCGCGGTCCCGATATCGCGGCCGTCCATCACCACATCGCGCCGCCCGGCCAGCTTCCTCTGAAGCTCGACCAGCTTCACGCGCACCGCGCCGTACGCAGACACAGCCGACGCCGTCCGGCTCACTCCGGCGGTGCGGATCTCATGCGTCACATTCTCACCGTTTAACAGAACCTGCTGGACGCCGTCCCTGTATTCCAGAGAAATATCGGCCGCCCCGCAGGCTGCCTCCACCGCCTCCTGATCCGCCGGATCGATCCCCTCCCGCAGCATATAAAGAGCCATAGCCCGGTACATTGCGCCGGTATCTACATAAATATAGCCAAACTTCTCTGCCACCATCCTGGCCGCCGTGCTTTTGCCTGCCCCGGCCGGGCCGTCGATTGCAATATTCATCGGCATGGTATTCTTCTCCCTTCCTCAAATAAGCCGGCGCAGCCAAAGCGGGGCGTAAATCCCCAAATCCCCGGCGCGCTCTTGTGTGTTCCTTCCGTACTCTTTTGTATCCTTTTTCTCCTGCTCCCGTTTTCAAAAGCCAGGATCCCGCAATGAGCTCTGGAGCGTGTCTCAAACACGCTCTGAAGCCGCCGCGCTCCTGCCTGCCAGCATCCCCGTAGACCAGGCGATCTGTAAGTTAAACCCTCCGGTAACTGCATCCAGGTCAAGCGCCTCCCCTGCAAAATAGAGCCCGGAAAGCCTCTTTGACTCCATCGTTGACGGGTTGATCTCCTTCACATTCACGCCGCCCTGGGTGATGATGGCCTCCTGATACCCCCGCAGCCCGGTCAGCGTCAGGCAGAACCGCTTTGTCTCCTCCACAAGACGTCTCCGCTCTGCGCGGGTAATCTCATTGACCCTTTTTTCCGGGGAAATGCCGCTGCGCCGGATCATGACCGGGATCAGCCTCGCTGGAAACAGACGGTCCAGGGCATGCTTAAACTGCCGGTTTTTGCCCTCCTCAAAGTCGCGGAGAATACGGGCGTCAAGCTGTTCCCCGGTAAGGGCCGGCTTTAAGTCAACCGCCAGGGTGAGCGGCCGCTTTTTCAGGTAACGGGCCGCATAGCTGCTGGCGCTTAAAAGCACCGGGCCGGATACGCCGAAATGGGTGAACAGCATTTCCCCAAACTCCCGGTAAAGCTCCTTTTTCCCATCCAGCACCACTGCCTCGATGTTCTTTAGAGCTAGGCCCTGAAGGCTTTCTCCGACGTCCTCCGACGTCTCAAACGGCGTCAGGGCCGGGGACAGGTCGGTGACGCGGTGGCCGGCCTGTGCGGCCATGCGGTAGCCGTCTCCCGTAGATCCGGTGCCCGGGTAGGAAAGGCCGCCTGTGGCAATAATCACTGCGTCCGCGGCCAGCTTTTGGTTCCCCTGTGTCAGGATCACGCCGTTTAGCCGCCCATCCTCCATCCATAGCTCCCTGACCTCCTCGTTTAAGCGGATATCCGTCTTAAGCCTGCGGAGCCGTCCCGACAGAGCGGCCGTGACGTCTGACGCCTTGTCCGATACCGGAAATACCCGGCCGCCCCGCTCGGTTTTAAGGGCGCAGCCGCATTCCTCCAGAAGGCTCATCATATCCCGGTTTGTAAAGCCGTAAAAGGCGCTGTAGAGGAACCTTGCGTTGGTCGCCACATGACCGAAGAATTCCTCTATATCGCAGGCGTTCGTCACATTGCACCGGCCCTTTCCGGTAATATAAAGCTTCCTGCCAAGCTTTTCATTTTTTTCAAGCAGCAGCGCCGGCGCGCCGGCCTCCCCGCAGGCGATGGCGGCCGCCATCCCGGCCGCGCCCCCGCCGATCACTATAATACGTTTCATCCTCTGTTCTCTTTTTCCACTTCTTTTATTTTCTGTTCCAGGGCTTCCACCACAGTTTTTACAACCTTTACCCTGGCGTAATATTTGGAGTTGCCCTCCACGATCGTCCAGGGGGCGTAGGTGGTGGAGGTGCGCACCAGCATCTCATTGACTGCTGTCTCATAGGCATCCCATTTCTCGCGGTTTCTCCAGTCCTCGTCCGTGATCTTCCACTGCTTTGCCGGATCCTCCATGCGCTCCTTAAACCGCTTTTCCTGCTCGTCCCTGTCAATGTGAAGCCAGAATTTCAGGACCACGGCCCCGAAATTCGCCATGTGGGCTTCCATCTCATTGATCTCCTGATAGGCCCGCCTCCAGTCCTCCTCGCGGCAGAAGCCCTCGATGCGCTCTACCATGACGCGCCCGTACCATGTGCGGTCAAAAATAGCGATGTGGCCGGCCTTTGGCATGTTGTTCCAGAAACGCCAGAGATAGTGATGGACCCGCTCCACGTCATTGGGAGCCGCGGTGGGGTTCACCTTGTATCCCCTGGGATCCAGATGGCTCGTCAGACGGCGGATCGCGCCTCCCTTTCCGGCCGCGTCCCAGCCCTCGAACCCGATGACCACCGGGATCCGCAGCCGGTAAATCTCGCTGTGCAGGTATTCCAGGCGCTTCTGGAGCTTGTCCAGCTCTTCGCGGTACGCCTCCGGCTTCAGGGATTTTGACAGATCCGCCCCGGAAAGCGCCCCGTTTTTAAAGCGGTCCGCCGGGATGGGCGCATGGAGGCGTTTGGCTGTATCCGTCTTTTCCTCCTCCCGCTGCCCCAGCTCATACTCCAGGCGATCCGCCACAGTGGCCATGATCTTCATCGCCGCATAATTCTTATCCGTGGCCTCAATGATCGTCCACGGCGCATTTCCCGTATCCGTGCGCTGGAGCATCTCCTCATTCATGGTCAGATATCTGTCGTACTCCTTATTCCTCTTCCAGTCCGCTTCGGACACCCGCCAGGCTGTCTCCCGGTTCTCTGTAAGCTTTTTAAAACGTTTTTTCTGCTCTTCCCTGGAGATATAGAGAAACAGCTTGATAATCACGCATCCGCCGTCGGTGAGCTGCTTTTCAAAGGACAGGATATCGCCAAACGCCCCTTCAAGCTCCCCGCGCTTTATGCGCTTGTCAAACCGATCCTTTGTCACGCGGCTGTACCAGCTCCTGTCGAAAATGGCAATCCGCCCGTTCTCCGGCGTCCTGGTCCAGTAACGCCACAAAAACGGGCGCATCCGCTCCTCCTCGCCCGCTTTCCGGCTGGCATACACATCAAAGCCTCTGGGATCCAGCGGCTTAATCAGCCGGTTTATCTGCACGCCCTTCCCCGCGGCATCCAGGCCCTCGAACACAATGATCACCGGAATCTTCTCCGCCTTGCATTTCCTCTGCAGGACGCCAAGGCGCGCGCTCAGCTCGTCGCTCACCCTCTTATAGGACTCCCTGTCCACACTCTTTTCCAAATCCACCTTCTCCAGCATATGTTTCCCCTCCTTGCAAAAATTTCAGGACTCTGCCTTACGTCACGCGGCGCTGCCTCTCATCCGCGGCCGCCGACATGCTCTCATGCTCCTTTCGTATCTCGCGGTACAGTCTTACCGAATCCCAGTTCTTATTATATGGCGTTAAAACCGCCTTATAATCAATGCGCCCGACCCCGACCCGGCGCAGCGCCCGTATGAGCGCGTCCACCTGCGCGGATGTGAAGCCCGCCATCACCGCCATCTCGTCATTAAAATCAAACGCCCTGCCCTCAGCGCCCTCTCCGCCCAGAGGTTCGGCGGCGGCCTCGTCCTCCATGCCCTTCACGCCGGCCAGCGCTCCCACCGGCCTTCTGTAATCCTCCTTCTGTACGGCCTTAAGCCGGAACCCCAGCGGCAGCAACGCCTGTTTTACTTTTGCCAGGCGGTCTGGATCTGTAAAATTATACAGCAGCACGGTCTGCTTCATACATGCCTCCTGTTTTGCAAAAAATCTATCGTATAGGGAGATTGCCTGCGTCCCTGTTTATCATAACCATTATATCCCATATCCGGCGTAACATACCGGATTTGCGATTAGTTTACCATTGTTTGAGGGACATTGCAAGGTGAATTGGGGAATGATGGGAGCCGCCGCGTTTACAGCTCCCAAAGCGTCAACTGGTTTTCCTTCCATGATTTTGCATCCCGCTCCGTCATTCTGTCGTCTTTTGTGAGACTTCCGCACAAAAGAGGGGAATGGGCGTCATACAATCTGCAGTTTTGAAGAACGCGTTCCGGACTGTCGTTTGCATAGCAATACCGGCATCCGTTTCGGCAGGTATCGTATGCGCCGACGTCAATGCTTTCAATGCACCCGCACTCGTTTCTCTGATTCCGGTCTTTACCTGCCCGGATTTTGCATCCGCTTATGTGTTCAATCAATTCCTTATCAATGCAGCAGCTATGTTCGATTCCGACCGATGACCAATCGGCTGCCTCTGCACATGAGGCAGCCCTCATACCATAGCGGTCTGCGATCTGAGCAATTTCCGCTGCGAATGCGGTTAAATCCTGTTCTGTCAGGGAAAAGCAGCGCAGCTCCTCCATGCTCTTTTTGTTTTTAGCATAAAGATCAACAAAGCTGAGCACGCATTTGGATGTATATCCATGCAATTCTTTTGCAATCTGTTCAAACGCCCGGATATGATATTGCGGACTGTATCGATCGGTAAAGAGGATCGGATCGTATCTCCATATCACCTTCTCCCTGCCGATTCTGTCTGACAGCGTCTGAAAGATCGGAATCATCACTTTTTTCTTATGTGGAATATGAGATTCAATATCACGGCCGTAACCGGTAAGCGTAAACTGAAAATAATATGGATATGCGTCCAGTTCGTCTAACCTGGAAAACATGGGTTCCGGATTTTTCGTCCAGAAAACGATGCAGTCCACACGTTCCGGAGATACTGTAATTTTGCTGACCTGACGCGCATGGAACGGGTTGCGGACATACAGATACCCCTCTTTTATCCGGTTCAAAAACCATTCCGAATAGTAATTGGGAATATCCGTCCTGCGGCTGACACTTAAAATCACGGCTTCACTTCCTTAAAAAGCCAAACGGCTGGAGATACACTTGATGCAGCCCTGTTATTATAGTGGATTTTGCTGAAAATGAAAAGAAGAAGTTCAGCAAAAATGAAATCCGGAACCGGCAGCCATGTTCAGCGGGATTCTGCCTGTGAATACCCCTGCCTCTTCTTCACCCCCGCCATCCGCAGAAACTCCTTCATCGCCGACGTGATATACCTTCCTTTTTTGACTGCAAATGTTACATTTCTCTTTGCCAGCGGATCGCCCAGCTTATAATACGCCAGCCGATCGTGCTCCCGCACGCACTCCACGATATCGGAGCGGACGAACACAGCCCCTACTCCGGTGGACGCGATATTCACAGAGGTCAGGACCTGATCCACATACATGGCTGTCTTCTGCACAAAGCCCGCGTTCCGGCAGATGGCTGTGCCCCTCTGGTACATATCATTCCCCGGTTTCATAGTGATGAACGGGCTTTCACTGAAATGTTCCAGCGGAACCGGCTGCACCGTCTCCTTTGCATATTTCCCTGAAATAATATCGCAGCACGACAGACGGTACGGCGCAAGCTTTTTATTGATCGGCCAGAGGGCCGGCACAGCCATAATCAGGGTTTCCGTTTTGTAAAAATACCGTTCCACTGCCGGGGCATTCTCCTCCAGCGCGGTTTCTATCACCAGATCAAGCGTCTCGTCCTCCAGCCCCTCGCGCAGCTCCTTCACATTTCCCTCCAGAAGATCAATCGTCACATTCGGATACCTGGCCCGGAAGCGCCCGATCAAATCCGGAAATACAAACGAGCAGAAAAAAGAAGAGCCCCCAAGGGAGAGCGAGCCTGTCTTAAGTTCCCGCAGGTCTTCAAAATACGATTTTAAATTTCTCTGAATAAACAGGATCTCCTCAACGGATTCAATGTAATGGGCCCCCTCTTTGGTGATGGTAAGAGGTATGGTGCTCCTGTCAAAGATCGCGGCCCCCACCTCCCTCTCCGCCTTGCGCACCATATTGCTCAGGGCCGGCTGACTGATATACAGCTTTTTCGCCGCCTTTGAAAAGCTTTTTTCCTGATATACAGCGTATACGTATTTCATCTCATTCAGCAAATTGATTCCTCCACCTTCCTGATTCAAAGCTGTGGTATTCGGGTATCATTTGAAATGTATTAATAATGTAACGATTATTATAGCGGAAATGCGGAATTTTAGCCACTGTTCACAAAGATACAGGGTGCGAAACGGATTTCCAAACCCCAAAAACCGCCCCAGCGCTGGCCGGGGCGGTCCTGTTTCCATACGTTATCTGTTGTTCGGCCTTTCACCGCAGCTTACCCTGTGGGATCTGCGGACGAATTACTCCTCGCCCAGGCAGACCATCCTGCCGTTTTGGACAATCACCGTCTCCTCCGCGGTTCCCTCGTCAAAGATAATCGTCGGATTGTACTGCACCATGTCGATATGTACCGTAGAGCGCGCCGGCTGGCCGTAGTAGAAGCCGTTGCCCATAGCGATATGGCAGGTTCCGCGGGCCTTCTTCTCTTCCTCGAAATCACCGTTGAACATGCAGGCCGGGTTCAGTCCGATACCGATCTCTGCGATGTTGTCAGAATCCTTAATCTCCGCGATCTGGCGGCGGATCTCCTTGCAGATCTTGGCGTCGCCGCCCATGACCTCCACGATCCGGCCCTCTTCGATTTTCATCTCAACCGGGATCGTCGGGCAGCCGTAGTAGCAGATCGGCCCGTCGATAACCAGCTTGCCGCGCGTTGTGCCGATCACCGGCCCCAGGGAAACCTCTCCGTCGGACCAGGCCATCGCATCACCCGGATTCCTGGCGATCCCGCACTCAATGATCGGCTCCATGGGATTCATATCCATATACAGATCCGTTCCGGCCGGGGTGGTGATATGCGCCTTCTTATGGCCGCGCCAGATCGCCTGCAGCCTTTCTCCGTCCGCATACACGGCCTCATAGTCGGCCAGAGCGCCGCCGCGGGTGAAATTGTCGATATTTCTCAGGCAGATGGAAACCTCGCGCAGCTTTTTCTGATTGATCAGCTCCTTTAAGTGGTTATTGTAGATAGCCGCTCCGGATGCTGTGGTCATGCCCACAAACACGTCGCACGCGTCCATGCCGAGCTCCAGTGATTTCGGGAAAATGGTCGCCTTGTCTTTTCCGCGGATGGGCATCATATAAATCCCGTACTCCGCGCCGCACTTGAGCGCCGCTGCCGCCATCGCATTGGCCATGCGCGTATCCGTCTGCGGATCCGTCACAATCAGCACTTCCTCGCCCGGCTTTACTGCCATCAGGTTTGATAAAATATAATCCGCGCGCTCCATACATTCGATTACTCTGTTGTCTTCCATGGTTTAATCTCCTTTTCTTTTATATGATATGTGAATGGTTTCTCTGTCCCCTGCCCGGGCCGTCTCCATCACGGCCCGCCTAAGCCGATGCCTTTACCCCTTCCTCATTAAATACCGCATGGTTCAGCTCGCCCTGCATCTCGGAGATGCACACCGCGGCCACCAGATCGCCGACGGAGTTGGTGGATGTATGAATCTGATCCACAATCCGGTAGATCCCGGCTACCAGCGCGTAGGCGTCCAGAGGAAGTCCCATCTGCGTCATCAGAGTCAGGCTGATCACAAGGCCGATCTGCGGGGTGGCCGCGCATCCCACGCTTAAAAAGGTGGCCTGTATCACCATCATAACCTGTTGCTGCAGGCTCAGCTCCACGCCGTAGAGCTGCGCGGCAAACAATACAACGATTCCAAAATATGCGCACGTCCCGTTCATCTGCGCCGTACACCCAAGAGGCAGGACAAAGCTTGCAATGTCCTTCGGAACCCCCATTTTCCGCGGCGCGATATCCATGGATACCGGCAGCGCCGCAGAGGACGTGCAGGTGCTGAATGCAATCATCCACGGCTCAAACGCCTTTTTCCAGAAACGGATGGGATTGACCTTGCCAAAGACGGTCAGAAGGATCCCGTAGCCGGCTGTGCACATGATGATCCCGGCCAGATAATCCGTGGCGATAAACTTAAGAACCGGGCCGAAAATAGCGATGCCGTACTTTGCCAGCGCCACGGTCATAAGGCTGAACACGCCGTAAGGGATGATCCCCAGAATCATGTCAATGATTTTAAACATGGTCTGGGAGCATAATGAAATTAAGTCAGCCAGAGGCTTTGCCTCTTTTCCGATGCTGATAATCGCAAATCCCATGAACAGGGAGAATACAATGATCTGCATCATTTCCCCGCTTGTTAAGGATGCAAAGGGATTGGCCGGAATCAGATCCAGAAGCGTCTGGTAAATTCCCGGAAGCTCCTTTACCTCAGCCACGCTCTCCACGGTCCCAAGGACCAGTCCCCTGCCCGGCTGAATCAGATTGGCCAGAATCAGGCCGATCGTAGCCGAAACAGCGCCGGTCGCCAGAAACCACACAATCGTCTTCACGCCAATGCTCCGAAGCTTCTTAATATCGCCCAGCGAAAGCGCCGCATCGATAATGCAGAAAAACACCAGCGGAACCACAATCATTTTAATCAGTTTGATAAACAAATCTCCCACAAACTGGAAAAACGGGAGGATATAGCCGCCTATCACCGCATTCTCCACGCCCCCGAGGAAATTCAGGATATACCCGAATACAATTCCCGCAAACAGCGCGATAAAAATTTTGACATACAGCGGCGTCTCCTTTTTCTCTTTCCCCTTCCCCGCGCCAGGTACCTGTTCTGCCATATAAGACCCCCTTTTCTAATTCAAAACACTTGTTTTTATTTCCCTCATGAGGTTTGTACATATTTTACAAAAAACACCATAAAAATAAAACGGTTATGCACATTTTGATATAGAGCATAACCGTTTTATAATAACTTTCTGTCACGATGAACCGTCTCACAGGGATGGAAACGCAACACAGCCTTCCCCCGCGGCGCCTCCCGTTCCCGCTGCATTTCTTCGCATGTTCCCCCGCCCTCTGTAATATGATACTGTATAAGTATTTTTCCGGAGGTATTCCATGAACGCTTACATATCTGTCTCGGGCGTTGTCGCCCGCATCGAGCCGGTTATCCCCACACAGGCGGATTACGGCTGCACCCTCAATCTGACGCTCCGCTCGTTCAGCCAGGGAGAAATCAATTTTACCATGAACGGGGAAACCTATGTGGTAGATAATTATCCCGTCAATCCCGGCGACCGCGTGACGATCTTCTATGACGCCAATGCGCCCGTGCCCCTTATTTACCCGCCGCAGTACAAAGCCGTGGCCGTGGCCAACTCCTCTTACTACAACTATTATCTCGGGGAATTTTACAACAATTTCGTCAGCACGGACGGCCGCTTCCAGATCAGCAATTCCTCCCCGCTCAACATGATCCTGCCCAATGGCCAGACCTTTTACGGCGCGCTGGCCGGCAATACCGTGCTTGTGGAGTACATGGCCGCTACAAGAAGCATCCCGGCGCAGATCCAGCCGGATCGGATCATTGTCTTCTGCTATCATTAGAGCGTGTTTCAGACACGCTCTAGCGCATCCATGATGCTCTGACAAACGCAGGTTTGTGTGCTGACAGCAGACCATGCGAAGCTGATACTATGATAAAATGCTGACCATCATCCGTCAGCATTTTTTTTTGCGTTTTTTAGGATAATGAATCCCATCCCCGGGCAGGGAGCTGTTATGAATTATTTTACTCCCTTTTCGGAAAAGTGTTCCTACTGCACAAAGCTTGAAATATAGTACATATTCGTGCATATAATTACTGTTTTTGCATCCGCTTAACAACTCACGGAAGCTATATGATTTGCTTTCCATCAAAATCTATTTCATAGTAGTTATTCTCAAAATCGTACAAGCAAATCAAGTTTTCACGTATTGTAAATGGTTCTCTGTTTGAAATAGAAACAAATATATCTTTTCCAGAAAATGACCATTGTTTCTTAAAATCCAAGTCCAACATCGTTATTTCAATTTCTCCATAAACAATATATCCCTTTTCAACTTTATAAATTGCAAAGTTACAACCCAAACAGTCCAGCACAACATGGCGAATTATATAGGCATCGGTAATCTTTATCTGCGTTATCATGTTGTCTTGTAGAACTGTAAGAATGTCATCTTGCAGAACGGCACAATCCAAATCATATGAATGATACGGTCCGATCAGCGCTACTTGAAATTCTCTTGCATATAAGCCAATATGAATTGACAGTGTTTTTGACAAATCGTTGTGCCGATAATTTTCTGGATTCAATGTTACATCGTAATGGCGATTATCTACCGAGTCAACAGTATATGTTTCGTCAATATTGATTTCAATGTGACATATTTCATTTTGTAAAATCATGGTCACACCTCCCCAAAACCTGATTTAATATTTTGAATATAAAATATTTGCCTGCCACCCGTAATGTATATTTATAGGCTCATATTATCTGGGTACACAATTCCGAAAAGGGAGTTATTTTATGAACGATGGACTGGAGCGTGCCCGATCATGGCAAGATACTGGTCAAGCTGTACTTCCTCCAGCTCTGCGATCATCTCTGCAAATGGTGCGATATTTCCCTCCACCGCATAGGCTTCCAACGCATTAAAGTAGTCCAGACGGTTCTCCTTTGCGATGGATATGGGCGCGAAGCCATTTGCCATCAGCTGATAGTTCATGATGAGCCTGGAGGTTCTGCCGTTACCATCCGGAAACGGATGGATCTTTACAAACTCCGCATGGGTCCATGCCGCCAGCTCGATCAGGTTCAGTTGCTGTCCCTTCCAGGACAGATCCGCATAAAAATCTTTCACCTGGCGGTACATATCGCTGGGAGAAGGCGGCGTATGCTGCGCACCGGAAATGTATACATCCACATTCCGGTAGACTCCGCCTACCAGGATATTTTCCATCAGTATGGCATGGATATCCTTGACGGCCTTTTCATCGAGGGCGCACCCTTCCTCGATACGGTTCTTCACATACCGGAATGCTTTCTGGTGGTTCACCTGTTCGTAGATCTCCCGCAGGTTTTTGCCGCCCACACTGATCCCGTCCTCCAGCACCAGCTTTGTCTCCATCAACGTCAGGGTATTCCCCTCTATGGCCGTGGAATGATGGGTATATTCTATCTCAAACGCCCGCTCATAGCTGGCAATGGTCAACTCTGGTATGAGATGCTTTCCTTCCTGATAAGCATCCCGTTTCCGCAATAATTCCTGATAATTCATGGGCTGTCCTCCCTTCTGTCCCCTCTCCCGGAGTATACCACACTTTTGCCAGGGTAGTAACCCACTATTTTTCCTTAATCGTCCGGAATGATCCCGCTCCCCATCAAAGTCCTCAAACTTCTCACTGGCCACGCTCCAACAGCTTCCGAATCACCGGATTCCTTTCTTCCTCGGCCCGCTTCCGTAAAAAATTCTTGTTCTCCTCGAAGTTCTCTCTGCTGTTTAAGCAATATTTGCCGAAAACAGAAAGGGCCCCCGCGCGAATCCCCCCGCGCGGCAGCCCCATCCCTTATTTTTAATTAATCACACCGTTTGCATCGGCCCATTTCCCATTGGGAGTCGCACGGTTCATCCACAGAGCGCCTGTGCTCAGATCAAAGAAATACCATTTTCCGTCGATATTCTGATAACTGGTCATCCTTGCGCCCCTTGTGCCGTCCGAGATGGGATTTAAGTAGTAATATGTCCCGCCAAGGTTCAGCCATCCTGTCTTCATCGCGCCCTTTGTGCCGTCTGAAACGGGATTTAAGTAGAACCAGTTATTGTCCACGAAAATCCAGTCTGTCAGCATATAGGCGTTGCCGCCTAAGTAGAACCAGTTATTATCCACAAAAATCCACGTATTGCGCGCCAGATTGCCGTCTCCAAAGCGGTAGGTCCAGCCATTCTGATCCTGCGCCCAGCCGGAAGCGGGGCTGCCGGAATTTGAGGACGGGCTGCCCGAGCCTGACGGGCTTCCGGAACCTGAGGACGAACTGTCAGACGGCGGCGTCCCTCTATAAACGTCGCCTTCGCTGATATAATACTCATCCGACTCGCCGCTCCAGGTTCCCTTTTCCCCGTCCGAATTGCTGATTCCGCGCACCTTAAAGGTATAATTGCCGGAACGGGTCATGTAGGGATAAAAATTGTAGCGGTTTGATGTGGTCGTCACAGTCGCCACATTATTGCTCCCGCGGTACAGCTTGACCTCATACTTATCTGCATCGTCAATATCGCTCCAGGCAGCGTACCGGCCGTCCCACCAGTAATCATCCACCTCCTCAAGCTCCCCGCCCACGGCGCGCAGCTTGATATCCACACGGAGCGTCTCACCGTTGTCCAGCACCTTCTTGGACTTAACAGAGCTGTGGAAACGCGAAACCGTCACCTTGGTGGATGAGGTAAACCGATCCTTTTCAAAATCCTTTACCCGCAGCTCCACGCGGATCACAGGAACCTCGCCGCGCTCCCATTCGTCATCGTTGGTATCATAGTATTCCGCCTCTTCTGATATCTCATATTTAGCGGAAGCCGGTATCTTTACCTCCACAGAACCGACGCTGTCTCCTGCCTCCGGCTCTTCCCCGCAGTCAACCTCCAGCTTTACGCTCGGGATCGTATCCTTGCTGGCCGCATAGGCCGGCATGCACATGGAAAGCGCCGCTGCCGCAGAAAGTACCGCCGCCAGGGTGTGCCGCTTTATGCTATGCCTCATCATTCCTCCTCCTTCTCCTTATTTGTTTTAATATACATATTCCGCTCCTGCGGATGGTTCCTGCCAGTCGGAATGTTTACCGCCCCGGCTAATCAGGCGCTTTTGCCGGCAAAGCGAATGTTCACAGTAAACTCGCCCGATTTTATCCAATAATGTATATTATTTTATTATTATAACAGATACCTCCCGCGTAAGTTTAACATTTTGCTTAAGTTTTTTTGTCAGGTTTTTACAACAACATCATTCCCGCTGTTTTTTTCAGCTCAGCCAGCCTGGCGCGGTGTTCCTTCCATTTTTCTTCAGCCATATTCCGCCTGATGTGAAGATAGTCCGGGTTTTCAAGTCCTGCCTTTTCGCTATACAGGATAATACATGAAGATCTCTGCACAGAGCGAAACTGGTCTTATTATCAGCTTTCTAAAGCGTCTGGAATTGCATATTCCACCCTTAACACCATGATCAACCGCAAAAACATGCCGAATCTGATGACACTGGAAAAATTGTGCTAGAGCGTGTTTGAAAATTGCTTTCTGCCAGATGTGCGTCACAATTTGTGGGAGATTTGTGCCAAATGAAGGGCGCATAGCGGGCTATGTAACCTGAATTTGGCGCAAATATCACGCAAAGTGGGGCGTGCAGATGGCGGGAATGAATTTTCAAACACGCTCTAGTACATCGAATAATTAATAACGCATAGTTTATAAAGTATGTTATAATATCATTATAAAAAGTCAAATGGAGGCATAATG
>QXXC01000234.1 GCA_009911305.1 Clostridiaceae bacterium | reverse complement strand
AATTAATTCTTACAAGTTCTGTATGTTATCGTTAATGTACATATAAAATAGGAATCAAAATCTGGATTCTTTTGCATATGACAGCTTGAAATTCCATCCTTATTTTTACTTCACCCCCTCCGCCTTCATCTCTGTAACTTTACTGCCTGGCATTGCAATGATCTCCTTAGTTTTTGTATTTCATGGTTTCTTTCTCGAAGCCGATTGTGGGGAACTGCTTTGCATACTCCTCCACGTCGTGGCGGAGTTTGGCAACCTCAGACTGGAACGAGGGGCTCGAAAGCGTGGCCACGAAGTCCTTCAACTTTGTCCCTTTGGTTTCAGCCTTAATCTTGAGAGACAATTGAACAGCAGCATCAAAGAAGTGAGCAACTTTGGCGAAATCCTCCTCTATAAATCCTCTAGAAGTGAGAGCAGGGGTACCCATTCTGATGCCACCAGGAACCATTGCAGATACATCTCCAGGAACAGTGTTCTTGTTGGCTGCAATATGGACAGCTTCCAACACCTTCTCCACCCTTGAACCGTCAATTCCCTTGGGTTTTAAATTGACAAGAACTAAGTGGTTGTCTGTTCCTCCAGATACAAGTTCATATCCATTCTTAGAGAGAGTCTGAGCGAACTTTGCACAGTTGCTCAGGACTTGTTCTTGGTAAGCTTTGTATTCTGGAGTCGTCGCCTGTTTCAGTGCAACTGCCAAGCCTGTAATTGTGTGATTGTGTGGGCCTCCTTGAAGTCCAGGAAAAACAGCTTGATTGATTTTGTCTTCATAGTCATACAACACCTCTTTGCCTTGTTTGTTGATCTCTTTAAC
>QXXC01000233.1 GCA_009911305.1 Clostridiaceae bacterium | reverse complement strand
CGGTACTTACCAACAGCTTTTTGTTTCATATATTTTCCCTTCACATAGGACGTCTTTGTACCGACCATAATTCCCATTGTGCCTGCCCAATCGCCATCGAGCCTCTCCAGCTTCCCATTATTAACGATTAAGTCGGGGACAAAGTGCTTATCTGCCCTATGTCCATCGTTCACATAAGAAGCATACTGCATGTTGTTGGCAAGCACTGTGCGGAATATAAGCCCGCCGGACAGCGCCCCTCCCATTGGCACAGTCTGACTATCTGTTGTCCAGTGTTGTGCCATATCTCCGCTGCGCATATTTGTTCCGGCGATATCTGCCCCGCCATTCGGTGGAGTATTCTCTGCCGCAACCCGGACAGCCTCTATCGTCCCCCCTTCAGCCACCTCCGCCATAATCCTCGGGACATCCTGGCCTGCCCTGCGCAGTTCATCAAGGCGTTTCGCCATCTGACTTCCAAAGCTTGACATATCATCATCCTCCAATAACGTTATCCATAAGCAGCCCGACTTCTTTGTGCTGCAGGCCGGTAAGCGCTCCGGCGACCGGATCATAATACTGTACGGGACTGACCGCAAAATACCGCTCCGGCTTATTTGCATGCCCCAGATTGCCGCCCCGCACGATAAAAAGCTCATCCCCTGCCCGGATATCCACAGATAAATCACAGGCCATTTTTTCTGCTGACCGCTCACGGGCGGCAGGCTTTTCCATGGCCGGGGGGCTTTTCTCCGGATGGTACACCCGGCAGGGGACAGGGGATGCATTGACCTTCCTTCTCTCCTGCCTTGTCAGGTTCCCTTCTTTCACCGGCG
>QXXC01000232.1 GCA_009911305.1 Clostridiaceae bacterium | reverse complement strand
GCCGGCTTTTTGTACACCTTAAACGTGGCTGTCCCATCCCCAAGTTCCGCTGTCCCGCTGCACAGGATCCCATATGCCTTTATATATGCCTTCTGCTCTGTCTCAGACGCCCCGTCCGCCAGGCCGTTCACCACCATCGGCTCCATCCCCTCTGCAGCCCCTGAAACCGCCACGGTCTGCGTAAACGGGGCCGCGTCCCCCGTCCACCCGGAGGCCGGGAGCGTAACCGGCGTCACATGCTCCAGGCGTTCTGCAAAGGCCTTTAAATAAACCTCATTGTTGAGCAGCGCTTCCGGAACCTTTGTCATTTCTGCACCGTCGCCCAGCGTGTCCCGGTCCCACTGGGGGATTTCCATTGTAAATTCCGGCGGGTTTTTAATCGTAAATGCCATACCGCGCCCTCCTTAAAAGATTTCATCCATGTCATAAACCTGCGGGATGTCTTCATCCTTCCCTTTCCGCATAAAGGACCGGTATGCAATCAGTTCCCCGTCTTCGTCAAACAGACCTATTTCCGAGATTTCCTTCCCGGCCAGCTCCCCTCTCTCCAGGGTAGCCGTATAGCGGCAGGTCGTCCTCTCCTCATTCACATATACGTGCGTTTCAATGTCCTTTTGTAACAGCTCATTATAAAGCCCGATCTCGTTGCCGGTTGCCAGTTTCGGGACCCCGTTTTCATCCACGCCGCCGTCTCCCCAGGCCATCTTTACGATCGCCGGGAGGGAGGCGTCGCCGGAATGGGCCATACAGATTTTTCTGCGGCCGACTACTGTGATTACTCCCTTGTTTTCCGCCATCTTTTTTATCCTTTCTGCTTTTTTT
>QXXC01000230.1 GCA_009911305.1 Clostridiaceae bacterium | reverse complement strand
TTTTTGAAGGTGAATTTATAATTGATACCAAAACGTCATACATCATATCTTCCCTTCTTTCTCCCGGCGCATCCCCGCCGGGCGGGTGGTATCTAACAATTTACGATTGCCTGTATCCCTGCAACTATCAGCTCATAAGTGACTCCTTTTAATGACTTTGCCCTGTCTATAAGAGCTTTGTGCATTACGGATGGCATCCTATGTACACCGTTAAGAACGGCTAAGCATTCATCGTAGTTAAGGATATTTATCATTTCCAGCGCTTGCTGCATGTTTTCCAATCTGTCAATTTTCTTTTTTGCTAAATCTTTTCTTGTCATTTCCTATGTCCTCCGTTCCTTTGATAAGTCTATTATATAATATACGTACGTAATTTTCAATATACAGAATAGACAAAATGTACGTACGTAAATTGTGCATTTTGTATTATGTACGTAATTATGAATGTATGATATAATGGTATAAAAGGAGGTGGACTATGCCATATGATGAAAAGCAGAAAAAATATAGCATAAAATATGCAAGGGAGAATTTGAAGCGGATCCCGCTTGATGTGAAGAAAGAATACTATGACAAAGTTATTGTGGCTGAAGCTGAAAAGCGTGGGATGTCTGTCAGGGCATTTATTTTACAAGCAATCGAAGAAAAAATTTCCAACGATAAAGGGCGGCAATGATGCCGTCCTTTGTGCAAAATCTTTGCGATACAAAGCGATAGAGGAAATGGGAGATTTTATTTACCTGAGTAAACCCGTGTTACTCGGTTAAATTGCTATTTTTTTGTTATTGCGAAGCTGCTACGGAATTAATGGATGTTCCAACAAACTTT
>QXXC01000229.1 GCA_009911305.1 Clostridiaceae bacterium | reverse complement strand
CCGCTTCTGCACCCGCAGACGCCGGAAGCGAGCGGGCCGGCGAAAGAAGGAAAATGACAGTAGGATACTCAGATATAAAGCCCGGGTGTAAAAGCCCGGGCTTTTTCTGATCCGGAAAGGAAAGATATGACAGAAAAACAGATGTTTGATTTGCTTGTAGCAGAAGGTTTATCCGAATACGGGGCGGCCGCCCTCCTTGGGCATTTCCAGGCCGAAAGCGGGCTGAATCCCCGGAACCTGCAGAACAGTTATGAGAAAAAGCTTGGGTTTACAGATGATACCTATACGGCGGCGGTGGATTCTGGAAGCTATACAGGTTTTGTCCGGGACTGCGCGGGGTACGGGCTGGCACAATGGACACACCGGGCGCGGAAGAAAGGGCTTTTGGAGTTTGCACAGGCGGCCGGCAAGTCTGTCGGCGATGCCGCTATGCAGCTTAAATTTGCGCTTTATGAGCTGAAGGGAGACTATAAAGATGTCTTTAATTCGCTGAAAACAGCAGTTGATATCAGGGCAGCGTCGGACATTGTTTTAACTAAGTATGAGATGCCGGCCGATCAGTCAGAGCCGGTAAAACAAAAACGCGCAGGCTATGGCCGGGAGATTTACAGGCGTTGTTCCGGAAAAATGGCTGGAGGCGGCATAACAGAAGCGCAGGCAAGGCAGAAATTAGTCTCAGTTGCCACACAATGGTGTGGACGCAAAGAGTCAGACGGCTCGCACCGGGAGATTATAGACATCTACAATGGACATGCTCCCCTCGCCAGGGGATACAGGGTAAAGTACACAGACGCCTGGTGTGCAACTTTTGGATCAGCTGCGGCCATCG
>QXXC01000228.1 GCA_009911305.1 Clostridiaceae bacterium | reverse complement strand
TTCCCAGGACACCAACACGGATAATGATACGGACTGGTACTTCTTCGATAAGGGCGAGGCTAAAAAGGCTGAAGACTTTATCACATATGATGGAGATGGGGATGCCGTTTATAGAGAGAAATTTAAGATTAAAGCAAGCGGTAATAAATACTTCTGCTTCGATCAGTATGGACGTATGCAGACCGGTTTACAGCTTCTGGATGATGGTTTCTACTATTTTGATGATAACGGCTATATGAAGACAGGCAAGGTATCCAATGTAGAGGATGACGATGATGCATTTACCTTCTATTTCAGCACAAATAATGGCGGTAACGGCAGAGGCTGGACAGGAGATAAATCCGGTTACCTGTACTGGAACGGTAAGCGCCTTGAAGCAGATGATGAATTCAGGCTTTATGCTTATGGTGACAAGACATATCTTGTAAATACTTCTGGTAAGATTCAGAAATCAGAATCTAAGAAATATGATATTGAGGGCAATGCTGACGAATTATATGTAGATTTTGATGGAGATCAGGTTATCGGACTTTACAAGGATAAAGATCACAAAGAAATATATAATAATGGGGTTATGAGAGTAACTCTTCCGCACATTGCTTTATATGATCACAACTATGTTGCTACAGCTGATGGCGTAGTTTCAAGTCAGTCCCGCTCTGCTAATGAGACAGAGGTTGAAATTGCTGCTGGAGATGTTACTACAGCCGAGGTTTCCGGAACAGACGCTCCAAAAAGCGCAAACGAAGTAAACATAAGTAAATAATAATTTTTGATACCCCTTTGCCCTTTCACAGGATGAAGGGGTATCTTTTATAATCCCCGGTACAGTAACGGACAAACAGAT
>QXXC01000227.1 GCA_009911305.1 Clostridiaceae bacterium | reverse complement strand
CGGTGGAGCACATTGAGATTGAGGTGAGTGAATTCGAGAGAAAGAAAGAGAAGCAGAAGTAAGAAAATGGCTTCCTCAATGGTCTCCACCGCCGCCGTCGCCGCCCGCTCCACCCCGGCTCAGGCCAGCATGGTGGCTCCTTTCACCGGCCTCAAGTCCGTCTCCGCCTTCCCCGCCACCCGCAAGAGTGCTGACATCACCACCATTGCCAGCAACGGCGGAAGAGTCAGCTGCATGAAGGTGTGGCCCACGACTGGTTTGAAGAAGTTCGAGACATTGTCGTACCTGCCCCCACTAACCAGGGAGCAGCTCTACAAGGAAGTGGAATTCCTGATCCGCGAGAAGCTCATTCCTTGCCTAGAGTTCGAGTTGGGGAACGGATTCGTGCACCGTGAGCACCACGCCTCGCCCGGATACTACGACGGAAGGTACTGGACAATGTGGAAGCTGCCCATGTTCGGGTGCACGGACCCCGTGCAGGTGCTGAAGGAGCTCGACGAGATCATCGACCTCCACCCGAACGCGTTCGTGAGAATCGTTGGGTTCAACAACATCCGCCAAGTGCAGGTCACCAGTGTCATCGCCCACAGGCCCCCAGGCTACTAAGCATGCATATCATCGATCACGATCACGACCATGAATTTACTTTCATGGCTAGCTGATCTGATCTGATTGACTGCTGCTTGCTCCTCTGTTAGGCCTTTCAATTTCAATTTTGTATTTGTTTTGTATCCAAACTCATTCTGTGAATTTCCGATGGAATACGATTGGAATGTATGAGCATAACATATCATATCATAACAATCATCCCAATAAACTATATAATGCATATTTCTTTTTCTTATTCAAAAAAAAAA
>QXXC01000226.1 GCA_009911305.1 Clostridiaceae bacterium | reverse complement strand
TCTTTTCATTATGCCATATATCGCGATTTTTTTCTACAACAATATTACTTGAAAATTTATGCAATGGTGTACTAGATAATTGCTGTTATAATCGTTTATTAGATGACCGTAGTTATTCGCAAATATATTATGAAAGAAATTCCATTATGCTTATTTTAGAGTTGGCAGAGCAGTCAGATGTTCAGATAATTGGGAGTCAGATGCTTGTCAGGGAGATGGCCGATACTCAGGATTCGTATAAGCGCGCTGTGTTGCAAATGGTATACGGACTCTGTTCAGAAGAAGTAAAGATTACTGCACAGATTTTAGAACGGTCAGAAGAAATTCGGCATAGTTCTAATATAAAATATAAAGATAGTTTACATCTGGCCTGTGCCGAAGCGGCTAAAGCAGATGTATTACTGACGACAGACAGAAAATTTATGAATAATTGTAGTCGTATTAAAACATACACGAAAGTGTCAGGGCCAAATCAGTGGTTATTGGAGGTGTTATATTTATGATTACGGCAAGGTTAAAGGTGAGTAATAGTGCAGAAATACAGAAAAATGGATTGGAGGCATTGAGACAGGCGTTAGGCATAACCGGGACGATCAAGTTTTTGGAGCAATTTGATCACGGTGGATCCGGAGATTTTACAAGAGAAAAATATGAAAATGAGGAACAAGAACCTACAGATGAAGAAATTCGTTGTATGTTTGGTTTTTAAATTTGTTACTGATAATAGAAGATTTTTAGAGAGGAGAGACAGCCGGAGCGATAATGTAATGGCTGTTTTTCTATAGCTTTGGATAGAAGATTGAAAATGAGAAGTAGAGGGTATTCATTACCTTAAGCACACGACAAACAAGCCATCTTTCGGTGGC
>QXXC01000225.1 GCA_009911305.1 Clostridiaceae bacterium | reverse complement strand
ACAGATACAAAACCTCAGAAACCAGCAAACTCCACACGATTACATTTTTTATTCGATTCACTCTCACTGTACCATATCCTCTCCACGCGTTTGAGTCTCATAGTTGACTTCCACACAGTTCAGGCTATACTCTTAACTTTCGGCGTTGTTCCTCTTCCAGAAATCTCAATTTCCCACGGAATTCTGCCCTCATCTCTTCATAGCAGCCTTTCAGATACCGGCGCTTTCGTTCCGCCCGCTCTGCCCTATACTCCCGGATCGACTGCCCCATTTCCTGAATCCTCCCTGACATGCCGCCCTCCCTTATTGATCTGTTGGCTCTTCCCTTACCCCCTGCCCGTACGATGTCCCGAATATCTCTTCAAACGTCATATACGGCGGCGCATATTGATCCGCATATCTGACTATATGCAGAAAATCCTTTGTCATTTCCTCCCAGTATTCCTTTGTTACCTTTATATTTATCCCGTCCACTCCGTTTATAGACATGAACCCCCAATAATCAAACGGTTCCCCGCTCATCGCCAGGTCAACCATAGCCACGAAATACGTCTTGTCTCCTTCCCTGTTCATCGACTCATAATCATATACCCAGTGGCCGGCCCCTCCGGAATCATATTCAGCCCACTGGCTGCTCCCCAGAAAATCGGATTTTGCGTCCTGCCTCTCCAATACATACACCGCATCCTCCTCCGCTTCGTATTTTAATACCGTAAACCCGTCTAAATGGACTACCAGCTCCGGGAGGCCGTCCCCTTCCCAGTCCATATAGTGGTATCCCAGAATTTTTAAGACCTCCAGAAATTCGCTGTCGTTCATCATCGCAAGCTCGTGCCCCCGCACGAGTTCCCGGTAATATGTCTGCCG
>QXXC01000021.1 GCA_009911305.1 Clostridiaceae bacterium | reverse complement strand
ATAAAATGGATGAAATTCAGCTTTGATTTTCCAACACAAAACTATGAGTTATTTTATGAACGATGTACTAGAGCGTGTTTGAAACATCATTCCCGCCATCTGCACGCCCCACTTTGCGGCAGATTTGTGCCAAATTCACTTAACGCAGCCCACTGCGCCGCGTTCATTTGGCCCAAATCTCCCACAAAGCGGAACGCACATCTGGCAGAAAGCATTTTTCAAACACGCTCTAAAGCGGGCCCGATTTCCAGCCGGACAGAGCGCCGCTTACAAATGATAAAATTTCCGAAATGAGGAACACATATGAACAAAACAACAAAACGCGTTCTCAACGAAGCGGCTCTTTCTTCCATTGAGGACTTCAGACATTACCTGGAAATGCAGGGCCGGGCATACAAAACGATCAGTCTTTATACCCGCGCCGCAATCCTTTTCTATTCGTTTTATGAAGAATTGAATATCGTAAATTTGAAATTTTTCAGAGAATATCTGATAGAAAACTATCCGGTCAATACGGTCAATACCCGGATCTATGGCATGAACCGCTATTTAGATTATCTGCTGAGCGTTGATCAGATCCCGCCCTCTCTCATCTACCAGGTCTGCGGGGCCGGCGCCGATGCTTCGTCTTCGCCCGCTCCGGTCAGGGCCTCGAAAAATGGAATCTACCGGCTGCAGCCTGTAATTGAACAGCACCGCTGTTATCTTGATACTGTGATCTCCCAGCGGGACTATGAGAAGCTGAAGCGCTGTTTAAAAAAGGATGGAAACCTGTACTGGTATTTTGTCATACGCTTTCTGGGAGCTACGGGGGCGAGAGTCAGCGAGCTCTTACAGATAAAGGCAGAGGATCTGAGGCTTGGCTATCTGGATCTCTATACAAAAGGTGGGAAAATACGCCGCCTGTACTTTCCGCGCAGCCTCTGCAGCGAGGCCATCCCCTTTTACAGAGAACGCGGCATTCAAAGCGGTTTTATCTTTTTAAACCAGCACGGCCAGCTCATCACCCCCAGAGGGATCGAATTTCAGCTAAAGGCCTTTGCCAAACGCTATCATATCGACCCGGACACCGTCTACCCCCATTCCTTCCGCCACCGGTTTGCCAAAAATTTTTTAAAACGCTTCAACGACCTCTCTCTTCTGGCTGACTTAATGGGCCACGACAGTATTGAGACAACACGCGTCTATTTAACCCGCACCAGCCATGAGCAGAAATCCCTGCTCGACCGCATCATTACCTGGTAGCTCTATCAAAAACGGATGACGCAAAAGCTGCGCCGCAGCTTCGCATCATCCGTCCGCCTGAACATAAACTATATGAAACGCCTTAAAGCACCTTGCTCAAAAACGTCTTCAATCTGTCATTCTTTGGATGCTCAAAAAATTCCTTCGGCTCGTTTTCCTCCACGAAATTTCCGCCGTCCATAAACATCACGCGCGTCGCCACCTCTTTGGCAAAGCCCATTTCATGCGTCACAACTACCATGGTCATCCGTTCCCTGGCCAGATCGCGCATTACATTTAAAACCTCGCCGACCATTTCCGGATCCAGAGCTGAGGTTGGCTCATCAAACAGCATCACATCCGGCTTCATGCACAGAGCGCGCACGATCGCGATTCGCTGCTTCTGCCCGCCCGAGAGCTGGCTCGGATAGGAATCCGCGCGGTCTTTAAGGCCAACCCGGTCAAGCAGACCCAGCGCTTCGGCTTCGATCTCATTCTTTTTCTTGCCCTGGAGCTTGATCGGGGCCAGCGTGAGATTTTCCATCACCGTCATGTGGGGAAACAGATTAAACTGCTGAAACACCATACCCATCTTCTGCCTGTGCCTGTTGATATCCGACGTTTTGTCTGTAATATCCGCTCCCTCAAACAGGATTTGTCCTCCGCTCGGCTCCTCTAAGAGGTTTAAGCAGCGCAGAAACGTACTCTTTCCGGAGCCGGATGCCCCAATGACGCATACCACATCGCCTTTGTAGATATCAACCGTCACTCCCTCAAGGACTGTATTGCTGCCAAAGCATTTTTTCAAATCCCTTACCTGGATCAAAGGTTCCTCAAATCTGTCAACGCTCACTCTGCCTCAGCCTCCTCTCCAGCATCTGTATCAGCTTTGTAAATATAATAACTAAAATCAGATAAATCAGGGCGACCGCAAGCAGCGGCATAAATGCATCATAGGTACGGCTCCGAATAATATCGCCTCCCTTGGTCAGATCCTGCAGCGCGATATAACCTGCGACGGAGGTTTCCTTTAACAGGGCAATAAATTCATTGCACAGCGCGGGGAGCACGTTTTTAAACGCCTGAGGCATGATGATATACCACATGGTCTGGCTGTAGTTAAAGCCCAGGCTCCGGCCCGCCTCAAACTGCCCGGCGTCAATGGACATGATTCCGCTTCGGAAAATCTCTGCCACATAAGCCCCGGAGTTAATTCCAAACGCCAGAATCGCCACCAGTGATTTGTCAATCTTCACTGAACCGAACACCACAAAATAGATAATCAAAAGCTGCACCACGACCGGAGTCCCGCGGATCACCGTCAGGTAAAAGTTGCAGACCAGATTTAAAAATTTCAGCTTTCCCGTCTTGTCACAGGTGGAACGGACCGCGGCAATCAGAAAACCGATCAGAATACCGACAATGCCGGCAAACAGCGTTACCTTCAGCGTCACGCCGAGACCGTCCAGTATGTACTTCCAGCGATCGTCCGTCATAAAATTCAGGACGAACCGACTCTTAAATGTTTCCCACATGATATAAGCATCCTCTATATAACAGAAGGGCCTGCCATTACCCAGGCCCTTCCACTCCAGCATCGCAACCGTCCAGTTCGGACAACCTGACCGTCCCCCGGATCACCGGCCGCCCATACGGCCTGTGTCATTCTTGGTATAACCCGATTCAAATAACGGCACATGGTTTGGCATTACAGAATATCATGATATTCTGAGCCCTTCGGAAACATAATGCAGCGTTAATTCAAATGGTTTATGCCCGATTTATTCTGCCGTAATGTACTTATCAACAATCTTCTGCAGCTCGCCGGATTCCTTCAGGCTTGCAATGGCTGCATTAATGCCCTCTAAAAGCTCCGTGTTGCCTTTCTCTACGCAAATGGCATATTCCTCTGTTGTAAATGCCTCGTCAAGGATCTTTAAGCCCTCGTTTTCAGCCACAAATACCTTTGCCGGCTCTCCGTCAATGATAACGGCGTCGATCTTATTCTGTGTCAATGCCTGAACCGCCTCAAAACCCTTATTGTACTGCTCAATCGTGGCGTCCGCAATGTCGCTTGCATAGATATCGCCTGTGGTGCCGAGCTGAACGCCGATGGTCTTGCCCTCCAGATCATCCGGGCTGACAATGTCCGCATTGTCCTCTTTTATGATAATAACCTGTGTGGCTGTTGCATAAGAATCTGAGAAATCAACGCTCTGCTTTCTGTCCTCTGTCACTGTCATGCCGGCTGCGCCGAAATCAGCCTTTCCGGACTGAACCTCGGGGATAATGGAATCAAAGGCGATATCCTCTACCTCAAAATCCATGCCCATCTCCGCCGCGATCGCCGCTGCAATCTCCACATCAATTCCCACGATCTCGCCGCCGTCATGGAACTCATACGGAGGGAACTCCGCATTCGTCGCCATCACCAGAACGCCCTTATTCTCACTCTGCTCTGCCTCTGCTTCTGTCTCCTCGTTTTCCGCCTCTGCCGCTTCGGCTTCCTCTGCCTTTGTCTGTTCCGCCTCGGTCTGTGCCTCCGTCTCCGGAGCGCTTGTCTCGGCCGGCTTGGACGAGCAGCCCGCTAAGGATGCGGCCGCCATCATAGCTGCCAGTGCCAGTGCTGTAATCTGTTTTTTCATAATGTCTCCTCCTCTTTTTTCTATCCGCCGCCGGCCCGTCTTAAGCGCGCCCTGAGAAATACGTTTCCGTTTTCCATATTTATACAGCGAATATGAATAAATATAAATTATATATTCCTAGAGCTATATTATAGCGTATTTTAAAAAATAATCAAGTCTTTAAAATAAAATTTTTTCGTATTTTATTTATCTGTATTTTTATACAAATCGGCTCTCCACAAAGCTTTCATACAGTCCGGCCTGCTTTCACAGATTTTACGCCGCCCGGGCCTGTTTTTCCCCGGCTTTTTTCCTTTCCCGGCCTGCCTTATCAGCCCATCCAATCCTGCAGCCTATGCCTTCAGGCTCTCCACCTTCTTTCCATCCCTGCCCTCGACTACCACAATCTCCTGATTCATCTTCTGATCGCTTTCCCGGTAGCGCATGGCGTATCTTTTCGGCGGCATACCTGTAAGCCTTTTAAAGGTCCTGATAAAATGCTCATTGCTTCTGAACCCCACCTGCTCGCCTACCTCCTGCACCCGCATCCCCTCTCTCAGGAACATTCTCGCTTTCAGGATCCGGCAGTTGATCACATAGTCAATCACACTAAAGCCTGTCCCCTCCTTAAAAATATGGCACAGATGATATTTACTCATATAGAATGCATCGGCAATCGACTGCGTTGTCAGCGGATCCGACAGATGCTCCTGTATATAAGTAAGAATCGGCGCCACCTTTGCAAGCTCTGAATTTGTGTGGCTCTTCACATCCTCCGCCTTGTCAAAGTAGGAAAAACAGCTCAGAAGAAATGACAGCACTGTGATCGTCCGGCGTATATCGTCGCCGAAGCCATTGCCAAAGTCCTCCATTAATGACAAAAACTGTCTCTCCAGCGCCTCGATTTCTTTTCCATGCAGTGTGGCGACCAGGCCCGACCGCTGCGTCATGGACAGGAAATCACTCTGAACCGATGAAAAAGATTTGAGCATCTCTGATGAGATGTGAAACGCGATGCAGCGGTATTCCTCGTTCGCCACGCTCCTGTGTAAAATTGAAGAATCAATTAAAAACAACTGTCCCCGAAACAGCGGAAATATCTCCGGTTCCAGAAAAAACACGCCCTCCCCTGCAATGCAAAAGGCGATCTCGATCTCCTCATGAAAGTGCGGCCGGGCCATCGAATAGGTGTCATTTTTACTAATATGAATCTCATATCTGCAATCAATCATTATGTATTATCCACTCCTGATCTGTAAATATGTTATTAGTGTACAGGGCCCGGGAGCATGAGCCGTAAGCATCCACAGACATAACGGCTCCCACGCGGGCACACTGCTTTCCCATGAGGGCCTGTCTCCGGGCCTCCGCTTTTTGTTGTCTCAGTTTACCCGGTATCTCTGCCCGCCTTCAACCTCATTTTTCCCTGTTCGCAAGATTCCTCATAAAATTAACAACTTCCCTGCAAAGGCGCGAATTTGACCATCATTCCCCTGTTTTTATTATAATTTTTGTATAATCACAGCGCTATAGTAAAAAAATGGGAGGGGAAAACCCGGTTAAAAATGCTCAATTCACAAGATCCGTCAGCTTTATCCTCGTGCAATGCAGGATTTTCACACAAATCAATGATATAAATAGAGTATGGAGTTGATGCGCAGAAACGACCAAAAAAAGGAGTGACTAACGATATGAACAGACATTATGACATAATCCATTTTGAAGCATTGGGAGCGGAAGCGCATCATCTGACAGAGGAAACAGAACGCGCAAAGGAACAGGGCCTTCTTCCCGACACGCTCCGCACTCTCGTAATTCCGGAAACGATCCAGGAGTTTCAGAAAAACAATCTGGACGAGGAGCTCCCGGATATTATCACCATAAAAACACATTCTGTGATTCCTGACGCCTGGTTATCCGGATGTAAAAAAAGTATTATTACGCGCAGCGCTGGTTATGATCACGTAGAAGCCCTGGCCGGGAAAGCCAATATCACCTCCCTGCGGAATTACTGTGTGAATTCCGTCGCGCAGACGGCTGTTAAGTTTGTCTATGCCACCGCCGGCCTTCTGAACCATTATACCAATAATGCGATCCTGTTTGAGCGCAGCAAAGCTCTGTCCTTTATGGAGCTTTGTCCAACCCGGACTGCCACCGTATTCGGCTTAGGGAAAATCGGCAGGCGCATTTACGAGCTTTTGGAGGCCAATGGCCTCGATGTCCAGGCTGTCGATATCCGTGAGCAGGAGCTCAAATGCCAGGACGGCGGGGCGATCCGCTTCGTGTCAAAGGAGACGGCCATCGAAACCAGCGATATCATTGTAAATGCCATGAATCTGACAAAGCTTCCGGACAGTGCCTTTTATAATGTAAATTATTTTTCGGAAGAATATTTGAGCAGAGGAAAGGCAGGCTTCCTGTTCATCAACATAACCCGCGGAGAAATCGCTCCGGAGACCGGTCTTCTTCACCTCTATGAAAAAGGCCTTCTGGGGGGAATCGGGCTGGATGTCTTCAGCTCCGAGCAGGAGTTTTCGGATCTTCTGAAATTTGGGGCAGAAAGTAAGAATGCAGACGTCCAGGCCGCCAGACGCCTCGTGGAAATGGCGAAAAACCGCACGGCGAATATTTATGTCCAGCCGCACCAGGCCTTTAATTCCGACCTGGCAGCCTGTGCAAAAGCCGCGGACACGATCCGCCATCTGATTCGATGGTTCCACAATCAAAAGCAGCGCTTTGACGAGCAGCTACCGTATTACGGCAACACCGTCGTTTCCGCTCAGGCAGGCTAGAGCGTGTTTGAAAATGCTCTGAGACAGACTGCTTTAGATTACTGATAATGAAAAGGAGGAAAATACGTATGGAACTGACTATGACTTCCGCTATCTGGCAGGTAATGATCGACGCAGCGGTGATGGGGACTCTGCTGCTCATCGGGCAATTTCTGCGGGCTAAGCTCCCGCTGTTTCAAAAGCTCTTAGTGCCTCCTTCTGTTCTGGCCGGCATCCTGGCCCTGCTTTTCGGGCCGAAAAGCCCATGGGAGGCTTTGCGTCTCCTGCCTTTGTCGGCTTCCTTTGGAACCTATGCAAGCGTTCTGATCGTCGTGATTTTTGCCGCGACGCCCATCGGAGACAGGCCCCAGAAGGGCGCTATGTCAGGACCGAAAATCATGGGAATGTTTTTCAACATCTCCGGTATTGCCGTCCTGCAGTATGCAGTAGGCATGCTGGTAACTGTCGCCTTCCTTACGAAGATCTACCCGGCTCTGCATGAAAGCTTTGGGCTTATGATGGCAACCGGATTTTACGGCGGACACGGTACCGCAGCGGCTGTAGGAAAATCACTGGCGGATCTCGGCGTCCCGGATATGACGGATCTTGGCAACACCTGCGCTACCATTGGAATCGTGGGCGGCATTATCACCGGTATGATTATCATCAACTGGGGAACCAGAAAAGGATACACGCATTATGTGGAAAACCCAAAGGAGCTTCCGCTTGAAATGAAAACCGGCCTTGTTCCCCCGGCCAACCAGAAGCCGTCTTCCATGGGAACCGTTGCTTCTATCTGCCTGGATCCGCTCGGCTACCATCTGGGAATCGTGCTCTTCGCCTCCTGGGCCGGCTACATGGCCTCCAAATGGTTTGCGAACTGGACACTGTCCACGTTTCAGTACAAGATTTCCATACCTGAATTCTGCCTTTCCCTCTTTGCAGGACTGATCATCAATTTCCTGCTGAACCGGACCGGCGCGCAGAAGTACGTGGACCGCGGATCCATCCAGCGCATCCAGGGCTCTGCCACAGATTTTCTGATGATTTCCGGTATCGGTTCCCTGAACCTGTCCGTAGTGCTGGATTACGCATTCCCGCTGATCGTGGTCTGTGTACTCGGCTTCCTTATTACCTGGTTCTGGTTCATTTATATAGGAGGAAAGTCATCCGAGGAAGACTGGTTTGAGCGTAACATGATGATGTGGGGACATGCCACCGGCGTTGCAGCTACAGGTGTTCTTCTGCAGAGGGTTGTGGATCCGGATCTCAAGAGCCGGGGAATCGAGGATTCCGGCATCGCCGATATCTTTAACCGCCCGATCATCATCGGCCTTCAGGTAATCCCGCAGATCCTGATCACATCCATGGGAACCATGGGATCGGTTGTCACCATCATCGCCTGCTTCGTGATCGTAGCTGTCATGTGGGGCGCGGCATGGATCACAAAGGGATGGGTTGCAGACCGGCCGCTTCACAAATACCGCTGAGAAGCGGATGCAGGTGAGAAGATCTCACACAACCGTTTTACATCACAATCTCACGTATATCACCCTTAAACGTGACTGAAAAACGGACCGGGAAGGCCGCCGCGCCTTCCCGGTCCGTTTTATATATCGTATGAACAGGAATTCCTATTTAATCTCCTGATGAAACTCCTGCAGTGATTTTACTCCGATATGCCCGTTCTTCTTTATGCTGCGCAGCGCCTGAACCGTGGCCTTTGCAGCGGCCATGTTGGTGAAATACGGGATCTTTCCTTTTACTGCCGCCTTCCTGATATAGCTGTCATCCCCCATCCCCTTTTTATCCATGGGAGTGTTGATAATCATATCAATCTTCTTATTTGTGATCTTATCCAGGATATTGGGGCGTCCCTCATTGATCTTTGCGATCTTCTCCGCCGGAAGCCCGGCCGCCGCCATGATATCATACGTTCTCCCTGTGCCCATAAGCTTAAAGCCGCACTCGTGGAAGCCCATGGCCACCTCAATCAGCTCCGGCTTATCCTTGTCGCTGACGCTCAGAAGCACGGTTCCTGCATTCGGAAGCCTTGTCTGCGTCGCCTCGCGCGCTTTGTAAATCGCCTCGCCCAGATTGGAGGACATGCCCAGCACCTCTCCGGTGGAGCGCATTTCGGGTCCGAGCACCGGATCCACCTCGGGGAACATCTTAAACGGGAAGACCGGAACCTTCACGCCGTAGTGCGGAATCTTCTTTTCCTCAAGCTCCGGCACCGGAGAGGGCCTCCCTGTCAAATGGGCGGTCATGATATCTGTCGCCAGCTTGACCATCTTGATATTGCACACCTTGGACACCAGCGGCACGGTTCTCGACGCCCTGGGATTGGCCTCAAGCACATACACCTCGCCGTCCTCAATCGCATACTGCATATTCATCAGGCCCACAACATGCATTTCCTTTGCGATCCGTCCGGTATAATCGCGGATCGTCTCCACCTGATCCTTGGTCAGGTTCCTGGACGGCAGGATGCAGGCTGAGTCTCCGGAGTGAATGCCCGCCAGCTCGATGTGCTCCATCACGGCCGGAACGAATACATTGTCCCCGTCGCTGATGGCGTCCGCCTCGCACTCCGTGGCGTGATGCAGGAAACGGTCAATCAGAATCGGGCGATCCGGCGTCACGCCCACGGCCTCTTTCATATAGAAGGTCAGGGCGTCATCGTCGTGCACGACCTCCATACCGCGTCCGCCCAGCACATAGGACGGACGGACCATCACCGGATAGCCGATGTGGTTTGCAATCGTCAGCGCGTCCTCCACGGTCACTGCCATGCCGGATTCCGGCATCGGAATCTCCAGCTTATCCATCATCGCGCGGAACAGATCCCTATCCTCCGCCATATCAATCGTCTCCGGCGTCGTCCCCAGGATCGTCACGCCGTACTTCTTCAGATCCGCCGCCAGGTTGAGCGGCGTCTGGCCGCCAAACTGCGCAATTACGCCCAGCGGCTTTTCCTTCTGGTAAATGCTGAGTACATCCTCCAGGGTCAGGGGTTCAAAATAGAGCTTATCCGAGGTATCGTAATCGGTGGAAACCGTCTCCGGGTTGCAGTTGACGATGATCGTCTCAAAGCCAAGCTCCCTGAGCGCGATTGCTGCATGGACGCAGCAATAGTCAAACTCAATTCCTTGCCCGATGCGGTTCGGTCCGCCGCCCAGAATCATGATCTTATTCCGGTCGCTTGACGGGCTTTCGTCCTTGATGTGATAGCTGGAATAATAGTAAGCAGAGTCCTCTGTACCGCTCACATGCACGCCCTCCCAGCCCTCTACGATGCCGGCCTGCGTCCTCGCGTCCCGGATCTGCTCTTCACTCACGCCCAGGAGGTCGCTTAAATACTTATCCGCAAACCCGTCCAGCTTCGCCTGGCGCAGCGCCCCGGCCGGAGGAACCGAGCCTTTATACTGGAGAAGCGCCTCCTCTTCCTCCACCAGCTCCTTCATCTGTTCAATGAAGTAATGCTTGATCTTTGTCAGGTCATACAGCTCGTCCACTGTCGCGCCCTTCCTCAAAGCCTCATACATAATGAACTGGCGCTCGCTTGTGGCTACATGGAGCATGGAGAGCAGCTCCTTTTTCGTCTTTGTATCAAAATCCTTTGCATGGCCCAGGCCGTAACGCCCCTGCTCCAGGCTGCGGATGGCCTTCTGAAGCGCCTCCTTATAGGTCTTACCAATACTCATGACCTCGCCCACGGCCTTCATCTGCGTGCCCAGCTTATCCTCAGAGCCTTTAAATTTCTCAAACGCCCAGCGCGCAAACTTAATTACCACATAGTCCCCTGTAGGAACATATTTTTCGAGGGAGCCGCATTTCCCGCACGGAATCTCGTCCAGCGTCATACCGGTAGCCAGCATGGCCGAGACAAGCGCAATCGGGAAGCCGGTGGCCTTGGAGGCAAGCGCCGACGAGCGGGAGGTACGGGGATTGATCTCTATCACAATATCGCGATCCGTCTTCGGATCATGCGCCCACTGTACATTCGTGCCGCCGATCACCTGGATAGCTTCCACAATCTTATACGATTTTTCCTGTAAACGTTTTTGAACTTCTTCCGAAATGGTAAGCATTGGCGCAGAACAGAAAGAGTCGCCTGTGTGTACGCCCAGCGGATCAATATTCTCAATAAAGCACACTGTGATCATCTGATTCTTCGCGTCGCGCACAACCTCCAGCTCCAGCTCTTCCCAGCCTAAGATGGATTCTTCCACGAGGACCTGGCCCACCATACTGGCCTGAAGGCCTCTCGCACAGACTGTTTTTAATTCTTCAACATTGTAGACAAGGCCGCCGCCCTCGCCGCCCATCGTGTAGGCCGGACGGAGCACAACCGGATATCCCAGCTTATCCGCGATTGCAAGCGCGTCCTCCACGCTGTACGCCACCTCGCTCCTCGCCATCTCGATCCCAAGGCTTTCCATCGTATGCTTAAACTCGATCCGATCCTCGCCCCGCTCAATCGCGTCGACCTGCACGCCGATCACCTTCACGTCATACTGATCCAGCACGCCTGCGGACGCCAGCTCGGAACAGAGATTCAGGCCCGACTGCCCTCCCAGATTCGGAAGCAGCGCGTCCGGACGTTCCTTTTCAATGATCTGCGCCAGCCGATCCACATTCAGCGGCTCAATATAGGTGACATCTGCCGTCTCCGGATCTGTCATGATTGTAGCCGGATTGGAATTAACGAGAACTATCTCATAGCCAAGCTTCCGTAAAGCCTTGCACGCCTGCGTTCCGGAATAATCAAACTCACATGCCTGTCCGATAATAATCGGGCCGGAACCGATAATCAATACCTTGTGAATGTCGTTTCTCCTCATGTTTTTTCCCTCTCAATTGCTTCTAAACCTTTACCACCATCTTATTTGTCTATAGCATTATAATAGAAAAGTGTTTCCTTGTAAATAAAAATATGTTATTTTTTCAAATTTCCTCTTTTTATTTATTTTGTTTTATGCTATAATAGAAAAGATATACTGGGGTATTGTTTTTAAGACAATTATGATATCCTCTTCTGTCGGTTTCACCGTTTTATCTTATTGATGATTGATTCACAGCATTACCGGAATATAGCAGAAAGCAGCACAGGATACGGAGGGATTCATGAACGTGATCGTGATTGACGGCCAGGGCGGCCGCATGGGACGGGCCATTGTAGAAGAACTCAGGGAACGCTGCCCGGATCTCCCGGTCACAGCCATCGGCACAAACAGCACGGCTACGGCGTCCATGATGAAAGCCGGCGCCAGATTCGGCGCCACCGGTGAGAATCCCGTAGTTGTGGCCTGCCGTGACGCGGATCTGATCATCGGGCCAATCGGCATCGTGATCGCGGACTCCCTGCTCGGCGAGATCACGCCCGCCATGGCGGCTGCGGTCGGCTCCAGCAGGGCGCATAAGATCCTCATCCCGGTTGCCGGACACGTACACTGCCGGCATACGCTCATAGGATGTGAAGAGCTTCCCCTGGGCGAGTACATCCGGCTCGCAGGCAGAGAGGTGGCCGGGCGCCTTGAGGAACATGCATCGCCGCATTGAACTGCGGCGTTTTTGTTTTTTCTGCATACCACAAGTCAGAGAACCGCATATGGCGCGGCAGCGGGCCCCGGCCCTGATGAAACAGGAAGGATGCGGCGGACCGCTACAGCCCATGCATCCTTCTCCCTGTTTCTTTATCATTCAGAACCTGGCGCTTCAGCTCGTCCACACCGGAGAATTTCATCTCCGGGCGCAGGAACCGGAGCAGCCGCACTTCGATCCATTTTCCATACAGATCCTCGTTGAGACCATAGATATGCGTTTCCGCGCCGGCCGGGTGTTCTCCTGTTATGGTAGGCTTTTTCCCGATATTGGTAATACTGCCGTAGCAGTTCCCGTCGATCACGGTCTGTGAAAGATAGACGCCGAACGCCGGCAGATGCTTCTGGCCGCCCGGCTCAATATTGACAGTCGGGAAGCCCAGCGTACTGCCCAGATGCCTTCCGTGGATCACACTGCCATGCACGGCATACGGATAGCCCAGCAGCTCGTTTGCCTTTTCAATATGGCCGGCCGCCAGCTCTTCCCGCACATACGTGCTGCTGATCTCGCGCGTTCCGTCCAGCGCCTTTTCCACGACCGTCAGCTCATAGCCGTATTTCGGAGCCAGGCGCTCCAAAAGCGCCACATCCCCGCCCCTTTTATAGCCAAAGCGGCAGTCCGTCCCGGAAACGACGGCCTTTGCGCTCATCTGTCCGGCCAGGATATGGGAAATAAACGTCTCCGGATCCATACGCGCCACTTCCTCATTAAAGGGGTATTCCACCAGATAATCGATCCCGGCCCGCTCCAGATTGTCGCGGCGCTCCGCGTTTGTTGTGATCATGGTCTGGAGCTTTCCCTGCATCAGGGTTCCCGGCGCTGTCTCAAAGGTAAAGACAGCCGTTTTGTATCCCTTCTCCCGGAATCGGAACACTTCATTTAAAAGCTTCTGGTGCCCGCGGTGCAGCCCGTCAAACTTTCCCAGAGTCACCGCCGCCGGCTCCTCTATCTGAAATTCCCTGGTCCCAGTTATATACTGCATTCTAGTCTCCTCCCGGAAAAATTTTCTTTGGTTTCCATCGCTCTCTGCCGCCCTCGTATTCATAGATCCCGATAAAGCGGCGCCGGCTGTCATAGACGCGCATCCACACGCCGTCCCGGCTCTCCTTTTGCTGCTCTCCCGGCCCCAAAAGTCCTTCCGGCACAGAGGAAGCCGGAAACGCATTTCCATTTTGCAAAAGCTTATCCAGCCTCTCCTGATCCGAATAAAAAGCCGGATATGAGGCAAACACCTCATCCACCGGCACAATCCGCTCATCAAGCCGTCCATCGGCAGCCAGACGTTCCACTTCGGATAGCAGAAGGCTGTCCTCCAGGCAAAAACGCCCTGTCTGCGTGCGCACCAGCTTTTCCATGCATCCGCCGCAGCCGAGCCGGCTGCCGATATCATGGCAGAGCGTACGGATATACGTTCCTTTTGAGCACTCCACGGTCAGCTCTGCCCGCGGAAGACGGATGCTGTCCACTGTGAGCCTGTAAATTTCCACAGGCCGCGGCCTCCGCTCGATCTCCTTCCCCTCGCGGGCCAGTTCATAAAGCCTTTTCCCGTTTACCTTTAGGGCAGAATACATGGGAGGAATCTGAGCATAGGGGCCAATAAAGCTCTCAGCGGCTCTTCTTACCTCTTCCTCCCCCAGTTCTGCCAGACGCTGTGGCCCGCAGGTATGCAGAATTGTCCCTGTCGTATCCTGTGTATCGGTCTCTGTTCCCAAAAGGAGAACCGCGCGGTATGTTTTCCTCTTATCCGTCAGTATATCACAGAGCCTTGTTCCTGAGCCAAGGCATACAGGAAGCACTCCCTCCGCCGCCGGATCAAGAGTCCCCGTATGCCCGATCTTCTTCTGCTTTAAAATGCCTCTCAGCCTGGCGACCACATCGTGGGAGGTATAGCCCGGTTCCTTATAAATATTCAAGATGCCGTGAATCATACCGTCCCCCGCTATACTTTCTCATGTTCCTTCTTCGTATGTGCGTCAAGCTGCATCTCAATATGTTTGGACAGATTGTTCAGCACATCGTAAATCGTCCCTGACATGGTGCAGCCAGCGGCGCGGATATGGCCGCCGCCTCCAAAATACTCTGCGACCCTGCTGACGTCCACAATCGCGTTGGAGCGCATGCTGATCTTATATTCATGGATCGACGTCTCATAGATAAAGATCGCGCACTCCACTCCCTCCGTGACGCGGAGCTGATCGATGATCCCATCCAGATCATTGGTATCCGCGCCGTAAAATTCCAGATCCTTTTTCCTCAGCCCGCTGAAAATACAGCGTCCGTCCATAAACAGAAAGCTCTCAAGCAGCGCGCGCCCCAGAATCTGGTTCTGAATGTACGTTTTCCGGTAAAAGGTATCATCGATAATCTTCGCGCAGTCCAGCCCCTTTTCAATCAGCTTTCCGGCAATTTCCATTGTCGCTCTCGTCGTGCTGCTGTATTTAAACACACCCGTATCGTGGATGATTCCCGTATAGAGACACTCAGCCGTCCCTCTGCTGACCGCGTTCTCATCCAGCAGAGTATACACAACCTCGCTTGTGGAGCTCGCATCCGGCCGGATACAGTTTTCCTGCGCAAAGCCTTTGTTCGTCCTGTGATGATCAATGCAGAGTGTACGGCCCGCCGTCTCAAAATACGGGCAGAACATCTCCAGGCGCTCCGTGTCGCTCGCATCCAGTGTTATGCATACATCAAAGCGCTTTTCCGGATCATAAACGGTCTGAATCTCATCAAAGCTGGCCAGATAGGAAAATTTGTCCGCCGGATGATCCAGGTACAGCTCCACTGAAATCTGAGGCATATTTTCCTTCAGATAATTGTAAAGTCCCAGACTCGCGCCGATACAGTCGCCGTCCGGATGGATATGCCCTAACAGCACCGCGCTGCCCGCGCCGTTTAAGGCCTCTGTCAATTGATTTCTCATCCTGTATCACTCTCCCTTGCCATTCTTTTCCTGCTTCTAAAATCCGTTATCCTCTTCGTCCTCTTCCCGGCTCATTCCGGCTGTCACTTCGTCAATCAGGCGCGTCATATTCACGCCGTATTCGATCGACTGATCCGGAATAAATGTTATCTCCGGCGTATTCCGCAGGTTGATTCGTCTGGCAAGCTGCGTGCGGATAAATCCCACCGCGCTGCGCAGACCCTTTATGGTATCTTTTCCTGCCTCTTCATCTCCCAGCACGCTGATGTAAGCCTTGCAGAGCTTCAGATCCGGAGTCACCTCCACGGCGACGACGGTCGTCATGGGGTGGATCCGCGGATCCTTAAGCTCCCTGCTTATGATTTCGCTCAGCTCTCTCTGAACCTCGCTGTTGACTCTTGTATTCTTAATGCTGTTCTTGCGCATCGTATAGCCTCACTTTCCGGACGGAAGAGGGGCCTATCTGGGCACCTCCACCATCGCATATGCCTCGATCTGATCATCTTCCCGGAGATCATTGAACTTCTCAAATACAAGGCCGCACTCATATCCGGCGTTGACTTCCTTCACGTCATCCTTAAACCGCTTTAAGGATGCCAGAGGGCCGTCGAAAATCTGCTCGCCGTCCCTGGTGATTCTGGCCTTGCAGCCTCTCTGGAATTTTCCGTCCAGCACATAGGAGCCGGCGATCGTCCCGACTCCGGACGCCTTGAAGGTCTGGCGGACGATGGCATGGCCGATGATCTGCTCCTCAAAGATCGGATCCAGCATGCCCTTCATTGCCGCCTCCACATCCTCAATGGCCTGGTAAATCACACGGTACAGGCGGACATCTACCTTCTCGCGCTCTGCCGTTGACTTTGCGGTCGCATCCGGGCGCACATTAAAGCCGATGATAATCGCATTTGACGCAGATGCCAGGTTGACGTCAGACTCATTGATTGCGCCCACGCCGCCATGGATCACCTTGACAACCACCTCTTCATTCGACAGCTTCATCAGGCTCTGCTTCACAGCCTCCACGGAGCCCTGCACGTCAGCCTTCACGATAATCGGAAGCTCCTTCACGTTTCCGGCCTTGATCTGTGAGAACAGATCGTCCAGAGACAGCTTCATCTTCGTGTCTTCAATCAGCTTATTCTTTCCTTCGGAAATAAACGTCTCGGCAAAGCCTCTGGCCTCCTTCTCGCTGTCCGTGCGCACAAACACCTCTCCGGCGTTCGGCACGTCGTTTAAGCCAAGGATCTCAACCGGTGTGGACGGGCCTGCCTCTTTGACGCGGCGTCCCTTGTCGTCCATCATGGCGCGGACCTTTCCAAAGCATGCGCCCGCGGCGATCGGATCACCCACATGCAGGGTGCCCTTCTGCACCAGAACCGTTGCCACCGGCCCTTTGCCCTTATCAAGCTCTGCCTCGATCACAAGGCCCCTTGCGTTTCTGTCCGGATTGGCCTTTAATTCCTTTACCTCTGCTGTCAGAAGGATCATCTCAAGCAGATCGGAAATACCTTCCCTTGTGTGGGCCGAAACCGGGACAAATACCGTGCTTCCGCCCCAGTCCTCGGGAACAAGCTCGTATTCAATCAGTTCCTGCTTTACCTTCTCAATATTGGCGCTCGGCTTATCAATCTTATTGATAGCCACAATGATCTCCACCCCCGCGGCCTTGGCGTGGTTGATCGCCTCAACCGTCTGCGGCATCACGCCGTCGTCAGCCGCTACCACTAAAATCGCGATATCCGTGGATTTTGCGCCGCGCATACGCATAGCGGTAAACGCCTCGTGGCCCGGCGTATCCAGGAAGGTGATCGACTGCCCGTTGATTTCCACCGTGTAAGCGCCGATGTGCTGTGTTATGCCGCCGGCCTCCCTGGCTGTAACGTTCGTCTCCCGGATCGCATCCAGAAGCGAGGTTTTGCCGTGGTCTACATGGCCCATGACACAGACAACCGGCGGCCTTGCCACCATGTCCTTCTCGTCCTCCTCTTCCTCCTTGAGGAGCTCCTCGATCACGTCGATCTTCTCTTCCTTCTCACAGAGAACATCAAACTCCATGGCAATCTCTTCGGCCTGCTCATAATCCACTTCCTGATTGATGGTTACGACCTTGCCCTGTAAGAACAGCTTCTTTACAATCACGGACGGCTGCAGCTTCATCTTATCAGCCAGCTCCTTGATTGTGATGCTCTCCGGAATAACGATGGTCTTGATCTCCTGGACCTTTGCCTCATCCTTCCTCTGCTGGGGCGGAAGCATCGCCGTCTTGGCTCCCTTGCCTCCCTTGCCCTGCCTGGACTTCATGTTATCATCGTGATCCTTTTTATTATATTTATCATTCTTGTAAGCATTCTTATTCTGCTTATTATTCTGCGGCTTCTGTACAACCGGGCCGTCAAAGGATGGCTTCGGAATATTTAAGCCGCCTCTCTGGCCCTGACCGTCGCGGTTTCCCTGGAAACCGCCTCTCTGGAAGCCTCCGCTTCTCTGACCGTCACGGCTTCCCTGATAGCCTCCGCTTCTCTGGCCATCGCGGCTTCCCTGGTAGCCTCCGCTTCTCTGGCCGTCTCGGCTTCCCTGGTAGCCCCCGCTTCTCTGGCCATCCCGGTTCCCCTGATAGCCTCCGCTTCTCTGACCATCCCGGTTCCCCTGATAGCCTCCGCTTCTCTGACCGTCTCGGTTCCCCTGATAGCCTCCGCTTCTCTGGCCGTCTCGGTTCCCCTGATAGCCCCCGCTTCTCTGGCCATCCCGGTTCCCCTGATAGCCTCCGCTTCTCTGGCCGTCTCGGTTCCCCTGGTAGCCTCCGCTTCTCTGGCCGTCCCGGCTTCCCTGGCCTCCCTGGCGCTGGCCGTCACGGCTTCCCTGTCTCTGGCTGCCGTCCCGGCCTCCCTGGTTCCCCTGACGCTGGCCGTCGCGGCCCTGTCTCTGCGCATCACGGCCGTCCTGACGCTGGCTGCCCTGGCCTCCGTCCTGGCGCTGATTATCGCGGGCTCCCTGGGCTGTATCCTGGCGCTGGTTATCACGGCCTCCCTGCCGCGCATCGCGTTCCGGCGCGCCGCCCAGATTCTGTGCGTTTTTGGCGCGCTCGGCCTGGGCCGTCTGATTCTGCGGCACGCCGCTCTCCGCGGCCTGGACGTCGCGGCTCTTAACCGCTGCCGCCTCGCTCTGCTGCTGCGTCTTTGCTGCATCCTGCGCCGCCTTTGCCGCCTGTTCCGTCTTCTGAACCGGCCTTACACCGATTCCGGGCTGCCTGTTCGCGCCGCGGCCCGCCTGATTCTGACCCGCGCCTCTGGCTGGCTGGCCCGCCTGCTTTCCGGCTCCGCCGCCGGATGCCCCGCGCCCGTTGGGACGGCTGTTATTTCTCATCTGTGTACTGTTCTGAGGGCGGTATACGGCCGCAATCCTCTTTTTCGGCGGTTCAGCCGGCTTCTCCGCTCTGTCTGCCGCAGGTTTTTCCATTCCCTTTTCTTCTGCCTTCACAGGCTCTTTCCTTACCTCTTCCACTCGCTTCGTTTCCGCCTTTCCTGTACCTGATTTTGAAATCTCAGCCGCAGACACCTCCGGCCTGCCCGCCGGCAGGGATCGCCTCACAACCGCCGCCTGTTCATCCGTTATATTGGAGGAATGGCTTTTGATATCAAAATGATTCTTCCTCAGTATCTCCAATACCTCTTTATTCGTCTTTCCAATTTCTTTTGATAATTCATTAACCCTCATACTCACTACCTCCGTTCAGTTCAATCTGCTTTGCGAGCGCTTTGGCAAAACCGGCGTCCAGCACTGCCACTGAGGTTCTCGCCTCCTTACCAATGGCGTGGCCCAGTTCTTCCTTTCTTCCAAATAAGTAAATCGGGACTTTATAGTAAGTACACATGTTAAAGAACATTTTTTTCGTATTGTTCGATGCATCCTCTGGCACAAGCACCAAAAAAGCCTTCCCGCCCTTTACCGATTTTTCCGTCATAAATCCCCCGCTGGCCGTCTTCCCGGCCTTTGTAGCCAGGCCTAAAAGGTTTAATATCTTTTTATGGTTCTCCAATCCGTTCCATCTCCTTTTCCAGCATTTCATAAACGTCCTTTGGAATCGCCATTTTCAGAGAACGCTCCAACCCCCTGCTCTTTACCGCCTTTTTGTAGCAGTCCATCGACGGACACAGGTAAGCGCCGCGGCCGTTTTTCCTGCCTGTGGCGTCAAGCTCAATCTGTTCCTGCGTTGTCTTGAGGATACGGATCATTTCCTTCTTATTTTTCATCTCCCCACATCCGATACACTGTCTCTGCGGTATTTTTTTTGTACTCAACAATTCTCACTTCCCAATCTGCTTTTTCTTGATTTCGCCGCCCGCTCCGGTTCTTTACTGCAAACGGCTGTACCTCCCTCTGCACTCAAACCTGACGCTCACTGAATCCGGTAGTCTTCCTCACTGCCTGCGGCTTCGTCCCCCGCAGGCCCGGCGCCTTCCGGAAGCTCTTCCCCGTACACAGCATCCTCCGAAAGCGCCCCGTCATATTCCTCCTGAGCGTCTTCACCTTCATACTGCGCGCCCTCTGAGAATTCCCCGTCGTACTCCGCGCTTTCCGGAAGTTCTCCTTCATATCCCTCTTCCGGCTCCTCATCCGGGCTTCCGATGAGATCCCTGTCCGTATAGCCCTCAAAGCCGTCCTCATATCCCATCTCCAGATCATCCATAAGGCCCGATTCCCTGGCCTGGGTTTCGCTCTTGATATCGATCTTATAGCCCGTCAGGCGCGCCGCCAGCCTTGCATTCTGGCCTTCCTTTCCGATCGCAAGGGAGAGCTGGTAATCCGGCACAATCACCTGCGCCTCGCGCTCCTCTTCGTCCGCCGCAACCAGGATCACCTTTGCAGGGCTTAACGCATTTTCAATCAGGAACGCAGGATTATCGTCCCAGTTAATAATGTCAATCTTCTCGCCGCGAAGCTCGCTCACGACCGCATTCACCCTGGCTCCGTTCAGCCCCACGCAGGCGCCCACGGGATCCACGTTCGGATCGTTTGAGCACACTGCTATCTTGGTTCTGGAGCCCGCCTCGCGGGCAATGGCTTTGATCTCCACCGTGCCGTCGCGCACCTCCGCCACCTCAGACTCAAACAGGCGCTTCACCAGATCCGGATGCGTCCTGGATACGGCGATTCTCGGCCCCTTATTCGTATCCTTGACCTCAACCACAAACAGTTTGATGCGCTCTGTCGGGCGGAAGGCCTCGCCCCTCACCTGCTCGCTTTCCGTTAAAATCGCGTCGATCTTGCCTAAATCAATGCAGACATTGCGGTTTACATAGCGCTGGACAATTCCGGTCACGACATCCTTTTCCTTGCAGTACCAGTCATTAAACAGCGCCTTTCTCTCCTCCTCACGGATCTTCTGGAGTATCACATTCTTGGCATTCTGAGTGGCGATCCGGCCAAACTCCTTCGAGTTAATTGGTACGTGGACAATATCCCCCAGATCATATCTGGCGCTTTTCATCTTTGCCTCCGCAAGGCTAATCTGAAGCATCGGATCCTCTACGTCTTCCACTACCTCCTTCTCCGCATAAACAGCGAAATCACCGGTCTCCCGGTTAATATTCACCTTCACATTATCGGCCTTGCCGAAATGGTTCTTGCAGGCTGTCAGTAAGGAATTCTCAATTGCCTCCAAAAGGATATCTTTGCTGATATTGTTCTCCTTCTCCAGCACATTTAACGCTTCAATCAACTCTTTGTTCATTTTCTTTTATCCTCCTACCGTCTAAAAATCAAAGGCCAGACGTATCAAAGCAATATCTGATTTTTTCAGCGGCAGATCGCCGCCGTCTTCTAATGTAATCGTTACCGTATCCGCATCATAGGATTTCAGCGTGCCTCTGTACTCTTTCTGCCTGTTGAGCGGCTTATAGAGACGCGCCTCCACATCCTTTCCTATGCTCCTTACAAAATCCTTTTCCTTTTTAAGCGGTCTGCCAAGCCCCGGGGAGCTGACCTCTAAAATATAGCTGTCTGAAATGAAGTCCTCCTCATCCAGCCACTCTCCCAGCTTCCTGCTGATCGTCTCGCAGTCGTCCACCGTGATGCCGCCGTCCTTATCTATATAGGCCCGCAGGTACCAGACCCCGACTTCCCTGACATACTCTACGTCCACCAGTTCAAACCCGTACTCCTCAAGGACAGGAAGAAGCCAGGCCTCTGTCTTCTTTTCATATTGCTCGCCTTTTGCCATATCCACACCGCCTTTCTATGGAATATATTGGCTCTGTGCTTTGTCTCTTCTCCGTAAGCCGGCCGGCTGGCCGGATTTCCTGTGCAACAAAGTGAAAGAGTGGACTTTTGTCCACTCTCTCTAGCCAATGTATTATGTTATCCTGAAAATTATAACACCTTTTCCCATAAAGCGCAAGGGATTTTTTCGGGAGGCCGTATGCACAGTTACGTTTTAAGCGCGTCCCCACATTCCGCTTTACTGTCTGCCTGTCCTTTCCAGAGCACCTCATACAGATCCGATCTCCTGTTTTCAAGCGATGGGATCTGCTTTCTGATGCGGTCAAGGAAATCCAAATCGATCCCCGCATACGTGATGCCCGGCATATCGCTGGCCCTGGCTGTCACGGTTCCCCACGGATCCACGACCAGGCTGTTGCCATAGGCTGTATAGGCCGGTTTTGTCCCGATCTGCCCCGTAGCCACGATATAGCAGCCATTCTCAATGGCTCTGGCGCGCAGAAGCGGTTCCCAGTGATCCTTTCCTGTGGGCATGGTAAAGCTCGCCGGGACAAAGATCACCTGCGCCCCTCTCAGCGCCATCAGCCGGTAGAGCTCCGGAAAGCGCACGTCATAGCAGATAGACATTCCAAATGTCCCCAGCTCCGTCTGGACCGTCACTGCCTCATTTCCGGGAGAAACCCGTTCGGATTCGCAAAAAGACGCGCCGTCCGCCAGGGTGATATCAAACATATGGAGCTTTCGGTAGGACGCAAGGATCGCCCCGTCAGGGCCGATCAGAACGCTTGTATTCGCTGACCGCTTCTCTCCTGTCTCCTCGGTCAGGCTGCCGGCATGGATGTAGATCCCGTGCTCCTTTGCCTTTGCGCAGAGGATTTCCGTCGTATAGCCGGGAATCCGCTCACGGCCGCCGCCCTCGCCCACATTCTTCCCGATCAGGTTCATCACCTCCGGAAAGCAGACAAGCCGCGCGCCGCGGGCGGCCGCCTCGTCAATCCAGGCGCAGGCCGTGTCCAGGTTTTCCTTTTTATTATTCTGTGTGTCCATCTGCATCAGGGCAATTGTATAGCTTCTTGTAGCGCAGGGTTGCTTTTGCATTCATTTTCTCCTTCTATACTGACTATTCGTAACCAAATCGTTTCATTCTCTTTATTATCACACCTTTTTAGTTCCCAGTCAAGCCGTCCGTCATTCGGGATATCACAGCCTCCATATTCCGTTACTGTTCACGGGGGGCATCTTCTTGCCTACACCCGCGCGCCCGCTCATGCATATCCTAAACTAAAACCCCTATTTTATGAGGTGAACATGATACCAAAACTGGAGGTTTCCGGCCTGTGTTATTCCTATCACACCATGGAAGGGGAGACACAGGCGCTTTACAATATATCATTTACAGTAAATACAGGAGAATTCCTGGCCGTCGTCGGGCCGTCCGGCTGCGGCAAATCGACACTCCTGTCCCTCCTTTGCGGCCTGCTGCCTCCGGATTCCGGGGAAATCCGCATCGACGGCCGGCCTTTAAACGGGCATACCGAGGAGATCGGATACATGCTCCAGAGGGATCACCTGTTTGAATGGAGAACCATCCTGGCCAACGCCTCTCTGGGTCTGGAAATCCGTAAAAAGAACGACGAAATCCATCAAAAACGGCTGAAAGACATGATGTCTGACTACGGCCTGGCCCATTTTATGAATGCCCGCCCCTCCGAGCTCTCGGGCGGCATGCGCCAGAGGGCGGCGCTGATCCGCACCCTGGCTCTGGAACCGGATATCCTGCTTTTGGATGAACCCTTCTCTGCCCTGGACTACCAGACCCGCCTCTCTGTCTGCGATGATATCAGCGCCATTATCCGCAAACAGCACAAGACGGCGGTCCTCATCACGCACGATCTGTCAGAGGCCGTCAGTGTGGCGGATCGGATCATGATTCTGTCAGACAGGCCGGCCCGGATCAAGGCCATCCTTAAAACTCCGTTTCCGGATCCGGACATGACGCCTCTAAAGCGGCGCAACGACCCCGCCTTTTCTTCCTGCTTTAATGAGGTATGGACCATATTACAGAATAAATCAACGGAGGTATCGCATGGGATTACATGAAACCCTGGCCCAGCAGGAATACGTCGCCAGGCAGAACAGACGGCGCAGGCTGGTCGCGGTCTGCCGCATCCTTCTTCTCGTTCTTCTCCTGGCCCTCTGGGAGCTTGGGGCCAGACTGGGACTCATCAATGATTTTATATTCAGCTCGCCGTCGCGCACAGCGCTCTGCTTTATCAGCATGGCCAGGGACGGAAGCATTTTCCTGCACACAGGCGTGACGCTTCTGGAAACGCTCGTGAGCTTTTTCCTGGTCATCGCCGCGGGCCTTGCAGGCGCCCTCCTTCTCTGGTCCAGCCGCACGCTTTCCGACATCCTGGAGCCGTATCTGGTCATGCTCAACAGCCTGCCCAAATCGGCCCTGGCCCCCATCCTCATCGTCTGGCTGGGCAATAATGTCAAAACCATCATCGTGGCAGCCGTATCCGTAGCCGTATTCGGCGCGGTCATGACCCTGCACAACGGATTTTCCGGCATGGATCCGGAACAGATCAAGCTCATCTATTCACTGGGCGGAAAACGGCGAGACGTGCTCTTTAAGGTACTGCTTCCCGGCTCGGTCCCGCTCATCATCAGCAACATGAAGGTCAATATCGGCCTCTGCCTGGTGGGCGTGATCATCGGAGAATTCCTGGCGGCCCGGCTCGGCCTGGGATACCTGATCATCTACGGATCCCAGGTATTTCACTGTGAGCGCCTTCTGATATGAAAAACCATCGTGTTAAGGAGCCGTTCCTTAAATCAGCCGGAAACCTATGACAGCCAGAGCGGCCATAAGGATAAGCACCGCAGCGCCCAGTAAGAGCTTTCCGGCCTTTTTGCTGCTGCCTGCCCGGGGTATGCCCGTATCTGCCAGGACACCCCAGGGACTGCGGATTTCCATTCCTGATAAATAAGAAGAATTCTGCCTGTTTCCGATGACGCACAGGAAATTCTGCCAGTCCTTTTGCAGAATACTCATTCCCAGGGCCAATTCCCGTTCCGCGCTCAGACCTTTTAACAGGGTCCGGAAAAAACCGGACTCTCTGGAATAGTGCGGAGATCTCTGAAATGCGGGATCTCTCTGTTTTTCCTGAAACCGCCGGTAAGCATAGTCCTGTCCGTCCTCAATGGCTTTATGCGGATCCTGCATCTGTCTGTACGCAGTTAAGGTGTGGTAATATACATGAGAGGCTCCCTTTGGGCCCAGGTACTGATCAATGATTTTTATAATCGCATTTTGGAGAGGATGGGCCATAGAACCGCTCTCCCGGCTTTCCCCGGCGTATACCTGCCCCTTGATAAACATGACGGCAGCCAGCAGGCCTGTCACCTCCTCGTTTCTGGCGCTGATGCCCGGATTTTTGAACAGATTGCCGCTGAAGGCGATATGTCCGGCAAACCGCTCTGCCTTCTCCAGCTCCCTGCCGGAACAGGAAACGCACCTTCCCCGCTGAAAGGTATGTTCAGCAATACCGTTCCTGGCGCTTCGGATGGCTTCATTCCTCTGCCTGATCTGCTCTTTCCAGGAATTCTGCTGTGTATGATACGTCTCCTGAAACCGGCTGTTTAGTTTCCCGGATGACTGATAGACCATGCCTTCTCCGCGAAAAGATGCCGCAGCGCCGGAGCGGCCGGTACTTCCTCTGCTCTCCTGCCTCCCCTGGGCAAACAGTGTGCGCGCCGCCTGTGGAGAGAGCGTCCGTCCGGCCGTCTGCCTGTAAAGGCCGGAGCGGATGCTGTCCAGGGTTTCCGTCTGTCCGGTTTCTTTTAAGAGAGAAATTAACTGCTTCAGCTTCTGCTCCATCACCAGATTCAGCTTTTGAGCCAGTATGCTGTCCAGGCGTTCCAACTGCTCTGTCAGATTTTCTCCTTCCGCATATTTTAAAGCAGCCTCCAGGAGCGTAAGATACAGCTTTGACAGTTGCTGAAGCTGCGCCGGGAGATCAAGGCCGGGATCCGGCTGCCATCCCAGAAAAGCTTCCCAGGCCTCTTCCATCTCCAGTATCCATCGGAGAACCTCGCTTACAGAACCCGTCCCGTCAGAGGACATCCATCTGCGCGCTTCGGAAATCTCAGCCGTATCCTTAGGATCCTCCTGCTCTTCCTCCTGATCGGAGGACCGGGCTTTTTCATGCTGCTCCCTGTCCGTCTGGGAAATCCCCCGGAGCAGCGCTTCCCCGCTTTTTATTTCCGCCTGCTGTCTGGCAAGCAGAAATCCCTTATCTGTGCTGACAGCCGGCTCAGAAGACGTATGGGCCGTTTTTATCTTTGACATACTTTTTTCCTTCCCTGTGCTGGAAAATGTGTTCTTATAAGATATATCGGCTCAATTGCCCAAACTTTGACAGAATAACACAAAAAAGAAAATTTAAAATCATGCAAGCAGACAGGCTGACGCCCATATCTTTATAAAAAATGGATTCGGAAGCATGGACAACGTATATATCAGACAGGAAAAGGAAACCTCACATGTGGCATTCAGCCCGGATGAAGCATCCGTCCTCAGGCAGATTGCCAGACTGCTGGTCAGAGAACGATTCATGACCCGCGAAGAACAGATCCGTTTCCTTGCGTTTCTGAAGGAGGGAGACTGATTGGCATTGCCCCGCGCCGTCATCTATTGCCGCTGCAGCACGGAAGAAGAAAGCCAGACAAAGGCTCTGCGCAAGCAGGTGGAAGAAAGCGAAACCTGTATCAGAGAGCAGGGATGGGTTTTGGCTGACCGGTATGTGGAACTCAAAAGCGGCGCCACGACAAGAGGAAGGGATGAATATAACCGGCTTTTTCACGATCTGCAGTCTGATAAGTTTGATATCATTGTCATCAAAAGCCAGGATCGCCTGATGCGCAATGTAAAAGACTGGTATCTCTTTCTGGACAGAATGTTAAGCCACGGAAAACGTCTGTTCATGTACATAGAACAAAAATTCTATACTGCAGATGATGCCCTGATCACCGGGATCAAGGCGATTTTAGCAGAGGAGTACAGCCGGGAATTAAGTAAGAAAATAAACAATGCCCATCACAGCCGTCAGAAAAACGGCGGAAAGGTCATGCTCACTTCCAGGGTATTTGGCTTTCTTAAGATGGCGGACGGTTCTGTGAAGGTAATCGAAGAAGAGGCAGAGATTATCCGCAAAATCTATGCATACAGCGCCGCCGGATATGGAAGCCGCGCCATTTCCAACATCTTTTTCAAGCAGGGGTATGTAAAAAGAACCGGAAATACCCTGACCGCTGCTTCTGTGACAAGGATTATCCGCAATCCTCTGTACAAAGGAACGATGATTATGAACAGGCTGCATTATGATTTTGAGACGAAAAAAACAGTGAAGGTCCCAAAAGAACAATGGATTTACAGGGAAGGGGCGGCGCCCGCCATTGTAGACAGGGAGCTGTGGGAACAGGCAAACCAGGCCATGACGGATCGGGCCGCAAAGTTTCACTGCAATGAAGACCGCACAGGAGACCGCGGCAAGGGTCAATATGAACTGTCCGGGAAAATCGTCTGCTGCCAGTGCGGAAAGCCCTATTACCGTACACGGAGATATGGCTATGCAGACAGAGAGCATCCGGTGATCGAGTGGAAATGCAGCACCTATCTGGAAAAAGGAAGAAAGCCGCCGCAGGGAAGCGTCAAAACCAGAAAAGAGGCCGGGAGCTTTCCCCGGGGCTGTGACAGCATTCATTTACATGAAAATACCGTATTGGATCTGCTGGAGCGGATCAGCAGCGATTACTGCGGTTTCAAAGGACTGGATAAAGACCGGATTGTGGGATATACCGACCGGATTCTCAGAAACATTCTTAGCGGGACGTCTGCCAGAAAGGCGCTGGAGAAAACCGAAAAAGAAGAACAGCGATTGGAGGCACAGAAGGATGTTCTCCTGACCAAACTTCTGGAAGGTGTGATCTCCGACAAAAATTACCAAAAGAAGAATGATGCGCTGGAAAAAGAGCTCTACAGGCTTAAGGTGCAGAAAGAAGGTTTCAAACAGAACGAACCGGAAATCCGATATTCACAGCAGCGGATAGAACGCATCAGGAACCGGCTGGAAAACGGGGGATTCGAGAAGGCTGCGGTAAGCGCCATGCTGAAAGACATCCGGGAGATCCGCGTCCATGAATGGCAGCTTGAAATATGCTTTGATCCCCTCAGGATGACAGACGTTTCTTCCGATAAAAGAGGGCATACGGCATGGATGCCCGAACGGCTGTCCGGAGATTTTATCCTGCGGCTGGATTACCCTTTTGCTCCGGAAACCGCAAGGGGACGATATTTAGACCGCAGAAAAATCATGGAATTTCTGAGGCGCACCCCTTCCATGACTGCAGGAAAACTGGCGGAGCAGACGGGGCGTTCTGTGTATATGGTAAGGAAGCGCATGGAGGAATTATCAAAGGGGGGATACATCCGGTTTAACGGGCGGGGAGGACGCGGGACATGGGAGATTTTAAAGGAACTCCCTGATAAAGAAGAAAGCATACGGGACGGCGGATTGTAGGGATCCGCTGTCCCGTATTTTTTTACAGGGATACCTTCCACTGTCACCGCGTACCCGCTTCTCTTTAAAATGGATATGGTGGTTATGAGCATCGTCATCCTCTGCATTGTGTCCGCCCTGCTGTATCAGGCGGTGGCATGGCTGGAGAAACGCATATAAGCCGGCCAAAGCCCGTTCCCACGCAGATCGCCGCCAATGGACAAAAGCCGATGTAAACGCCCCTCATTCTTCATACCAATCCGCAAAAAAAGAGGGATTCCCGCCTGGGAACACCCTCTTTTTGGTAAATCACATATTCTGAACCAGAGATATCAGCCAAATATCGTGAACCGTCCGATTATTTATCAGCCGCGATCCGATCCCGGTTGATCTCCTTCCACATCTCAACATCCACACCCTTCCAGGATAACTTATCCGGGTTGTAGTACGGATCCTTCTTGGCCTTCATCTGCTCCTCATAGTCCTTGTAAAGGGCAAATGCCTTCGGAGACAGCGCCAGCACGATCAGCATGTTGATCCAGGTCGATCCGCCAAGGGCCAGATCCGATAAGTTCCATGCAAGGCCGGAGTCAACATTACCCCAGATAAAGATCAGAACCGGCATGGCGATCTGCATGATGCGGATAACCGTCTTACGGGTCTTCTCCTTATCCTTGCCCTGGAACAGATACAGGGTCGCTGTCTCAGCCTCGTAGTAGTAGCTGATCAGGCAGGTAAAAGAGAACAGCGCAAGCATAACAGCAATAAACAGAGGAGCGATACCGCCAAGCACGGTACGGCAGCCAAGCTGTACAAAGATAACGCCGTTTGTTCCTGACGCCGCCAGCTCTGCCAGCTCCGGAGCGCCGGTTCCGACATACCCGAACTGCGTGTTGTAGCAGCCGGTCAGAAGCATCATCAGACCGGAGGCAGTACATACGATAACCGTATCCAGCCATACGCCGGCCGCGTTCGCCATACCCTGCTTAACCGGATGGCTCGTCTCCGCCGCCGCTGCGGTCGGGGAGGACTCGCCCATACCGGATGCGGATGAAAACGTACCTCTTTTAACACCCTGCTGGATCGCGATGCCAAGACCGCCGCCCATAAGCGCTTCCGTGCTTCCAAATGCGCACTTTACAACCATGCCGATCAGGGACGGGAGCTGCCCGATATTCATCAGTAAAATGATAACGGTAACAATCAGATAAATTGTTACCATAGGCGGAACGATCAGGGATGCAACCGCACTGATTCGCTTTACGCCTCCGATAACCACAACTGCCATGATAAGGGCCACTACGAGAGCGGAAATCCACATCGGGATACCGATCGCGTTCTGAAAGCCGTCACAAATCGTATAGGTTGCCGCCGCAGGCATAAAGCAAGCCACGCCGATTCCGAAGAAGGCTGCGAAAAACGCGCCGTAGGCCTTCCATCCAAGGCCTCTCTCCGCACAGTAAGCGCCGCCGCCGCGGTACTGGCCGTCAATCTTCGTCTTGTAGAGAACTGCCAGCGTACACTCTGTAAAGCACACTGCAGAGTTCGTCATACCGGCAAGAATCATCCAGAACAAAGCGCCCGGGCCGCCCATATAGAGAGCAACCGCAACACCGGCAACGTTACCGGTACCCACACGCATGGCCATGGTGGTACAGAAGGATGCGAATGAGGAGATACCGGATTCGGAATTGCTCTTGTCAATAATACGGCTCCACATATCTTTAAAGTGGACGAACTGGAAAAAGCCTAAGCGGATTGTAAAAAACAGACCGCTGCCGAAAATCAGCACCAGCATTCCGACGCCCCAGATAGGACCGTTCAGGATACCGACCAGATTATTAAGTCCTTCAAGCATAGAAAAAGTTCCCCCTTTTTTAATGATTGTGCCGCGCGCAGACACTGTTTTAAACCAGGTTTTAAACTATAGTCTATTTTAGCAATTCCTACATGGAAAGTCAAGGAAATATTAAAATCGTATAAAATTTTATACAATTTTTTATAAACTCCGGCCGTCAGGACGCCAATATTCAGTTACATTCAGACGCTTTAGCTGTCCAGCAGGCTCTCCTGCTCCAGGGGAACAAACACCCGCGCCTTCATCGGATCTGTCATCGATTCCTCTGCCTTCGCCGCTCTCACCGCCTCCTCGCAGAACACCTCCTGAGAATTGACCGGGGCCCGGCCGCGGCGATCCCGCTTTCCGTAGCTCCCGTCCGGGCGCAGGTACTGGGCCTTTACATTATCCGCAAGCTGCACGTCGAGAATATGGAGCAGCCGCTCCTTAAGTCCCTCGTCCTCAACCGGAAACAGGATCTCCACGCGGCGGTCCAAGTTTCTCGGCATCCAGTCCGCGCTGCCCATAAACAGCTTCTTGTCCCCGCCGTTCTCAAACAGGAAGATCCGGCTGTGCTCCAGGAAATTGCCCACGATTGACCGCACCGTGATGTGTTCGCTGAGGCCCGGGATCCCCGCCTTCAGACAGCATATCCCGCGCACAATGAGCTCAATCTGCACGCCCGCGCACGACGCCTCATAGAGGTTTGCAATCATCTCCTTATCGCAGAGCGAATTCATCTTGGCCACAATGCGGGCCGGCTTTCCCTCCTGCGCATTCCTGATCTCGCGCAGGATCAGGCGCTTAAACCTTCCGCGCAGCCACAGAGGCGCAACGGACAGTTTATTCCACCCAAGCGGCTCCGAATATCCGGACAGCATATTGAACACAGCCGTGGCGTCCTCCCCGATCTGCGGATCGCATGTAAATAAGCCGCAGTCCGTATAGAGCTTCGCCGTGGAGTCATTGTAATTCCCGGTTCCCAGATGCACATACCGCCGGATCCCGTCCTCCTCCCTGCGCACGATCAGGGTGATCTTGCTGTGGGTCTTTAAACCCAGCAGGCCGTAGATCACATGACAGCCCGCCTTTTCCAGCATCTTGGCCCAGAGAATATTGTTTTCCTCATCAAACCGGGCCTTTAGCTCCACCAGAACCGAAACCTGCTTTCCGTTGTCCGCGGCTTCCGCCAGGGCTGCGATGATCGGCGAATTCCCGCTCACACGGTACAGCGTCTGCTTGATCGCCAGCACCTCCGGATCCCTCGCGGCGCGTTTGATGAAATCCACTACCGGCTGAAAGGTTTCAAAGGGATGCGTGAGCAGGATATCTCCCCTGCGGATATTCGTGAAGATATCATCCTCATTCATCAGCGCCGGGACAGGCTGCGGCGTATAGGGCGGCGCTTTAAAGCCCTCAAAGCCCGGGAGGCCGTATACCTTCATAAGCACCGTCAGATCCAGGGGGCCGTCAATCTCATAGATAGACTCATTTCCCACGGAAAGCTCCTTTTTCAGAATGCGCAGAAGCCGCTTATCCGCATTCGCCTCGATATCCAGCCGGATCACCTCGCCCCACTGGCGCTTTTTCAGCTTTTTCTCAATCTCTTTTAACAGATCCTCCGCCTCGTCCTCATCAATGCTCAAATCCGCATTCCGCATGACGCGGAACGGGTGGCAGGAAATAATATCATAATTTAAAAACAGCTTGTCAATATTGCGCTCAATAATCTCCTCCAGATAAATGATCGCTGTCGGCCGCGAATCCGGCAAAACCACCACGCGCGGAAGCCCGGACGGAACCTGCACCATGGCAAACTCCAGCTCCTCATCGCCCTTTTTCTTCTTAACCAGGGCTGCAATATTCAGCGATTTGTTGCGGATCAAGGGAAACGGGCGCGATGAATCCACTGCCATAGGCGTCAGGACCGGATATATCATTTCCTCAAAATACCGATCCACATACGCCCCCTCTTCCTCGCTGAGCTCCTCATGGCCCGCTGCCACCCGCAGACCGTTTTCAAGGAGCAGCGGAAGAAGCACCCGGGAGTACGTCTTATACTGATCCTCAACCAGCGCGTGTGTCTTCATGCCGATAGCGTCGAGCTGCTGCTGCGCCGTCATCCCGGCAATATCCGGCTTATTGTACCCCGCATGCACCATATCCTTTAAGGACGCCACGCGCACCATAAAGAATTCATCCAGATTGGAGGCCGTGATGCTTAAGAATTTCAGCCTTTCAAAAAGCGGCGTGCTCTTATCCCTTGCCTCGCCCAGCACCCGGTAATTAAATTCCAGCCAGCTAAGCTCACGATTCACATAATTCTCCGGTTCCGTATATCTGATCTCTGCTTCCGCCACCCTTACGACCTCCGTTTCTGCCTGATTACAGGCCGTATTCCAAATATTTCCTCAAAAAAGTCTGCCTTCTGATTAAAGGAATACATTTCTGACATCATATTCCCCGTGTAACCGGTCGTCACTACCAGTTCATTATCCCGTACCGACAGACGGCAGTCCGCCAGCTTCTGCCTGTGCCCCCGATCCATGGAATTGGCCAGGCGCAGGATAGCGGTCAGCTTGGCAATGACATTTTTAATCTCCCGGCCGGATTTCGCTGAGCCCTCCGACTGTGAGGGATCCGAGCTCAGCTCCACATCGTCATACGCATATTCCTGGATATTATAACAGACCACATTTGCGACGATCTCCTGCTCCAGATGGGACAGGCCGATGATCTCCGTGGCCATCACAATCTGATACGAGCTTTCCGAACACCCGGTGATGCTGATAAATTTCCCGCAGGCATGTAGAATGGCCGCTATCTGCAAAAGCAGCCGCTCCCGCTCCCCCAGGCCGTGATATTTCTTCGTGGCGTTGAAAATCGCCACCGCCGCCCGTTCCACCTCCTGCGCATGCGCGCCGTGGCACTTATAGCGCTTGGCCAGATTGCGCGCCGCGGACAGGATATCACCCGTAAAATCGTGATGGAATTTGACGAGCTTTTTCTCCTGGCCGTATTCCGCGGCAATGCCGTCGCACAGCCGGATCCCCGGCGTCCAGACATGTTCCGCCCCTGTCATATCCAGAAGCGTTTTATAGATAATCGCGCTCGGGACCATGACCGCCGCATAATCGTGCTCCAGCTCATATGCGTCCTCAATCTCATCCAGCGTCATGTGAATGAGCGTTCCGCAGAATTCCTTAAACTGGCCGGCCGTAAAACGCTCCCTCGTCTTTTCCTTCATCCCGCGCCGCACCATATAGATAATGCTCTCCCCGGTTACAATCAGGTTCCGGATCTGGCGCTCCTTCAGATACATCTTTTTAAATGTGTAAAGCTCGCTCTCCACCATCTCCTCGATGATCTCAGGCACCATGCGGTAATTCACCCGCCAGTGCGCCGCCATCTCGCTGATCCGCAAAACACCCAGCTTTAAGTTCTGCGTCGAAACCAGCGTATCCTTGTCGAACAGGGAAATCTGGGAGCTGCCAAAGCCCACGTCCATAATCGCGGTTCCCGTCTGGACCGTCTTCTGAAATTCCGTATTCCGGGACGCGACCGCCTTATAGCTCAGGAACCGCAGCTCCGAATTGCTCAGGGTTCTTACATTCAGGCCGGTCCGCACATAGATCTGGTCAAGGACAATCTGGCTGTTCTTTGCCTCGCGCATCGCGCTGCCCGCGCAGGCGAGGTAATCGTCCACCCGGTAAGACTTCATCACCTCAGTAAACTTCTTAAGAACCCCGCACATCTCTTCCACCAGCGCATAGCTCAGCCTGCCGTCATTATACGTCTCCTTGCCAAGCACCAGCGTATGGCGCAGGTGATCGATCTCCCGAATCCCGTATTTGGTCGAAATTTCATAGATCCCCATCTCCAGATCGAATGAACCGACATCAATTGCAGCAAAGGTTTTCATTGCCATTACTCCACTACCTCCTGCTTCATCTCCCCAGCAAATAGGTGATAAACTGGGCCGCCGTACGGCCGGATAAACCGCCGTGGCTTAACTCCCACCGGTTCGCCTCCAGAAAAAGCTCCTCCTGCGGCATCGCGATATGATGCCGCTCTGCCAGCGTCTTCACAATCCTCTGAAACTCCTTCTTATCCGGGGATCCATAGTAAATCGTTACGCCAAAGCGCGCCGCCAGAGACAGCTTTTCCTGCACGGTATCGCTGCTGTGCAGCTCGTCGTCCAGCTCCCGCTTGTCGCTGAATTTCTCCCGGATCAGATGCCGGCGGTTCGAGGTGGCGTAAATCAGCACATTCTGCGGCTTGATCCCCAGCCCGCCCTCGATAAGCGCCTTTAAATATTTATACTCCGTCTCATGATCCTCGAATGATAAATCGTCCATATAAATGATAAACCGGTAATTGCGGTCCTTAATCTGCTCCAGCACATCCGACAGGCAGCCAAACTGATGCTTATAGACCTCAATCATACGCAGCCCCCTGTCATAGTACCGGTTCAGAACCGCCTTAATGCTCGACGACTTCCCTGTGCCGCTGTCCCCGAATAAAAGCACATTGTTCGCCGCCCGGCCCTCAATAAAGGCCTCCGTATTCTCGATCAGCTTCTGCTTCTGGCGCTCATACCCCACCAGATCCTCAAGATTTACACACTCCACACGCGTGACCGGCTCAATCACAGCAGAGCCGTTCCCGTCCAGGCGCACATGAAACGCCTGATTAAGGCCAAACCGGCCCACGCCGTATTCCCGGTAAAACGCTGTCACTGCGCTCTGAAACGCCTGCGTGTCCTCCGCCCTGGCAAGGGCCGCGGCAAGCTCCATGATGCGATCCCTTATCCGCCTGTTCAGCGCCCGGCTGTTCCCCGCAGGATTCTCAAAATCCGCAAGCTGTCCGAACAGATCCTCCCCCGCCGTGTCCAGCCTGCTGATGTCGCAGGCAAACAGCTCCCTCATCCGCGCGAAATCACGGGCTGCCAGGCGCTCTAAGCTCCCCCCCGGAGAGCCCGAAATCTCGCAGGAGACGCTGTAGGCATTCTCATGGGACGCCATACAAAATGCCAAAAAGCAGCGCCACAGATTCCCGCTGAACCCATAAGCCGCCGCCATATCAATCAGCCGCCCCGCGCAGGCGCAGGCATCCCCCGCGCCGTCCGACAAAAGACCGCACATATCGTCAAATAATTCCTGATACTCCAAATTCCGGTACAAAATCATACGGCTTTCGCCGCTCATCCTCTTCTCTCCCATACCGCTCCTCTTTTTCGTTTGTATCACAGCCGTTCAGACAAGCTGAACGGCTGCTTTGTATTATAAATCTAATAATTTCCCAGAACCTTCACATTTTTTGCCTCTCTCATAATGCCGAACAGCGCGTTTATCACCCCCGCATCCTCCAGATTTCCTTCAATATCCACAAAAAAACGGTACTCCCAGCTCCGGCCCTGAATGGGGCGGGACTCAATCATCCTCATATTGACATGATTAAAAATAAAATTGCCCAGAATATTGTACAGGCTTCCGCTCGTGTGCGGCAGCTCAAAGCACAGGCTGATCTTCTCCGCCCCCGCCCGGTACACGGGATCCCTTGAAAGGATCAGGAAACGCGTGGTATTGTCCCTGCTGTTATTGATCGGCCCGGCCAGCGGCTTTAAACCGTACAGCCCTCCCGCTATCTCGCTGGCAACAGCCGCCTGCCTCTTGTCTCCGTCCTCCTGCACCTTTTTCGCCGCCACCGCATTATTCTCCATGCTCACCTGCCGCCAGCTTCTCCTGGCATTTAAAAACTCCGAGCTCTGCATCAGCGCCTGCGGATGCGCATACACCATCTCCACATCCGCAAGCTCCGCATCCTGCGTGCCCAAAAGGTAATGGTTCACAGGGATGAAAATCTCCGCCACGATAAAATTCGGGTACCTGACCAGCAGATCATAATTGTCCGTCACAGCCCCCGCGGACGAATTCTCAATGGGAAGGACGCCAAAATCAGCCCGGCCCTCCTGCACCTCCTCCATCAGATCCTCAAAGCGCTTCACATGATAGATATCCGCATCCCTGCCGAAAAATGCCATGGCCGCCGCATGGCCGTAGGCTCCGAAAAGCCCCTGAAAGGCAATCCGTTTTCCCTTTATGTCCAGCTCCCTGACCGGACGAAAGCCCAAATCAGGCCGTTTTGTCCGCTCTGCCATCGTCTGATACTGGTATCGGCGGCTCAGTGTCATCATCTGAAGGAACAGCTCTCCCACAGCCTGCCTGTTGAACTCCCCGTTCGCCATACCGGTCAGGGCTTTTATCTTCTCCGCCTCCCGCTCCGGGTCGTAAACCGCCTTTCCTGTGGCCAGCTTATACTCCGCCACCTCGCCGCACAGACGCATGCGCTCCTCAAACAGGGACTCTATCTGAGAATCAATTTCATCCAGCTTTATTCTGATTTCCTTCAGATCCATGGCTTCTGATCTCCTTCTCCAGCATCTCAATAATGACTTTTCTCGTATAAGTACCCGCAAATTTCCGCTCTTCAGGGGGCAGCTTCTTAATATAAAACGGCGTCCCGAATTCGATCGTCACATGCGACGGGCGCATGAACGGAATATGCTTTTCAAAGACGTCCGCTGTTCCTGAGAGCGCCACAGGGATCACAGGGCATCCTGATTTTTCCGCGATCTTTAAGCTCCCCTCCTTAAACGGGAGAAGCTCAAGGATATCCTCGCTCCGGTTGCGGGTCCCCTCCGGAAAGATCCAGATCGACACGCCGCGCTTCACCTTCTCAATCCCCTCCAGGATCGCCTTTAAGCCCTCCTTGATGTTCTTCCGATCCAGGAACAGGCAGTTGACATTCACCATCCAGTCTGATAAGAACGGATACCGCAGCATCTCCTTTTTCGCCACAAATCCCAGCTTGCCCGGAACCGTGGTATAGCCCACCAGAATGTCAAAATAACTCCTGTGGTTCCCCACATAGAGAACCGGCTGCCCTTTGGGAATATTTTCCATGCCCTTTACCGTCACGGAAACGCCGGCGATATGCAGGATCAGCCGGAACATTTTCCTGACAATCCGCAGGCTCTCCTCTTCCATCTGATTCGGATTCGACTTTGACAGCTCCTTAAGCCTGTGCAGCCTGCCAATCGAGCCTCCCAAGAATCCAAATAAAATCACTGCCACTACTATAAACCGAAGCATAACGTCTCCTCCTCTTTTTATCGTGTCTATTATATAAAAAGAAGGCGCGTTTTACAAGAGCCAGTTTCTTCTCTTTCCGGGTTTACAGAAGCGGCGACAAAAGGCGGCAGCACTGCTCTTTGAAGCGGATCAGAAGCCCGCGCTCCTCATAGTCATCCAGCGTGATTTCACGGCAGCGGGGCAGATCCCTGAGAAATACATCCTCCAGCCGCTCTGTCGTCCGCTCGTCATAGATCACGGCGTTGACTTCAAAGTTTAGCTGAAAGCTGCGTATATCCATATTCGCCGTGCCGTAGCAGCTCACGCACCCGTCCACCGTGACGCCTTTGGCGTGCAGAAAACCGTTTTCATACGTATAACAGCGGGCCCCTGCTTTTAACAGATCGCCGGCATAGGAATACGTCGCCCAGTACACAAAGGGGTGATCCGGCTTGCAGGGGATCATCAGGCGCACGTCCACGCCGGAGCGCGCCGCAATCTGAAGGGCGGACAGGACGGCGTCGTCCGGGATAAAGTACGGCGTCTGGATATAAATGTGATGGCGGGCCTTGTGAAACAGCTCCAGATAATTGTCACGTATCTGGCGGGTCTGCGTATCCGGCCCGCTGGATATGATCTGGATTCCCACCCCCTCGCAGAGGCTGTCCGGAGGCAGGGGAAGGCTCTCTTCCCTGAAATATGACATGTCCCGAAACAGATTCTCTCCCGACGCATAGTTCCAATCCTGCGCAAAACGGAGCTGCAGCCCTAAAACCGCCTCGCCGTACAGCTTTAAATGCGTATCGCGCCAATAGCCAAACTTCGGATCCCTGGAAATATATTCCTTTCCGATATTGAACCCGCCCACATAGCCGACCCGCCCGTCGATCACCACAATCTTGCGGTGATTCCGGTAATTGACACGCAGGTTCAGGCGGCCTAAAAAGGGCGGGAAGAACACGGCCGTCTTCACACCGGCCCTTTTCAGGCGTTCCCAGTTCTTCTTAGGCATAAACCGCCCGCCCATACCGTCACAGAGAATCCGGATCTCCACGCCCTGCGCGGCCTTTTTGAGAAGAACCGGAAGCAGGGAGCCAAATACCTCGTCATTTTTAATAATGTAATACTGGATATGAATATACCGGGCGGCCTTCTCAAGCTCCGCCCTCAGATCCGCGAATTTCTCCACGCCGTCTGTCAGCAGCTCCACACGGTTATTCATCGTCAGCACCGCGCCGGAGGTCTCCAGGTTATACATCACCAGATCCGAGTAATAGCCCGCCAGCGTTCCCAGAAGCGCCATATCCCGGCTCCTGATAAACGCCTCCTGGTTGCGCGCCGAATATTTCAGCCGATCCTCAACCTCCTTCACCCGGAACATCCTGCTCTTTCTGTAATCCTGCTCCAGCAGAAGATAAAACAGAAACCCGAAAACAGGGATAAAATAAAGCGCAAGAAGCCAGGTCCATACCGCCCTTGGATCATGGCGGCGGAAAAAGACAATCACCACGCAGAGTACCAGATTGACCGCCCAGATATGCAGCAGAATCCACTGCCATACCCCGGCCGCCTCGCCAAACGCATACGCCAACATCTCCATCCTGCATCACCCCGGCCCTACTTAAAACGATTCACCGCCCTGTCATATACATAGCCGGCCTCCAGAAGCTTTTCCTCCAGCCCGGCCCTCCCGATCTCAAATTCCCGGCAAAATTCATCCAAATCCGCGCAGCCGTCCCGTAGCTGCGTATTCACAAAGCTCACGCACATAGCCGGATCCTGCGGTATCTTTCTCATCGCTTCTCCTCCTGTTCATCAAACTCCACTGTTACATAGAATCCCCTGTCATTCTCCTCAATATTCTTCACCACTCCATGATCCGCCTTGATCCTGTCGTTCAGCTTGAACAGGCCGGACATGGCCACAGCCGGCTCGATCATATAGTTTACATTAAAGGGCGTGACGGATTCCGTAACCTCCACGGACTGGCCGATCTCCACCAGATTCGGCCGCTCCATCTTAAATACCACTTCCCTGGACATAGGTTCATCCCTCCTGCGCTTTATTTCCATAAAGTATACGTCCTTCCGCGAAAATAGTCAACAATCCCTGCCAGACGTCACTCCTTCTTTGTTACAGTTCAGCCTTCCGGCTAAACTGCAACAAATGATGCACAGAAATTGTGCCTTCTGCACAATTTCGCGCTTGCTGCCCTCGGATTTTCTGTGACCTTCGCTCACAAAAAACACCTCGCAGAGTCGAAGGCTGAACTGTTACCCTTCTTTCATGATTCCCTCTCCCTTTCTTCCTGCAGCCTGCCGGCCAGCTTAAGAAGCTGTCGAAAGCCCCATATGGCCGCTGCCGCAAGCAGAAGGCCAAACGACACGCCTGCGCCTGTCCTCAGCCATCTCAGCCAGGCCGGGAGCGCCTCCCTGGCCGCCCCGCGCGGGAGCGCTCCCTGATGCGCGGGCCTCCCGGCATCTCTGACCGCCTCCCGCCCCGGCGTCCCGTAAGCCGCTTCCCCGGCCTCCGGCTCCACTCTCTCATACTCCATCAAAAGCCGGTATCTCGTGTAATCCGGCAGAGCCGTCTCTCCCGCATAAACAGCCCGGCAGTCCCACACTCTCCGGCTCCCTGACGCGCGGGCGTCGCGGCAGAGAACCCCGTTTTCGTCTCTGTAAGCCTCCCCGGCCCAGTCAATCGACTCAATCCGGTAATCCTCCTCCTTTTTCCCCAGCTCCTTCAGAAGCGCGGCCCGGTGCGTCCACAGAGAAGGCCCGTCCGGATCATGCAAAATCTGAAGCTCCCCCAGCCGGTAATAATCCGCCCCATACGTGTGAAACGTCACGGTAAAAGCGAAATCCCCGTTCCAGCGCTCCCCCTCAAAGGACGCGCTCTCAAGAGGCAGCACAGCTTCAAACGTCTTTTTGCTCTCCTCATCCCAAACTTCCATCCGCGCAGTGTCCGGCGCCGCCATATCCCGGCTCACCTCCCGGTAAATCACCTCCCCGGAAATCCGCTTTCTCCGCCCTGTGGCCGGAACCTCCACAAGCGTCTCTGACATCAGCCGGAAGCGCTCCCCGCCTTCGCCTGTAAACTCCTTTGGAGGTTCCGGGATCATCTCCGGCGAATCATAGATCTCCGAATAGCGCGCCCAATCCGCATCCCGTCTCTCCTCCTGCGCGTAGACAAAACCGGAGCCAGGCCCCCACAAAATGCCAAAATCCGGGGCAGCCAGCAGGCAGAGCATACAGGCCAGGCCCAGCCTCCTGTATTTTTCCGGGATGCCCGCCCGCGCGCGTCTAAAAATCCTCCTCCTGCCCGCGTATCCCCCGTGCCCCGCATGTTTCATATCCATCGTACATCCTCTCTTTCCGCTTTACGCTCTGGTACGGCTCCTTCTGACACCGCTCGAACGAAGCCTCCTGCCAGCAGAACAGAATCTCACTGTAAGCCTTCTGTAATCCCCCATATTCTCTTCTCATCTCCCGTCTGATTTCCTTTCCGGCGGCCTGATACAGCATCGCTGAATTCACCGTTATCTGCGCCGTAAACCCCCGGCGCGCACGATCTCGGCCAAAAATCTGTATCGAATAAAGAAACGGCCGCTGTGAATTGCAGCGAACAATAACATTCTATTCTGATTTTTAACGCATTATTCCGGATTTGTTATGCGATACACATCAAATGAAAGCACCGAACCACATGAACCCGCCCGATGCCCGGCCCGAACGGGCCTTCCTGAATGAACAGCATCGAACATACTGTCTGTATGGATTTATTATACCTCAGACGAGACGGATATACAAATAAAAACTTCATAAATTATTCCCGGCTATTGCATGCAATAACCGGGAATCCATATTTCATCATCCTGTTACCATTCCTGCTATTTAAACACGACCGGCTGTTCCATAAACTCCATCCTGACAACAACATACGGATACGACGGCTCAGAACCGGTCTGCTCTCCCTGCTCCGGCCCCTCCAGCTCGGTCCGGATCGTGATGGAATTTTCCGTCAGATAAAGCTCCGGCACTGTAATGCTGTATCCTCCTGTTTTCTGTTCCCCATATCCGGCCGCTATGTACAAATCCTGGCCGCTCGTATACGTCAGACGGAACGGCTCCCGCTTCTTTTGCTCAATGATCTCCTGCAGCTCCTGAGGAACCTCATTCTGTCCCACAACCGTAAATTCCAGATCCTGGATCTTATCCTCCGCCGCCTCCTTCTTGCCGCACCCGAAAAGGCACGCGGCCGCCATCAGAAGCGACAGTACCAAAAGGATGAGACACTGTTTTCCTTTTTTTAGGATTTTCATAAAAACTCCCTGCTTGGTTTAATTACTACCATTTTATTGGAACCCGCAGCGCTTTATGACCCGGAACAAAAAAACTTTTGCATTTTCAGACACGCTCTAATCCCTCTCCCTGCTGCAAGCCTGGAGCTGATGCTGGTATTTCTCCCTTGTAGCCATCCCGCCGCGGATATGGCGCTCGGCCTTATTGATATCCAGAATCACCCTGGCGCGCGCCGCAAGAGACGGATTGATGTGCTCTAAGCGGTCCGTTACATCCTTATGCACCGTGGACTTGGAAATCCCAAATTTCTTCGCCGTCTGCCTCACCGTCGCATTGTAGTCTATAATGTAATTGGCTATCGCTACCGCACGCTCCTCAATATATTCTTTCACGGAAAATCCCCCGCAAAATCTTGTTTTTACAGATTATGCGATGCGGTCTGTAAATATGTTCCGTTTTCAGGTCATTGTTCCCTGCTGCTCTCGGGTTTTCTGTGACCGCCGCTCACCCCCCCCCGCGGAGTCAAAGGCTGAACGGTTACACACTTTTTTCTTTTTTCTTTCAATTTTTTCCACTGCGTTGACATTTATCTCCCCCTCTCTTATAATTACGTAAGAAAAAGGAGGATAAGCTTCATGAAATTTACCCATAACTCCCGTAAACGTATGACAAAAAAGGCTGCTGCAGGCTGTCTGTGCCTGTCGCTTGCCTTCATGGCGCTGTCGCCGATCCCTGCCTGGGCAGGGCCGGCCGGCGATATACCGCCTGCAGCCACGGTTCCTGACTCCGGATCCGGTTCCGGCCCGGCAGGCCCCGGATCCGCCGCCCCTCTTCCGGATACGCCGCCCGCTGTGGATGATTCCTTTTATAATCAGACAATTACGGATCCCATCGTGCATCCCGTTGACAAATATACCTACGAACAGATGGAGCAGGATATTCTGGCGCTGGCCGCCCGCTATCCGGGCCGCATCAATTACCAGGTGATCGGGCAGACTCTGGACGGCAGGAATATCTATGATATTATCATCGGCAACCCGGGCGCTCAGAAAAAGATCCTCTTTCAGGGAGCCATCCATGGCAGGGAATACATCGTCGTTCCCCTGATGATGCAGCAGATTGAATACCTGCTGGCCTTCCAGGATACCGGCAGCTACCTTGGACAGCCGCTAAACGTCCTGATGGGCCAGACTGCCATCCACTTTGTGCCCATGACAAACCCGGACGGAGTCGCGCTCAGCCAGTTTGGGGAAGGCGCTATCCGCTCCCCTGAGCTTCAGGAGGGTATCCGGGCCATGTATGCGGCCGATGTGGCCGAGGAACGCACCACGCTCCCCTATGAACAATATCTCGTCCGCTGGAAGAGCAACGCGCGCGGCGTTGATTTAAACCACAATTTCAACGCAGACTGGGAGGCCTTAAATCCCACGCTGAACCACGGCTCGTCCTCAGACTTCAAGGGAAGCGCTCCGCTCTCTGAGCCGGAGACACAGGCCCTGGCAAACGTGATTGCGCAGAACGGCTTCCTTGCTGTCATCAACTATCACGCTATGGGGCAGGTTCTCTACTGGGATACGAAAGACAACAAAAAAGCGGCCGAATCGTATGACATGGCCGTGACCGCCTCCGGAGTGACCGGATATCAGATCCTGGGCTCCAAGGGTGTCGGCGGACTCAAGGACTGGCTCCAGCGCGAATCCTCTCCGATTGCCGGAATCACCATCGAAGTGGGACGTTCCGCCTGCCCGGTCGCATTTTCCGAATATCCCACGATCTGGGAGCAGAATAAGCAGATACCGATCCTGTTCTGCCATTATATATTAACACACTGAACACGCTCCGGCTCATAAACTGTAATTGCCGCAGAGCGGGCCGTTCCATTCAGCCCGTCTCTGCGGCAATTCCTTCTTTCTTCAAAAATCCCTTCACAGCCTCGTCCCATTCATGCTCAAGGCTCTTATCCATGGTAAACTGACTTACAGACAGCCCGCTCACGCAGTACAGCGCCTGATCCTCATAGCGCACGTTGAGGTAAAGCCCCGCCTCCTCCGGCTTCCAGGCCAGGCCGCGGGCCTCCAGGAAACGGGCCGTCTCCGGAGGCGGCAGCTTAAACACAATGGCAAAGCTCTCCGGCAGGCGTTTTCCCCTGATCAGGGAAAAGCAGAACGGCCGGAGCGCCTTCCAGAACGAGTATTCCCCGATCCCCTGCTCCTGCCTCTCCTCCTCCGAATAATACCCCCGCCGTACCGCTCCGTCGATGGAAAACCGGTTATAGGTGACAACCGACGCCTCCCTGACCATCCATTTGTCAAACGTCTCCCCAATGAACAGTTTCTTCGTAAATTCTTTTAAATCCTGTATCCTTAACGCTACCATAACCGCCTACTCCATCCCCATTTTCACTGTCAGAATCCTCTGGACCGACTCCTCAATGCGCGCCTCGGAAAGCGTCCCGTTTTTCACCGCTTCCATCACCCCGCTATAGGCCGCCCGGAAATCCGCAGGCATCAAAAGCATATCCACTCCTGCCTGCAGAGCCAGAACCGCCGCCTCCGACGACCCGTACGAGTCGGTCACAGCCTTCATATTCATAGCGTCCGTCACAATAATTCCGTCAAACCCCAGCTCACCCCGCAGAATATCCGTCACCATTTTCTTTGAAAAGATAGCCGGCCTTTCATCGCCCGCCGCCTTTGGCGCCGAAATATGCCCCACCATCACAAAGCGGCACCCGGCCTTTATGCCCTCCCGGAAGGGGACAAATTCCTCCTCCCGCATCTCCTCCAGCGTCCGGAGCGTCTGCGCATACCCCTTGTGGCTGTCCGCAGCCGTCCCCCCATGGCCCGGAAAATGCTTTAAGACCGCCTCCACGCCCTTCTCCTCCAGCCCGCGGATCACCTCATTCGTAAAAGCGGCCGCCGCCGCGCCGTCACTTCCAAACGATCGCCTGGCCACAACCGTGTTCTCCGGATTCGTCAGCACATCCGCCACAGGCGCAAAATCCACGTTAAAACCGTATTCGGATAAATACTCCCCTATCGTCGTACCCACACGGTATGCCTCCCCCGGATCCCCGTTCGCGCCGATCTTGCTCATATCAGGAAAAGACGCGGCTCCGAACTCCCTGCGGCCGCCGATCCTTGTCACCTGTCCGCCCTCCTCGTCCACGCTCAGAAACGGCGCAATGCCAATCCGATCCACAAAATATCCCTTTGACCTGGAAAGCATGTCCTTCACCTGCGCCGGATCCTTTAAATTCTGGCGGAAATAGACAAGCCCGCCCACAGGATACGCGTCTATCGCCTCCCTGGTCTTTGTCCCCGCCGCATACACCTCGTCCACCCCGGTCAGTGCCTCAGGCGTGATGATAAAAAGCTGCAGCACCTTTTCTTCCAGCGTCATCCGTTCCATCAGCTCTTTTGGCGTCTGCGCGGCCTTTTGCGCGGCGGGCGTCTCTGCGGACGTCTCTTCCCGCGCCGCTTCCCCTGTTTCGCTCTCTCCCGCCGTTTCCTTTACCTGGCTGCTCTCTAAAAGAACCCGGCTGGCCGACGGATCATCCGGAAAAAATTCCGTCTCTACCTCTGCCATCCTGTCCCGCTCGTCCACCCTTGTCTTCTCTCCCCTTATAAGCTTATACCAGTAAAGCCACCCGGCCGTTACCACCAGCACTGCCAGCACAAGAGACAAAAATCCCACGCCGCCCATGCCACTTCGTCCTCTCCTGCCCGCGCCCCTTTTCCGGCTCTGCGCCTGCCGCCGGCCTCTGCCATCCAGATCTTCCCTCATATCATCTCTTTCCTTTTCTTTCCATTCCATTTATAACATAACCATAGCCTCTCCGGAACGGTTACTTCACATATTCCCTGTAAATCTCAAAAAAATCGGCTCCTGCTCCGTAGTTTCCCTCTCCCAGAGAAAGCTCCTCCCACACATGTTCCGGATAGGACAGGGTAATGGTTTCGCGGAAGCTGTCATAGATCGCCTGAAACGCCCTGCGCTTCCTCTCCTCAAAAATCATTTTCTTCCTGGCGTCCGTCGCCTCCTCGTCGTAATCACTGAGGCATTTTAACACATAAAACGAGCTGTCTGACTCGATCGGCCCGCTCGTCTGGCCGCTCGCCAGCGCAAAAGCCGCCTCCTCGAACGCTTTCGTCTCTTCCCCGTGTCCAAGCCGGCGCGCCGTAAGCGAAAGATCCGCTTCCAGGGCGCACGCCTCAAAATCCGCGTTTTCTTCCGCAACCCGGGCTGCGAATGCCTGCGCCTCCTGAAAGCTTGCGCACTGCACCTGCTGAATGGAAATCATCTTTGCCTCACTGTCACTGACCTCCAGATCAAGCCCTGCCGTCACATCGTCCACCAGCTTCTCCGCCAGCCGGAAATCCTCAAACAGGCTCTTAACCGACTCTCTGGTCACGCCCATATAGGAAATATCCGCATCCGTCAAACGCCCAAAATACTCCTGCGAGGCCTCGGCCATTGCGGCCCGCTCCTCAGCGGTCAGCGCGATCTCCCTCTTTTCAGCCAACAGATTCATCACCTTAAGCTCGTCCATAAAGCAGCGGATCTGTTCCGTCAGATAGCGATCAAACGTTTCCCCTCTCTCCTCCAGAGAAACCTGCCAGATCCGATCCGTGCATACCGCCTCGTAGCGGTTCTGTTCCGTGGTGGCAATCACCATAATATCCGCCCGCGAATATCCCTCCACGTTCTGCCCATCCCCCGAAACAGGAAGCTTTGCCTTACAGCCGGCCAAAAGCGCCGTCAGAAAAGCAGCCGTCAGAAAAACAGCCGCGCTCCCTGCGGCTTTCCTCCTTATAATCACCCTTCACCTCCTCACCGAAGTAGCTGCAATATCTTAAGCACGCCGTTATTGCGGTTCGTATCCGCCTCAAACCGTGCCGCCCGCTTTACCTCTTCTCTCGCATTTCCCACCGCAAAGCTGTAATACGCCCGGCCCAGCATCTCAATATCATTCATCTGATCCCCAAACACCATCGTCTCCTCAGGACTGATCCCCAGGCTCTCCTGCAGCGTCCGCACCGCCTCGCCCTTATTAATCCCGGGCGCCATGCAGTCCAGCCACATATCGCCTGAGATCGTCATCTTCACGCGATCCGAATACTCCTCAAAAAGCGCCTTCGCCGCTCCCTGGATATCGCTTTTTCGATACGCTGATACCTTGATAATCTCATCCTGAACCGCCGTCACGTCATCCGTCTGAATGATATGAAAATGATACCCGTTCACCATCCAGTCAATAAACTCCTGATCCTTTGTCTCAAGGTACGTCCCCTTTGCCCCGCCAACCATCACCTCCAGATTCGGATCCTGCCGGATACGCTCTGCCAGCGACACCGCCAGCTCCCTCTCAATGGGATACAGAAACAGATTCCGGCCATAGCACCCCATATACGCGCCATTCTCAGCCACATAAAAAATCTTCTCCTTAATCGGGCGGAAGGTATACTCAATACTCGCCGCCTGCCTCCCGCTGGCCGCAGCAAAATGAATCCCTTTTTTCTCCTTCAGCTCCGCGATCAGCTCAAACAGCTTCGGATTCACCTGATTCTCCCCATCCGCCACCAGCGTTCCGTCAATATCTGTCACAACTAATTTAATCATCCTGACCTCCGCGCATCATCGCCCTAAGTTCCTGATAAAGCCTTCCGGCCGGCAGCCCCATCACATTCGTATAAGACCCCTGTATTCCCCGGATAAATGCTGCAAACCGTCCCTGAATCCCGTAAGCGCCCGCCTTATCCATGGATTCCCCGCAGCCGATATAGCCTTCTATCTCCCCGTCTGTCATGGGATATACCATGACCTGTGTCTCCTCTGCAAACGTCCGGACCGTTTTGCCATATATCAGAGTTACCCCTGTATATACCGCATGACGGTTGCCCTGAAGGCTCTTCAGCATACGAAACGCCTCCCTGCGGTCGCGCGGCTTGCCAAGGATCCGCCCGCCCGCGCTGACCACGGTATCTGCTCCAATCACAACCGTATTGCCGGGCCCCTCTCCGTTTCCGGAGCCTGCCTGCGCTCCAAACAGCCGATCCGCCACCTCCGACGCCTTCAGCCGCGACAGCTCCATCACCATCTCATCCGGGCGATCCGACGAAGTATTCTCATCGACCTCACTGGGAATAATCTCCGGATCGAAACCAATCTGGCGCAGAAGATCCCGCCGCCTCGGCGAAGCAGACGCCAGAACCACGCGGATGGCGTTTTCTTTTTGTTTTGTATCCATTCTGTATGATTCCTCTTCCATTCATATTTTAAACAAATCATTGTCTCCCTATTTTATACCACAAAAGTCGGTTGGTACACAAGGGCGTATGGGCGGGGATTGCAAACTTTAACCAAATAAGCAAAAAACTGCCAGAACAGGGGCCCCCGCGCCCTGCTCTGACAGATCCCTTCCGGTAAAACGGCTGCATCCGTACCTTTTTCCTATGTTAATTAACCCGCATCCGCCCAACCACCTGCTCGCCTCCGGCCCCCTCTTTCTCACGCCGTTCCACGCGGAAGCTGTACAGAAAATCAGCCGCATAAAACATCAAAAGCGACAGGGCGACATACTTTCCTATGCCTGCCGGGATCCTGCTCACCGCGCCCTGTACCCATACATTCAGGAGACGGAAAAACACGATGCCCAGAAGTCCCCACCCAAGGCTGCTCTCCAGGCAGATGATTCCTTTATAATTATATCTCTTCTTGCTGTAATCCCACCAGAAAGCCCCAAACAGCCAGATCATAATCCGCGCTGTCACCAGCTCCATCGTGGTAGCCATCAGCATACTGCAAAAATACAGCCTGACCATATTATTCGCCACGGGCCTCAGGAGCAGGGCGGCCCCTATCGCTCCGAACCCGTAAATAATGCAAAACGGACCATGCCCAAAGCCGCGGTTATAAATAAACTTCCTGTTTTCCAGGCTCAGTACCACACATTCCAACATATACCCGATCAGACTAAAGCCAAAAAAGCAATTGATCCAGAAATAAATATCCATTTCTGCAAACATCGTTTCTCACCCTCTCTGTCCAGCCACAGCCCTCACGGCCGCCGGCCCGAAAACTGCAGCCGCTGTTCTCCAGCCGCCTGTCCGCCCCGCCGCAGGAAAAAAGGCAGGCGCAATACTGTAATGCTATCCAGTATAGTATAGAATCCTATGGAAATCAAGCTTTTTTAACGAAATTTTAACATAAGATTTTCCACAGCGCGTCAGAAAAATGCGTTCTGCCAGATGTGCGTTCCGCTTTGTGGGAGATTGGGGCCACATGAGCGCGGCGCAGGGGGGCTGCGCATAGAAACGGCTCTGGCGGCTCACCCACCTACCTGAAAAGCGGCCCCATCGCAACGGCAATCAAAATCCCCAGAATCGCCCCTGCCAGCACCTGTATCGGCGTATGCCCCACATACTCCTTCAGCTTTTCCTGCAGGACAACACTGTCCAGCTTCAGCAGATCCTCAAAGAGAAGCCGGTTCAGCACCTTGGCCTGCTTTCCTGTCTCCTGCCGCACGCCGATGGCGTCATACATAACAACAGCGGCCAGAGTAAAACAGATCGAAAACTCAAAGCTCCCCACCCCGTACTGCAGCCCGGCTGCTGTGGCAAGGCCGCACACTGTGGCCGAATGCGAGCTCGGCATCCCGCCGGAGCCCACCAGCCGCTCCGGATTAAAGGAACGGTTCAGGCTGATGTCAAGCAATGTCTTGAGTACCTGAGCCACCACCCATCCCGCCACGGCGCTCATCAATGTCTGATTACGTGTCAATTGCTGAAAAAATGTCATATTTATCTCCCGTGTGCTCTACCAAAATACGCCCCGCAGCAGAAAAGGCGGAACCGTTTCGACAATTTCAGCCCGCATGTTCCCAAATTATATTGAAAACACACGGGCTTTGCTGTCAGCGCCTGGCAAACGCCGGACGCAGATTATATACAAACCATTCCCTCACCCCGGCTCCGACCTCCGCCAGGCTGCAGAATTTGTCAGCCCAGACAATGGCGTAGCCCTCCTTATATCGGGGAGGAATCAGCGTCAGAGGCCACATATGGCAGAGAATCATGTTCCGTTCCTTCTCCGATGCCTGAAAATAACGCTCCGCATTCTCCATCGCAACCCGGGGATGCGTGAATCCATGAAAATGATCTCCGGTTTCTCTTGCATGCGTATGCCAGTCATACAGAAACAGGTCATGCAAAAGAGCGGCTCTGGCGACCGAGCGGTAATCCCAGCCATGCTTACGGCAGAGCCGGTAACTCAAATAGGAAACACGGATACAGTGTTCCCGGCAGGTCGTCCGGCCATGCTGGTAGTACCCGTCCATGGACAGAAACACCGGATGTTCCATAATGTCCCGGACACACGCCATATATTCCTCATCCGCCCTCCAGGCCTCCCGCCTGGTCCATCTCTCATCCCCGGCCCAGTGCTTCGCCGCTCTGCGCTCCTCCGGTTTCAGTCCTATCCGCTCCATGAAACCCGGCCTCCTTAATACCCAATCAGCCAGTCATAGAGCTCCTGATACTTCATCGCCGACGCATTCCAGGAGAAATCAGCCGCCATCGCGCGATCCACAATCTTGTTCCACTCGCGCTTTTTATTGTAGAACACATATTTTGCATAACGGATGCAGTCTAACATCTCATGCGCATTATAGTTTGCAAATGAAAATCCGGTCCCGGTTCCCTCATACTCATTGTACGGCCATACCGTATCCTTTAAGCCACCTGTCTCGCGCACGATGGGCACCGTGCCGTAGCGCAGGGCCATAAGCTGGCTTAAGCCGCAGGGCTCAAACAGAGACGGCATCAGGAACGCGTCGCAGCCCGCATAGATGCGGTGCGAAAGATCCTCGGAGTAATAAATATTTGCCGACACGCGGTCATTGTACTTCCAGTCAAAATGGCGGAACATATTTTCATACTTCTCGTCACCGGTTCCCAGAACCACAAGCTGCACATCATCGCTGCAGATCTCGTCCATCACACACTGGATCAGATCAAAACCCTTCTGATCCGTTAATCGGGAAACGATACCGATCAGGAACTTCTTATCGTCCTGCGCAAGTCCAAGCTGCGCCTGAAGCTCCTTTTTATTCTTTACCTTTTCCTTGCGGAAATTCTTCGCACTGTAATTCTGCACAATCCGGGTATCTGTCTCCGGGTTGAATTCATCGTAATCAATTCCGTTTAAAATCCCTCTCAGGCTGTTCGCCCTGGCCCGCATCAGGCCGTCTAAGCCCTCGCCAAAGAACGGCGTCTTAATCTCTTCCGCATACGTATTGCTGACCGTGGTGATCGCGTCCGCGTACACCAGACCGCCCTTGAGCAGATTGCCGTCCTTATACGCCTCCAGCTTATCCGGCGAGAAATAGTAATCCGGAAGCTCGGAAAAGCGCCTGATCGTCTTCACATCCCATACGCCCTGGAATTTCAGGTTATGTATGGTCATAACCGACTTAATATCACGGAAGAAATCTCCTCCGTGGAATTTATCCTTCAAATGAACCGGAATCAGCCCGGTCTGCCAGTCGTGGCAGTGGATGATATCCGGCTTAAAGCCTATCACCGGCAGGGCGCACAGCGCGGCCTTGCTGAAGAAAGAAAACTTCTCCAGATCATAATACCAGTCGCCATAAGGCTTTGAGCCCCAGAAATACCCCTCATTGTCAATAAAATAAAAGGTGATCCCATCATAGACATATTCCAGAATTCCCACATAACGGCTCTGTCCCAGATAATCCACATAGAAATGGCTGATATACTTCATCTCATTCCGGAATTCCTCTTTAATGCAGAGATACTTGGGAATCATGACACGGACATCAAAATACTGCTTATCAAAACACTTGGGCAGAGAACCCACAACATCTGCCAGACCCCCCGTTTTGATAAAAGGAACCGCTTCTGATGCAACAAAAAGGATATTTTTCATTACTGCTACCTCCCACTGCCTGTATTAAAACGCTGCAACGCTACTGCATTTCACGTCCCTTCCGCTAAATGAACCCCTTTCATTTCACGCGGAGATAACTATATTATACAATATAATTCTGAAATAAGGAAGTAGTATCTGATTTTTTTGTTACAGCGTGTTTCCTCCCACTCTTCTGTAATCCAGCCTGATTTTATCGACAATCAGAGCGATAAACTCCGAATTGGTCGGCTTCCCTTTCCCGGTGCTGACCGTATATCCAAACAGATCATTGATCGTATCCATCTTCCCCCTGCTCCACGCCACCTCAATCGCGTGGCGGATGGCCCGCTCGACACGGCTCGGCGTTGTCTGATGCTTTTTTGCAATTGTCGGATATAAAATCTTTGTGACCGAAGCCAGCATCTCTTTATCATTAACCGACATAATAATTGCATCCCGCAGATACTGATAGCCCTTGATATGCGCGGGAATCCCGATTTCATGCAGCATCTGCGTCACATCGTTCTCCAGATTCTGCTCCAGATAATCCGGTTTGCTGACAAAAGGCTTCACCTTTCTGCCCCCCGCCAGCGTCGATGTGCGGTTTCTGTATCCATTCAGCCGTTTTAATTTATCGAGAATGATGTCTTTACTGAACGGCTTCATGATATAATAGCTGGCTCCCAGCTTAAACGCATCCTGTGTCAGGTTTTCACTGCTGGCCGCCGTTACCATGATAAACGCCGTATTTTCTTTGAACTCCGGATTATTTTTGACCTTTTCCATCACCGTAATCCCATCCATCCCCGGCATCACGATATCCATCAGAACCACATCCGGCTTTGTCCTTAATATCATTTTGTATGCTTCATCACCATTTTCCGCCTTTCCGACGACACGATAATCTTTCTCACCTTCCAGTATTTCGCCAAGCATTTCCAAAGCCTGCCTGTTATCATCCGCAATCGCAATATTCAGTTCAGCCATCTTCTCTCCTCCTTATACAAGAATAACAGGGCACTCATGATTATAGACTCGAATAAGAGCCTCTTTCAACACGATTTCGCCGCACATTATTCGCACTTACCGCAAAATTCGACAACATCTGTTCCTCGCATTTCCTTTTATTCAACTATAACATGCCCTATAGCCCGCCGCAAGCATGTTATTCACGGGAATAACAAAACCCGCCGCTGCGGCTAAGTGACAGCGGAAAAAATAAATGTTACTGTTTACGCAGGCATGTTCTTGAATAACACTTGTATTTTTTTTCATTCAATGCTATAATATGTTCAATAATTAATTTATTAATCGATTTTTGAACAAAAATCGACGATAGAAAGGAGTACCTATGAATCACACACAGCAAAAACACCAGGATCCTCCGAACATGTCCTTAAAAAAACGGCTGGACTGGATTACCACCGCCGTTCCGTTTGCCATTATTTTCTTCCTGTGTCTTGGTTTTCTCTTTCTTCCTGACGCCTCAAAGCAGGTTCTGTCCGGTATCCGGACCTTTCTGGGAGAAGAATTCGGAACGCTTTACCTGGCCGCGGGCCTCGGTATTTTTCTTTTCTCCCTCTACCTTGCCTTCTCGCGGTACGGCTCCATCCGTCTGGGAAAGCCCGGGGAAAAGCCGGCTTACTCCGATTTCGCATGGGGATCCATGATGTTTACCTCCGGCCTGGCCGCTGATATCCTTTTCTATTCCCTCTGCGAGTGGATCCTCTACGCGCAGGATCCCCATCTGGCGAATATGGGCTCGATCCAGGACTGGTCCGGAACCTATCCTCTCTTCCACTGGGGACCGATTCCCTGGAGCTTTTATCTGGTCCTGGCAGTTGCCTTTGGCTTTATGCTCCACGTGCGCGGAGGACGCAAACAGAAGTATTCCGAAGCCTGCCGCCCCATCCTGGGCGCATGGACAGACAAACTGCCGGGACGCATTATTGATCTGCTGGCAGTGGTGGCGCTTTTAGCCGGAACCGCCACCACCTTCAGCCTGGCAACACCCCTGATGAGCCAGATAGCGGCTGATCTGACAGGTGTCGAAAACTCCCACTTCATCACCATTGCCATTCTTGTCGTCACCTGCATTGTGTACACTGTATCCGTTGTGCGGGGCATGCACGGCGTGATGAAGCTGGCCTCCTCCTGCGTGTACCTGTTTTTCGCCCTGCTCGCCTATGTGCTGCTGTTCGGCGGAGAAACGAGATATATTATAGAAACGGGCTTTTCCTCCATCGGAAACCTGGTTCAGAACTTCATCGGGCTGTCCACCTTTACGGATCCCTTACGGGAGACATCCTTCCCGCAGAACTGGACGATCTTCTACTGGGCCTACTGGATGGTGTGGTGCGTGGCCTCCCCCTTCTTTATCGGAAACATCTCCAGGGGAAGAACCGTCAGGCAGACCGTCCTCGGAGGCTACATCTTTGGCCTGGGCGGAACCTTTATCAGCTTTATCATCCTTGGCAACTACAGCCTTGGGCTCCAGGTATTCGGAAAGCTTGACGTCATGGGGATCTACTCTGCCAGCAACCTGTACGCCACGATCATCGCTGTTATCCGCACCCTGCCCCTGGCCCCCATGGTCCTGATCCTCCTGGCTCTGACCATGATCGCCTTTTATGCCACCAGCTTTGACGCTATCGCCCTCGTCGCGTCCTCTTATTCCTACCGGGAACTGAAAAACGATGAGGAGCCGCACATGGGTATCAAGGTGTTCTGGTCCGTTATGCTGATTCTCCTGCCCATTGTGCTGGTGTTCAGCGATAACTCCATGGAGAACCTGCAGACGGTATCCATCATCGCCGCCTTCCCGATTGCCTTTATCATCATTCTGATTATTGCCTCTTTCCTGAAGGACGCCAGGTCATATATGATAAAGGACAAAGAGCCGGGCGAACCGGCAGAGGATTCATAACCACGCAGCGTAATATAGTCAAAAGACCTGTTTCACATATAACATGCACAAAACGCCCGCTGTCCGCCCGGGGACATATCCCCAAGGCAGACAGCGGGCGCTGTCAAATCAGATTGCACAGAAAATTACATGTTGTCGATACTGCGGCCGCGCATCTATCTGTTTCAGACACGCTCTAATTGCCAAAAAAGGCGTTCACTCCGGCCGTAAGCCCGTTCGCGAGCGTATTCAGCGTGCCAGCCGAATGATCCGAGGCCTTATCCCCCAGCTCGATATCAATACTGGGAACCGTAGAGTACGAGGTCTGAGTCAGATCCATCTCCATGCTTCCGCCTGAAAATATCTTCACGCCGGCTCCTTTCAGTCCCTGCACCAGGGCCTCCCCCAGACGGTTGTGCTGCTCCCAGTGGGACGCGACCGGCTCCATGGCCCGGTAGGAATCCACATTCGGAACGCTCATATAAAACGCGCCCTTGTCATTGGCTGTCGAATCCCAGTGAAGCGCAATATGGCAGTCCGCCTTGTTGTTGGCCAGCACAGTCCTGGCAATATTGTCAAGCTGCACATCCTCGCTTTCACGGATCATCAGCACATCGTATCCCTCTGACAGAAGCTTCTCCTTAAGGATTCTCGCCAGGGCCAGCGTCACATTCGCCTCCGCTGTCCCGTCGTTAAATGTCATCCCGGACGACACCGCGGCAGCCTCCGTGGCCCCGGCCCCGGTTGTCCCGCCCGTCACCTTCGGCGTCCCGTCCGGATGGCACTGTGTCTTCACACTGCCGCCTCCGCTCGTTCCGTGTCCCGCATTCACACACACGGTCTTATTCTTTCTCGCAGAAGAGGCCGTCTTATAAAGAACCGCGCTTCCGCTCTTGATCTTGGAAAAATCCGCATATTTCCAGTCAGAAGAAACACTGATTTGCGTGCCCCCTGTGGAAGCTGTTCCTGAATTTCCGGAAGCCGCTGCAGGCGCCGGCGTCCCCTTCGGATTCGATGCTGACAGATATTGTGAAGAAACATAGCACTTCTTCCCGTTCACCATCACCACGGTCCACTCGCCCTTTGACTCCACCCGCTCCAGCTTATCGCCGTAATAGACATTTTTCACAATATTTCCGTCCTTAATCTCCGCTGAAGAACGGCAGCGCAGTACATCGCAGTTCACATAAACCGTATCGCCTGCAAAAACCGCCTGAGCGTTCCCGGCCAGAAGGCATATGGCCAGCGCAGCAGAGGCCAGACGGCCTCCCATGCGTCTCTTCATCTTCATCCTTTTGTTCTTATCTGCTTTATTAAATACCATTGTTTCAGCTCCTTTTCCAAATTCTGTTTCTTTTTTAGCATAAAGCATCTTCCTTCCCGTTTCAATACAAAGCGCCTGACAAAAATCTTACGATTTTTTGACTGTCGGCAGTACCATACGCATATTCCTTCTGATTACTCCCCTCTCTTCCACTGACAAAAAGCCCCGGGAAAGCCGCAAAGCTCCCCCGGGGCCCTTTATCATCGCCGTGCGCGCCCCTGTTCCGGCTGCGCGCGACAGCTTAACCTGCCTATTCCTCCAGCAGCTCATCCTCATTCAGGATAATCTTATCCACCTCGTCCAGAGCCGCCTCATCTAAATCTTCCTCATCGCTCAGCGTGATCGCCTCGTCCTCCTCAAGCTCTGTGTCAAGCTTAATCGACCGATAGCGTCTCATGCCCGTTCCGGCCGGGATGAGCTTACCGATCAGCACATTCTCCTTAAGCCCTATCAGCTTATCCACTTTTCCGTTGATAGCGGCCTCGGTCAGCACCTTGGTCGTCTCCTGGAAGGAAGCTGCGGACAGGAAGGAGTTGGTGGCCAGGGACGCCTTCGTGATACCAAGCATCACCTGACGGCCCACTGCCGGCTCCTTGCCCTCTGCGATCAGGCTGTCATTCATATCATTGAAATCAAGCACATCCATCGAGGTTCCCGGAAGGACGTCGGAATCCCCGCTCTCCTCCACTTTAATCTTTTTCAGCATCTGGCGCACGATCATCTCAATGTGCTTGTCATTGATCTCCACACCCTGTAAGCGGTATACGCGCTGCACTTCCTGGATCATGTAGTCCTGCACGGCGCGGACGCCCTTAATCTTCAGAATATCATGCGGGTTCACGCTTCCCTCTGTCAGCTCATCGCCGGCATCCAGAAGAGCGCCGTCCTGAATCTTAATGCGCGATCCGTAAGGGATCAGATATGCCTTTGAATTCCCGGATCCATTGTCTGTGACAATGATCTCGCGCTTCTTCTTGGTGTCCTTAATCGTCGCAATGCCGCCGAACTCCGTGATAATCGCCAGGCCCTTCGGCTTACGCGCCTCAAACAGCTCCTCTACACGAGGAAGACCCTGTGTGATGTCGCCGCCGGCCACGCCGCCGGTGTGGAAGGTACGCATTGTAAGCTGTGTTCCGGGCTCTCCGATGGACTGGGCAGCGATGATTCCGACCGCCTCTCCCACCTGCACCGGCTGGCCCGTGGCCATGTTCGCGCCGTAGCACTTCGCGCACACGCCGATATGCGATTTACACGTCAGCACCGTGCGGATCTTTACTGTATTTCTGCCCGCCTTTCTGAGAGCGTCCATCACCACTGCCGCGCGCTTGGGAGTACACATATGGTTCTCCCGGATCACAACCTCCCCTGTTTCAGGATCCGTGATCGTCTCGGCGATAAAGCGGCCTGTGATGCGCTCCTGCAGAGTCTCGATCGTCTCCTGGCCGTCCATGAAGGCCTTGATCTCCATAAACGGAATCTCACCCCTGCTCTCGCAGCAGTCGTCCTCGCGGACAATCAGATCCTGCGAGACATCGACCAGACGCCTCGTCAGATAACCGGAGTCTGCGGTACGAAGCGCCGTATCGGACAATCCTTTTCTCGCGCCGTGCGCGGAAATAAAGTATTCCAGTACGTCCAGCCCTTCACGGAAATTGGACTTGATCGGCAGTTCAATCGTATGGCCTGTCGTATCCGCCATCAGGCCGCGCATGCCGGCAAGCTGCTTAATCTGCTTATCCGAACCGCGGGCGCCGGAATCGGCCATCATATAAATGTTATTATATTTGTCAAGGCCTGTCAGAAGGTCATGCGTGAGCTGGTCGTCCGTCGCCTTCCAGGTCTCAATCACCTCTTTATAGCGCTCTTCCTCTGTGATCAGGCCGCGGCGGAAGTTCTTGGCAATGTGGTCAACCGTAGTCTGGGCATCCGCAATCAGCTTCGGCTTGCTCGCCGGAACCGTCATATCTGAGATCGATACCGTCATAGCCGCCCTGGTGGAATATTTATAGCCAATAGCCTTAATATCATCCAGCGTCACTGCCGTCTGGGTCGCGCCGTGGATGTTGATAACCTTTTCAAGGATCTGCTTTAACTGCTTCTTGCCCACATGGAAATCCACCTCAAGCTTCAGCACATTCTCATCCTGGCTCCTGTCCACAAAGCCCAGATCCTGCGGGATGATCTCATTGAAAATAAAGCGCCCCACCGTGGACTCAATCACGCCGGTTTTCACCGTATCCTCATCCACGGTCTTCTGTACGCGCACCTTTACCCTGGAATGCAGGGTTACAATGCCGTTCTCATACGCCAGAATCGCCTCATTTACACTCTTAAAGGCCATGCCCTCGCCCTTTGCCCCCGGCCGTTCCTGGGTCAGGTAATAGATACCCAGAACCATATCCTGGGAAGGCACTGCCACAGGGCCGCCGTCCGACGGCTTTAACAGGTTATTCGGAGACAGCAGAAGGAAACGGCACTCGGCCTGCGCCTCCACGGATAAGGGCAGATGAACCGCCATCTGATCCCCGTCAAAGTCCGCGTTGAACGCCGTACAAACCAGAGGATGCAGCTTGATCGCCTTACCCTCTACCAGTATCGGCTCAAAGGCCTGGATGCCCAGCCTGTGCAGCGTAGGCGCACGGTTCAGCATCACCGGGTGCTCTTTGATTACGTCCTCCAGCACATCCCATACCTCGGGCTGAAGGCGCTCCACCATCTTCTTGGCATTTTTTATATTGTGAGCCGTGCCGTTTGACACCAGCTCCTTCATAACAAAGGGCTTGAACAGCTCGATCGCCATCTCCTTGGGAAGGCCGCACTGATAAATTTTAAGCTCCGGCCCCACCACGATAACGGAACGGCCGGAATAGTCCACGCGCTTGCCCAGAAGGTTCTGGCGGAAACGGCCCTGCTTACCCTTGAGCATATCGGAAAGGGATTTTAAGGCGCGGTTTCCGGGGCCTGTAACCGGCCTGCCGCGTCTGCCGTTGTCAATCAGGGCGTCAACCGCCTCCTGCAGCATGCGCTTCTCATTGCGGACAATGATATCCGGCGCGCCCAGCTCCAGAAGCCTTGCCAGACGGTTATTGCGGTTGATAATCCTCCTGTAAAGGTCATTTAAGTCAGAGGTGGCGAACCGGCCGCCGTCGAGCTGTACCATGGGACGGATATCCGGCGGGATCACCGGGATCACCGTCATGATCATCCACTCCGGCTTGTTTCCGGAGCTTCTGAACGCCTCCACGACCTCCAGCCTCTTGATGATACGCGCGCGCTTCTGGCCCGTAGCGTCCTTAAGCTGCTTGCGCAGATCCGCGGAATCGCGCTCCAGATCAATGGCCTGCAAGAGCTCCTGGATCGCCTCGGCGCCCATTCCCACGCGGAAATTGCCGTAGCCGTATTTCTCCAGCTCGTCACGGTACTCCTTCTCAGACAGAACCTGCTTATACTGAAGGCTGGTCTGTCCCGGATCCAGAACGATATAGGAGGCGAAATAAAGCACCTTTTCCAGTGTTCTCGGGGAAATGTCCAGGATCAGGCCCATCCGGCTGGGAATCCCCTTAAAATACCAGATATGGGACACCGGGGCCGCGAGCGCGATATGCCCCACGCGCTCCCTGCGGACGCTGGCCTTCGTCACCTCCACGCCGCACCGGTCGCAGATAACGCCCTTATACCTGATTTTCTTATATTTTCCGCAATGGCACTCCCAGTCCTTGCTCGGCCCGAAGATGCGCTCGCAGAATAAACCGTCCTTCTCCGGCTTCAGTGTCCGGTAGTTGATCGTCTCCGGCTTTCTCACCTCGCCGTGAGACCATTCCAGAATCTTCTCAGGAGATGCCAAACCGATCTTAATCGCGTCAAACGTCAGTGGTTGGTAAGTTTCATTTGTCTCTGGCATGAGCGGTACTCCCTTCTATAATCATATGATCACCTGAACTGTTACAGGCTGCGCCTCACAGCCCGGGGCTGTCATGCGCAGCATCACGATCACTCCATATCGCCGTCCGAATAGTCGTCCTCCGGAATGCTGTCCTCGTAATCGTCCTGTTCTTCCGAATAATCATCGCTGTATTCCTCTTCCATGTCCTCAGCCTCGCCGTCCACGGAAGCCAGCTCTCCGTCCTTAAACTCCTGCTCCTGATAGCCGTAATTCCCAAAGGATTCGTTCTGGGAATACTGCTTGCTGTCGCTTTCCAGGATCGAACGGATATCCGTATCGCCGTAGTCAATATTCTCCGTCAGTTCTACCTCAGAGCCGTCCTCATTGAGCACTCTCACATCCAGGCTTAAGGACTGCAGCTCCTTTAAAAGAACCTTGAAGGATTCCGGGATACCGGGCTCAGGGATATTTTCACCCTTAATGATCGCCTCATACGTCTTCACACGGCCCGCCACGTCATCCGATTTCACTGTCAGAATCTCCTGCAGGGTATAGGAAGCGCCGTACGCCTCCAGCGCCCACACCTCCATCTCGCCGAAACGCTGTCCGCCGAACTGGGCCTTTCCGCCCAGAGGCTGCTGGGTCACCAGGGAGTAAGGACCCGTGGAGCGCGCATGGATCTTATCATCGACCAGATGATGCAGCTTCAGATAATGCATGTGGCCAATCGTAACCGGGCTGTCAAAATATTCGCCGGTACGGCCGTCGCGCAGCCTCACCTTGCCGTCGCGGCCTAAAGGCACGCCCTTCCAGAGCTTTCTGTGTTCCAGGTGATTTCCCAGGTACTCCATCACTCTGGGATCCGCCTTGTCCTTATATTTCTCTTCAAATTCCTCCCAGGAGAGGTTCACATAATCGCTCGCCAGCTCCAGGGTATCCTGAATATCAATCTCATTCGCGCCGTCAAAGATCGGGGTTGACACATTAAAGCCCAGCGCCCTCGCCGCAAGGCTCAAGTGAATCTCCAGCACCTGTCCGATATTCATACGCGACGGCACGCCCAGGGGATTTAACACAATGTCAAGCGGACGGCCGTTCGGCAGAAACGGCATATCCTCCACAGGGAGCACACGTGAAACCACACCCTTGTTTCCATGACGGCCGGCCATCTTATCGCCCACGGAAATCTTACGCTTCTGCGCAATATAGATGCGGACCGTCTCATTCACGCCCGGGGACAGCTCGTCGCCGTTCTCCCTTGTAAATACCTTGGCATCCACGATAATGCCGTACGCGCCGTGCGGTACCTTCAGAGAGGTATCGCGCACCTCCCTCGCCTTCTCTCCGAATATCGCGCGCAGAAGCCGTTCCTCCGCCGTCAGCTCCGTCTCGCCCTTGGGCGTAACCTTGCCGACCAGGATATCCCCGGCGCGCACCTCCGCGCCGATGCGGATAATCCCGCGCTCATCCAGATCCTTTAAGGCGTCCTCGCCGACGCCGGGAACATCCCTCGTGATCTCCTCAGGCCCCAGCTTGGTATCGCGCGCCTCCGCCTCATACTCCTCGATGTGAACCGAGGTATAGACATCCTCCTGCACCAGGCGCTCGGAGAGCAGGACAGCGTCCTCGTAGTTGTACCCCTCCCAGGTCATAAAGCCAATCAGCGGGTTCTTGCCCAGGGCGATCTCGCCGTTGTCCGTGGACGGGCCGTCGGCAATCACCTCGCCGGCCTCCACATGATCGCCCTTAAAAACGATCGGCTTCTGGTTATAGCAGTTGGACTGGTTGCTTCTCTTAAATTTCGTAAGACGGTACACATCCCGGTTCCCGTCCGAATCCCTCTTTACCACAATCTCGTTCGATGCGGACCGCTCGATCACGCCGGCATTCTTCGCCAGCACACAAACGCCGGAGTCCACGGCCGCCTTGCCCTCAATACCGGTTCCCACGACGGCTGCCTCTGTCGTCAGAAGCGGCACGGCCTGACGCTGCATGTTGGAACCCATCAGCGCGCGGTTCGCGTCGTCATTCTCCAGGAACGGAATCATGGAGGTAGCCACAGAGAATACCATCTTCGGGGAAACGTCCATCAGATCAATTCTCTTCTTCTGGAATTCCGATGTCTCCTCGCGGAAACGCCCGGATACATTGTTGTGGACAAAATGGCCGTTTTCATCCAGCGGCTCATTCGCCTGCGCCACCACAAAGTTATCCTCCTCGTCGGCCGTTAAGTAAACCACCTCGTCCGTCACGACCGGATTCGCCGGATCCGACTTATCCACCACGCGGTACGGCGCTTCCACAAAGCCGTACTGATTCACCCTGGCATACGTGGCCAGGGAGTTGATCAGTCCGATATTCGGTCCCTCAGGCGTCTCGATCGGGCACATACGCCCATAGTGGGTGTAGTGTACGTCACGCACCTCGAATCCCGCGCGGTCCCTCGACAGGCCGCCCGGGCCCAGGGCTGACAGACGCCTCTTATGCGTCAGCTCCGCCAGCGGATTATTCTGATCCATGAACTGGGAAAGCTGGGAGCTTCCGAAGAACTCCTTCACCGCCGCCGTCACAGGCTTGATATTGATTAAGGACTGGGCGGAAATCCCCTCCATGTCCTGCGTCGTCATCCTCTCGCGCACCACGCGCTCCATCCTGGAAAGGCCGATGCGGTACTGATTCTGTAAGAGCTCTCCCACCGCGCGGATCCTGCGGTTGCCCAGATGATCGATATCATCCGGCGTGCCGATGCCGCCCTCCAGATGCATATTATAATTGATGGAGGCCAGGATATCCTCCTTTGTGATATGCTTGGGAATGAGATCATGGATGCTTCTCTTAATCACATCCTTAAGTTCCCCGCTGTCGGTAACTTCTGCCAGAATATTCTGAAGCGCCGGGTAGAATACTAACTCTGTCACCCCGGCCTCCTCCGGATCGAAATCCACATAGGCCGCCAGATCCACCATCATATTTGACAGAACCTTGTGGTTCTTCTTCTCCCCCTGAATCCACACAAAGGGGACGCCGGCGTTCTGGATATCCTCGGCGAGCTGCTTATCAACCACATCGCCCTTACTCCCCAGGATCTCTCCCGTGGAGGTGTCAACCACATCCTCGGCCAGCGTCTGCCCTGCGATACGGTTCCTGAAATGAAGCTTCTTATTAAATTTATAGCGGCCCACCTTCGCCAGATCATATCTCCTGGGGTCAAAAAACATGCTGTTTAAAAGGCTCTCCGCACTGTCCACCGAAAGCGGCTCGCCGGGCCGGATCTTCTTATATAATTCCAGAAGTCCGTCCTGATAGCAGGTGGACGGATCCTTCTCAAAGCTCTTCTCCAGCTTCAGCTCATCGCCGAACAGATCCACGATCTCCGCATTGGTCCCATATCCCAGCGCGCGGATCAGCACCGTCACCGGCACCTTTCTCGTCCGGTCCACGCGCACATAGAAAATATCGTTGGAATCCGTCTCATATTCCAGCCACGCGCCCCGGTTCGGGATCACCGTACAGCTATATAACTCCGTACCAACCTTATCATGTGCTATTCCATAGTAGATGCCAGGGGAACGTACCAATTGGCTGACGATTACACGTTCAGCGCCGTTAATTACGAAAGAGCCGGTGTCGGTCATAAGCGGAAGATCGCCCATAAATATCTCATGTTCGTTGATCTCATCTTTATCCTTATTGCAAAGCCTTACCCTTACCTTTAAAGGAGCTGCGTAAGTCGCGTCGCGTTCCTTACACTCTTCGATCGTATATTTGATGTCATCCTTACACAGTGCAAAATCCACAAATTCCAGACTTAAATGCCCCGCAAAATCCGCAATCGGAGAGATATCAGCGAACACCTCCCGCAGTCCCTCATCCAGGAACCACTGGTAGGAATTCTTCTGAATCTCAATTAAATTCGGCATTTCCAGAACTTCTTTTTGTCTTGAGAAGGTCATTCTTACACCTTTACCGGCTTTTGCCGGACGCATCCTGCTTTTCTCCATTCGACGTTTCACCCCTGTTTTCTTTCTATGTTTTGTTTTTGGGCATAGAGATGCCAAAAATGCCCAAGTCTCCACAATAGTGCATTCTCCATACTATCATGGTTTGGGCAATGTGTCAAGATTATGAGGGGAAATTCTTGAATTTCTTAAAATTTTGTCACTGTTTACACCGCTCCTATCAGCAATACACCATAACTTCCACTGCAAAAATATCCCCTTTTTCCGCAACTTCCATCTGCCCATGATATCGATCCGCAATCCTTCTCACAGACTGCAGCCCAATTGCACGGCGTGTCCCATTACCGCTCATCAAAAACCCTTTCGCGTCCCGTTTCGTCTTCTCCGCATAACGATTACTCACTAGCAGAATGAAATATCCCCTGCTGTATGCCATTTCGACCCAAATCTCCCGCCCACGGCTGATTTTTTCTGACGCCTCCACCGCATTATCAAAGAGATTTCCCAGAAGAACGCAGATCTCCAGATCGTCCATCCCCGGCGTTCCTGACAGAAGTATATCTGTATGCAGGCATACGCGCTTCTTCTTACATTCCTGCCAGAGATGGTTAATCTGCGAGTCAATTGCCAGATTGCCCGTCTTCCCCTCCAGATAGCTCTTTTCATTCAGATTTCCCAGCAATCTTGACAGGGTTTTCTGTATTCGTCCATATTCCTGATGCCTTAGAAGATCCTCTAGATATATTAACTCCTGCTTCATGTCATGCCTGATTCGCTCAATATTCTCTCTTGCTTCCTGTTCCAGAGCCCTCTGATTTTTGTATACCCTGATCTGCTTTTGGTAATCGCTTATGTCCTTTTTGACATGGATTGCTTCCAGCAGCTTCCTGTAAACCGGATAAATACATAAATCCAATGCCAGCAGCAGAAACGCAATGATACTCAGCCACAGCGCGACCTCTGGCTTATATATACCAGCTTCGCTGGCAATGACATAAACCGCATAATAAAGAATAACTCCCGCAACCGGCAATAATGCCAGGCCGCTCCTCCAGCCGCGAAGGGCAGGCGCAATTTCATTTCTCCGGACAAAATCGCGGAGGCCCAGCGCCATCATAAGCATTATCATATTGGAAATCAGTACATATGCCATGGAGGCCGCCTCTCTCCGGGCGATATATGTTCCTCCAAACAGAGCCAAGCATTCTGACATCATCCACAAAGCCATGTATACCGCAGGCAATATCAATCGTTTCCATCTCTCCCCCTGATACGCCAGAAAACCTGTCATCTCCATGATTACAAAGCTTATCAGCAAATGGAATCCCGAATGTTCCCTTACTGCCATACGCTTTATGTCCATTTCCCATACACGGCTGCTGAGTATGATATTCCATACCACAAAAGGCAGCCATCCGGCTGCCCCCCATTTCCCTTCCCTGGGCTTTATAAACGCATCCATATATATTTTAATAACAGCCATGCTGTAGATTGTCAGACACAGTCCTGACAGCATGCTCATACCATCGCCTCCCTACCGCGGCAAATCTGAACCGTAATTCGGAACACTCCCTGCCGCACGCTGACAAAAACGCGACCCTCAGGCGCGTTCTAAACGCCCCAGACGTTTCAGAATCTGCTCCACCTGCGCTCTCCTCCGCCGGCTCATCGGCAGATCCTCCCCTGTATACAGACTGACTGTGTTATGGTCAAGCCGGCTGATATATTTGTAATTTACCAGAAAAGACTGATGAATACGCAAAAAGACGCTGCTGCTCCTTTGCATATCCTCTTCAATCTTCTCCAGCTTCATGTAAGCCTCATGCTTTTTTTCCTCACAGACAATCTCCACCAGCCTCAGGTTGCTTTTAAAGTACATAATATCCCTTGTCAGCACCTTGCAGGGCACTTTATTTGAAATAAAACGGAAATACTCGTCACGTTCGCCGATCCAACTGCTGATCCGCACAAACGTATCTTCAAATTCTTTTGGATTCACTGGTTTGGTCAGGTAACCGCTCGGCATGGTCCTCATGCATTCCTTCATATACTGCCCATACCCTGTCACATACACCACCTGAGTGGTGCGATCCCGTTCACGGAGCCGATCCGCAACCTGAACCCCGTCCATATCTCCCATCATGATATCCAGATATATCAGATCATACCGCGCCCCTTTATAAACAGCATTCAACAATCGCTCCCCGTTCTCGTATATATCCACATCCACAGGAATACCACATTTCTTTCCTACATCATAAAGCAATGCCTCTATCCTGGCCTGCTGATGACGTTCGTCCTCACATACAGCGATCTCCAGCATCGACTGACTTCCTCCCCAACGTTTTTGATGTTGCCGTGTCCACGCCGGACTGTACGTTCCCGACGTATGCAACTTTTTAACTATATTTTAACATCTCTGTCGTCAGGCTGTCAATGATTATGCATTATAAAAGAACTATCTGTTTTGTTCTGCATCCTCCATGTCCACGCATCCGCCCGCTGCTCTCCTGATTCTTCAATACATTCAGCAAGCCCCTATACAGCGTTTCATTCCCGCCTGTATCCCCCGGAGCTCCGGATTTTGCTTTCAGATATAAACAAATACATTCCTTCGCAACCGCCCCCTCCCCGGCCATGATATGCATTGCAAATGAAATATCCCATGCGTCGCTCTCACCGTGCTCCAACAGCTCACGTGCAAAGCACTTCAGAATAGCCGGGTGCAGCGTATGCTCCCCCTCTGACGCATACGGGGCATGTATGACGTTCACAGTGTCAAACTGTGTCGAATAGTCTTCAAAATTCTCGTAGACACTCCTTAATCTGGCGCCTTTCTGAAGGCGGAACCGGCACAGCTCCGTTTCACACTCCGGATCCGGTTTTGTTTCTTCCAGTAAAATATCCGTGCCTGCGCACAGCATTCCCGCTTCCCTCGTCTCCTCCAAAAAACGTACCTTTACATATCTCATTCTGTCATCCGCCCTGCACTCCAGGGAATATGGAGTCTCCATCAAATAAAACTGTCCCCCATGGCGCATGATCCCCGGAGCGACGGTCAATACGCCGTCCTCCCAGCAGATCCCGCATCCGCACAGGATCCCATCACTGTAGTCCTGATACCGAATCTTCAGATAATCTCTCGGATAATCCCGAAGCTGCTCCAGCATTTCAATCCGGAGCAGGCGCTTTTTCTCAAACTGCGGCTCTTTATACCGAAACATCCATCTTCCCCCATCAGTACATCATAATCTCATCAATCCTCATGGTGTCCTCCATGCCGAGAATCCCAAAATGATACTCATAATAGACATCCACGCTGTACGGCAGCTCAATAAACATCTCCACCAGAAAGTCCATCTTTGCCATAATCTTTCTCCCCTTTTTAAGCCCCACATAGACCAGAACTTCATTGGCATTGGAATTGCTGTGATAGACGATACTGCGGGGAATCAGCTCTTCCACCATGTCCCTGAAGATATCCAGGGAGCTTCCGGTCTGGTACTGCCTGAGCAGGCCGCTTAAGATCACTTCCCGGCTGTCCCGCTTAAACAGGCGGATCGCGCGGGCCGCCTCCTTCCCAAACGCTCCCCCTTCCAGATCCCGGTACAAAAGTTCCTTATAATATTCCTCCCGCGTCATGCCGGATACAATATCATTCTGCGCCAACTGATGCAGCAGCAGATTGGTCAGGCTTTCCCTGAGCTCCTGGTATTCCGTTACATCCGGCTGGTACATATCCCTGAAAATATTATAAAACCGATAGTATGGATTGAACTCAATAACTGCCGGCCGCCTGAGCGTATCCTCATTCAGGCAGATATTCGATACCTCCATATAAGCGCTGTAGTCCTTTGCCATCACAAAACGCAGCTCTTTTTCATCGAGCCCCTGCTGCCTTGCCTTCAGAAGCACTTCCCAAAGAACGTTCATACAAGCTTCCCCCTGCAGATATATTCCGGATACAGCTCCTGAACCTGGGATGTAATAAAGCTTGCAACATCCCTGAGTATCCATTCTTCCTTTCCCACCGGTTTAAAATGCAGGATCAGATACTGCCTCCCCTTCCGGCCCCTGATCTCATCCTTCATAAAAAAATTCATGGAATACGTCTCCCTCGCCCCTGTGTCATGATCCTCCAGCCTGCACTCCTGATATTCAATATAATTCTCCAGGCCGAATCCACGTATAAATCGGCAAAGTTCTGCCTTTGTCCTGACAATCTGTCCTGTTTTGTTTTGAAAACGCTCGATAAATCCGTCTCTGCGCAGATTATCCATTACCGGGTATGTGTAACTGTCAATCCTGCGGTCTTGGCCGCTGCGAATCATATAAATATCCCACTTCTTTGCATTCACAATCTGTCCTGTTACCATCAGCCGGTCGCCGCTCTGACGCACACTCCGGATCCCGGCCTTGTCCTCTGCCAGATAGGCATGCTCCGCGCCGTAATCGCGGATGGAAATGATATGCTCATAATTTTCATGATCACCGCAGGCCACCGGGAATCCCACGCTTTCCAGAAGCAAATGCCAAACATTCCATACCGGGATCCTGTCATAGCGGATCTTTGTGCTGTATTCTCCAAAATCAGCTTCAAACCCTGCCGCAGCCTCCCCGTCAGCGGGTTCTTCCGGCAGAGCGGTGAGCACTACATCCAGCATCTTAAACAGATAGGGCGCATTAATGGTTTTCCACGGAATGCCGTTTTTCATAAACAGATGGTAAAGCTGTTCCATCTTATTTAAATAACGGCTGCCCGGCTCCAGGCAGACCGTAACCGGGTATGCCTTCTCCCCCTGCAGGACCCCACTCCAGCTTATGTTCCTCTTAAGCATCCCTGCCAGCTCCACCACATCACCCTCAAAAAACACGGCGCCCAGCCGGAATTTTCCTTCCGCTGCCAGCGCGGAACGGATATCTGCCATCGTATACTGCGCCGGCTTTGTGTCTTCCTCACAGACGGCTGTCATAAGGTGATGGGACGCGTCCCAGTACGCCTTTTCCACAAGCCCTGTGCGGATCCGGTAGCGGTTCATGTTGTAAGCCAGGTCGTCCATCACCCGCGCCTCCAGGCTCCGGTACATCTCCATGTTCTTTTCATACAGCGCTAAAAAAACGCCTTCTATCATTTCCTTAAACGCCACGCGCTCCTTCAGAGCGCCGATGGACTGTACCTCGCGGCGAATCATCTCCTTCATGTCTTCCATCTGTATGTTTTCCATTTCCTCTAATCTCCCCATTGACCGATGATTTCGGTTTTGTCAAACAAACCGCCTTCTCTGACGGTAACGGTTCCCCCGCCGGATGTATCCAGGGCGCGAATCAATTTCTGCTCCACCAGGGAAGACAAAAGCCGGGATGCCAGATCATGGAAGCGGTCATACAGAGCATACAGCAGGGCGTCGGCTTCATATTCTTTTACCTTACTCTGATGACAGAATGCATCCAGTACCATATTCCTGATTTTATCAAAATGAGAAAAAAGAAAGGCAAACTCCCATACGCCGCTGCATACCTGATCCGAAAAACAATCCCTCTCATCATAAAAGTCAATCCGGTAAGCAGGATAATGATCCTTCATGCTGCTTCTGAGAAAGGAAAGATAGATCCATTTAAGCCGCCCTGTCTTTTGCTCGCTCTGAAGGGTGCAATACTCCGAATAGATCCGCTCCAAAACATCTGAAAGCTCTGCAGCCAAAGCCTCCTTAGAGTCAGGGAATTTATCCTCTGCATGAACCGACGCTGCATGAAATTCGCAGTCAATCATACCCTGTATCTCCTCCAGGAATGCTGCGGCCCACTCCCGCTTTCCTGCCTCATACCTGCTCTCCGAACTGCGCTGAAAACCACTCGTCATATCCCATTTCCTCATCTGATGTGCCTGATATCTTCTCAAAGCATTCTTTTATAACCGGCTCCAGTACATCCTCATAATAATCATAGGCAACCTCGCTTTCCAGTCTTAAGCTGCCTGCAATCCCATACGACTTTCCCAGCATCTCCAGCGCCGAATCTATGTCCCCCAGCTCCATGTAGGCCCTGCCCATATCGCAGCAGATCCCCGCGATGTCCACTTCAAGCTCTACACCCCTGTCCGGACTTTTCAGAGCCCCGGCCTGCCGGAGCGCCTCCTCAAAACAATCGAGCGCCATCCCGTATTCGCCGGTTTTCAGATTATATATCCCCTCAATATGACGGACGATATAAGCGCTTCCCCCTGTCTCACCGGCTTCCTCATATTCCTTCAGAGCGGTATCAATATAGGGCTTTCCCTTCTCACATTCTCCAAGGCCCACATAGCAGCCTCCCAGCATGGCATTGAGCCGGCATATCGTATCCGTATCCATGGATCCATACTCCATATCCCGGAGCGCCGAATCCTCATATGTAAGGGCTTTTTCAAAATCGCGCTCCCTGTAGTACCGTTCGACAAGCTCGTCCACAGACTCGGTGTACCGCTCCGCCTGGGAGGGGCCGCTCGGTATTGTCAAAACCACCCCCCTTTTAGGCCCCCCGAATTTGGGCGCCCCAAATAATATCACCAGAAACATGAGTATTAAAAAAACTTTTACCATTTACGATCCACCTCTCCTTACTTTTTCATGTTCTACCCAAGAGCCAGCCTGGCCATATCCGCCCTGAACAGTCCTCTTCTCAGCAGGCTCTCCGCCACATCAAGCCGGATTACAACCCCGTCCGGGGGCAGCTCCCGTACCCTGACAATAGGACGGCTGTTCAGGTATGCGCGCCTGATAACGGGCTCCCTCTCTCTGCGTCCCTCCCGGCAAAACCGCTCCGGTTCGTCGGTTCCGTCAATGAGCGGGAGGATCGGGGCATAATACAATTTCAAATCCATATGTACATTGTCCAGCAGGCAAAAGGTTTTAAAGGTTATGGACGGATCATACATTTTAAATACACTTTTCACTTCCTCACTGACCAAAAAGATCTGCCGGTCAATCACATCCGTATAATCCAGCCTATGCTCGGAATTCACAAAAACCACGTTGCGATCCGCAATTTTATATGCATACTCCACTGTAAAATCGCTTCTTCTATAGGTTCCGGCGAATCTGTGAATATGCGGCACATCCACATACCGCTTATCCTGTTTCAGCCAGAAATATTCCATCTGTAAGTCTCCTTTACATTCTCTTTTCCTAAATCAAGCGCTTCTTTATCACTGTCCGCTTCTATTCTCAAAATTCTCACCAAACCATGTCTCATATCCTCTTCCATCATCCACAATATTATCATAAAGATTTTTTATGTTGATACTTAAAACTTCCTCATAAAAAGTTAAAAAATTCTGATCCTCCATTCTCCCCTTTACTAAATCATATGATTTCTGATACATTTCTAATGCTGCGGCATGATCCCCCAATTTCTTATTCAGCACTCCCATATTACTATACAACCCTGCTATATCTCTGTCATATGAATAGGCTGCACTCTGATTCTTATAAATATCCATCGCTTTTCTACAACATGTATATGCTGCTTCAAAAGCGCGTTCACGAACATTTACTTTAGACAAAGTTTTATAACCTTCCGCAACTTTAATATCATTTTTTCCCCATGCATGCTCAGCATACTCTATTCCCTTTTCAATATGTTGTTTTGCATCCTCTATTTGGTCGTTTGCAGCTAAATAAAGACCTTTGCAATAATAAACATTTACCAAGTTCCCGCTATCGTTTCGTCTTTCTCCTTCCTCAATCGCCAAATTATAGTATTTTAATGCTTTTTGTTCATCGTTTAATGCATTATACGATTCTGCCATAGAAGCATAAACATAAATAAAATCTTCTCCCTCAGCATATCCTATTGCTCTTTTATAACATTCCAACGCCTTATTGTCCTGTCCAATAGCTGCATAATACATCCCTTCTTCATGATAAATGGTAAAAAGCTGATAATTGTCTCCCGTTTTTTCAAGTCCCTCTTTTGCCTCCTGCATATATGGTAATGCCTTTTCATATTCTTCCTCTGATACATAGCATCGCGCTATCTTTCCTTTTATCCAATATCCGGTTGAACTTTCCGCCTGCATATCCTTATCAAGCATATCTAACACCTTCTGATAGTATACAAGTGCCATGTCATAATTTTGTGCATTAAGGTATTGTACAGCTAAAATATAATCCTGTGAATTGATAACCTTTCTTTCAATATCATCTACATCTTCCGGTTGTTTTTGAGGATGAGCACATGCGATCAGAAAAGGCATTATTAATATTATTACTGTAAAAATCAAACTATATTTTTTTTTATTTATCATATACATCACTCTCCAAAACCCCGTTAAAGAAATCAGCGCAATCTTCGGGAATTTGTTGCATCGGCTTCTCAGAAAATATTGTCTTCGCATCATATGTTATCCCAGGATCCTCTCCCCACGCTACATTACTCCCCCTCCGGCTGTTTATATATTCTTTCCTGTCCAACGTCATATAAAAGATCGGATCCCCATCTTTTGCACATGCTTCATTCAAAAACTGCTCTACATAAAACATATATTCTTCCGTAAATATATACACTCTGATGCTCTCTACCCAGTTATCTGTTAAATCATAATTCATCACCGTCATTAGTGCGAATGCACCCAATACCTTTGATATATTGCTGTTTACGTTTAGTGCATCTTCAAACATCTCCGGAATCGTCTTTCCTGCCTCTTCATACGCCTTTTTGATCAACGGCTCTCCTCCCGCCACAAAGGAATTCAGATCCTTCATAATCTCACCTGTGTCAGAAACAATGTCTTTTAAATTTATCTGTTCTTCGCTTTTATCAGAAAAAAATCCTATCACTTTTTGTCCCACATCATACACTGCCATAAGGGCAGATATGTATCCACATATTGTCCCCGTTCCCGGCATAAATCCTGCTACCGTAAACAGGGCTGACAGAAACATCTTTTCCTGCTCCCTCACCGATTTCGCCACAAATTCAAAATGCACATTACAATACATCGTCCCGTCTCCTGTGGATCCTTCGGTCAAAAACTTATACGCTTTATCCATACTATTCAGCACATGCCTGTAGGCATACTTCAATTCATATTTCTTTTCCGGCTCTCCCAGCACACGTTCCGCTGCTTCCAAAGGGAGATAATGGTTTTTAATTGCCTCCACAAGCTCTGTTGTCCTTAAATATAACGCGCTGAAATACTTTCTAAACTCCTGCCCGTTTGATTCAAATGTCAAAAGCCCTCCGCAACGACAGACCATGAAGGAGTTCATGTCTAATTCCCTGGTATAATCTGTCATCCATTCTCTGATTTTGGCGATGATCTGATCCAGGTCGCTTTTAAGCTTAGAAAAAATCTGGCACACTGCTTTATAGCACTCCAGCCCGCTTACATCTGCTGCAATCATGTCTCCTGTCCGCTCTGGATTTTCTGGTACCTCAATGATCATAACCGGCATATTACTACTTTCATAGTTTTTATCATTCCTTTCGCTTCGCTCAAGGCACAAACAAGACATGAAAAAGCTTGTTGTGTCCCCCCTCCATTTTGTTTATAATAGCCTTAGGAATAGCAATACACTACAGAGCACGGAAGGAGGAGTGGCGAATTTATTTCGACCCCGTATAGTTATAT
>QXXC01000224.1 GCA_009911305.1 Clostridiaceae bacterium | reverse complement strand
ATTATAAAAGACCAGGGCCGACTTGCCCCGCAGCGACTCAACCAGCTCCAGGAATGCCTCTGTCTTGCAGCTATGGACTTCGTGAACCTGGCCGTCCCCGTCATACAAAGCCCCGTTCGCCAGTTGGAGAAGCTTGTTGCTGAGAGCCGCCGCGCTTGCCGCGCTGATATCCGCCTCATCCTCCGGCAGCTCCAGGACCATTTCCCGCTCCAGCTCCCGGTAAGCCTTTTCCGCCTTCGCATCCAGCGCCACCGGTATTTCGTGGTATGTAATATCCGGCAGTTCCAGGTAGTCCTCAGCCTTCATGCTGATGCAGATGTCCGATATCTTCTCCAGGATGCTCTGTTCCGTCCCCGGCTTTGCCTCATAACTGTACACCATGCCGTCAGCCCCGCGCTTATCCGGCTGGAAATACCGTTCCCTGAACTGCGTGTAACGCTTCCCCAGCCGCTCCCCGCCATCCAGCAGGAATACCTGGCTCCAGAGATCCGCAAGGCCGTTTGGCGACGGCGTCCCGGTCAGCTCCACCAGCCTCTCGATATGGCTCCCCATCCCGGCCAGTGCCTTAAAACGCTTTGCACTATGGTTTTTAAAACTGCTGGACTCGTCCACCACAACCATGTCAAACGGCCAGCCGTTCCGGTAATGCTCCACCAGCCAGACCACGTTTTCCCGGTTGATGATATAAATATCCGCCGGCGTATTCAGAGCCCGTATCCGCCTGGCCTGGCTTCCGAGGACAGGGGATACCCGTAAGATCCTTGTGTGGTCCCATTTATCCTTCTCTTTCGTCCAGGTTCCCTCCGCTACCTTCTTCGGGGCGATGACCAGGACTTTCCGGACCTGGAAACGGTTATATTTAAGCTCCCG
>QXXC01000223.1 GCA_009911305.1 Clostridiaceae bacterium | reverse complement strand
ATTATAAAAGACCAGGGCCGACTTGCCCCGCAGCGACTCAACCAGCTCCAGGAATGCCTCTGTCTTGCAGCCATGGACCTCATGGACCTGCCCGTCCCCGTCATACAGGGCCCCGTTCGCCAGTTGGAGAAGCTTGTTGCTGAGAGCCGCCGCGCTGGCTGCGCTGATGTCCGCCTCATCCTCCGGCAGCTCCAGGACCATCTCCCGCTCAAGCTCCCGGTAAGCTTTTTCCGCCTTCGCATCCAGCGCCACCGGTATCTCGTGGTATGTAATATCCGGCAGCTCCAGGTAGTCCTCAGCCTTCATGCTGATACAGATGTCCGATATCTTCTCCAGTATGCTCTGTTCCGTCCCTGGCTTTGCCTCATAGCTGTACACCATGCCGTCAGCCCCGCGCTTATCCGGCTGGAAATACCGTTCCCTGAACTGCGTGTAACGCTTCCCCAGCCGCTCCCCTCCATCCAGCAGGAATACCTGGCTCCAGAGATCCGCAAGGCCGTTTGGCGATGGCGTCCCGGTCAGCTCCACCAGCCTCCCGATATGGCTCCCCATCCCGGCCAGCGCCTTAAAACGCTTTGCGCTGTGGTTTTTAAAGCTGCTGGACTCGTCCACCACAACCATGTCAAACGGCCAGTCATTCCGGTAATGCTCCACCAGCCAGACCACGTTCTCCCGGTTGATGATATAAATATCCGCCGGCGTGTTCAGCGCCCGTATCCGCCTGGCCTGGCTTCCCAGGACGGGGGATACGCGTAAGATCCTTGTGTGGTCCCATTTATCCTTCTCCTTTGTCCAGGTGCCCTCCGCTACCTTCTTCGGGGCGATGACCAGGACTTTCCGGACCTGGAAACGGTTATATTTAAGCTCCCG
>QXXC01000222.1 GCA_009911305.1 Clostridiaceae bacterium | reverse complement strand
GTCGGGTATTTGAATGAAATGCAGGCCAATGGCGGCATACGCGACTTTGCTCCGGAAGATGTGACGGTACGGCAGGGGGAAGCGGTGGATTCTGTCCTGATTGACGCGGCCCTCCATCCGGTGGACAGCATTGAAAAGATTTACATTTCCGTTACGGTATCCGTCAATTCAGAAACAGAATAAGGAGGCAGGCCATGAGCTTTTTATTAGAGCGCGATGCGCTGAATGGGAAATCCGGAAGCGGGTTCATGACAATAAACGGGGAAAACCACGAAATGTTCGGAATGAAAAAATTCCAGTCAGACGCCGAATTCCAGGAAGCGGACTTTAAAGTGGTTGGTACGACGCTGGTGCAGAAAAAGACCACAGGCGTATCGCTGACCGGCACGATGACGATCTATTATGGATCCCCGTACTTCCTTAAGCTTTTGCAGACGTATCTGAAAACGGGGAAGCTGCCGTACTTTACGATGCAGATCACGAACGATGATCCGGGCTCAAGCGTAGGGACGCAGACCGTGGCCTTTTATAACGTCAAGCTCCAGAAACTCCCCGTAGCCATCCTGGATGCGGATTCCGATTTCCTGGAGATGGAGGTGGCGTTTTCATATACGAATATTGAGGTCCTTGACTGGTTTAAGGATCCGGAGCAGTTAGGATAGGAGGAAGAGATATGGGAGATATTAAAGCTTTTTTACTGCCGCCGGTGATGGAGGAGACAAAAGAGGCGGTCATCACAAAGAGGGCAAAGGGGCCGGACGGAAAACCGGTCCCGTTTGTCCTGCGTGCGATCGATCAGGAGACGAATGACAGGCTTATAAGGCGGGCGCAGCGCACAAGTAAGGTAAACGGCCAGACAGTAAGGGAGCTGGA
>QXXC01000221.1 GCA_009911305.1 Clostridiaceae bacterium | reverse complement strand
GGACAAGTGATTGATAAAAACAAAAGGAAAATTATTGGAATTACATATAAGTAGCATCTCATTGACTAAAAAACAACTGCTTACAACATTGTACACAGTAGCTTCTAACCAAGCTTGGCGAGAACATCATTGAGTGTAGACACAGTTTTAGCATAGTACTTTTCTGCTTCGGAGCTGCTCTTGATCTTCGCAGCGTGGTCCAGGTCGCTGATATCCTGGAAGAGCTTGCCAGTGAGCTCTTTGAGAGATTGCTTCTCCTCTTTGGGCTTGGCAGAAATGACGGTGTTGAGGTCATAACGGAGGTACTCTGCTTTTGAACGGAGGTCGTTTTGTACGTAGGGCCAAGCCTTCTTGTCGATGAGCGACTTCACGCCAACAATTTCCTTGGCAGATTCCTTCGCCCTCGCTGCTGCCTCTGCTGGTGCCAGTGGCTGAAGGTAGAACCTGTTCTTCAGGGGCAAGTCAAAGTCTCTTGCTTCGTCCGAGTTCAAGGTCCCAGGCAGACCGCCGGAGGGTGGTGGCGGTGGTCCAACCTTGATGGGCTTGGCTTCAGCGAGCACGGCTTGAACGAAGGAACCTGAGACGATCCCAGCCGCAACAAGCCCCAACATGGCTCGGCGGCTCGTCTCAGTCTCGCCTGAGCTCTGTTGCTGTGCGCGAACGGTGAGCCCAGCTCGAGCCACGGCGATCCTGCCGGTGTTGCCGCTGCTCAAGCGGTTCGATTGAAGGCTGCCTTCGAGGACCGCCTGGGAAGAGCCGCGTAAGCCAGCCATTGAAGCCATAGCTTGAGCCATTTTCTCTACTTGCTCAAATCAGATAGTAATCTCGGGCAAAAGTAAGGGAAATGTAGGATGCAGAGTATTGCATAATAGCATGTGATCCCC
>QXXC01000220.1 GCA_009911305.1 Clostridiaceae bacterium | reverse complement strand
AGCAGATCCTGGTTGATCCCGCGGCCTTTATAGTGGACATCCTGGACGTTTGCCTGTGGGAACCGCAGCCTGGCCGCCTTGACCAGACGCTGGATCCGGCTGTTGTATTTTTCCTGATAGATATAATCCACGAGCCGCTGCAGCCTTTCGTCAAAAGGAAGCCCTATTGTGCCCGGTTCGGACTGCTGCATTTCCAGCCCGGCCACCGCCTCGCCCAGGTTCAGTTCGCGCAGCTTGCGCCTGGTTTCTTCATTGACCATCGTTCCCACCTCCGTAATAGCTGCTCCCGCGCAGGTATCCCATTGGGGCGTTGTTCTTTCTTCCGGCGTTTTTCTGTTCAAGGTAGATTTCGTCTTGATTGGATGCCAGGATGGAATTAAGATGGTGGTAGCGGGGCCGTTTTATCCCATTTGAGATGGCGTATTCGCAGGCTGCTTCCAGGCGGGCTTCCGAATACTTGTTGCTCAGGCGCAGGACTGCCAGGGAGGGATTATAGCCCTGCTCTTTTATGCTGACGCCTCCAAAGATACGGCCAATGACTTCCCCGGTATACTTTCCGATAGATTCCGCCCAGTTCCGGATCCTGTGTTCATCCCACGGCGAGAACTTAAACTGGTCCGGCATGTCCTCCGCATGGGTGGAATACTGGTTTTTCCTGCCTGCCGGAAACCGGGTGTGGGTAGCAAGGCGGTCTGTACCGGAATAGATCTCTACGGTGGTATCCGTAACCTTCAGGTCAACTTTTTTATGGATGTACTGGTAAGGGCATGAGTACCGGTTATACTCAAAAACCACATGGTAATCAAGGTTGACCTTCCGCCCATAGACCCATGTGGCTATCTCATAAGGGGCAGCCGGCAGGGCATGCAGGTATTCTTTTTCTTCTAG
>QXXC01000219.1 GCA_009911305.1 Clostridiaceae bacterium | reverse complement strand
TGCGTCCGGATACTGCGCATAGGTGAGGGACTCATTATACTGCGCCCCGGCTTCCGCCCCTCCCAGCCACCAGGCTGCCTGTTTGGCGCTTAAGACGGTCCCGTCTGACAGCTTTACGCCGTTATTGACGGAAATAACCCACTCGCTGTTGCTCGCCTGCGCATGGGCCATAACTGCCTGGCATTTCCGCCCCACTGTTTCAGAAATCCGTTTTACAAAAGCGGCGAACGCCTGTATCACAGCGCTGTCATCCCCGTCATACACCAGGATATCAAACGGATACGGCTCAATGGCCTGCAGAAAACCGGCATAATCAGCCGGTGAAACCACCGGATCGCTCCCTCCGGCCAGCGCTTTTCCGGCCGTCTCCGTCAGGCTTCCGCTTCCGGAAAAAACAACCCATTCATTTTCCTGAAGATCCGAGATTTCAGCCGCGGACTGCTCATCCGCCACTCTGCCGTCTATAAGGGTAGACACATCCCATACCCCTTCCTTGTCCGGATCCTCCTGCACCATCACCGCAATATCATTTCCCCGGACTCCCTCATACTTCGCTGTGGCTGTCAGCTCCCCGATATCCGCCTTTGCTTTTGCGCCTCCTGTGCCTGCCGGGCGGTAGAGCAGAATCCGGGAGGGGCCGGGGGTGGTATCGCTCCCTTTCATCATCTCGCGCAGGAACATTGCCTTTTTATCTGTGATGCCGTATCCAATGTACGGGCGGAGATCCTCCCCAGGAGTAATTGTCTGCACGATCCCCGCCGGCCCCCAGGACAGCGGCTCCGCCATTGCCACGGTTCCCTTTTCACCAGCGCCAGAGCTTAAATTGCCCCTTGACCGGGTATTGATATATACGCCGGGTATTACCTTGTTCTGGCTTGTCCATGTGCCTCCTGCCAT
>QXXC01000218.1 GCA_009911305.1 Clostridiaceae bacterium | reverse complement strand
ATATGATTAATGGCGATTACTATCTTGTAAACAACAAAGGTAAACTTCAGAAATCATCTACTAAGAAGTATGATGTAGAGAATGGACGGGGTGCAGAAGAAGTTTCCTTCAGCTTCAGCAAAAATAGTTATAAAATCCAAAATCTGCCGGATAGTTGGAAAAGGGTTGCGGCACTCCCGTATATTGAATTAATGGATAATGTGATTATTCATGACGGTATTGATAGCGGCATAATTACCACTTGGGATGAAATTGAAGAAGATACAGAAACTCCAGAAGAAAGTGAAGATGTCGAAGAAGATGATACCGACGAAAAAACTGAATAAAATCATCTGAAGTGTGAAGTCTTAATGAGTTCTCCAACACAATGTTTTTGGATTTTGTTTAGTAATTAAATAGTCATCGCACCAATATTCAAAGAGGGTATTGGTGCGATGATTATTTTCAGTTATGACTATTTTTCTTTGGCAGTGTAAAAAAGTTAGTATCTTTGGAAGAAACTTTTTCGGTAAGAATCAAGATATGACAATTCTTATCGAAAAGGCGGATTTTTTATGCCGGCAACAAAAGAGCATATTCGACGGATTATTACAGATAACAACTTAAACAGTGTGGCTGATGTTTACACCCTGCTCAAAGACAGCTTCACAGATTCAAGGATATACTGCAGGAGCTCATGGATGCAGAATTGGATGCTTTCTCGGCTATGAAAGAAACGCAAAGAAAATTGCGTCATATCTAACAAAAGAAATGAACACACACCTAAAAAAATAAAGAGCCAGTACGGGAAAATCCTGATTGATGTCCCAAGAGATCGGGATGGGGCGTTTGAGCCCAAAACTTATTCCGAAATACCAGAGGGTTATTTCTGAAATAGAGGAAAAGGTGCTCTCCTTTTATGCAA
>QXXC01000217.1 GCA_009911305.1 Clostridiaceae bacterium | reverse complement strand
AGATCATACTCTGCGCGCTCCCATCCTGCCAGAATGGCGTTGTTTACATCCTCAAGGATCTGCTCCGGCGTTTTGCTTCTCCACCCTGTCTGCGCGCCGGCCCCGTCAGACGAGGCGTCCATAACGGTGACATCCGGGTTATTTACCAGCCCTGTAGTGCCATACCTTGCAAAACCGACATAGGCATTCTCATCCATGTGCTTGTCATAGGTCATCCTTAACCCGTCGCGGAGCAGGCTGTCAATGTTGCGGCCGGTCATATTTCCGCGCTGCATGTCGATCCACATCACGCGGGTTCCGGCTGCGATCATATGCGTTTTAAATACTCCTTTGGAAAAGTCTGCCTGTACCATGGGGATGCCATTGGCCCCTCCGGAATGGACGACGCCTTCCCCGGAGCCTCCGGTCACGCCATACCCCACCTGCATCGCGGACACAAACTCCGCCCATCCGCCGCCGACGCGGATCGGGAGGTCGCGGCCGTAGGTAAAGCTTGTAAGGGGCGTACGGACCAGCGTGTCTCTCTTTTCGAGCTCCGAATTCAAAAACGCCTGCCCGGAGGCAATCCCGGCCGCATCCATGTTAAAGACGGCCGCATTCCCGCCCTGCGCAGACCTGGTGGCGGCCTTCCCCAGGTCAAAGGCGCCTACATTTTTAAATGACATGTTTATCTCTCCCTTCTTATGCATTCAGGATTGTCAGGATACGCAGCTCCGCCACCCCGTTTGCATCCGCTGTGCCTTTCCACTGGACGTTTGTAAGCGCTGCGTTATTGCCTGCGTCGGCCGCTGCCTCGAAGCCTCCCACAACAGCGCCCGGTTTTGCCCCGTCTGCTTTTGTCCTGATATAGACAGCACCTCCGGGCGCAGGCGTGCCAGCCTGACAGATAACATTGACACATCCGCGCTTCATAACCGGGATCGCCTC
>QXXC01000216.1 GCA_009911305.1 Clostridiaceae bacterium | reverse complement strand
TGGACGTGCACCAGGGATGAACTGACCGAGGATGGGTATTCCCCATGCGGAGCATGCAGGCCGTGATACAGGAGTTATCTGGACATTGACAAAGAATATTAAAAAACATATAATAAAGATAAGGAAAATACAAATGGATAAGCATAATAACAGCAGTGTGGAAGAGACTGAAATAACAGAAAACGGGGAAGGATTCAACACGGTCTTTGACGATGTGTTCCGGACAATCGCCCAGAAAATGCCGTTCCTTTTGATTCCACTGATCAATGAGGTTTTCGGAACCACATATGCGGAAGAACAGAAATTCCTACAGCTGCGCAACGAGCATTATGAAAAGTTTGGAAAGATCGTCACAGATTCCATCATACAGATTGAGGGGCATCTGTACCATATCGAATGCCAGTCAAAGAAAGACGGGGACATGGTGCTCAGAATGATCGAATATGATTTTGCGGTTGCTGTTGAACATTCAGCTATGGACAATGGGATCATTGAGATCGATTTCCCGGAATCCTGTGTGCTGTATATCAGGAACCACAGAGGCATGCCGGATCATCATACTGCGAGGATCCGTTTTGCAGACGGGCAGATGGTAACCTATAAAGTTCCGGTGATCATGGCGCAGGATTATACGATAGACAGCATTTTTGAGAAACGGCTGCTGGCATTGCTGCCATACCGTATTCTTCGGTATGAACATTTCCTGAAATCGAACAAAGAGAACCCCAAAAAGCTCGAACAGATGCTGGATGATTACCGCATGATCTGCGGGAAGCTTCAGCAGATGCAGGAACATGAGGATGCATCAGGACTGTATGTGGATATCATCGCACTGATCAACAAACTGGCAGATTATGTGATCCCGGATAGCAATCCGGCAAAAGAAAGGCTTGGTGAGATTATGGGCGGACAGATTTTGAAATTAAGATC
>QXXC01000215.1 GCA_009911305.1 Clostridiaceae bacterium | reverse complement strand
TGCGCAGTCAATTGGATAAAGGTTGGAAAAATAATTCGCGGTTTGCGTCTCCCTCAATTCGCTGTCCGACACTTGAAGTATATCAGCGTCCGTATGATCCTCTCCGCCCGGTGATCTGCATTGATGAAACAAATAAACAGCTTATAAAAGAAGAACGCACTCCCTGTGAGCCTGGGAAGCCTGGAAAAGTCGATTCCGTATATGTCCGGAATGGGGTTGCGGATGTATTCATGATCTCAGAACCGCTTGCGGGCAGGCGTGAAACGGTTGTCACAGAAACACGGAATGCTGTGGATTTTGCACAAATACTAAAGTATACATCCGATGTCCTGTATCCAAGGACGGAGAAGATCGTCCTTGTAACAGACAACCTGAACATCCATGCAGAATCATCCCTATATAAAGCATTCAAGCCGGAAGAAGCACGCCGTCTGGCTGAACGGTTTGAATGGCATTATACCCCGAAACATGGTAGCTGGCTGGACATGGCAGAAATTGAGATAGGTGTTATGAGCCGCCAGGCGCTTGCAAAACCGCTTCCGGATATGGAGAGCTTTAAGGAACAGGTCCGTATCTGGACAATCAAACGAAATGCAGAGTGTAAAAAAATAAACTGGCAATTTAAAACAACAGATGCAAGAATAAAACTGGCAAAATTATATCCGACAGTGCTCTAAAAACTGTCCGGATAGAACACTAGTATAGCAGACAATAAATAGCTCATAGTTTTGCATTTACGCCATTTATTGATAATCCGTTGATAAAGCAATACAAATATTATGAGTTGCTTTATGAACGATGTACTAGTACAACAAAAAATAAATAACTGACACAAATAAAGTTATGGTGTATAATGGTATTATCATCTGGAAAAGAGGTTATCATTATGCCAAGACATTCATCAACACTTATGCTCAACGATGGAGATTATGAAT
>QXXC01000020.1 GCA_009911305.1 Clostridiaceae bacterium | reverse complement strand
AAGGCTTAACCAGAAGCCTTTTGTCTTAAGAATTTTCAGGGTTTTACATACTGTTCAGTTTTCAAGGTTCTGTGTTGTTGTCTCTCTCAGCAACTTTTATAGTTTATCATATGTTTCTGTGTTTGTCAACAACTTTTTTCATTTCTTTTATTCTCTAAGCTGTCATCTCGCTGACAGCTTAGATATATTACCATATCTTTCCTTTTCTGTCAACTGTTTTATTTAAAAACTTTTTGGTTTCCTGCCTTTTTTCACGGACTGGCCGTAATCCATACAGGTGAAATCCCAGTTCAAATTACCGATATTTAACATCGGGATTAAACTATAACATGTCATATGCGGCTTGTCAAGAATATTTTTGGTTTTTTCTTCGGAATGTATAAGCCGGGATGACGCCCCTTCCTATATCTCCTCAGCTTAATATTTCTCTTCAGGCTAAACGCTATAATATATGTTTCATGACGGCCATTGCAAAGCCTCCCAGGAGGTTGCGTTCATACAGAAAGGACAGCCAGGCGCTGCTTTCTATCTGTAGAAGCAGAAGCCGGCCGATGGATGTGGCGGAAAGGGCGGTAATGAACAGACATGCTACCCACAGGTACAATATACCCTCCATGCCCCCTAAAACACCCCCGGCAATTTTGTTGATCCCGTTTAAAACAGGCAGACGCGCCACTAAGTCAAGCCACACCGTTAGAATTTTAATGCCGGTAAATACAATTACAAACAGGATCAGGAATATCATCATATTCAAAACACTGTTGGACAGATATTTTGCGATATAGCGGCTGAAGACCTCCACGCCGAGTACGCGGTAGACCTCGTTATTATTGTTTTCCAGCAGAGCATCCTTTAGCTGTTTGGGCAGCTCCAGTGCTTCAATGATCATTCGCTGTCCGGACGGACCTGCCTGATCGGCCGTTTCCCCGAGATCCAGCGCAGATATAATACTCTCCTCAAAGGCGGCGCAGATCCCTGTGTTCGTTCTTATAAAATCAGCCGCCCGCGGGGTGACGCCGCGTACGATTAAAAGGGCTGTGATCAGCGCCGCGGCTGATACGGACATTCTGATAAAGCCTTTATAATGTCCGTAAAGTATCATGCCGGCCAGATACACTCCGACCGCAATTGGTAGCCAGTTTTCCATTATGATTCTCCAAAGGCATACTGCTCTATGGCGGCGGCTACTCCGTCCCTGTCGTTTGTCAGGGTGATGGCATCCGCCTGTTTTTTCAGGAAGTCTGCTCCGTTTTCCATCGCAATGCCGAGCCCGGCTGCCTGAATCATGGGAAGATCATTTTCTCCGTCCCCAAACGCCATGGTTTCTTCGCGTGAAATATGCAGGTGCTTCCTCAGACGCTCCAGGCCGCCTCCCTTTGTCGCTCCCTGCGCGTTCACTTCCAGATTCCACGGCAGGGAAGAGGTAACACACAGGGCCTCCATCTGTGTCAGCTCCTGTCTTACCTCTGCCTTTACTGCCTTTTCCCGGAAGATCAGATTTATTTTCTGGACAGGGCAGTGAAATTCTTTTAAATAGGCAATTAAATTGGGAACCGGCTGCCGTGAGCTGCGGATAATACGGCAGTTTTCCGGCGGCACGCCAAATTCCTCGAGCCGTTCCAGAAACTGCGCTTCACAGATTCCCCGCCCCTCGATATACAAATCATACAGCATGGGATAGTTTTCCAGTCTTTCAACCGCCTTGAGCGCTGTCTGCCAGTCGATATACTGATCGGCGATGCTTTTCCCCTCCCTGATATCCCAGACGGAAGCGCCGTTCGTGAATATTCCGTATCTGACGCCTGGGAGCTGTAAAATCTCGTCCGGTACGGCCTTCATGGCGCGGCCGGTGGCAGGAACAATCTGTATTCCTCTTCTTTCACATTCCTCTATGGCCGTTCTGGTCCGGACCGTAATGCGCTTATCTGTTGTAAGCAGTGTTCCGTCCAGATCCAGAGCTATTAATTTTATAGACACTTAAAAATACCTCGTATTGGCCGACGTGTGCAGTGTTACGTTTTCTTTACTTCAATTTTATGAATCAAAAAAATGCTTTTCCTTCAGGATCAGAAGGCCTTCTTTGTCGTATTTTGGCGAGAACAGGCCTCCGAAAGATTTTTTCTCCGCCTTGTCGGCTGCTTCTTCTATAAGATCCTCCGCGCTCGCCCGGGTAAGAGGCACTCCGTCCTCTTCCATCATTTCCACGCGCTCATACAGAGCCAGCAGACTCTTTCCTGTAATGCTGCAGTCGATCTCGGATGCATATTTGCAGGCATATTGCGTAAATTCTTCTACGTCCATCACCGCGCCGTCTTCCGGATCTTCCTCCTGCGATGCGTAGTCCCCATATCCGTCATCCGCGCTGTCTTCCTCATAGCGCCCCTGAAGGCTTTCATCCTCTTCGCCCGCCTCTCTTTCGGCCTGATAGAGCCCCGCTTCGCCAGCGTCACCCTCTGTCCTGCGGCGGATCTCTTCCGTCAGTTCATCTTCTGCCCTGCGGCGGGCCGCTCTTGCCGCCTCATACCTTGCGCGGCGCGCTTCTTTTGAGGCCTCATATTCCGCCTGGCGGCGCGTTTCTTCATCCTCTTCTGCGTATTCCGCCTCACGGCGGGCCTTCACAGCGGCTTCATACTCAGCCTTGCGGCGCGCTTCTTCGGCCGCTTCATATTCATCTGCCTCTCTCGCCTGCCTGTCCGCTTCATATTCGGCCTGGCGGCGCGCCTCTTCCATGGCTTCCGCTTCCGCCATACCGCGGGCCTGACGGCGGATTTCTTCCTCATGGGCTGCCAGCCGTTGTCTCGCCGCCTCTTCCTCTCTCTCTGCTGCCAGCCTCAGCAATTCTTTTTCCCGCGCCGTCTCCTGTTCCTCGCCGGCCTGCGCGCTCATATCCAGATCCGGATACTGGATATAGCGGAATTTCTGCGCGAACTCAGGATACTGCATATACATCTGCTGTAAACGGGGAGGCGTGTCAAACAGCACTAGCACAATGCCTGTCTGATCCTGCTCGATTAATGCGTCTAATTCGTCGATAACGACCGAATCCAGATCCGCCGCCCCCTCGATGATCAAATCCTTTCCCGGCAGACGTTCTGCCACAGCATAAAGACCTTTGCGGTTTAACTTGTCGCCGCTGACCTTTGCCACCGGGTTTTTTCTTCCCAGCTCACGGTGGATGCTTTTTAGACATTCCACAGCCATAGATATGCCGTCTTCCCGGCTTACCGCCTCAAGCATGAGATGGTATCTGTCCTCCAGATCCAGATCCCAGTCCTCAATCTCGGAAATCTCATCCTCATAGGATTCGGGCTGCTCTTCATAGGCGTCCAGACGCTCTTCGTAAGTATCCGGGTGTTCATAGACATCCGTTTGCTCCACGTAGGATTCGGGCTGCTCTTCATAAGCGCCCGACGGCGCTGCAGACGGGATATCCATTTCTCTGTCCGCATCTGGGCTTATTTCAACTGGTTCGGCTGTCGCTGACGCCTCTTTCCCGGCAAGCGCCTGTTCCGGCCTTTCCCGCGCTTCCAAATCCTCTTCGACCCGCAGCGGCGGCTGAGAAGAACGGACATCGCGGGCCGGGCTGAACACTCTTGTTTCCCCGCCTCCTGCAGCCTCCTCCTCGCCGTATGGCTCCAGCTTTGACATTTCCCTGGCCAGTTCCTCCTTAGCCCTGGCTTCATGGAGGATCGCTTCCATCTCCGCTCCGGATGTATCCCTGCCTATCTCCATCTCATTTTCCTCCGAATCGTAATATTCCTCTCTCCGTATTAAACGGCGGTTAGCAGGTTTCTGGTACTCTTCCTCCACAGCACGCAGTTTTTCCTCATATTTTTCACGGTTTTCCACCAGGTCCATCTGATACTCCGAAAGCGGCGCAAATTGCTGCTTCAGCTCCATGGCTTTATCTACATATTTCCCCAAGCCAAAGAGCAGCATGATCTTATCGCAGATCTGGACACAGTCTTCATCCCGTCCGGCCTGCCCGTAGAGCTCTGCCAGGCGGTACAGCCATTTCTCATCGAGATCCTCCTGACAATAGCGCTCCAGGGTGGCAATCTGCTGTTCCATCGGGGCCTCCCTGGCCTCTAAAATCAGATGCCAGAGCAGAAACTGACGCGGATCATCTCCTGCCTGTTCACAGAACTCCCGGTAGTAGGCCTCCGCCTCCTGGACATTGCCCTCGCGCAGCGCCAGATCCGTCAATTTAAACAAGAGCCCCTTTCCGATGGGAGCCCGCTCAAAGGCCAGAAGGAGAATATCCTTTGCTTCCTGATATTCCGCGTTCCGCTCGTATACCTGGGCTACCATGGTGAGAAGGCTCGTACTGCGCACGCGCCGCCAGTCAATTGCATCGGCAATTTTCATGGCTGTCTCGTAATCGCCCTTATTTACCAGTTTTTTTATCTGTTCAACCTTTATATTAAACTCGTACTTATCCATCTCTTTCGCATCTCCTAAGCGCCCGCGGCATTCGCCGGCGTTTTGTTGTCCTGGTAATATCCCGTCCCCGGTACCGGCTACAGCTCCGTACGGCCATCCAGAGCCCTCAGAAGCGTTACCTCGTCAATATATTCCAAATCTCCGCCTACGGGAACCCCGCTGGCAATCCGTGTTACCCGGATTCCGGATGGTTTTACAAGCTTACTGATGTACATGGCCGTTGTCTCCCCCTCCAGATTCGAGTTGGTAGCTATAATGACCTCCTGCGCCTCCTCTTTCTGGAGACGCGTCATCAGCTCCTTTAAACGGATATCTCCCGGACCGATGCCAAGCATCGGCGATATGGCTCCATGCAGCACATGGTAAACGCCATCATACTTCCCCGTCTTTTCATAGGCCGCGAGATCCCTTGTATTCTCCACGACCATGATGGTTTTGTGGTCCCGTCTGTCGCTCTTACAGATAGGGCACAGCTCTTCATCTGTAAGGGTGCAGCACTCCCGGCAGTAACGGACGTTCTGTCTGGCATCCATAATGGCTGTGGACAGGTGTTCCGCCTGCTCCTTTGGCATATTGATGATATGAAATGCCAGGCGCTGGGCCGATTTGCTCCCGATACCGGGCAGCTTCGACAGCTCCCCTATGAGCTTTGTGATCTGCGTACTGTAATAATCCATAAGCCTAGAACGGGAACCCTCCTCCAAGGCCTCCCAGGCCGCCTGTGAGCTTCGCCATCGCAGCGCTGCTGTCCTCTTCTGCCTGGCGCAGCGCCTCATTCGTTGCGGCCACAATCAGATCCTGAAGCATCTCAATATCATCGGGATCCACAACCTCTTCAGAAAGCTTTACGGACAGTATCTCCTTCTTTCCCGAAACGGTCACGGACACTGCGCCGCCGCCCGCCGAAGCTGTATACTGCTTCTCCTCAAGCTCCTTTGTGGTCTCCTCCATCTGACGCTGCATTCTCTGAGCCTGCTTCATTATATTGTTCATATTGCCAGGCATTCCGCCTGGAAAACCGCCACGTTTTGCCATGGTGTGCTTCTCCTCCTGAAATTCATAGTCTTATATTTATTAAAAATGAACGGTAAACGTCTCTTTAATCGTCCTCAATCACAATATCATCATGGATCACCTTCAGATCCTCGTCGCTGACATAAGCCGTGTCCTTAAGCTCTCCCGAGGACTCCAGGCGCGCTTTAAATTCAATGCGTTTCTGATATGTCTCTTCAACAATCTGTTTCAGCTCTTTTAAAACGCTTTCACGGTTTACAATCGAATAGTTGCCCGGCAGCGTAAATACGATGCAGAGACAGCCCTCGCCTCCCGGCTCCACCGCCGTGTTTTTGAGGGCGGCGCGCACCGCTCCGTTCGTTGAGCGGGCGATCCTGGCCCATTCCCCGCGGATCAGCATCAGATCATCGTATTCGGCCCTGGGAAGGACCACCGGCTTCTGCGGCTCCCGGACGTCTCCGGCTTTTGCATCTGTCTGCGCCTGCGTTTTTCCGCCCTCCGGTATAGGCGCAGACAGCGCCGCCGGATGCAGGGACAGCTCTTCAAGCTTCTTTTCCAATGCGGAAATCCGCTGAATCAGGGAGTCCGTGTTCTGCTCCATGGACGGCCTGGTCAGTTTTATAAATGCGATCTCCACTAATACGCGCTTTTGGCTTGCATAGCGGAGCTGCCCGGATAATTCGGAAAAGATCCGGATATAGCGCATCAGTGTCTCTTTCGTTGTCTGCGCGGCCTCCTCGCGGAGCGCGGCAATATTTTCCGCCGACATATCCAGCATATCCTCCGCGTCATCGGCGGCTGTGACGATCAGAAGGTTCCTCAGATACCAGACAAAATCATTCACCATCTGGCCAAGATCGCGGCCCTGTATGACCATTTCCTCGATCACGCTGACGCAGCCCTTCGCATCCCCCGACACTGCGGCCTTAAACAGGCGGCCAAAGATGCGGTTGTCTACCGCTCCCAGCACTTCCAGGACATGCTCATAGGTCAGCATTTCACCAAAGTGAAAGGCGCTGCACTGATCGAGCAGGCTTAAGGCGTCGCGCATGGAGCCGTCGGCCGCCCTGGCCACATAGCGCAGCGCGCGATCCTCCACCTGCATCTGCTCAGCCTCTGTCAGCTCCTTTAAACGCCCTGTAATCTCCGGAACCGTGATCCGTTTAAAATCATAGCGCTGGCAGCGCGAGAGGATCGTGATCGGAATCTTATGCACTTCTGTGGTGGCTAATATAAATATCACATACGAAGGCGGCTCTTCCAGGGTTTTGAGCAGCGCGTTAAACGCGCCGATCGAGAGCATATGAACCTCATCGATGATAAATACGCGGAAACGCCCTTCTGTCGGCGGGTACTGAACCTGCTCGCGGATATCGCGGATATTCTCCACTCCATTATTAGACGCCGCGTCGATCTCCACTACGTTTAAGGAAGCGCCTGCCGCAATCTGCCGGCAGAGGGCGCACTCGCCGCAGGGGCTTCCGTCTTCGGGGTGTTCACAGTTGACTGCCCTGGCAAATATCTTGGCAATACTGGTCTTTCCCGTTCCTCTGGTTCCGCAAAGCAGATATGCGTGTCCGATACGTCCTGACGTTATCTGGTTCTTCAGGGTTTTTACAATGTGATCCTGGCCCTTTACCTCATCAAATGAGGCGGGCCTCCATTTCCGGTATAACGCAGTGTAGGACATGGACAACGCTCTCCTTTATTCGTCGCCGAAGCTGATACCCACGGATTTTGCCTCCCGGATAATATCGCTCTTCGGATCTACGGTCTTTAACTTTCCTGCAATATCCTCCAGCGGGATCTTCGTGATCTTCCCGCCGTCCACGGCCACCATATAGCCATACTGCTTCTTGCGGATCAGTTCCGCCGCCTCAGCGCCGAGACGGGTGGCCAGCACGCGGTCATACGGTGTCGGCTCGCCGCCGCGCTGCATATGTCCCGGTACGGTCACGCGGGCTTCCTGGCCGGTCTTTTCTTCAATCAGAGCTCCCAGCTCATAGGCCACGGACGGATAGGCAGGACCGTTCTTTTTCTTTTCCTTCAGCTCCTTTTTGGAGAGAGCCGCGTCCTCTTTGGAAATAGCGCCCTCCGCAACGGCCAGGATCGTGAAATTCTTGCCGTTCTTCATACGCCCCTTGATAGCGTCCACCACAACCCTGATGTCATAGGGAATCTCCGGAATCAGGATAATGTCCGCCCCGCCTGCGATACCGGCATAAAGGGGCAGCCAGCCTACCTTATGTCCCATAATCTCCACAATAAATACACGGCCATGGGAGGCGGCTGTCGTATGAATGCAGTCAATCGCATTCGTCGCGATGTCGATCGCGCTGTGGAAGCCAAAGGTCAGATCCGTTCCCCATAAATCATTGTCAATCGTTTTGGGAAGGGATACGATATTGAGCCCTTCTTCGCGCAGGAGGTTGGCTGTCTTCTGACTCCCGTTTCCTCCCAGGACAACCAGGCACTCCAGCTTTAATTTATAGTAGGTGTGCTTCATGGCCGCCACCTTGTCGAGCCCGTTCTCGTCCGGCGTCCGCATCAGCTTAAACGGCTGGCGGGAGGTTCCGAGTATGGTTCCGCCCAGAGTCAGGATACCCGAAAATTCATATGGCTTCATCACCCGGTAGTCTGCGTACATAAGGCCCTTGTAGCCGTCCTCAAAGCCGACGATCTCCACATCGTCAAACATCTTATATAACGCTTTCGCAACGCCGCGCATCGTGGCATTTAAACTCTGACAATCCCCGCCGCTGGTTAAGATACCAATTCTTCTCATGAATGACACACCCTTTCCTTTTTCCTTCTGCTTTCTATGTATTTCCTTTCCTGTTATCCACAGGCCGCTGCTGTGTTACTGCCTGCTGCATTTCTTTTGGCCTGCGAATATTATAATACAATCGACTTGCGCGGGCAAGGAAAAAATATCATAAGACAAAAAGAGAATCCCGTTATATGGATTCTCTGCTTCTATTTTTATCCGCACGTCCTGCTTTGAACGGCTTCCACAGACGTTACCCCTGCACTTAACTCGGCCCAGGCTGCCTTGCGGCACACAGAAGCTTCCGCTTAGTGCTGCTGCATTCCTGCCCTGACACGGTTCACGGATTCCTGTTGCGCAAGACCCAGGCTTCAACGCCAGTTACAGGGGGCGGCTCTGCAGAAAACCGCCCGGGGCAGGACATCACCCCCGCTGTAGCGGATTGCGGGTACAGGGCACCGCTGACTCCCCGGCTGTGCGGAAACTTTATGGCTTGGTTAGGAAGCTGAGGCGGACTGGCCGCCGGCTTTTCTTGTCTGGATTGGCGGGCAGAGTTATGAACAGGTCTGCGCCGTCTGATATAGTATACATGGCATTTGAGGGTTTGTCAAGACAGCGTTTGGCAGAACATAAAATGGCGGCCCAGACCCGGCAACAGTGAACCCCCCGACTTCGCGAGGTGTTTTTTGTGAGCGAAGGCCGCAGAAAACCGCGAGCAGCCGGCACAATTTCTGTGCATCATTACCGTTCAGCCTTCCGGCTGAACGGTTACCAGACTCGCTGCTGCTTTGACAAAAACCGGCGCTGTAACAGCGGTAAATACCATTCCCGGCAATGCGTACAGGATCAGGAGGCGCATGTCGGCTCCTGTTAGCTGCGCAAGTATGATTCTTGAGAGCAGGGTGCCGCAGGGGCCGCTGATGATCACAGCAAATTTGCTGTCTTTGTACAAGGCCAGAATAGCGCCTGCGACGATTCTGTATATCATGGCAACCGCAATATTTAAGAGATTCTGCACTCCGAGCGCAAAGCCGCAGAAGCTTGAGGCTATGCCGATCATGAGGTATCTTTTAAATCCGAAATTCTTTGCAATGGCCACGGCAAACGGGGCTGATATCTGAAATTCCGCGCCCGGCAGGAAGGAGGGTATTTTGAACATGCCTGTGATGAGCAGCAGTACGGACAGGATGGCGTCAGATGCAAGCTCTCTGGCTGAATACGTTTTTTTAGATGTCATTGCTGTCTGTTCCTCTTTTCTTTTAAAGCAGGGAGCTTTAGAGCGTGTCTGAAAAATGCTTTAGAATTGCCTGAGCCGCTTTTTTTAACTGTTCACGCTCATGGGTTGCCATTAATGCGATTCTCAGCCTTGCGCTTCCTTTTTTTACCGTCGGGTATCGGATCGCGGATGTGAAATAGCCCTCCTCAAAAAGTGCCTGCGACACTTCCATGGCCTTTTTCTCGTCTCCGATGAGGATCGGTATCACAGCCGTTTCGGAATGGGCAAAAAGCCCTCCCTCCTGCAGGCATTGGCAGAAAAACCGTACGTTTTCCTGCAGCCTTGCGACAAGCTCCGGGTGTTCCTCTATGACCTCGAACGCTTTGTATGAGGCCGCCATGGCGACGGGTGAGAGCGATGTGGAAAAGATAAAGCCCCGCGCCTTATTTTTCAGGTATTCCGTAAGGTTTTTGCTTCCGCAGACGAAGCCTCCTTCGCTGCCGATGGCTTTGCTGAGCGTGCCCATCAGGATATCGGGCCTGCACTGATAATAAAAGTGTTCTGTAATTCCCCTTCCGGTCTTTCCGAGTACGCCAGTCGAATGGGCCTCGTCAACCATGGACAGCAATCCGTTCTTGTCAGCTATCTGTACGAATTCAGGGAGATGTAAGATGTCCCCATCCATGCTGAAAACGGCGTCGCTGACAATAAGGCCTCTGGCGCAGGGATGTTCTGATATGCTGCGTTCCAGATCCTTCATATCGTTATGCCTGTATACAACGACGTTTGCCCCGCTTAACCGGCAGCCGTCTATTATACTCGCATGGTTCAGCTCATCGCTGAAAATGGTATCTCCTTTCCCCATAAGCGCTGATATCGCGGCTGTGTTGGCTGTGTAGCCCGAGTTAAATACTAACGCCGATTCCGTACTTTTGAATGACGCAATTTTCTGTTCCAGCATCTCGTGAAGCGCTGTATTTCCTGTCGTGAGCCGTGAGCCGCCGGAGCCTGCCCCGTAGACTTCGAGAATTTGGGCCGCATGTTGTTTTACATCCGTCCTGGACGACATATCCAGATAATTGTTAGACGCCATCATGAGCATCGTCCTGCCGCCGCATTCCACAGTGCGCGACTGCGCGGAGCGGATCGTTTTCATGGTTCTGTATAAATGCGTGTCCCGCATTGCCTGAAGCTCTTTTTCGATAAAATCAAATTTACCCGCCGCTTTTTCTTTTGATTCCAGGGGCTGGACGTTTCGCACGATCACGGGCTGCTTTTCCAGGTAGGATATGGTTTTTCCGACATCCTCTCTGCCGCCCCTGTATAAAAAAATCCTTCCGCCGTTTTCGCTGCCGTATTCTTTCATCCTGGTGATGCGCTTATAACCGGCTGATTTTGAAGCGACATAGCCCGTTACGTAGCCGGGATCATCCGATATGCAGATTTCGCCTATCACGTTCGGCGCGTTTGCAACCTTGGTCGCGAGCACAATCGCTTCCTGATAGTGGTTCTTGGGGGAAGCGCCTGGCGTCTCGCCGCTTCTCTGCCCTGCTTCCTGATCCATATAGGTCGCGCGGACTCCGCGCCCGGGATCCGGCTCCAGACGCTCAAGCGTGTCCACATCCAGAAGGATAGCGCCGCGCATGGAATAGGCGCCTGAGAGAAGGGAAATGATTTTTTCCGCGTTTGCAAGACCGAGCGACTCAAGAAATTTCCGTATCTCCTGCATGCCTTCATGCACATCAAAGACGTCAACCGTGCTGACCGGAAGCGCGTCGAGATATAAAATGTCTTTGTCCTGGAGACATTCTATTTTAATATTCAGCAAATCCGGGCTGCCTTTAGGATGGGTCAGCCCGCGCTGCAGCAGCCTGGACGCACATGTGGGTATGCGGCTGTCCGGGATGATTTTTTCCGCGCCGGAAATGTGCCTGCCCTGGGCGCTTGCACGCATTTTTATACTGTATAACGGCATTATGTATCCCTGCTTTCTCTTGAAATATAGAACTGCCCCGCCGTCTGCACGACGGCGGTTGTTTCAGAGGGCGTTCTGTGCTTGCTGCTTTTTTATTTTATTATAGCAGGGAATAATTGTCAACTATAATTTTTATTTAGTTTACATTTTGAATCAAAGAATATGGAATCGTGGCTGGATGTGCTTTTACATCGTTTTATAAGCATTCATTACTTTCCAGTTTGAAACAATAATTTATCCGTTTCATAACGTCTGTCATAAATATTTGCAAAATCATTATCAAAATTAATACTAAAATTCATTTCTGTATAAAAGAAATTGTCTGTATTTCTGCAAAATCAAAATAACCTGACACAATATGATTTAAAATTTTCAATTTCTCTTCATTAATGTAATTCTTTGCAATACTTATATCTTTCAATACAGGAAAATCGTAAACGGTGATAAGTGCCTATGTAACAGCTCAAAACCGCCCATATTTTTTCATCATTTTTCAACAAAATCCCTATTGCACTTTCCCTGGATATTGCATATAATAAAGATACAGAAAATGTTGCCGCTTACTGATGGTGCGGGGTATAAATTATTCAGTGCGTTAAATGTTTTCGCTTACCGATGGTGCGATTATAAATTATTCGGTATGAAAATCTTATCCCCACCTTCGTGGTGGGGATTTTTATTAAGGAGAATCATGAAAATACAATCCGGATTTTACTATCACATAAAAGATACATTTTTTGAAGAAATACAAGACAGCACCTTGATGGCAAATAAAGAAGATGGCAACTACCGCCCCCACTATCTTGCTATACAAGACACCCTACATCCCGAAATCTTCTGGATGGTTCCTGTAAGTTCCAAATATGCTAAATACCAGAAAATCTATAACCGCCAGCTTGAAAAATACAAAAAATGCACGAAAATTGTTTTAGGAAAATGCGGTGGATGGGACGCCGCTTTCCTAATTCAAAATGCGTTCCCAACCACTGCTGATTACTTTGACCATATACATACAAGCAAAGGAATCCCCTTAACACTGCATGGCGGCACTGCAAAATTGATTGCGGATAATCTGAAGAACAATCTGCGCCTGCATAAACACGGAATTTCTCTTTTTTATGCCGATATTGACCGTATCTATAATATCGTGATCAAAAAAATAAGTGACAAGCAGTAAACATACGGGCAGGAACCTGCCCCTTATCACCACATATGTCCTTTCACTAAAACCATCTATAAGGCATCTCTCACCAGCGTTTCCTTTATGAATGTTAAAATAAATCCATACTCTCCTGCGTCCCGATCTCACAGTATTTCTATCCTGTCTTTTTCTGATAATAGATATTATAAACCATTCATTACATTTCTATATTTATCATTCACCTGTCTTACTTTCTCCACCGTCGGATGCTTCCTCGGCTGTTTCAATTCCTCTACCGCATCAGGGGCATCATACATCGGCAATCCTAACTCTCTTTTTACCTCTGCGATATATGCGGTATGTACTTTGAAGCCGTATTTCGCTTCTATGTACTCCTTAATCATTTTGTATGTAACCCGCTCTTTCGGCTTGTATTCTGCGGCTCTCTTGGCAATATTATCAAGCGGCACTTTAACCCTCACCCTCGCCAAACTCCACTTTTACGTTGATTACGCTGTCAGATTTTTTGTGGGAAAGCTTTACAACCGTCTCCACATGCGGACTCCATCCAAACATATCACAGCACCTCACCCTCTGCACCTCGTATCCTCTCTCCCTCAGATACTTCACATCCCGGGCCAGCGTAGCCGAGTCACAGCTCACATAAACCACCCTGTCCGGCTGCATTTTTACGATGGTATCCAGACAGACCGTATCGCACCCCTTTCTCGGCGGATCGACCACAATGACGTCCGCATGGCGCTTTTCCTTCTCATACTGTTCAGGCAGGATATCTTCGGCTTTTCCCGTAAAAAATACCGCATTGTCTATCCCGTTTATCCTGGCGTTCTCCCGCGCGTCGAGGATCGCCTGCGGCACAATCTCCACGCCGTACACCTGCTTCGCCCTTTGCGCCAGAAACAGGGAAATCGTCCCGATCCCGCAGTACAGATCCCACACGATCTCATTCCCGGTCAGGTTCGCATACTCCAGCGCGGTTTGATAGAGCATTTCGGTCTGCAACGGATTGACCTGATAAAATGACAGAGGGGAAATACGATATTTTATACCGCGGATCTCATCCGTGATGCAGAGCGGGCCGCTGAGGCTTACCAGCTCCTCTCCCATGATCACATTCGTCTTTTCCGTGTTGATGCTAAAGCAAATACTTTTCATGCCCGAAACAGAGGAAAGCAGCCGGATCAGCTCGCCGCTGTGGGGAAGCGTCCTTGCGTTAATCACAAGGCATACCATGATTTCACCTGTGTAAAATCCCTTTCGGATCAATGCATGCCGGATCAGGCCGCTGTGGGTCTCCTCATCATACGGCGAAATCCCGAACTGTTCCATCCAGGCGCGGATCTGTTCCAGTATTTCTTTATTTTCCACGGCCCCCAGCAGGCAGTCCTCACATGCAACGATGCGGTGGCTCCTTCCCGCATAAAAGCCGTATATCACCTTTCCCTCTTTATCTCTTCCAAACGGAATCTGTGCTTTGTTCCGGTAACGCCAGGGATCCTTCATCCCTATAATCGGCTCCATGATACACAGCCCGTCTTTTAATTCCGCCTTTCCCTCTTCCAAATCCGGGCCTCCGGACAGAGCGCTCCCCTCTAAAGCTCCCGGCAGTATCAGGTTATCCAGGCCTCCGATCCGTTTTAAATTGTTGCAGACCTTCCTCTCTTTAAAGCGAAGCTGTTCCTCATAGCTCATCATCTGAAGCTGGCAGCCTCCGCACTGTCTGGCAGCCGGACATCTCGCCTCAATCCTGACCGCGGAAGGCTCCAGCACCTTTAGCAGGCGGGCAAAGCCGTAGTGCTTCTTCATTTTCATGGCCCTGGCCTCAATCCGGTCTCCGATCACGGCGTCCCTGACAAACCATGTATATCTGCTCCTGGTCTGAGCCCCGTTTTTGTCCCTGCCTTCGTCTGTGTTTTTGCCAGGATGTTCCTCCCGGCATGGGAGCTCTTTTCCGATTCCCTCCCCGTTTTCACTCATATCTACGATTTCCAGCTCTAAAACATCATTCTTCCTGATTTCCACGCAGTCCTCTCTTTCCTGTCTCCTCCCTGCCGCGATTGATTGGTAAAGCAAAGAGACGCCCCTGCCGCGCGGCGTCTCTTTCTTTTAAGGACAGTTCTTTCATTGCTATGCTGCTGTCTGCTGTCTACTGCCCCGCCCGTCCCCTGTAGAATTCCCGGATCCGGTCCATCCTGGCCGTCATCCCGGCCAGAAGCATATCCGCTATGGCAAAGGCCGCCATGGCCTCCACAACGACAACCGCGCGCGGCACGATAATCGGATCATGGCGTCCCTTCACGCTCAGTTCGATCTCCTCCCCGCTGCGGCTGACAGTTCTCTGGGGCGAGGCGATGGAGGGGGTCGGCTTGAATGCCGCCCGGAAGCAGATGTCGCTGCCGTCGCTGATTCCGCCCAGGATTCCGCCCGCATGGTTTGTATGCTTTTTGACACTTCCGTTCTCGCTGTAAAAGGCGTCGTTATGCGCGCTTCCGGCCATCCCGGCCGCTTTGAAGCCCTCTCCGATCTCAAAGCCCTTGACTGCGCCGATGGAGCAGACCGCCTTTGCCAGGTTGGCGCTTAGCTTTTCAAACACCGGATCGCCGATGCCTGCGGGCAGGCCCCTTACGATGCACTCAGCCACTCCCCCGGCGGAGTCCTTTTGAGCCATGAGCTCCTCCAGATACGCTTCCGCCTCTAAAGCGGCAGCCGCGTCCGGCATGCAGAGCCGGTTGCGTCCGCACTCTGCTAAGTCAAAACGCTCCGGGCTGACTGACACGGGCCCGATGCTTTTTGTATAAGCTGTCAGGCTTATGCCGAGCTCTGCCAGCAGCTTTTCTGCCACCGCGCCGGCCGCCACGCGGCCGATCGTCTCGCGGCCGGAGGAACGGCCGCCGCCGCGGTAGTCGCGGAAGCCGTATTTTTCGTCGTAGGTGAAATCCGCGTGCCCCGGCCTGTAGCAGCCGGCGATCTCGCTGTAATCCACGGATCGCTGATCCTGATTTTCCACCAGCATGGAAATCGGTGTCCCGGTTGTCTTTCCCTCAAAAATCCCGGACAGGATCCGCACGGAATCGCTCTCGCTGCGTTTTGTCGTAAACCTGCTCTGTCCCGGCTTTCTCCGATCCAGAAGCCTCTGGATATCTTCCTCTGCAAGCGGGATCCCGGCCGGGCAGCCGTCCACCACTACGCCAAGCCCCGGTCCGTGGGATTCGCCCCAGGTCGTCATTGTCAGGATCCTTCCATATGTTGAACCCGCCATATTCTGCTCCTTATATCGTTTTCTTCTGCCGCCTGTTTCCTTTGCAAAAACTATCTGCCTCCCGGCATCTTTACGATCACGCAGCAATTGGGCTCGTTCACCTCAATGCTCCGGTTGCACATGACCAGGAGTCCGTTCTCATAATCCACTTTAAAGAAGGAAATGCTGTTGCTCCCGTGGTTGATCGCGGCCAGATGCTGCTGATCCGGGAAAATGGCGATATCCTTCGGATAATCTCCGCTGATGGGCAGGCAGCACAGAAGCGTCAGAAGGCCGGTGTCCGGATCGCGGCGGTAAACACTGACGGAGTTGTCGCCTGCGTTGCTGCAATATAAATACGCTTCGTCCGGGGACATGCGGATCGCGCAGGCCGCGGTGAGCTGGCTTAAGCGTTCCGGAGCCGTGGAGGTGATGGTCTGGATCTTTTCCAGAACCGGCACCTTGTCCCCTGTCTCGTATGTGTAGACGTCAATTACATTCTTCACCTCATACATCAGATACATGAAACGGCCGTCCGCGGAAAAAATAAAATGCCTCGGCGCGGATTCAAGCTCGCAGCGCAGCGCGTCAACCAGGGTCAGAAGGCCCTTCACAGGGTCAAAGCGGTATATCTTGATCTGATCAATCCCCAGATCCGCCACAAATACAAATTTCCCGTCCGGCGTACGGCGGCAGCAGCTTACATGGGGGCGGAAGGTCCGTTCCGCCACGCTTCCCAGGCCCCTGTGATACACGCCGTCCGTGATCTCCCCGATGGAGCCGTCGCGCTTTAACCTCAGCACCGTCTCCTTGCCGTCATGATAACCGGAGACAAAGATATATTTATCCTTTTCGTCCGTCGCGATATGGCAGCCCCGCATGGCCTTGGTGTTGGCGCTGTTTAAGCGCGTCAGGGCTCCGTTCTCCTGTATACGGAAGGAAACGATCCCCTCGTCCGCGATGGAGTACAGCGTCTTCCCATTGTTTGATACCGTAAGATAGGAGGAATTATCCACCTCTTCCTCACATCTGTAGTGGAACAGCCCCTTTTCCACATCCACATCATATACTGTAATCCCTTTTGCCTGCCCGTTGTACGAATAGGATCCCACATAAGCCATATATTTATCCTGCATCCTGCTTCCTCCTCAAATCCCTCAAATTGTTCTGCCGCTGCCGCGCGCTGCGCGGGATCTGCCATACACCTTCCCCGATACAGCGCTCCGTGGACGGCAGCGTCTGCCTGTCTTCCCCTATTATCTTATTTTTCTCTTTTCTTGTCAATCTCTGAATAAAACTATTGACAGAACGTTTTCTTTCTGTATAATGTTACTTGCGCGGTGTTTATTATTTCTAAACACCGGGATTATTTTTACCTTCATTTAGTATTGGTAAACTTTATGTAAGGAGGCAAACCGTGAGCATAGGATCCCGTTTAAAGGAGCTGCGCATTTTAAAGGGCCTGACCCAGGAGGAGCTGGCGGATCGCGCCGAGCTGTCCAAGGGCTTTATTTCCCAGGTCGAGCGCGATCTCACTTCTCCGTCCATCGCCACGCTGATGGATATCCTGCAGTGCCTTGGAACGAGTATAAAAACATTTTTTAACGAGGAGCCGCAGGAACAGATCGTGTTTGGGCAGAATGATTATTTTGTCAAGCAGGATCCGGAGCTGGACAATGAAATACAGTGGATCATCCCAAACGCCCAGAAAAATACCATGGAACCCATCCGTCTGACCCTTAAGGCGGGCGGATCCACATACCCCGACGCCCCGCATGAGGGCGAAGAATTCGGCTATGTCCTGCAGGGAAGTATATCGATCCACCTCGGCGACCATACTTATAAGGCAAAAAAGGGCGAATCCTTTTACTATGTCAGTGATAAGACGCATTATCTGTCCAGCCGCGGCGGAGCCGTCCTTATCTGGGTCAGCTCGCCGCCCAGCTTTTAACCACATTTTTACCACAGCGGAGGAATATTATGAGCCAGCCATTGATTGATTTAGTACATATTACAAAGAGCTTTGACGGCGATGTCGTCCTTGATGATCTGAGCCTTTCTGTCAGGGAAAATTCCTTTGTGACGCTTCTCGGCCCCAGCGGCTGCGGGAAGACGACGACGCTGCGCATTATCGGCGGGTTCGAGTCTCCGGACAAGGGGCGGCTTATCTTCGCGGGCGAGGATATCACTAAGCTTCCTCCCAATAAAAGGCAGCTTAATACGGTTTTTCAGAAATACGCCCTGTTCCCTCATATGAATATTGCGGATAATATCGCCTTTGGCCTAAAGATTAAGAACAAGCCCAAAAGCTATATTCAGGATAAGATCAAATACGCCCTGCGTCTGGTGAATTTAAACGGCTTTGAAAACCGCTCTGTGGATTCCTTAAGCGGCGGACAGCAGCAGCGGATCGCCATCGCGCGCGCCATCGTCAATGAACCCAAGGTTCTTCTGCTCGACGAGCCTCTGGGCGCGCTGGATCTGAAGCTGCGCCAGGATATGCAGTATGAGCTGATCCGCTTAAAGAATGAGCTGGGCATCACCTTCATTTACGTCACGCACGATCAGGAGGAAGCCCTTACGATGTCAGACACGATTGTGGTCATGAACCAGGGCTATATCCAGCAGATGGGCTCCCCGGAGCAGATCTACAATGAGCCTGAAAATGCGTTTGTCGCTGATTTTATCGGGGAAAGCAATATCGTGGACGGCCTGATGCTGCGCGACGAGCTGGTTGAAATCTTCGGCGCAAAATTTGCCTGTGTGGATAAGGGCTTTGGCTGCAACCAGCCTGTGGATGTGGTGATCCGGCCTGAGGATATCGATCTGGTAAAGCCAGGGGACGGCGCGCTTCAGGGTGTTGTGACCCACCTGATTTTTAAGGGCGTCCACTATGAGATGGAAGTTACCACCCCGAACGGCTTTGAATGGCTCGTCCACAGCACGGATATGGTTCCCGTAGGCGAGGCGGTGGGCATCCATGTCGATCCCTTTGATATCCAGATCATGAATAAGCCGGCCTCTGAGGATGAGCAGGCCGTAGGCGTAACGGAATAAGCGCAGGCTGTTCCCTGTTAATTTACAAAAGGAGGAGGCTGTCATGGAAAATAAGACGGCAAAGCGGCTCTTAGCCGGCCCCTATATTATCTGGATGATCGGTTTCACGGTTATTCCGCTCCTGTTGATTGTACTGTATGGCCTGACGGATAAAAGCGGGGGCTTTACGCTTGCGAATGTCCTGTCCATCCGGACGCCGGAGCATGCCAAGGCATTGCTTTTGTCGCTCCTTCTGTCCCTGGCGGCCACCGCGCTGTGTCTGGTTCTTTCCTTCCCTCTGGCCATGATCCTGCGCAGGAGGGGGATCGGCAGGGGAAGCTTTATGGTATTTATTTTCATCCTTCCCATGTGGATGAATTTCCTTTTGCGCACGCTGGCCTGGCAGACGCTTCTGGAGAAAAACGGCGTTATCAACGGCGTGCTTAACCTTCTTAGCCTGCCGAATATTGCCATCATCAATACGCCGGGCGCGATCATCCTGGGAATGGTTTATAATTTCCTTCCCTTTATGATCCTGCCCATCTACAATGTGATGGCCAAGATCGACGACAATACCATCAACGCCGCCAAGGATTTGGGGGCCAGCGAGTTCCAGACGCTTATCCATGTCTGGCTTCCGCTCAGCCTGCCGGGCATCATCAGCGGCATCACCATGGTGTTTGTGCCGGCTCTGACCACCTTCGTGATCTCCAACCTGCTCGGCGGCAGCAAAATCCTTCTGATTGGAAATGTCATTGAGCAGGAATTCACAAAAGGAAATAACTGGAACTTAGGGGCAGGCCTGTCCCTTGTGCTGATGCTCTTTATCTTACTCAGCATGGCTCTGATTGCCAAATATGACATGGACGGAGAGGGGGCCGCATTCTGATGAAACGATATGGCTTCAAACAATTTTTTCAGGATTTTTATCTGGTCCTGATCCTGATCTTTTTATACGCGCCGATCGCGACTATGATGGTCCTGTCCTTTAATAACACGAAGTCCAGAACCCTCTGGGGCGGCTTTACGACAAAATGGTATGCGGAGATGTTCCGGAATCAGGCCATTATAAACGCGCTGAACAATACGCTCCTGATTGCCTTCGTCTCGGCGCTTACCGCCACCGTCATCGGAACCGTGGCCGCGATTGGGATTAACAGCATGAAGCGCCTGCCCCGCAGCATTGTGATGGGCGTGAACAATATCCCTATGCTGAACTCAGATATCGTGACCGGCATCTCCCTGATGCTGGCGTTCATCGCCTTCGGGATCTCCCTGGGCTTTAAGACTGTGCTGATCTCGCATATTACCTTTAATATCCCCTATGTGATCCTGAGCGTCATGCCGAAATTAAAGCAGACGAACCGCTCTGCCTATGAGGCCGCCCTGGATCTCGGCGCAAAGCCTCTGCAGGCCTTTTTTAAGATCGTATTTCCGGATATTGTGCCCGGCGTGCTTTCCGGCTTCCTGATGGCCTTTACCATGTCGCTCGACGACTTTATCGTGACTCATTTCACCAGGGGCGCGGGGATTGATACCCTGTCCACCCTGATTTACAGCGAAGTGCGCCGCGGGATCCGGCCGTCCATGTACGCACTGTCCACCCTGATTTTCCTGACCGTGCTGGCGCTGCTCATTATTACAAATTTCGCACCGGAGAAATCGCCCTCCAATGCCCGGGGCGCATCCTCCGCGTCAGGAAGCGTCCTGGCCGGGCGCGTCAAGAAGGGCATTCTGGCTTCGGTTTCTCTGGCAATTGCAGCCGGCGTGGGCTTCTCCACCTGGAGCCGCTACTCTGTCTCCCACTCTGATGAGCTTTACGTTTATAACTGGGGCGAATATATCGACGAATCTGTGATTGAGCAGTTTGAGGAGGAGACAGGAATCAAGGTTATCTACGATGTATTTGAGACAAATGAAGAAATGTATCCTGTCATTGAGGCAGGGGCCGTGCGGTATGACGCCGTCTGTCCCTCGGACTATATGATCCAGAGAATGGCCGAAAACGGGCTTCTGAGCGAGATCAACTTTGAGAATATACCGAATCTTGACCAGATTGGCGCGCGCTATATGGAGATGTCCCGGGGCTTTGATCCGGAAAACCTCTATTCTGTCCCCTATACCTGGGGCACGGTGGGCATCCTCTACAACACAAGGCTCATTGAAGAAAAGGGGCTCCCGGTTCCCGCCAGATGGGAGGATCTGTGGAATCCCGCCTATGAAGGCGAGATCCTCATGCAGGACAGCGTCCGCGACGCTTTCATGGTCTCCTTAAAGTCCCTTGGCTATTCCATGAATACCTGCGACGAATCCGAGCTTCAGGAGGCAAAGAAAAAGCTGATCGACCAGAAACCCCTTGTCCAGGCCTATGTCATTGATCAGGCGCGCGACAAAATGATCGGCGGCGAGGCCGCCATCGGCGTGGTTTATTCCGGGGAAATGCTCTATATCCAGGAAGAGGTGGCTGCGCAGGAGCTCGACTACTCGCTGGAATACATCATTCCCGAGGAGGGCACGAATCTGTGGATCGATTCCTGGGTGATTCCGGCCAATGCGAGGAACAAGGAAAATGCGGAAAAATGGATCAATTTCCTCTGCAGGCCCGACATTGCGCTGAAAAACTTTGAGTACATCACCTATTCGACTCCCAATACGGGGGCGTTTGAGCTTCTTGACGAGGAGCTGCAGAATAATAAAGCGCTCTTTCCGGACACGGAGTCTCTGACGGACAGCGAGGTTTTCCTCTATCTCGGCGATGAGGCGGACGGGGTGTATAACCAACTGTGGAAGGAAGTGAAATCGCAGTAGGGGCGGCGGTCAGAGCGCGTCTGAAAACAAAGAACCTGATTTCATCCCACAAATTGCTTCCCCCGGCAATAGGTCTGCAGAACCTCATAATCATCGGCCAGAACAACGATATCCGCGTCGTATCCGGCGGCCAGCTTTCCTTTTCTTCTGTCCATGCCGAGGAGCCGGGCCGGATTGAGCGTGCAGGCATTCAGCGCCGCGTCAAACGAAACCGAAGCCTCTTCGACCAGGAATTTAAGGCCGCGGTTCATCCGCAGCGTGCTTCCGGCCAGCGTGTCAGAACCCTTTAAGCGGGCTGCGCCGTCCACGCCTACTTCTATCTCATGCCCGCCCAGACGGTACACACCGCCCGGCGGGCAATTTTTTACCCTTAAGGAATCTGTCACCATGATCGGGAAATGAGGACCTTTCGCAGCAAAAAAATGATAAACCGCCGCCGGATGGGCGTGAAGGCCGTCACAGATCATCTCTCCGAAGAGATTGGGCAGACGCAGGGCCGCGCCTAAAATGCCGGGTTCCCGGTGATGAAAGGGCGCCATTCCATTATATACGTGCGTTGCGCAGGAAACCCCGTTTGCTGCGGCCAGAACCGCCTGATCATACGAAGCGCCGGAATGCCCCATACTGACCGCAACCCCGTTCTGCACGCAGTATCTCGTCAGCCTCAGCCCCTCGTCGTGCTCCGGAGCCAGCGTGATATAGCGGATCATGCCGCGGGCCGCCTGCTGCCAGCGCTTAAACGCTTCCACATCCGCCGGGACAATCGCCTCCGGCGGCTGCGCGCCCCGGCGCTCCATATCGAGATACGGCCCTTCCATATGAATGCCCAGAATCTCAGCCCCCTCATATCCCTCTTCTGCCACGTCCGCCGCATTCTTTACGGATGCGGTTAAAATATGGGGCAGATCCGATACCGTGGTAGGCAGGAAGGACGTGGTTCCTTCCTCCGGAAGCCTGGCGGCCCAGTTTTTCAGGCCCTCCGGATCGGCGTCGTTCGTGTCAAAGCCATACGCGCCGTGCGTGTGAATGTCCATAAAACCGGGGATAACCCGGTTGTCTTTGTAATCAATATCCGGATCGCGAAAGCCGTATGGGTGTACGCTGTCGATCCGGCTGTCTTTTATCTCAAGCTGGAGCGGCAGAAACTGCCCTGCCAGCCATACGCGCCTGCTCTGAATGATCGTTTTTGTTTCAGGCATTTTATGACCTCCTCTGAGGGTTCTCAAGTATCAGATGAAGGAATTTTGTCATCCCCATCTCATCCTGTGCAGCTCCCCTTCCATTGTCATCCGTTCAAATCCATTCTGCCGCAAAGCCTCATACAGAATCACAGCCACGGAATTTGAGAGATTCAGCGATCGCGTCTCCCCCCACATGGGAATCCGCACACAGTCCTCCCCGTTCTTCACCAGCATTTCCTCCGGAATTCCCCTGCTCTCGGGTCCGAACATGATATAGCAGTCCGGCTCATAAGAAATATCCGTATAAATCCGTTTAGCCTTCGTCGTAGCCATATAGATCTTCGCGCCCGGATTTCGCTGCAGAAAGTCCTGATAATCACTGTAAACCGTCACATCCAGGCGCGGCCAGTAATCCAGCCCCGCCCGCTTCACTTCCCTGTCGCCCAGACGGAATCCAAGCGGCTCGATCAGGTGCAGGCGCGTATTCGTCGCCACGCACGTTCTTCCGATATTTCCTGTATTCATCGGCATTTCCGGCTCATATAATACAATATTCATCCGTTCTCCTGTGCATAAAAATCAAGAAAGTCCTTCACCTTGCGGCAAAGGACATCAACATTTTAAAACTGTACAGCCGTCAGTCACGCAGCCGGGAACCGGCCCTTTTGCGTTATTCTCCGGCCTGCAGGCTATTTCCCGTCCAGCTTTTCCACAAACCGCCGGATCCGCCCAATCGCCTTTTTCAAATCCTCCAGCGAATAGGCATACGACACTCTTAAATATCCTTCCCCGCTGTCCCCAAACGCCGTCCCCGGAACGATGGCGATCTTCTCCTCCCGGAGCAGACGGTTCGCAAATTCGTCTGATGTCATGCCAAACCGTTTGATGCAGGGGAACATGTAAAACGCCCCATAAGGCTCAAAGCAGTCCATTCCCAGCTCCCTGAACGCACCCAGCAGGTATATCCTGCGCTCGTCGTAGGCTTCCTTCATCCTGGCGATATCCTCATCGCCGTTTCGCAGGGCCTCTATCGCCGCGTACTGGCTCGTCGTGGGCGCGCACATGATCGCATACTGATGGATTTTCAGCATCTGCTTTAAGATAACCGCCGGAGCCGCCGCATATCCCAGCCTCCAGCCTGTCATGGCATAGGCCTTGGAAAATCCGTTGATCAGGACCGTCCGCTCCTTCATACCCGGAATCGAGGCGATGGACACATGCTCCCCCTTATATGTAAGCTCCGCGTAAATCTCATCGCTTAAGACAAACAGATCCTTTTCCTCAATCACCTCTGCGATCGCCTCCAGATCCGCCTTTTCCATGACCGCCCCTGTCGGGTTGTTGGGGAACGGGAGGATCAGCACCTTTGTCCTCGGCGTGATCTTTTCCAGAAGCTTTTCTTTTGTAAGACGGAACTCGTCCTTTTCCTCCAGCTCAATGATCACCGGCGTCCCGCCTGCGAGCAGCGTGCAGGGCACATAGGAAACATAGCTGGGCTGCGGGATCAGCACCTCATCTCCGGGATTGAGCATGGCGCGCAGCGCAATGTCAATGGCTTCACTTCCGCCCACCGTCACCATGACCTCTGAGTTACAGTCATATTCCAGATCCATGCGCCGCTTCAAATAGCTGCAAATCTCGATCTTCAGCTCCTTTAAGCCCGCGTTGGATGTGTAGAAGGTGCGTCCCTTTTCCAGGGAATAGATGCCTTCCTCGCGGATATGCCACGGCGTGTCAAAATCCGGCTCGCCCACGCCCAGGGAGATGGCTCCCTTCATTTCGCTCACAACATCAAAAAACTTGCGGATTCCTGAGGGCTGAATCTTTACTATTGTATCTGATAATGGGTTTCTCACGGTACAATCAACATCCTTTCATCCTGGGGGCCCTCGCAAAGCACAGTGCCGTGGTCTTTATATTTCTTTAACACAAAATGGGTGGCTGTGCTGAGAACCGAGTCAATGGTGGACAGCTTTTCCGCCACAAACTGCGCCACAGCGCGCATGGTCTTCGCCTCCAGCATGACAGTAAAATCATAGCCGCCTGACATCAGGTAAACGGCCTTTACCTCGCTGTACTGATAGATGCGCTCCGCGATCTTGTCAAAGCCCATCTCTCTCTGCGGCGTTACCTTTACCTCGATCAGGGCAATCACCTTCTCCTCACCCGTATTATCCCAGTTAATCAGGGTATGATAGCCGCAGATAATGTGCCCGCTCTCCATTTCGGCGATCTCCGCCGCGACTGCCGCTTCCTTCTCCCCAAGTAAATCCGCCAGCTCCCTTACGCTGATTTTGCTGTTTTTTTCAATCACCGCTAAAATTCGTTCCCTCATACCCTGCCTCCTTCATATCTGATCTCTTATCTGTCTTATACAATTCATCGGGCTTTGGCCGATCCAGAAAGCTTTGCGTCTCTCCGTTTATGATCCGCCGGCCGATATCGCCCGTTATCCTTCCGGCTACGGCCGCACAGATCCCTTCCCGCTCCAGCTCTCCGGCGAGCCTTCCACCGTTTTCCGCCGTAAAAAGCAGGCAGCCGCCGGCGTGCAGGCGGTACGGATTCACGTCAAATACCTCGCAGACCTCGATGGTTTCCTGCAAAACGGCGAGCTTTTTCAAGTCAATCTCAAATCCCAGGCCAAAATGGCTTAAATAATCCCAGAGCGCCGCCATGATACCGCCCTCTCCGGGCAGGCACCATGAGGCTGCGCCGAAGCGCTCCGGGGTGACTGAAATCCCTCTGGATTCATATACCTTCTGACACCTCCGGATAAACCGCAGCGTAAAGCGCTCCTTAAGCCTCTCCTCTCCCACGGACGCCAGCTTCGACGTCCCCCAAAGGGCGATATGGCCGGCCAGTACCAGATCCTGGCCGGCCTGCATCTTCCCAAAAGCAGGGATACATGCTTTTCTAACCACTGTGACACCTCCGCCTGCATCCGTTTCCGAATTCCCTGAGCCAGGAAGCGCTTCTACAGGGTTCTGCGCATCCTGCCATACCATTTGGAACCCTCCGGACAGCCTCCTTTTCTTCCTTACGCGGCCGGCGCATCACCGGACGGGCCGGCAGGTCCCGCCGGGCCGGACGGCTGCGGCTCAGGCGGCGCCGGCTGTACGGGCTCTGCGGGCTGCGGCTGCTGTTCAGGCGGAATGGCGGGCGCAGGCGGCGCGGCGGCCGGAAGATCCGGCCCGACGCGGTAAATCGCCTTGGATGCCATATAGCTGTCTGTATGGAGGATCTCTTTCTCTGTCTCCACACCGTCTATATACACATATTTCCAGAGACGGGACCGGAGCCCTCTGTGCGCGGACTGCACCCGAACCTTTGCGCCCGGCGCCAGGGACGGATCCACTCTTGTTGTGGGCGCGCCCGGATCCGTTACGCCCAGTGTCTCTGACACAAATTTAATCTCGCGGTTGGCCGGCCTCGTTTCCTTTCCGAATATGGTAAAGGTAAGCGTGCCCCCGTTTACGCCTCCTTCGATGTAAATCGGCGTCTCGTAGGGATTCTTAAACTTGAGATCCTTCACTGTGCCTGCAATCGCCGAATCCTGAGAAGGCTTTACATAGCCCACCACCATGGAATGATTCTGCCGCTGCGTGATCTCCATCTCGGAAAGCAGCGCCGCATTATAAAGCGTGGTGCAGAGCTGGCATGCCCCGCCTCCCACAGTGTCAACCACCTGGCCGTTGGCATACGAGCCGGCGGAGGCATAGCCGTTCTCAATGGTAAATGGCGTGAGGGCCACATAGGCGGAAAACTCCTCGCCCGGCATGAGGATGCAGCCGTTGACCTTGGAAGCGCCGTTCCTTAGGTTTTTGGAACGCGAGGCATTGCCTGTGCTGAAGTTTGTGCTGAAGCTTCCCAGCACATCCTGAATCTGCGCAAGCTGCTCTCCCGTCCTTGCGGGCTGTGTCTCCGTGACCACTGCCTCCACGCGGATCGGCTCTGTAATCCCGCCCTTAACGGCTTCGTTCAGACGCGTCTTCGTGGCCTCCACATCTACCTCGATGCCGGTCACGGAATCCGTGAGCTGAAACGCCCCGTTCTCTCTGGTAAGCACCGCGTCCTGCGCCGGCCGCACAAAGCTCTGGCACTGGTTCTCGACAAATTCCGCCACCTTCGCCGAATCAACGCCTGTCTCAATGTCAAGCGCCACCGGCTCCTTTTCCAGACTCTTCGTATTCATATAGCGGTCCAGAAGGTTTCCTCCCGCATAGCGGTCAATGGCTTCCCGGACCTCCGCCTCGTTGCTCCAGGCAAAGCCCAGCCCGCCCGCGGTGGTCTTTACTTCATTTCCGTCAACCGTAAGGCTGATCTCCTGTCCTGACATCTGCTCCACATACGTTTGAATCTTCTCTCCCGCTTCCTCTCCGGTCATCCCGGTCAGATCAAACTCCCCTGCCGTCATTCCCGCAGGGATCGTTCCCGCCAGCGCGCTGGGCGCGATAAGCGCATATCCGCCGGTCAGCGCGCAGGCGGCTGCCGCGGCAATCAAAATCTTCTTTTTCATAAACCTGTCCCCTGTCCAAACGTTATACTTACGCTAATAAGCTGGGAAGCACCATTCCGCCTACCATGGCCAGAACAATCACAATAATGATGACTGCTGAAACGGTTTTTCTCCTTTTTTCATTATTAAAATTGAACATATCCCTATCACCTCTCTGCCGCTCTTCCACATTGTGAAACGATTTTATCAATCATGCGCGAGACTTCGTTTCTTGTAAGCCCGTCAATCTGCGCAGATAGATTTATTTTATGATATTTTAGCAAATCCCGCAAGACTTCTTTTTGCTTTTTTGTCGCTGGCTGGCGCCTTTTCACGTGGTAATTTAAAGGCTTTGCCATAAATGCTTCCGGTTTTTCCTGAAAATGGCGATTTAAAAGCGCCTGATAAAGGAAATGAGCGGAAAACGCGTCCGATAAGGCCCGGTGGGCGGTCTGCGGCCTGACGCCGTAATAGCTGCAGGCAGATCCCAGATTTTTCTTTTCATCCGGCGGCATAAAAAGGCGGCACAGTGTCAGCGTATCGATCCCGTCCCGCTCAAAGCGCATCCCCTGATCGACGGCCGCCTGTTTCAGAAAACGGTAGTCAAAGGCGATGTTGTGGCCCAGGAGCGGGAGCCCTTCTGTAAAAGAAGAAAGCCGCTCCATGACCTCAGGAATCTCCGGCGCGCCCTCCAGCATGCAGTCCGTGATATTCGTCAGCTCCTCTACCCGGGCCTCCAGCTTCCTGCCCGGGCGTACAAGTGATGAAAATGTTCCGGTTACGATACCCTTTTCGACGCGGATCGCGCCAATCTCAATGATGCGGTCGTTTTTTGCATCGAGCCCCGTCATTTCCAGATCCAGGGCCGCATAGCATTCTGTCTCTTTGATCTGCGAAACCTCTCCCACTCTCATCCCTGCTTTCCCACATCCGCAAAACGTGTCACACCCGCGTTCCCGGACCGTGCGTCTCTGTTTTTATAGTCAAATAAAAGCGCTGTCCCGTCCCCTAATATCTCCATATGAGCCATCTTTATAACCTGGCGCGCCGTATATCCCTCATAGCCCGGCAGATAGCGCGGCGATCCGGCCTCCTCTCTGAAAAAGGCGCGGACAGCATCCTTGTACGGCGTCTGATCCCTTAAGAAGAACGGACGGCTCTTCACATTTTCCCGAAGATACAGATCCTCGGTCAGCCGGTCGCGGTACTCCTCTATGCTCTGGGAATCAGAGACATGCGCTTCGATAAACCGGAATAATATCTCATATCTCGCCAGACGGCTGTGACTGACTGCGTTAAGCCCTTCCCTTTCATAATATGCATACAGGGACTCATACATCGAGAACGGATCCGCAAATTCCCCCAAAAGAGCGCGCATGGTATTTCCAAACTGCCCGCTGTTGTAGTATGCCTCCAGCATTTCCTCCACACCCTTTAGGCGCAGCAGCTCCCCGTAATCGAGCCACCGCGTGGCCAGCACCTCATAGGGGGGCTGCGACCGGAAAACAAGCCCGCAGCAAGACGCCTCATTCTCCATGGCCGACCCCTTTAAAACCTTTAAAAAGCCGAGCTGAAGCTGCTCCGGCTCCATGCGGTACACATCGTTAAAGGATTTCTTAAACCGCCTGAAATCTTCAAATGGGAGGCCCGCGATCAGATCCAGATGCTGATGGATATTCTGGAACCGGCGGATACAGGCTACATTCGCCGCAAGCCTTTGCAGATCCGTCTGCCTCCGGATCGCCCGGATCGTGTCCGGATTCGTGCTCTGCACGCCGATCTCAAGCTGAATCAGGCCCGGACGCATTCCCCGCAGCACGGACAGCATTTCCTCATCCAGCAGATCCGCCGCTATCTCAAAGTGAAAATTCGTGATCCCATTATCATGCTCTGAAATAAACCGCCAGATTGCAAGGGCATGGCTCTTTTGGCAGTTAAACGTGCGATCCACGAATTTCACCTGCGAAACGCGATGATTTAAAAAGAAGGACAGCTCCTCCTTTACCAGAGAAATGCTCCGAAACCGCACGGTTTTATCCAGGGAAGAAAGGCAATAGCTGCAGGCAAACGGGCAGCCGCGGCTGCTCTCATAGTAGAGAATCCGGTTTTCAAATCCCTCCAGGCTCTCATACGGAAACAAAAGCTCATCCAGGCTCAAAAGCGGCGCAGGGCCGTTTACCGTGATGCCTCCTTCGTCGTCCCGCCAGGCTATGCCGGGAATCCCCGGTAAGCGGCAGGCGCTCCGGAGCTGTTTTTCGCCCTGCGCCGTCTCTGAGCCATTTTCCTGCGCGCCTCCTCCTGGCTGCGCAGCGCCTGCGCCCCCTTCCGCCCTCAAAAGGCCGGCAAATGTTCTCTCACCTTCTCCCATCATGACGAGCTCTGCCTCTGTCAGCTCCTCAAGAACCCCGCGGGCATTGTACGATACCTCCGGCCCTCCCAGCCAAATCCGTGTTCCGGGCAGCACCTTCTTCAAATCCCGCGCCAGCGCTTTTACATGGACGATATTCCAGATATAGCAGGAAAACCCGACGATATCCGGCCTGCGCCTGTAGATGTCCCGTAAAATGCTCTCCTCCGTCTGATTGATGGTATACTCCCCCAGCTCAATCCGGATCCCAAAGCTGTCTGCATCCTCCTGTTCCAGACAGCGTTTGGCATATCGCCTCAGGCTGTAGATCCCCAGGTTGGAGTGAATGTATTTTGCATTGACTGCCGCTAAAAAAACCTTCATGACGCCTCTTTTCCCCGAAACTCAGAAATGTAATCACAAAATCTCACAAAATCAGCCGCAAAGAAAGGCGCAGTGAGAGTTCCGGCGTACATTAAACCTTTAAAACGCGGTATCCCGCCGCTTTGTTGAGACGGTTCATAATCGCCTGGCCAAGCTGTTCGTCGGAAAATTTTTCGGAATAAATATACTCCGCCCCCAGATCGTCAAACTCCCGCAGCACCGCATAAAGATTGCGCGCCACTGACCTCTCGTCCGAGCGCGCGCCAATACTGCGCACCAGGCCGCGCGGATAGCTCCCCTTCGTCTCATCCGTACAGATCACGCCCACTCTGCAGCCCTGTCTCTGCCGCTCGTCAACCAGCTCCCGGATGCGGCGCGTCACCGCCGCGCTCCCGCCTTCCACCAGCGTAAGCTCAGCCCTGGGCGCATAGTGGCGGTATTTCATCCCCGGGGCCCTGGGGCGCGTATCCGCTCCCACAGGGCCCAGGATAGCCGGATCTATGCGCACCTCTCCCAGTAACTCCCGCAGCATTTCCATAGTAACCGCACCCGGCCTCAGCAGAACCGGGATCTCCTCCGTCACATCCACGATCGTAGATTCCAGCCCGATCCCCACGGGGCCGCCGTCTAATATCAAATCAATCCGTCCGTCCATATCCTGGCGCACATGCCCGGCCCGCGTCGGGCTCGGCCGGCCCGACAGGTTCGCGCTGGGAGCCGCAACCGGAACGCCGGACAGACGGATCAGCTCAGACGCCGTCGGATCCGACGGCATGCGCACAGCCACCGTTTCAAGGCCCCCTGTCGTCCCGTATGGAACCTGTCCGCTCTTTTCAAATATAATCGTGACCGGTCCCGGCCAGAAGGCTTCGGCCAGACGCCGTCCCGCCTCCGGAAAACGGGCGATCAGGGGCTCCAGCTCCTGAAGAGAGGAAATATGCGCAATCAGCGGATTGTCCGAGGGACGCCCCTTCGCCTCATAAATCTTTGCCGCCGCCCTTTCGTCCAGCGCGTTGGCTCCCAGCCCGTACACGGTTTCCGTGGGAAACGCCACCAGCCCGCCGGCCCGGATGATGTCTGCCGCCTCGCGCAGATGCCGTTTGTCCTCCTGCGTAAAATGTCCGGAACCTGACACCTTCCATATCTTTGTCTTCATCATAACCCTGTCCTCTGCGTAAACGCCTCTTTGCCCGCTCACGGTTTCATCCAGTCAAACAGGCTGAGCTGGCGCATACGGCTCTCCTGCGTTCTTATCTCTGCCTGTTCGCGGCGCACCGCCGCCTCCGGCACATTTGCCAGAAACGGCGTCTCCACGCCCGCGCAGCTCATAATCAGTTCCTCCCTGGCCCTTGTCATCCCGACATAGAATAAGCGCCTCTCCTCCGAAACATCAGCCGTGCTGCCTCCGGCGCGCCCGCCGTACTCCAGCGGGATAAGCCCTTTACCTGCGCCGTTTATGAATACCACCGGATACTCCAGTCCTTTTGATCCGTGAAGCGTCATAAGCGTCACCGCGTCCGCTGTCCATGTCTTCCCGCCGCAGCGCTTTAGGTCGCTCTCCCGCCCAAATGCAATGCTGTTGATCAGTTCCTCCATGTTTTTATGCAGAAGAGCCATGGAGCAGAGCCGCTCCATGGCCGGATCCTCCAGACATCCGGTCTCCTCCATCCATGTATGCAGAATCTCCGACGGCCGCCCCCGCCTGCACAGACGGCCAAACCGCTCAGCCAGAGCCTGATACCGCTCTCCGGGCCAGGGCGCCTCTTTTTCCGCCTCATGGTCCGCTTCCACACCTCCGGACAGCTTCCGGAAGTTTCGCCTGGAAAGCCATGCCGCCGCCTCGTCCTCCGGCCTTAAGAGGCTCCGGAAAAAGCTGAGCGCCCCCCGGACCGACGGATCGTCGAGATAATCCTCCCTCCCGGCGACAATATACGGAATCCCCTCTTTTTTCAGGCACATCTCCAGAAGAGCGGACTGCCTGTGCGTCCGGTAAAGCACCGCAATCTCCGCAAAGCTTCGCACCGCGCGCCCCTCCTGCCTGCCAAAGCGTCCCTGCGCGTCCAGCATGTCCATTCCGCCTACCAGCCGGTTAATCTCCTTCGCCGTAAAGATCGCCTCCTCGCGCTCCCCGGAGGCTGTCAAAAGCCTTGCTGAAGGCCCGGGCCTGCAAACCGCCTCCAGAACACCGCCGCGATCCATCACGGTTTTGGCCGCTGTCAGGATCTGCGGCGTGGAACGGTAATTCTTCTTTAAACGGATGATCTGAGCGTCTTGCTCCTGAAAACGGAGAAAGCTCTCTGCATCAGCCCCGCGGAAGCCATAGATCGCCTGATCCGGATCCCCGATGGCAAACAGCTCTCTTCCGCCCCGGCTCCACTCCTCAATCAGGCGGTACTGCAAGGGGCTGGTATCCTGAAATTCATCCACCAAAAGGTAGTGAAAACCCTTCAGAAAACGGCACACGCCCGCATCCTCCCGGTCCTCAGACAGCGAAAGCGCCTTTAATAACAGATCGTCAAAATCCAGCGCCTTAAGCCCGGTCAGGCGCGACGCGTAGTCCGCGGCCGCCTCGTCAAAAGCCGCCCCGGGCGGCTCCTGCCGCCCAACATCCCGGCTTTTCGCTTCTTTTGCAGCCGTTTTCCTTTCTGAAATCCTGGATAAAAACCGTTTCGGCTTAAGCTTTAAGCCTGTTTTGGCGATCGTCTCCTCTGCCAGCTCCAGCGCCAGGGTGCGATCCGCCAGAAGGAAATCCCCCTCCGTCTGCCGCAGCAGATCATAACAGATCGAATGGAAGGTGCCGATCCGCAGCCGCCGGACCGCCTGTTTCCCCCCTAACTGTTCCTCCAGACGCTTCTTTAACTCTTTTGCCGCCTGATTGGTAAACGTAACGGCCGTTATCTCCGACGGCCTGACGCGGCGTTCCTTCAAAAGATACAGGATGCGGGAAACCAGCGTTTTCGTTTTCCCTGTTCCCGGTCCCGCTATCACAGCGATCCGCGGATTCAGGGAGCGGACAGCCTCAAGCTGCTCTTCATTCAGGTGATCTGGAACCTCCGAAAGAGCTGTCAGCTCTGATACGGCGGCTGCCGCCCCTGGTTCTCCCTCTGTGTCCTCCTCTGATATACCGGATTTGCCCGCCGCATTCGGATTCCCGTCCCTCCCGGAGCATCCCGCTGTACCGGAATTTCCCGCCATATCCGCATTCCCCGCTGCCTTCTCCTGTCCCTTATCCGCTTCCGCCGTCGCCGCGCTCTCCATCAGACCGGAGAACAGGCTCATCTGCCCGTCCATAGCGTCCAGCTCCGTGGGCTCAAAAAGCCGGATGACCCCATATTCCCCGTCAAAACCGGGACTGCGCTTCACCTCCCCGGCCCTGAGCCGGCGGATCCCCTCTGCGATAAAATATCCGCCCTTTTTGCGTATATCCTCCAGAGGCAGTTCCCTTAAAATCGAAAACTCGCTTCCCAGATCCCTTAAAAGAGCCTCATACTGATGCTGCACTTTCCGGCTGGCCGCGGAAACACCCATGCAGGAGGCAATCACCTCCGGCAGAGGAGCAAGGCTCTCAAACGGCCTGGCCCCGGCAGGAGTAAAGCCCTCGTCCCGATCCGCCATCTGCGAGATCCGGTGCGATACCCCGAGCGTCAGCTTTTTCCCGCAGACCGGGCAGATGCCATTGTAGCCGGCCGCCTCCCTGGGGCTTAAGCAGACATGGCATTTGCGGTGGCCGTCAAAGTGATACTTTCCCTCCTCCGGAAAGAATTCTATGGTCCCCTTAAGGCCCTCTCCCTCCTGCACCGCCCTGTAAAGCCCCGCATAAGACATCTCTGTTTCCAGAAGGTTGGCCTCCCTTCCCAGCTTGGACGGAGAATGCGCATCCGAATTGGAAATGAGCTGGAAGCGGTCCAGGGCGGAGAGCTGCCAGTTCATCGGCGGATCGGAAGAAAGCCCTGTCTCCACGGCGTGAATATAGGGCGTCAGATCCTCAAAGCATTCCTCAGCCGATTCAAATTTAGAAAACGCCCCGAACATGGAAAAATGGGGCGTCCAGATATGGGCCGGAACAAAAATTGCCTCCTGGCACACCTCCAGCGTGATTTCCAGCAGATCCCGGCAGTCAAGGCCAAGGATCGGGCGGCCGTCTGAGTGGATATTGCCGATTGCCTCCAGCTTTTTCGAGAGCGCCTCCGCCTCCTCAAGCCCCGGAAGGAGAATGACATTATGAACCTTCCGCACCTGCCCGTTTTTCTTGTAAATGGAGCTGATCTCGCCGGAAATCACAAACCGCGGCCTGCGCTCCCCGCCGGAAACCGGATCGGAAAGGCAGAGATCCTCTTTCAGCCTGTACAGCCCTTCCTCCGCCGGAACGAGCTTTTCCCCCAGCTCCCGCCGCCAGGCCGGATGGGTAAAATCGCCTGTTCCCAGCAGATCAATCCCCTTGCGCCTGGCCCACAGATCCAGGTATTCCGGAACGCAGTCTTTGCTGGTAGCCCTGGAATATTTGGAGTGGATATGTAAATCTGCAATATACATGAGTGTTCACCTTTATTTGTTGGTCGAGCGGGATGGATCCGCTCTGGTTGTCTGCGTTGTTTTTATCTGGAATGCAATTATTATAGCCCGGTTTTCTGAAGCTTGCAAGGTTGAAATTGGTAGGGAAAATGTGAGAGGAGGCCGCCAGGAACAGGTTCTATATCCAACAAAACCCCGTTCCCGCTCGGAGAAAAGCGCAGCGGACGCTAAGCTCGAAAAGACCTCGCTAAGCGCCGGCGGTTTTCTACGGGTTCCTTATGGATATAGAACCTGCTCCTGGCTACATTATTTCAAGCGTAGAATTGGACGCGTAATGCTGTAATTGATATAATATTCTGAATTATATAGTATTTTATTTTTTAATGTTAAAAATATCTTGAGTCAATCAAAAACAGATTAATAAACTATTCGTGTTATAATTTTTTAATATTGACTTTACTATGAAAAATGCTATAATTTAACATTGATAAATACGCTTTGTCATACATTTTTTTCCGATTATCGTTTGCCCCCAAATTTATAATCCGTTTAAAAATACACTTACGGAAGGAATGCTTATGAAAAATCTGTTTATAGCTGCCGCTTTATACTTTTTTATGTTTTATCCAACAATAAGATGCTATGCAAAACCAACCGCTGTAATGAGCCCTCAAAAGCTATATCAAACATCATATATACCAGAAAATAAGGAAGAAAAATCGGTTGAAATCAATAATCAGTATAATGAATTGATTGCGGCGGCAAGAGATTGCATCATAAAAAATGACGGAGAAGCACCAGCAAATTATGACTTTAGCAGTGTCATTTACAGGAGTAAATATGATCATTATGAAACTTTGGGATATTGGGTGGCAGATATAGATGGAAATGGCATAAACGAACTGATTTTTGGAGGATACGGGGCAAATCCTGATAGTTCGGGCAATAGCATTATCTATGATATTTACACGATATCGGACGGGGAACTGATTCATGTATTAGATGGATGGGAAAGGAACAGATTCTATCTCTGTGAAAATGGGATGATAGCAAATGAGGGATCCAGCGGAGCTTCTAACTCATCCTATTCTTACTTTGTTTTTGATGGCTCAAAGCTTCAGTTGGCGGAGTCGGTCATCTATGATGCAGCGAAGGATCCGGAAAATCCATGGTTTTATTCAACGGTATCTCAATATGACGCTGAAAATGCAGCGCCGATAAGCGAGGAAACCGCGACAGGACTTATGGAAACATATGTTTATACAAATCCGCCGTTCACTCCATTTGCAGCAGATAAATAGTATATCGATGTCATGCTGAAAATCAGCCGCCCGCTGCCTGATGCGCTGCTGCCAGGCAATGGGAGGCTGATTTTTCTGTTACGATATTTTGTCTGATTTCGTGACAGTTCCTTATCATCAGCAATGGCCCTCACACTGACCCATGTATACTTTTATAATACCGATAATTAGGGAACTTATTCTCGAAATGCTCGGCCATATAATACGCCGCTCCCTTCGGATCCCCCGCTTTTATCGCATCAAAAATTTTCAAGTGGCTTTCATAAAACCTGACTCCATCCGTAAACCTTATCTGGTCCGCTATCAATGATAGGATGCTGTTAAAAATCGAAATCATCAGCCGGTTGCCGCAGATTTCCACGATTCTCATATGGAACAGATTATTATAGCGCTGCCGTGTCTCAAGAGGCGTCTCTTCGTTCGTATTTTCCTTAATCTCATCCATCAGCGCCTGAAAATCCGATAATTGTTCATCCGTAATCTTGATCGCCGCCAGAGAAGCCATCTGCACCTCCATAATGTAGCGGAATTCCAAAATATCATCTGAACTGTTGCTGTCCAGATAAAAGCGGATGGCAAGGGGATTAAACACCTCCATCGTATCCGCCGTTATGTAGTTCCCGTTCCCTTGGCGGCTTCTGATAATCCCCAGCACCTCCAAAGCGCTGATCGCCTGCTTTAACGCCGGACGCCCAACGCCAAGTGTCTCCGCAAGCTGACGCTCCGGCGGAAGGCGATCTCCTTTTTTTAGCTCTCCTTTTAAAATCATATCCTGGATCTGAACGACAATCTTTTTATAAACCGCAACATTGCTTTCTATTGGCTGGAACATACTGCGCTACCTTTCTGTATAATTGCTTTTTACGTTTTTTGTATAGCTTTTATTATACTCTGCGCAGCCTTTATCTGGCAATGTTTTCTTTCTCTCTTTTTAAAAATTGCTGATTTCCTAATGCAAATACCTCTGGACATTAAACACACAAATCCCCATAATGACCGCCATCAACCCAATCAGCAGCCTGTTTAAAGCCTCCTCCCCAATCCGCGCGCTGATATTTCTCCCAACCGCCCCTCCCGCCACGCCGCTGACAGCCATGCATGCGATCAGCTCAGGCCGGACAGCCGGCGTCGTCCCTGTAGCCAATGTCGTAAAAAGACTTGCGGCCTGTGAGAATACAATGATATACAGCGAGCTCTGCGCCGCCTCCTTTGTATCCATCGAAAAAAAGTGAAACAGGGCGGCCAGATTAATCGGTCCTCCCCCGATTCCAAGAAAGGAGGAACAGATGCCCAGCCCGCCTCCCACGAAAAGGCACGCAAGCGGTTTTTGCATCCGGCAGGTTCTGATATGCGCCTTCTGAATTGTATAAACCGCTGTCCCCAGAGTGACAAAGAACAGGCAGGCGGCCTGGACGGCTCCTGTGTGCTGCGGATTGGCGGCCATCTCTGAAATGTGCCGAAACAGTGTTTTTCCCGCAATCCCGCCCAAGACAGAGCCGGCGGCCAGCAGCGCTTTTATGCTCGAGCCGTCTTTATCCGTCCGGCCGCGCCCGGCCTTCAGCACGGAATAGCAGGACATGGACAGGACGGTGCAGCCGGATAAAAAGCTGATAGACGCTACGTCCAGCGCGCCGAATGCGTCCAAAACCGGTTTAATCAGGACGCCCCCTCCGATACCGCAGATACTGCCGGCAACCGATGCCAGAAAGCTGACGGCAATACATATTACATACGTCGTCATTTCTCTGTCCCAATCCTTGCAATTCCGAACCCAGTAAAGCCCCAGAGTATCGCGAACAAAAAGCCTGCGTAGCAGAAAATCGTCCACGGCGCATAGGCGGCTGTCGCAACGCCCAGCGTCCCGGCCATATAAGCTCCGCCCGCTGACCAGGGGACAAGCGGGATCACGCATGTTCCGGCATCCTCCAGTGTCCTGGATAAGTTTTTTGCATCCAGCTTCCGCTCCTCAAAGGCATCACGGAAGAGTTCCCCGCATAACAGTATCGGAATATATGCATTTCCCACTACAATTCCCGTAATCAGGGTGGCGATCACCGTGATCAGAATCAAGGTTCCGTCGCTGTGGACAAAGGTTTTAAGCGCACCTAAAATGGTCTCCATAAATCCGCCTGCGCTCATCGCTCCGGCAAATAAAAATGCGCACAGAACTTTCAGCACGGTTGTCATCATGCTGGTCATTCCGCCTCTCTCTAAAAGCGCGCGAATCGAATCTGACACTGCGCCGGGATCAATCTTTGGCAGCATGTCGAGCTTAAATCCCCCGAACCCGGCTGAAATCACTGAGCCGACCGAAGCGCCCTGAAACGCAATGGCCAAAAGCCCGGCCGTAACACTGGCGAGGAACATCACAGGGATCGTCGGCCTGCCCATAGCAGAGCCGGCCAGCACGATCAGCAGGGGGAGCAGCAGAAGCGGGTGAAAGCGAAAGGTCTGTAAAAGCCCGTTCATCATGTCCACAGCAGCCGAAGAATCCGCCGCAGACACAACCGACCCGGAATGCCCTGCAATGAAATACACAAGCAGGCATACTGCGCATGCGGGCAGCGTCGTGTAAAACATATGGCGTATGTGTTCAAACAGAGTCGTTCCCGCCGCGACCGGCGCCAAGTTGGTCGTATCCGACAGAGGGGACATCTTATCTCCAAAATAGGCCCCGGATATAATCGCGCCGGCTGCTGCCGGCATATGGATCCCCAGTCCGGTAGCTACCCCGATCAGCGCCAGTCCTACGGTTCCCACCGAGCCGAAGGATGTTCCTGTACACAATGACACGATAACTGTAATGATAAACGCTGACACCAGGAACATCGAGGGACTCAAAAGCTTCAGCCCATAATAGATCAGCATGGGAATCGTCCCTGACAGCATCCATGTGCCGATGATCAGGCCCACAAATACAAATATAAAGATCGCCATAAATGATTTCCCAATTTTCTCCGAAACGGCGTCCGCTACCTGGTTCCAGGTTGTTCCGTAAAATCTGGCCCACGCCACGGTAATAAACGAAACAATCAGCAGGAGAACCTCCACACTGTAGCGGAATTTTCCAAAACCGATCCCCATCACAACCGCCATAACGGCAATGGGTAACACAGCGGCTAAAAACGTTGGTTTCCTTTTCTCATCAGCCTTCAATTATACCACCCGTCCCTTCTCCTTAAATTACACAACACCCCTGATCTTTTGTCTTTTCCGTTATCGTAACCGGCCTGCTCCGGCCCGGCTGTCATTCATCGTCAATTGATACCCCCAGCGTCTGCGTCATTTTCCGGTATTCCTCTGCAAACCGCGCCGTTACCGGTCCTGGCGTGCATGCCCCGATTTTCTTCCCGTCAATCATCCTAACCGGAACGATCTCCCCGACTGTGCCGCAGATAAACACCTCGTCCGCATTATAATATTCGGCAACAGAGATATTTCTCTCCTGAACCTCCATACCGAGAGCCCTCGCTATCTGGATCATGGTCTTTCTTGTGATTCCAGGGAGCTGTGAATCCAGTGTCGGAAGCACCAGCACCCCATCCTTAACCATCTGCAGGTTTGTCGAATTCGTCTCTGCCACATATCCATTTTGATCCAGCATGATCGCCTCGTCTGCTCCCTGACGGATCGCCTCGCAGGCCGCCATGATCTGGTTGAGCTGGTTACAGCAATGAATCTTCGGATCCATATAGGACGGCGAGTACCGCTTTAACCATGTCGTGATCAGAGTAATCCCTTCCTTATTAAAAATGGGGGGCTTCTGATCGACGCAGATCACGATCGACGATGGCGTAATATTCAGAGTGGGATGCATGCCCGTCTGTGCCTTAAAGCCTCTCGTCACCTGCAGCCTCATATGAATATCCGTGAATCCCGCCTCAATATTCTTCTTAACCAGATCCTTTACAATTTTCTTCATTTCATCCTGCGTTTTGCCGATCTCAATGCCCAGTGTGTAGCAGGATTCATACAGACGCTTCACATGCTCATCCAACCGGTATACGCGCCTTCCATAAGCCCGTATCCCCTCATAAACGCCGTCCCCATGCTGGAATCCGCTGTCATAAACGGAGATAACCGCCTCGGATTTCCTCACATAATCCCCATTTACGTAAAGAATCGTATCTGCAATCTTCTCCCCGTTCAGCATAATCGAGCCGTCCTGTGTCAATTGTGATAACTTATACATTGTTTTACCTCCCCATCTTTTGGTATTATGGTAAATTGGTATTACCAATATACCCATATTATAATCAAAAATAAAACCGATGTCAATTTGTTTTTTCATTACTTCCTCATATCAAAAATTCCTGTAATCCGCGCAAAAACAGGGAAGGAACGAACGCTGTGGCTAAGCGTTCGTTCCTTCCCTGTTGTATCAATCATTTCCCGCGCCTTTCTTCCCGGTATCCGGTATGCTACCGGCGGGCTTTCCAGAGCGCACCTCCAAACCTTCCTTTACCTGCTGTTCAGATACTCCATAATCCCCATATGTATCGTCCACGCCAGACGATCCTGATATTCCGGCGAATTAAGCATTTTGGCCTCCTTCCAGTTGCTTAAGAATCCGCACTCCACAATCACAATCGGGCATTTCACATGCAGCAGCAGGTAATAATTGTCATTCGCCTTCACCTGCCTCCGGTTCTCCTTTCCAAGGACATAGTCAAAGCGCCCCTGGATCAGTTCCGCCAGCCGTTTCCCTTTTTCCGAACCCTTATAATAGAAGACCTGGCCGCCGGATACCGACTCCTCATGGTAACTGTTCTGATGGATGCTGACCACAATCTCCGGCTTAGCGGCTTCAATGAGCTGGCACCGCTTTTTCATGTCCGCGGCCTTCTTGCTGCGATCCCGTTCCGTATAGAGTCCCCTGTCGTCCTCCCTGGTGAGAACCACCTCCACGTCGGACTGCTCCAGATACTCTTTCAGCTTCAGCGTAATAGCCAGGTTGATATCCTTTTCCAGGCTTTTATCCACCCCCACTTTTCCCGGGTCATTGCCTCCATGCCCGCTGTCCAGAACCACCACCGGCCGCTCCTTTCCGATGTGTACACTGCTTCCCGACACCGCAAGCCCGGCGTACCGGGCTGTCATAAACAGCATCCCTGTCAGCGCCAGTCCGGCCGCTGCCTCTACTGTCACTCGTTTCATAATTCGCCGCGCTATCCGCTTCATAGACAAACCTCATATGGGATTTCCTTCCGTTATAAAATATATATTCCCATTTAAGGCCGGAATGCCAAAACCTGCGCTGCGCGGTTTATGCAGTCCTCACGGTTCCACCACGTCCTTAAAGCCCAGGCCGAACACCTCGCTCGTCTCTGTGACCATCACAAACGCATTTTCATCCGTCTCGGCGATGATACGCTTGAGGATGCTGAATTCCGATTTTCTCACGGTGCAGAGCACGATCGTGGAGTCCTGCCCGCTGAAGGCGCCGCGGCAGGGAATGATCGTAGCGGTCCGGTCAAGCTCGCGTATGATGCGGTTCCCGATCTCCTGCGGAAAGCGCGTAATGATAGAAACCTTGCTGCCCGCATCGTTTCCGTAAATCATCATATCAATTACCTTGGTCTGCACATACAGCGAGATCAGGCCAAAGAGGGCGGCATCCACATTTTTAAATACAAACACAGACGTGGAAAGTATCAGCCCGTCAATCAGAAGCAGAGCGCGGCCGATGGATACATGGGGGTATTTTTTCTGCATCAGATAGCCCACCACATCGCTGCCCCCCGTGGTGGAACCGGACAGGAAGATAAGCGCCATGCCCACTCCCACCAAAATGCCGCCGTACAGGCTGCACATCAGACGATCTCCCCCATAGATCGGGCAGATCGGGGCGATGACAAAATCCAGGATCAGCGAACACACGCCGCAGGCCAGGGCTGTGCGGATCGTAAATTTCCTGCTCAGGTGAAACCAGGCCAGCAGAAGGAGCGGCAGATTCACGGCCAGCGTAAGACGCCCCACCGGAAGCTCTGTCACATAATTTCCCATCAGCGCAATTCCCACTGCGCCGCCCGGCGCAATATTGGCCGGCTCTATGAAGCTGTGTGTGCCGATACTGTAGATGACCGCTCCGGCCAGCAGATACAGCATGTCCTTAATTGCATTTTTATTGATCATTCCATTCATTCCTTATGCCTTTCCTTCCTGCAGCAGTCCGTGCCGCGCGGCCTTTCTCTGCAGCGTCTGCCTGGGTACGTCCAGCAGCTTTGCAGCCTTTGAAAGATTTCCTCCTGTCTCCCCGAGCGTTCTGGCAATGATGCCCCTCTCATACGCCTCCACTGCATCTTTAAGGGAAGCGCACGGCGCGCCGCCCTTTATCCCGCTGTACGCCGGCTTCTCTGCCGCGCGGTGGCACTCCGCAAATTTCGCCTCCACATCCTCGAATCTGAGCACATTTCTGTCGTCATCAACCACGCTCATCCCATACACAATGACATGCTCCAGCTCGCGCACATTTCCGGGCCAGTCATATTCCTCCAGACGGGCGATCAGCTCTCTTGACACATACTGCACCCTCTTGTGAAAGGTCGTGTTATGCTTGCCGATATAAAACTTGATAAAGTGCGGTATATCCTTTTTTCTCTCGCGAAGCGGCGGTATGGTAATGGACATCATGCTCAGGCGGTAATAGATATCCCGCCTGAGCTGGCCCTCCTGCATGGCCTTCACCGGTTCCGCGTTCATGGCTGCGATCAGCTTCACGTTGACATGCTTCATCACTCTGGAGCCCAGGCTTCTGAAGCTCCCGTCCTGGAGGACCCGCAACAGCTTGGGCTGCAGGGACAGTGGCATGGAGTTGATCTCATCCAGAAACAGCGTCCCGCCGTCCGCCAGCTCAAACAGCCCCTTGTTCTCCACAGCGCCCGTAAAAGCTCCCTTCGATGTTCCGAACAAAATACTCTCCAGAAGAGTTTCCGGAAGCGCCGCACAATTCTGGGCGATAAATGGCTTGCCGCTCCTGCTGCTGGCATTGTGGATAGACTGGGCGAACACCTCCTTGCCGGTTCCCGTCTCCCCGCAAATCATAACAGGAAGATCGCAGGCTGCCACCACCCTGATATAGTCCCTGGCCTGCCGCATCTTCTCATCCACTGCGATAATATCGCGTTCCGTAAAAACCGCCGCATTCTGTTCCGCCAGCCTCTTTGTGCCGTCGAGCGGAAATGCCAGAGCCTTTAAATCGATGCAGTCCGGCGCATCCGAAGCCTCCTCCGGCCCCACCTCCATGGACAGATCGATCGCGCCCACAATCCGTCCCCTGCTTTTAATGGGAAGCGACAGAGAAGTGATCCGGATCCCCTCCCTGCCTTTTGGTTCAAGAACCTGATTCTCCATATAAAACGGCATGCCAAACTCCATTGCTCTCAGCATCGTGCTGCTCTCCGAATCCAGATTATCATAGACATCCAGAAACCGTTTTCCCACAAGCTGGCATGCGTTTTCTTCATTGGAAAGCTTCCCGTTCAGCTTTGCCGTAAACAGGATCTCGCCTTCCAGGTTAATAATCGTAATCCCGTCAATATAGCCCTTCCCATGGAACAGCTTCTTTAATAACTCCATACGCGCTCACGTTCCCTTTCTTTAACTGCCCTATATTTTTTTAAATAGTAGCAGAAAACAGGAGCAAACTCAAGCGTACAAAGCAGTCTGCTAATCACACCCCTCTGCCGGCCGATCCAGGGGTTCTTTCAGCCACCACCATTTCAGCGTCATATTCACAATCACGCAGGCGGCCGTGATTGCCAGGTAAATCCCGACAAATTTCCAGTGGTTCCCGTTCAAAAGCATCATGGGACCCATGGACCAGGCAAACATCTCGATCGGCGTCGTAAACGGCGCGGCAAAGGCCGTATCGTTCAAGGTCTTGGACAGATTCTCCGGATCCACGATGCGAAGCAGGATAAATCCAATGGCAAACACGCCTGTCGAGTAGCCGAACACAAAGATGGAGCGCTCAAACCAGCTTCCTTTATTCATGGCGCGCCCAAAGAACATCAGCGTGAGCACAACGATCGTGATTCCGGCCAGCAAAAGCAGGGCCAGCGGAACCGCATATTTGACGATCACCGAGATCTTGATGGAAGCAATCCCAAAGAATACCAGATAATCCGTAGCAGTCCCGGAGATGCGGCTGATCACATTTTCATCTATATAGTTTCCCACTCCCACCTTTTTAAATACCAGAAACATGACAATGGCAACCAGAAAGGCCAGAAGATACGTCGGCAGATCCAGGCCGGTTGCGTTAAAGATCCACCGGTAGAGCAAAAGCCCCGCCCCGGAGGCGACCAGCAGAATCGCGAGATGCCAGGCCAGCGGATCCAGAACCATGGACGAAACCGTTTCCTGTCCCATGGATTTCCGGTCTTCGTTTGGAACCAGGCCGGTCTTCAGATCGCCGGAAATATACTGAAAGCTCTTAATGTACTTCGTCCAGCCCCGTTTGGTACCCATCTTGATAAAGAAGAGTCCGCCGAAAATGCCGGACAGGATCCCCACCGTCGCACAGGTCATGGCAATATCCATCGCATCCGGATCCCCGAGTCTTGCAAAGGTGGATCCCACCGCGGCCGCCGTCCCGTGACCGCCGGAAAAGCCTGCTGCCAGACAGAGGCCAAAGCCATAGTTAATGTTCGGAAACAGCCTGGAAATCACCAGAATCCCGAACAGCGGCGCTAAGCAGAACTGGATGGTCTGCGCCAGCACCTTATAAGAAAAATACGAGCCAATCCGGTCCACCTCCGCCTTAAAATCGGCTTTATTAAAGGAAAAACCGTTGATGCCCACAGACGCAAAGATAAGAATAATCAGCGCGCCCGCATAGGAGCCGATTGACTCCGAAAACGGCAGGACATGAAGCCCCTGGCTCCCCAGCGCCAGGGCGATAAAGCCCGCTATCATGCTTGCCGGCACGAAAAACTTCTGTACCAGCTTCACCTTTGCCCGGATAAGCTGCCCTGCCATGATGAACAGGGACGCGATTGCAAAATCAAGCAGAAAATCATTAACACTCATATAACCCTCCTGTTGTATAACGCCTCAGATGACTGAAACGGTTCCCCTGTTATATTTTAGCGGCAGGGACGCCGATGACATCCGGATGTGCCCTGCCGCTGTCTTCTTCATTATTTACAGCTTAATAAACAAATCGGATCTGGTTCCCGTCGCCGCCGGGGCCGGATCCAGATTCTGATCCGCAATCTTTAAGATATCCTCCGGGCGGATCCACGGACGCTTCTGGATTCCGCTGGTCTCCTCATGTGTTAAATAGCCCTTGTAGGCGGTCAGGCTTCTCCTTAAATAGCCGTCCTTTGCGCAGGCCGCCTCGATCCCGCTGTTCATGATGCTTCTGAAATGCGGAAGTACGGAGGCCGCATAGGCGATGGAGGTGGACTGGGAAATCGCGCCCGGGATATTGCTCACACAGTAGTGGACCACCCCTTCTTCCACATAGCGCGGATTCTCGTGCGTCGTCTCATGGAAAGTCTCAATCGCGCCGTAGTCATTGCTGATATCCACAATGACAGAGCCCGGCTCCATGGAGCGCACCATCTCGCGGTCAATCATGTACTCAGACGCATTCTTCGGCCACTTCACGCAGTTATACACCACATCGATCTCCGGAAGCAGCTTCGCAATATTATAGCGGTTGGAAATCATGGTGTTGACCTCCTCGTTAAACTGCCTGCCGATATCCCGCAGGGTCCCGATGTTGATATCCATGACCGTCACCCATGCGCCAAGGGCGTGAAGCACAGAGGCCGCCGCCCTTCCTACTACGCCTCCGCCTAAAACAAGGACCTTAATGCCCGGCGCGCCGCCCAGGCCGTTTACGAATTTACCCTTTCCCCCGTTGATCGATAAGAGAGACTCCAGTCCAAAGAGGGCTCCGGCCTTTCCCGCCGCCTCACAGTTGGGCGAGCCGTAGCGGTGGGAATCCTCTGCGGTGAATGCGATGCACTTGCTGTCCAGAAGCGCCTGGACCTCCTCCGGGTGCGCGGCCGGGTGGATACAGGTAAAGATCATCTGATTCTCCCGCAGCAGCCCAAATTCGCAGGGCTCAATCTCTTTTACTTTTGCGACAAAATCACAGGCTGCATAGATCTCCTCCATGGTATCCACAAGCTTCGCTCCCTCCGCCGCGTACGCCTCGTCCGTAAACCCGGACCCGGCTCCGGCGCCCTTCTGCACATAGACCTCGTGGCCGTCCCGTGCGATCATGTTCACCTCCGCCGGCGTGGCAATCACGCGGTACTCTCCCTGCTTAATGTCTTTCAGAACTCCAAACTTCATCTTCATTTCCTCCATTCTTTTTTCTGTCCCTGAGGACCCTTTTCGTTTGATACACTTATATTAAGCAAAATCCATGCCAATTTTGAATGGTTGGAACATTCAGGGTTTTTCTTAAAAACGCCCATTTTTGAGCTTATTTAACGCTCATATTTGAGCATTACTGCCCATAAACAGGCGTTAAAATCTTGTTAAAAATAATTTCAAAAGCTGTTAAAAATTTGTTTTTTTGCTATTATAATGTAGCAATGATTTTTCTCTGGCAAAATGCAGCCACGATCGCATTATAAAATCTTATGAAAGGAAAAAAACGGCCATGCCAAGTCAATCCAAATTCAAAGCCTCCGGCACAAGTCTCAGCACCAAAATCATTTCAAAAATTGCTCTCATGATTGGAGCGATCTTTCTCGTAACAATTGCGGTATCCAGCTCGCTGTCCGCCCGCTCCCAGCTTCAGATTACAAACGAGAAGCTGGTATCCGTCGCTTACGAAAACTCCTTTTTAATTGCAAATAATGTTGAAGCTTCCTATGCGAAGGCCACCGCGTTTGCGGATTCTCTGCGCAATATTTCAGCCCTGGATCCAAAGGAGCAGCGCGATGCGATTGATAACGCCCTGGTCGGTATTTTAGAGGGAAATAAAAATTTTACTACCGTATTCGCCTATTTTGAGCAAAATACGGTTGCGGACGCCAACGGCGAGCCGTACAGCGTACATAAAAGGGATATTGCCTATGAGGCGATCGCTTACCCGGATCCGGAGGGCTCCGGCTATCTCTATGAGAAGCATGAGGATGCTTTTGACACCTATGAGAAAGCGTATTACCAGCAGATCAAGTCAACCGGCGAGCCCTATCTGATGGAACCCTATGTATATGAGCTGATGGGCAAAGAGATCATGATGATCAGCGTCATTGCCCCCATCCGGGATGTAAATGGGAATTTTATGGGCGTGGCCGGTATGGACGTGGCTCTGGACGATATGCAGTCCATGCGTTTCGCCGGCACAGGTTATGAATCTGCCCATATGGTAGCGCTCGCAGAGGACACAACGATTCTGGTGGACAGCGCCAACCCGTCCGCGGTCGGAAAACCGGCCTCAGACAACGGATATCAGATTATGTGTGAGGCGCAGGAGCGCCTGCGCGGAATGTCCCAGACCGAGCATGCAAACAGCCTGTATGTCATTGAGAATCATATTACGAATTTCGCAACCGAAAACCGCGGAATTTCCGTGAGCGTTCCCCTGACACTGAGCAGCGGCAATCAGTGGATGCTGTATCTCTCCATCGATAAAGGGGAATTTTACGGCCCCATTATCAGCGATATTGCCAAGCTTGCCCTGGCCATTATCGTATTCGGAATCCTGATGCTGTGTATCGTTTACTACATCATCAAAAAATACCTCTCCCCGATCCAGACCATCATGGACGGAGCCGTCAGGCTGGAATCAGGAGATTTAAATATTCATATTGATGTGCACTCCAAGGATGAGCTGGGACGTCTGGCGCAGACCTTCAATCACATCAGCACAACCATGAACAACTACGTCCACGACATCTCCATACAGCTCTCAGAGATGGCGAACAATAACCTTGATATTAATATTACACAGAAATATATCGGCGATTTTATTCCCATTCAGGACTCCATTGAGAAGATCTCATGCGCGCTGAATAACACCCTGCACCAGATCAACCACTCGGCTGACGCGGTTGCCCAGAGAGCGGAAAGCATGTCCGTGGACGCGCACGGGCTCGCCAAAAGCGTTCTGGCAGAGGCGCAGGCCATTGAAGAGCTGACCAGCTCCATCGGCGGTCTGTCCAAGGATATGACGGCAAACGCCGACAATGCGCAAAAGGCGAATGAAACGGTGCTGAATGTGAAGGAACAGATTGTGAGCAGCAATCACGAGATGACCAGCTTAGTCAGCGCGATGTCGGATATCAGGCAGTCCTCGTCCGAGATCCAGAAGATCGTGAGCACCATCCAGGGTATCGCGGATCAGACGAATCTCCTCTCCCTGAACGCCTCTGTGGAAGCCTCCAGGGCCGGTGAAGCCGGAAAAACCTTTGCTGTTGTGGCCAAGGAGATCCGCGACTTAGCCGCCAAGAGCGCGGACGCCGTCCAGCAGACGGAGGAACTGATAACCGCCTCCCACCAGGCTGTCGAGCGCGGCATCCAGATCGCGGACAATACAGCCAAATCTCTCTCGCTTGTCGTGGAGGGCGCAAACGTGGTTTCCAGCTCTGTAGATCAGATCAACAGCGCTACGCAGGAGCAGAAGAAGGTGCTTGATCACCTGACTGACCATATTGATCTGATCAGCAATGCGATGCAGACCAACTCCGCGTCCGTCCAGGGAAGCGCCGGCACAAGCACAGAGCTTCTGGGGCTGTCCAAACGCCTCTATGAGCTCGTCAAAGGATTCCGCTTAAAGAATCCGCAGTAAGTATCCGTAATCAGCAAGGATAAAAAGAGGCCCCGGAAAACCGTCATCGAATGAGGTTTTCCGGGGCCTGCCCTGTTTATTCTATGTTCATTTTGCTGTTATCTGTTATTTACCAAACAGAATCTTAAGCGGCTCTACAGCGCCCACCTGGTTTTCCACAAAGGAGGCCGGGATGCCGTTGGAGGTCACAATCCCTTTCATCAGGCGGTCAGCGGAAGCGTCATGGCAAGCGCGAGAAGCTTCTTCATGTTCTTTTTCATGTCAATTCCTCCTTAAAATATATAATACATCCTTTAATCGCCCAGCAGCCCGCAATATCTCATTGCAAGCCGCGCGATCTCCAGATGATTTTTCACCCTGATTTCCAAATCATCCTCCCGAAAGGTCTCGACTGTCATCACCGGAATTCCCAGCTCGTCCGTCACGATCCGGTTGATACTGCCCGGCGGCGGCGAGCCGTAAAGCGTAAATGCGCCGGAGCACATATCCCCTTCGGCTGATTTTGTGAGGATCTCCAGAACCAGATCGCCGATCCCGCCAGGCGACTGGCAGATCACCGAATTTCCAAGAGCATCCCTGTTTTCCCCGCCCGGCCGCGCCTCGTGCAGATCCAGCGCCAGATCCGGCTTTTTGTCGCGGATATCCGAATAAATCGCCCACGCGATCCGTTCCGCATCACATCCGTCCGGGTCGCCGGGAAAATTCCGGTTTAAATCACGATCCTCCTTGGTATTCCTCTGATCCTTCCCGGCCCCGTAGCGGTTCGCAGGACTGACGATGTAAAGCGTCCCGGCCGAAATCTCCATATACTTAAGGAGCTCCCCGGCCATCCATCCCGCTTTCTCGTCCCCGTGGATACCGCCCACAATGTAAAGCGTCCCGCCCTCACCCGGACTGTCCGGTTCCTCTCCCTGAATCCGGACCGCCGTGAGCTCCAGCGCGGTTCCCTCCAGAAGCCGGTACTCGCTGCGCCGCGCTCCCTTTGCCTCAGTCCCGTCCCCTGACCCTGCATCCCGTACACCTTTGCAGGCCAGGGCGGAAAACGCCAGGCAGAAAGCTGCGGCCCAAATCTGTTTTCTCATAATTCTTGTCATCCTCATCATAAACAATTTCAATTGGCCTGTCTATTTTTTCTCATTTTTCCCGAAGACAATGTTGCCTGCTGTCTGCCCCTTTGCCTCCCTTCTCAAAACACACGCCAAGAATCCCATTCCCCGGAGTTCCTGTAACTGTAAACGTTCAAAAACAGTTACGAAAATCTCTCCGAAGAACAGGATCCCCGCTCGCGTAATATATTGGAAAACAATAAAGTGTAAATACCCTTAGTTTAAATACTCTCCCAGCTTATGCCCGCCTGATGTTAAGTCCTCATAGCTCGGAAGCCCGCTTACCACGATCTCGCCCTTCTCGGCCCCATACATATCCGTAAAGGCTCTTATGTATTCCTGCACGCCCTGCAAATGCCGTCCCACGCGCATCTCAAGCGGCGCTCCGTTCTCATCATACGGTATATACAGATACCCGGCCGCGGCCGCCTTCATGTAATAATCGTCCTTTCCGGTTAAAATAAGATCCTCGCTCGTCTTTCCATGCAGACGCCCCTGAGACGGATTTCCGGTCTCCATCAGAAGCGCCAGCGTATTTGTGTGATCCCCCAGCTCGCGGTGCGTAAGGCCGTGCAGGGATACCGGCGACGGCTCCAGGGACATATCCACACCCGCCATCTGAAGCTCCAGAATGCCCATGGAGGCCATGCTCATCGCGCGCTCATGCGCCACGGTTGCGTTGATGGTCGGATACTCCGGGGACGCCTCATGCAGATCCATCTCCATATCAATATCCAGCGTATTGATCATATTCGTGATGGCATAGGAAATCTGCTCTGTCATGGTGCCGTCCTTCACGCCCGGATATGTACGGTTGATGTTTCTCATCTCACTGCCGGAAAGCGTCTGTCCCGAGCTGTGGGTGTACACGTCCGGATCCGGCCACTGGTCGATGGGGTTTGAAGCGCGGGAGCCAAATACAAACTCCCTTGTCCCGCTCTTTGTGTCAATGTGGAAAAAGTGCGGTGAGCCCTCCTGGGGATCGTTGTGGGTAAAGGCGCTGTTGTCCGTCCTGGGAATGACGTACAGCGTCCCTGCCTCCACCCTGCCGCTCTCCACTATGGTCATGGCTGCCATATGGCCGGACGGCTCGTTCGGGTGGGTTCCCCCGAGAATCAGGAAGCTCCCGCCTTCCTGCTCGCCCTCCAGCACATACACCGTCGTGTCGCCGAAGGTTCCCTTTAAATTCTCATTGTAATCGCTCAGCATAAAGGTGCGCGTAACGCCCGGACCGGGCATAATCACTTCCTGATAATGCCTGAAATCGTAGAAATCCTTGCCCGCAATACCCGCCACCGCAAGGCTTGCCGCCGCGCAGACAGCCGTCATAAGATGTTTATTCTTTTTAAAAAAATCCATTTCGACTCCTCCTTATTTAATCATCAGGACGCGCAGCAGGAGAGGAACCATGACCATGCAGCTATTAATTTTCATGGACGGCGCCTCCTCCTTATACATGTCAACCGCCGTAAATACAAGGAACAAAAGCGCAATGGCTCTGTAAATCAAAGTTATCATATCCACGTTCCTCCCTTAAAACAGTCCCGCAATGGGTTTTGAGAAATAGATGAAGATCAGGCCGTACACCAGCATCACTGCCATGGGGATCAGGCACCTCTTTAACACCTTCACATAATTGTCAACCCCTGTTACCTTAGCCGCAAACAAGCCTGCCAGCGCGGTCGGCGGCATCATATCTCCCAGCGACGCGATATATGACAGGGCCGCAATGGTAAATACGGTATCCATATTTAAAAATGCCAGCGCAAACGGCACGCCCAGCACGGAGGAAGCGCCGAAGGATGATACCGCTCCGAATAAGGGGATCGAGATTCCGGAAGCCGCCAGACGCATATTCTCCGGAAGTCCCAGGCATGTCATAACAATAAAGCCGCGCACACCGGTCAGAGTCATGACCTGGATAAACATGCCTACGCCCATCAGGATTCCCATAACCGGCAGGGCGCTGTGAAGCGCTTCCTGGATCATGGGAACCACATGGACCTTCCGCCCTGTAAATAAGCCCACTGCGGCGCTTAAGAGGAACATCAGCGGCATTCCGATATCCGGGATGATCTTGAAAATCTTGGTCAGAAGCATCAGGATCACCAGCACAAACAGCGGTATGTATACGCGGAAGCCGTATTTTTCCGCCACCTCTGTGTTGAGATGCGGGGCCATTTTCTCATAATCCATGTTTTTTGCCTGCTTAAGCCCAAGGAACAGCGCGGCAAAGATGGCCACCGGGATCGTCAGTAAAAGCAGCGGAATGCCAAAGCCCACAAAGGGAACGTCGATGCCGCCGCCAATGATCATCGCCGGCAGGTTTACTGGCGGAGCGATCATGCCCAGGAGCGCGCCCATGGCGATCAGGGCCGCTGCGGTAACACTGTCCAGGCCCATGATCAGAAGCACAGGGGCCATGATGCTTCCCGCTGACAGAACGGCTGCCGTAGAGGAACCGGTGATCATGCCCGGGAACATGATGACAATCATGATCAGGATCAGAAGAATGGCGGGATGCTTATGGAATTTTTTAATAATTAAGGCGCTTAAAGCATCCAGTGTTCCTGATTTCTCCACCACCTTCATAAATACCATGGCTGTGACAATAACAAGAATGGTATCCACATACGAAAACGTACCTTCTACCAGATGGCGGACGGGAATCCCCACGCCGCCGGCCAGGCATCCCCCGATCGCGGACAGCATCATTGACACGCCCACCGGAAGCTTTGCAAGGAAGCAGCCCAGCATAAAGATACCGATCATTACGATAAATACGATAAGTTCGTGACTCACTGTTTTCTCCTTCTTTCTGAAAAATATTCCCTTTGTTCCATACTTTTTCTGCCTATATCGGCCCGTTTCTTCCCATATCCTGTCCCTCCTCTTCTCCCCTCATCGGTTATGCTTAACATCATACCGGCAGGAATGTACTCTGTCTATTTTTTCCCATTTTTCTCTCAAATTTTTGTACAATATTTTTTGATTTTTTCGGAATAAGCTGTTATGATGTTCGCAGAGGTTACAATATCACACGCGTAACACATGGAGGGATTCAGGATGTATGCGTTCATCTTTTTATTTGCCGCTGTTTTATGTTATTTTTTCATAGAAAACCGCATCAACCGCTCCTGCCTGGCCTCGTTCCACGCCGTCGTCCACGTCAACGGCATCCGCGGAAAGACGTCCACCTGCCGCCTGATTGACGCGGCGCTCCGGACCCGCTACAAGGTTTTCACCAAAACAACCGGCACGGACGCCATGATCATCGATGTAAACGGCCATGAAAGCCCGGTCCGGCGTCTGGGGCCTGCCAATATCCATGAGCAGCTCCGTATCATCCGCCGCGCCAGGCGCGAGGGCGCTCAGATTCTGATTCTGGAATGCATGGCCGTCAATCCAGAGCTCCAGAAAATCGCCCAGGAGCAGATCGTAAGGAGCCATATCACGGTCATCACCAATGTCCGTTATGACCATGTATTTGAGATGGGCGATACACCGGAGGAGATCGCCGCCTCCCTGTCATCCACCATCCCCGAAAACGGGACGCTCTACACCGCGGATCCTCTTGCGGCCTCCCTCTTTGGCGAAACCTGCCAAAGGAAGAACTGCCGCCTCGCGCTCTGTCCCGCCACCGGCACATCCTCGGAAAATATCGGCGTCGCCCGGGCGGTCAGCGCCTCGCTCGGCGTGACGGAGGAAGAATTTCAAAAAAGCCTTCCCGCTGTCAGAGAGGACTTCGGCATCCGCAAACGGTACTCCATGGAGAACGGCCGCCATGAGGTTTTCCACTTTCTGAACCTTTTTTCGGCCAATGATCCACAATCCACGAAAAATAATGTGGAGGACGCCCGCAGCGCCTGCACCGGGCTCTGTTTTTTATATAACCACAGAGAGGACAGGCCCGACCGCGCCCTCCTGTTCGCCCGGCATTTTTTCCCGTTTTATAAGGATCACACCGTATACCTGACCGGATCGGGCGCGGCGCTTCCAAAACGCCTCTTTGCACGGGCTGGCGTGACGGATCTGCGCGTGGCGCGCGATTACAGGGAATGTTTAAAACAGATTCCTTCCGGAGCGCTGCTGGTCGGGATCGGAAATATCAAGGGCGCCGGATACCGGATGATAAAAGAGCTGGAGGAACACAATCCGGAGATGGCCGGAACTGTCACAGAAAGGGGGAAGGAACGATGAATGATATTCTCTTGTTAGGTATTATATTAAGCCTGATTTACACGGAATTTACAGATCTGTCTCCGGGCGGCATCATCGTCCCGGCCTATTTTGCCATGTATTCCTATGACTGGAAGCGCCTGGCGGGAACCGTCCTCCTGGCTCTTCTCTGTGTCGCTGTTGTCCATTTCCTGTCCAAATACATGATTCTGTACGGCCGCAGGCGATATGCGGTCTATATCATGACCGGTGTTTTGCTTAAATTCCTGGCCGGCTCCCTGGGGGCCGGAGCCGCTGTCTCCATCGGCAATCTCATCCCCGGAATCCTCGGCCGCGACATGGAACGCCAGCACATCCTGCCCACGCTCGTTTCACTGGGAATCGTAACCCTGTTTACCTGTATTATATTTATTTTGGTACGCTGATGGAGGAAAATCCGGACAGGCGCAGACCACTGCGCGGTTCTGACAGTGATAAAAAGATTTTGCAGAGGTAACATGTATGAAACGTTCAGACCATAAAGGACTGTTTTTTGATATAAGACGCGCCGGAGATATCAGGCATCTCAAACGGTATATATGGCTGCTGGCCCCGTTTTTCATGCTCGCGGTCTCCTGCTTCCTGATCCGGCAGAGCAGGACACAGAGCCCCAAAAGCCATTATGACGTGATGTTAAGCGCCGCCCGGCGGGCGGACGCGGCTTTTGCGGCTATCCGGGAGGAACGGCTTCTGCGCGGCCATGCAATCTCTCCCATTGATGATCCGAACCGGACCGGGCTTGTGGGCGATTCCTATACGGAGATCACGACCACCCTTGGAAGCCTGCCGTCCAAGCGATCCGCCGCCAATCCCAACATCGCGGCCATGATTGTGGATATGCTCACACAGTGCGGCGTAAAGGCCGGCGATCCGGTGGCCGTCAATTGTTCCGGCTCCTTTCCCGGATTAAACATCTCCGTCCTGTGCGCGCTCGACGCCATGGGCGCCAAAGGCATTGTCATAAGCTCTGTCGGCGCTTCCACCTACGGCGCAAACCTCCCGGACTTCACCTGGCTGGATATGGAAGAAGCGCTGCTTCGCCGCGGCCTGATTGTGAATCACAGCGAATGGTTTTCCATGGGAGGAGCGGGCGATATCGGAAAGGAAATGCCCGGCAGCGTCAAAGACGCCATCGCCGCGCGTCAGACGGAAAGAGGGCTCTCCTGGCTGTATTATGAAGATCTCTCCGAAAATCTTGCGGCCCGGCGGGCCGTCTATACAGACAACAGCCGCGCGGCCGGATATGAACAGCCTGTCTGCTTTATCAACGCCGGCGGAAATCTCCTCTCCTTCGGGGGCGGAAGCGAGATGGTTTCAGCCGCGAACGGCATCCTGCAGCCCGCCTCTACGCGGTTCCGAAAAGAAGGGGCGCGTGATAATGAGCATTCCCCGAATGCCGGCGCAGGCGGCCTGATCCCCTGTTATCTGGAGCAGGGTGTCCCGGTGATCCATCTCCTGAATATGAAAAGCCTTCTGCCCGCGTATGGACTGCCCTTTGATCCCTCTCCCATGCCGAAGGCCGGGGAAGGGGAGATCTATATGGAATGGAGGTACAATAAGGCTCTGGCTTCTGCGCTGCTGGCAGCCTGCGCGGTTGTCTTTGCCTGCGCCGCGCGCAGACTGCCGCGCAGGAAGATACCTTTGTAGGGGGGGCTATTCTGACGCGCTCTGTCTATTTCCATTTATAAAGCGTCCGCGGCCTCCCCATATCCCCATATGAATACTCCTGCTCCACCATCCCCTACTTTTGTTCCATGCTCACTTCCAGCCGCCCTGGACAAGCAGACGTTTATTTCATTTGCCGCGTTGCCGGCAAAGCCATCGATCACAGTGAAACATGCTTAAATAAAGCGGCGGCCTGAAATCTGTCATTTCAAAGCCGCCGCTATAGTATATGTTATGAGCCCGAAACGTGTTTTCTCACCGGGCCGGCATCTGAAAGCCCTCAAGCGCCCGGTTCAGATAATCATTGAATGGTTTCATCAGACAGAACAGCTTTGCCGCGCGGGTAAGAAACTGATCTGCATCTTCCAGCTCCTCATCCCTGACAGGGTATTCCAGATACCAGCTCTTAAACTTCAGGGCCTCCGCCTGGGGATGCTCCCTGTCAAATCCGGCGGGAACGTTTTTGAGCGCTGTCCCCTGTACCGTAAAGTTCTGTTTGAAATCCGGGGCATTCACGATTTGTTCCCATTCCGGGCCGTTTAGTGAAATAAAGTTCCGCACCATTGCGGTTGCGTCCTTAAACATATCCGCAAACAGCCCGCCGCCTAAAAAGGATTGACTGCCCGGCTTAATCATCAGATAATATCCAACCGGAACGGGCAGTTTTCCCATGGAGGATATATGGGCGCGAAAGGCGGGGTTATACGGGGATTTGTCGCGGCTGAACCGGGTGTCCCGGTTCAGTTTGAATGTAAGCGTCTTTGGCTCATTGTGCAGAACGCTGGGATCAAATTCTCCGATGCGGAAAATAAGCGCCTGAATCAACGCCTCAAATTCTGCATTTGCCGCTTTATATTCTTCTTTGTGCGCGTGATACCATTCCCGATTATTGTTCTGGCTTAAATCGGTCAAATAGCTTAAGATGGCCGATAGATTCATGCTGTGTCCCTCCTACGCATTCTGGATAACAGAAAAGGCTGTCCCGGCCAAAAATGTTCGGATCGCCTCTTTCAAAACCTCCGGTGACTGATATGTTTTATAAAAAGAAAACTCCTCTGACAAGTCGTCAATGGCCTCCATAGCGTCCTTTACCTCCACCATCGTCCTGGCGGATATCGGCTTTGCGGCAGTAAAATCCAGGCTGGCCGGAGAAATTCTGTGGTTTTTAATCGCGTAATTGACCCGGTCGATGCAATGGCACGCCCCGTTTCCGCATTCACCGCAATATTCGCCCAAAAACTTTGCCATTTTCTTTCGGATCCTGGACAGCCTCTGCCGATAGGTTTCAGGTGTGATACCCAGAATATCTCCCGCCATCCGGCTGTCCAACCTGAACATGGCGCCCAGGATAAAAATGCACCTGCTCTCCACATCAAGGCACTGGAGCATGACATTCGTACAGGACATTTTCAGCTCCTCCGCCAGAATGGATTTTTCCACATCCTGTGTCAAATCCGGCACATCATCCATTTTCCCGTTCAGAATGTCATCCCCATAAAATTCAAAGCTGAGAGGGATCTTCGCAAACATATGCTTTTTGTAATTTTTCAGATGATTGACTGCAATGCGGAATACCCAGGTGGAAAACGAGCTGTCTCCCCGGAATGAGGATAAGTGGGTGATGACCTTCACCAAAATGTCCTGCGAAGCATCCTCCGCGTCCGGAAAGGCGCCAAGCATCCGCAGCGACAGATTGAATACCAGATCCTGCACACTGAGAATGACGGTTTCCAGCGCGCTTTTATCTCCGGCGGTGGCCTGTTCAATCAAATGCAGCAATTCTTCGTTTGTTATGTTGTCCATTTGTTTTTACCTCCATATTCTATTAGACAATCGATACATGGATATGTGACAGGAAATTTCCGTTTTTTATGATGAATTTCATCATAAAAAGAAACCCCTGCCGCCGGCCTGAAACCGTCAGCAGAGGTCCTTTACGCTTCTGAATTTACGTTCTAATGCATCACTCCCAGCTTATCACATCCCAAATCTCCTGCGGCTCCAGCCCAAGCTTCCAGCAGGCCACGCCGGCCAGATCCTCTTCCTTTATGACATCCATCTTCAGCTTGAGAGAACGGCTGTCTTCCATCCAGAGCATGGCGTCCCCATCCTCTGTCTCTGCCTGCGTGTAATACTGCCCCAGCTCCTCATTCCACTGAAGCTCTGCTCCGTGTTCCTCGATCCATTTCATTGCGGCCGAGATTCCCATAGCCTTTGAAGACAGCTTCTCCCCGGACTGCGTCCACAGGCGCGTATAAAAGGGGACTGCATTAATAACCTTTTCCCTGGGGACAAGCTCCAGTGTGTCGCGTATGCCGTTCTCGACATATCCGATCGACGCGACGGAACCGGCCTCCCCGCCTGCGTAGTGCTCGTCATATCCCATGATGATGACATAATCCGCGACGATTCCCTGCTCCCTGCGGTTATAGAAGTAGTTATATCCGGCCGGGACATAATTGTCAACGGACAGCACAAGCCCTTTCTCCCGGCAGGAAACCGACAGCTCTCTGATAAACTGGATATAATGAACGCCGGCCTCCTCCTTCAGGCTCTCAAAATCAAGGTTGATGCCGTCAAAGCCATATGTGTCAGCCTCTTCCATCAGATTCCCGATCAGCCGTCTCCGGACCGAAGTCCTTGATAAAAGTACCTCGGAGCGGACATTTTTGCTGCACTCCCGGCTGAAATTATCGACCACAGCCCAGACCTGGATTCCCTTTTCGTGAGCCTTTTCCACATAGCTTCTGTCAGCCAGGGATTCATAATTCCCTTCATTATCGCTCAGCGTGAACCAGGTGGGCGCAATTACATTGATTCCCTTTGTCTGTGCCATAAGCTCATCCAGAACCCCGTTGGCGGCCTCCAGCGTGACCTGATGCCATACCAGAATAATCTTCTCATCCAGAGAAATGTTCCGGTACTCAGGCGCCCTGAAGCTGCTGACCGGTTTCTCTGCCGTAAGCCCTGCGAGCCTGCGGCCGGGCATATAGCCAATGTGCCCGTCCTGCGTCACAACTTTGGACCACCGCTCCATGGTCTCCAGCACAATCACTTCCTCGCCCTTCACCGCATCTGTGATGATCGGGCTTTTAACACCTCCCCTGACGCGCACCTTACTGTTTTTGCTGATCACCGCTACCGCTACCTCATCCCATGTGTCCTGGATAAACACACGCTTTTGCTTTCCGCTGTCATAGGCGTTGACACGGATATCCGTATAGTTTAAAACAAGGCCCAGAGAAAGGAGCACCTCCTCCCCCCGCCGTATGAAAAGCCGTCTTCCCCCGGCTCCCTTTGTTCCCTCCGGGGCGGTCAGTATCTCATCCGGCAGGGCATAGACCAGAAGATCCTCGTTTGCGTCCCAGTAGAAACGCTCGTTTAAATGTTGATTGACCCATTCTATCGGAAGATATGTCTGCCCCTCTTCATAGATTCCCCGCGCCTCCTGCATCTCATAATTTAAGAATACAGTTACCTCATCCTCTGCCTGCGTCTGATAGAGCTCGTCTAAATCAGCCAGCTCCTTCGTCGGCCCGTAGCGCTTCCAGGCGTAGATTCCCGCTGCGCATGCAATAACAAGCAGAAGTATAAACGACAGACATCCAAGCGACGATCCTTTTTTTCTCATCTTTTCCTCCGGCCTTCCATCAATTTGCTTTCAGCTTTTTCTAAGTATATCACACCTTGACCGGGGAATGTGGATTTTTTTCTTACATTTTGCTTTCCAGGCAGGACAGCATCTTCCGTCGTCTCATAACCGTTCAGATATACTCTGAACCGTCTGCGCCGCATTGTCCTCTGCCGCCTCTGTTTCTGCCCTCATAACCGCATACGCATACGCTGATCCCGCCGGATGCCTCACAGCGCCGGGCGCATGTATCTCCCGTCTGCCAGACATCCCGGTCCCGCTCTACCGGTTATAGACCCGGTCAAAGTGGATCTCTGTCAGCATCCCTGTCTCGGCGCTGATATAATCTCCCATATAAAAGGAGCCGTCCTCTTTAATCTCAAATATTTTATGATATTCATCAGGCGTACATTCCCTGCCGTCGATCAGGATGGAAATCCCCTTTTCCCGATAGCGGCAAAGCCCTTCCAGAAAAATCCGCTGCTGTTCCCTCTTCCTCCTCTCCAGTTCTTGATTCCTGTCTTGTTTTCTCATTTGTACCTTTCCCCCGCCTAATCGGGACAGAACCTGCCAGAAGAGCATACCAGGAGGTAAGGATCCGTCATGAAGCCATCCGCCGCGACGGATCCGAATCAAATGATATATTAACGCCTGCTCCCCCTTATTTGAGAAATGTTCCGAAAAAATCCAGAATATCTCCTGTTATGGCAAATGCGCTCCCGGCAATAGGAAGCCGTCTGATCCGGATACCGAGAAGCCTCTCTGTCATCTCCAGCGCCTCCCTGCTTCCAAACACGCAGAAATATTCCCAGCCGCGTCTGTCTGTCCCTGTCTGTGACGCCAGTTCAGCAAACGGATCCAGCTTCCATTCACTGACAGAACCTATCAGAAACCTGCGATCACAGCGCAGAAATTCATCTTGTATTTCGCTTCTAAACGTGCCGAAATCAATTACTATCGCATTAAAACCATTTACAGTGCATCTCACAAGCTCATCCCTGCCAGCCCTTTTAAAATAAGATGCCCCCATTATATTAAACGATCCCGCCCGGGGATCTGTGACCGCTTTTTTCGACAAAATTCGCTCTAATCTGCCAAAATCCCCGCTTTCATTCCATTCCAGGACCGCTGTTTTCCGGTTTAATACGCCGGTACAATAATTTGCGGTCAGAACCGCTGTATGCGTGACTCCAACCGAGGCCCCGCTTCCGGCGATCCCGATTACCTCAGGCGTCTTCTGCGGGGAATACCCTTTTCTCCGGGCCGCCTTTCTTCGGAACGGCCCTGCGGCCATATGCCAAATGGCCATCCGGTCCCCCCTTTTTTCTTCTTCCCTTCCTTTCCGGGCCAGTCCCGGATCTTGCGCCCGCCTCTCGTCCCTTTAAAGCATATATCCCAAAAGGCTGAAATAGAATCGCTCTTTTCCGCCGGACGGCATGCGGGAAGCCTGTAAAACTTAAGTCCCGCAACGTCTCCCGGAAGAATCAGCTTCACATCCGGAGAACTGTGGTTAAAAAGAATGCGCAGGTTCTCCTTATGCGCAAGCGCGCGCACGGCATTTACAGAATCCTCAAGCTCCCAGTCTCCTGCCCCGCACACGAGAAGCAGGATATCGTATTCTTCCTCCAGAGCCGTCTGGAGTACGGCTCCGAAGTCATCGACCAGGGCGTCCGTACAGACCTCGGCAAGCTGCACGCAGCGGCCGTATCTCGGCTTCATCGCGTACCCGTCCATATGAATCAGGCCATACCGGTCAGGCTTAAGCCCCCGGTACGCCGCCGCCTTCCGGACCGCCCCGGAATCATTCCTCTCCCGGTACAGGCAGGAAAGCCCTCTGCCGGACAAATAGGAGCTCACGCTCAGACAGACATGGGTAACGCCCATGCCAGGCTTGCTGCCAATGACTGCAACCTTAAGAAATGGCATCTGATTTTGTGTGAAACCACCTGTTTTTACATCTAAGAGCGCCTCCAGCACCTCTTTCGCGCTCTGACAGCGCAGCTTCTTCTGCGGGTTTAAGCACCTCATAATCACAGCGGCCGTCTCCCTGGAAAACGCCTCCTGCGCCCGCTCGCGCGCGCGGTCCGTACACCGCCCGTCTTCCTCCCTGTCCGGAAATACGCCGGTCCCCATATAGTAAAGGAGGACGCCAATGGCATAGATATCGGTCCGTTCATCCAAAGGCTCGTCTGTATACTGTTCCGGGGCCGCGCAGCCTTCCGTTCCGTAGCGCTCGCGCATGGTTTGTGCAAACCGGGCTGTAACCGCCTGATCAAAATCGATCAGCTTTAATGCTCCCTGACATATCAAAATATTCCGGGGCTGGAGATCAAGATACAAAATTGGATTAGGTTCGATTGAATGCAGATAACTAATGATACGGCAAAGCTCAATCCCGTAGGAAAATGCCTTTGCCCTTGCAAGACCGCCCTGTCTCTCGATAAGGGCGTATAACGACTCACCGTCCAGATATTCTTCGATGAGATAATAATAACTCGAATCCTCTTCTAAATCATAGATAACAGGAATTCCCGGATGCTTCAGCTCCTTTAATACCGCCGCCTCCCTGGCAAAGCCCTGACATTCCCTGGGGACCCTCTTAATCGCCCTCCATTCGTCAAGGGCCAGATGCCTGGCCAAAAACACGGTTCCGCTCCTCCCGCGCCCGATCACCCTGTCTATCCGATACTTTCCAAACAGTATGGTGTCCTCTACTGACTGCGCCTCCTTTCTGCAGTGCCATCTCTTAATAAGCATTGTAAAGGATCCAAAGGAATATTTCAACTCTTTTTTCAGCCGCTTCCATAAATTTTTAATAAAATTTTTCATATAAGAATTGCCAAACGCTTATATTATATAGTATGATTGAATAACAGATTCGAGAAGGGCAGCCGACGCTGTTTTTGCCGCTGCCTGTCAGAACAGATGTTTTAGACCGGAAAAGATAAAGGAAGTGATTCAAGTGAAGATAGAACGCATTAACGATAACCAGATACGCTGTACGCTCACCAGCTTTGACTTGAGCGTGCGCGATTTAAATTTAGGGGAACTGGCCTACGGGAGCGAGAAGGCCAAACGCCTGTTCCGCGAGATGATACAGAAGGCCTCCAGCGAGGTCGGCTTTGACGCGGAGGACATTCCTCTCATGGTAGAAGCCATACCTCTCTCCAACGAAAGCATTATGCTGATCATCACAAAGATAGAAGATCCTGAGGAGCTGGACACCCGCTTCTCCAAATTTGCCCCCATGTCCGACGACGAGGAGCCCTTTGCGGGCCTGACAAGCGAGCTGCTGGAAGGAGCGGACAGCCTTCTGGAGATGCTGGCCCACAATGCGGCAGCCGCCCTCCCGGATCACGCGCTGCCCGGGCAGGGAGGGGCAGCCGGCGACAGCCTGACCGACGGCAAGGCGGATGAAGCGGCGGCGATCCGTATCTTTACATTTAAAAGCCTTGATGAGGCATGCGCGGCAGCCCGTATCTCGGGACCGATTTTTGACGGCCTTAACACGCTTTATAAGAATACGGCAAAAGAACGCTACTATCTCGTTATCCGCCGGCCCGATACAGACAGCGATTCCTTCCAGCGTGTCTGCAACCTTTTATCCGAGTACGGCGAAGCCGTTAAGGCCCCGTCCACGGCAGAGGCCTACTTTCAGGAGCACTATGAGGTGATTGTAAAAGAACACGCCCTGCAGGCGCTGTCCGGCTTATAAGCGCCATACCGGCTCCGCGCCGCAGTGATCCTATTTTTAAACATAAATTACAGTAAATTCTTCTTGAATAATTCACTCTTTTGGTTTAAAATAATCTAAAAGTTAAAAATAAAGGAGGTACTTTATCATGGCATATGTAATTACCGATTCATGTGTAAGCTGCGGTGCTTGCGCAGGTGAGTGTCCTGTTGGCGCTATTTCCCAGGGCGACGGCAAGTACGAGATCTCTGCTGATACCTGCATCGATTGCGGAACATGTGCAGGCACATGCCCGACCGGCGCTATTGAGCAGGGCTGATTGAACATTGTGTAAAGCATACATAAGAGACTGTCAGGAATGGCAGTCTTTTTTGTCGTTATGTTTATTCATTCTGCAGTTTATGATTTTATTTAAAAGGAGATGTTTATGAAAAAACCGGTTATCGGACTGACGGCTTCGCATGATCAGAAGACCGGGGAGCTTCGGATGAGCTCCCGCTATACGGATGCGCTGAGAGACTGCGGGGCTGTTCCTCTCGTCCTGCCCCTGAGCCTTAAGGAAGGAGACTGTATCCAATTGCCGGAAACTCTGGACGGTCTTTTATGCACCGGAGGGCCGGATGTGCATCCCTTCCGGTTCGGTGAGGAGACACTGAAAGGCTGCGGGGATTTCTCCCCCCTTCGGGACGAGGCAGAGCTCCTGCTCTTTCATTCGTTTTACAAAAGAAAAAAGCCGATCCTCGGCATTTGCCGCGGAATCCAGCTCATCAACATCGCTCTTGGCGGCGATATCTATCAGGATCTGGACGCGCAGCTTTCGGATCGGCCTCCCATTGCCCACCGGCAGCCCTTCCGCTCCGATGCCCCCTCCCATCACGTCGATCTGGCCTCTGATTCACAGCTCGCCCGCATCAGCCAAGCCGTGCGCATTCCGGTCAACAGTCTGCACCACCAGGCAGTGCGCCGGCCGGCCGAAAGCCTGCGCATCGCCGGGCAGGCGCCGGACGGCGTGATTGAAGCCCTGGAGCAGCCGGATTATCCGTTCCTGATTGGCGTGCAGTGGCATCCGGAGTGGCTGTACCACACGCATGACCACGCCCGAAAGCTGTTTGAAGCCTTCGCAGCCGCCTGTGCCAAGCATTCGATGCGGTGAAACCATCACAGCTTATTTCCGTTTCTCCCGAACTTCTTCTTTTTGAAATGGAAAAACGGAAAAGCCGAGGCCGCCGCCTCTGCCCGTCCCAGATTGTCGCGCTGGCAGGAGCGGATTGCCTCGTCTAACTGCTTAAACCGCTCTTCCTCCCGCTCGTCCGACACACGCATCAGATATTCCATTTCCTTCATCAGCTTGTCATGCACCAGATAGCTGACATCCTGGCTGAGCTTTTCTGTGTTCTCCTCCATAGCCCGTCCGATGATGTGATCCATGAGCTTCTGGAACTGCTCCATCTTCTCCTCTGCCAGAAGCGCCTCCACGCTGTCCCTGTCAAACGGGGCCAGGTTTTTGGCCGGGGCATCCTCTGCCTCTTTCTCCCGGGCCTGTCCGCTTCCTGCCCCCTCTTTGGTCCCGGCCTTTCCCTTTTCCTGCGTCTCCTGCCCTTCGGATCCGCTGCCCTTCAGCGCCGCAATCACATCCTCCTCCAGAATCTCGCCGGAAATCACTGTCTTCCCGTCCTGGAAGGTCTTTGCCAGCGCAGCCTTGATGGCCTTGAGCTGATAGCCCTTCTCCTTCAGCGACTTCACCTGCCGGAACAGCCTGATATGATAATCCGTATAAAACCGGTGGCCCATCTCATTCCTCGGAATCGACAGCTCCAGCTCCTCCTCCCAGTAGCGCAGGACGTGTGCCTCCACATCTACCTTCTTCGACGCATCTGAAATCAGATAATGTATCTCAGCCATATGTATCCTCTCCTTTAGTCCACAATATTTCGTAGCTTACTACTACTATATGCCGGCTTAAGAAAGAATATGAATGCTCCGGGAAATTTTTGTAAGAGGCAGCCTGAAAGCAGGCCGTGCAGGCCTAGTACAGCGTCGCATTAATTTGCGAGTAAAAAGTGCTTGATATTCGTGTCATCTGTGCGTCTGCGAAGCGACGGCGTAGTGGAGCCTACGGCTAGCTTCGCAGGCGTGCAGAGGGCGCGGATAGCGGGTGCTGTTTACTCGTGAATTAATGCAATTCTGTACTAGCGGGCCAGATTGGCAAATTTCGTCAGCTCCGGCCTCCACATGAGCTGGATCGTGCCGATCGGGCCGTTCCTCTGCTTGGCGATAATCACCTCCGCGATATTCGGCGTATCTGTATCCTTGTTATAATAATCATCCCTGTAAAGGAACATCACTACATCCGCGTCCTGCTCAATAGCCCCCGACTCCCTCAGATCCGAGAGCATGGGCCTGTGATCCGGGCGCGTCTCGCACGCGCGGGAGAGCTGGGAAAGCGCCACCACCGGCGCGGAGAGCTCCCTGGCCAGAGCCTTTAAGGAGCGCGAAATCTCCGAAATCTCCTGCTGCCGGCTCTCGCCGCCCCGCCCGCTGCCGCTCATGAGCTGCAGGTAGTCAATAATGACAATATCAAGCCCGTGCTCCAGCTTCATCTTGCGGCATTTTGAGCGCAGCTCCATAATCGAAATGCCCGGCGTATCGTCAATAATAAGGTTCGATCCCCCGATGGTCCCGATCCCCTCAACCACTGCGTCCCAGTCCGAATCCGTGAGCGTACCTGTGCGAAGCTTCTGGGAATCCACATTGGACTCCATGGAAAGCATGCGGTTCACAAGCTGCTCCTTTGACATCTCAAGGCTGAACACCATGCAGGGAAGACCCCTCTTCACCGCCACATGTTCCACCACGTTCAGCACAAAAGCCGTCTTTCCCATCGAAGGACGCGCCGCGATGAGGACAAAATCCGACGGCTGGAAGCCCGATGTCCGGTAATCCAGATCAATGAATCCCGTCGCAATCCCGGTCACGGTGCTGCTGCTCTTAGAAGCTGCCTCAATCCGCTCCAGAACATTTAACGCCACCTGCCGTATGGGCACAAAATCTCCGCTGCTGCGGCTCTGCAGCAGGTCAAACACCGTTTTCTCCGTGTGCGCCAGAATATCCTCCAGCTTTTCCCGTCCCCCGTAGCAGAGCCCCTCAATCTCCTCGCTCACCTTAATCAGGCGGCGCAGCACTGCCTTATCCCGGACAATGCCCGCATATGCCTTTATATTCACCACAATCGGTGCCATGGCCATAATATCGCGGAAAAACTCCAGGCTGCTGATCTCCGGCGGCACATCCTTTTCCTTCAAACGATCCTGCAGAGTCACCAGATCCACAGGCTTTCCCTCATTAAACAGCTCCACGATCGCATCAAACACAATCCCGTACTGACGCCGGTAAAAATCGGCGCCTGTGATAATCTCAGACGCCGAAATAATTGCCTCGCGATCCATCAGCATGGAACCGATCACGGATTGCTCTGCTTCTACACTGTGAGGCAGAATACGTTTCACCAACGCTTCATCCATCGCGCGGACCTCCTGTATTAACTCTCCACCACCTTCACGGAAAGCTTCCCTGTCACATCCTTATGAAGCTTCACCGGCACTGCATGGGTTCCGAAGGTCTTAATGGGCTCCGCAAGCGCCAGCTTCTTCTTATCAATCTCAAGGCCGAGCTGATCCGAGATCGCTTTGGTTATCTCCTTGGAGGAAACGGAGCCGAAGGCCTTTCCGCCATCTCCCGCCTTAATCGAAACCGTAACCGAAGCGGCCTCAAGCTTTTTCGCAAGCTCCTTCGCCTTTGCAAGCCGCTCTGCGGCCAGTTTCTCCTCATTCGCCTTCTGCAGCTTCAGATCATTCAGATTCTTTGCATTCGCCTCAATCCCCAGCTTTTTCGGCAGAATAAAATTCCTTGCATAGCCGTCGTTTACCTTCACAATCTCGCCCTTTTTACCGAGCGCCTTCACATCCTCTAACAATACAACCTGCATTTATATCTCTCCTTTCTCAAGCATCTCTGTAATAATGGCTTTTATCCGTTCTCTCGCCTCGGCGACGCTTATATCCTTCATCTGAGCGCCGGCAATCGTCCGGTGCCCGCCGCCGCCCAGCTTCTCCATCATGATCTGCACATTAATCTCGTCAATGGAGCGGGCGCTGAAAAAGATCGTGTCCCGAATCTGTGTGAGGACAAAGGAAGCCTTAATCCCCACAATATCCAAAAGCTCGTTCGCCGCCTGCGCGCCCACCACGGTGGGGCTCTCCAACCCCTGCGACGGGCATTCTGAAATGGCAAAAAAGTGTTTAAAGATCTCAGCCCTCTGGATGGCCTCAGCCCTTGCCTTGTAGTCCTCCAGGCGATCGCGGAACAGCTTTCTCACTCTCACCACATCCGCCCCGTTCCTGCGCAGGAAAGCCGCCGCCTCAAAGGTCCTGACGCCCGCCTGGTTCAGGAAATTATTCGTATCAATCACGATCCCCGCATACATCGCATCCGCCTCGGCAGGCCGCATCTTAATGCCGTCGCCGATATACTGCAGAACCTCGGCCACCATCTCACACGTCGAGGACGCGTACGGCTCCACGTAGGACAGCACCGCATTATCTATAATCTCACTGCTCTGCCTGTGGTGATCCAGAACCACAATCGTGCGGATCTTCTTGAGAAGCTCCGGCGCCTCTGTAATGCTGGGCCGGTTCACATCCACCACCACCAGCATCGTGCCGGCATCCGCCCACTCGGCCGCTTCCTCCCCGGTCATCAGCAGATCCTCCGGGTAATCCGGATTATCCTGAAAACGCGCCATCATCGGCTTCACCGAAGAATTGACGCCGTTCACCACGATCCGCGCCTTCTTGTTTAAAAATGTCGCCACCCGGTAGATGCCCACCGCCGCGCCGAAGGAATCGCTGTCGCCGTTCTTATGGCCCATGATCAGAAGCTTATCCTTTGTCTCCATCAGCTCCCGCATGGCATGGGCCTTCACGCGGGCCTTCACGCGGGTGGTCTTCTCAAGCTGCTGCGACTTGCCGCCATAATAGCGGATCTTGGGGCCGTCCTTGACTACCGCCTGATCACCGCCCCGGCCCAGCGCCATATCGATCGCTGTCCTGGCAAACTCATAATTGCGGCAATAGCTGTCGCCGTCCATCCCCATGCCGATACTCAGCGTAACCGCCATATCATTGCCGATATTGACTGTCTTCACCTCCTCCAGAAGGGCAAAGCGATCCTCCTGAAGAACCTCGGCAGACTCCTGCTTTATGACAAACAGATACTTATCCTTTTCCAGCTTCTTGACAATCCCGTCCAGGTTTGTGATGTACTTGTTGATCTTCCGATCGATCAGGGCGGACAGGAGCGAGCGGCGCACCTCCTCCACACTCTCCAGCGCCTCGTCATAATTATCCAGATAAATCAGTCCGGCCACCAGCTTCTGCCTGTCGATCTCCTGCTTGTAAAAGAGCTCCTCCGTCTCATCAAACAGGTAGACCCCCATCAGCAGATCCCCGCTCTCGCCCTGGGACATGCCCATCCGAAGGCCCTCTTCCTCATCCACATACAGCCGCCGGATATCCACCCGGTAAAACTTATCCTCAAAGGAAGAATGGACGCTCGCCGCGTCCTCCATCCCATCCAGAAATTCCCTCGTAATCTCCGGAAACAGCGCCGTTAAGCTCCTGCGGCTCTCCTTCTCCTCCTTCACAATCCCGGAAAAAGCCTGATTCAGCCACAAAAGACGCCCCGCCTCGTCCGTAACGGCGTAGGGCATCGCCATATTATCCAGAAGCTGCTTCTGCGCCCAGGCATACTGGGCCGAAAACTCCACCATACCGTTCAAAAGCTTTTTACGCCTGTATAAAAAAAGCCACATGGCAATCATAATATAGAGAAGCGTAAAGCCCGACATCGCCAGCCCCGCCCTCGGGCTTAAAGCCCCGGCCACCAGATTCGCCGCCATCACAAAAACAGACAGCAGAACCGGCCACTGCAGATACAGGCGCAGTTGGCTCTGAATCCTTAAATTTTTTCCCATCTTGTCCTCCTGTGAGAAACACTTTTCGCTTCCATGTGCGCCGACAGCAGATTGTCATAAAATACAGAGCCGTCACGCGCCGGTGTATCGTGTACAGATGCGAAATACCTTCACAATTATACCATAAAGCGTGGGGTTCGTCCAGAATAATCAGGATGGGAGAAAAAGGGGGGGAAGTAAACGGGGGGCATGTTGTGGATTGTTGTGAGGGGGGCCGCCAGTGACCTGTTCTATATCCAACTGAAACCCCGCTTTTCTCCGAGCGGAAGCGGGGTTTCTGTTGGATATGGAAGCTGGCTCTGGCGGCCCCCTCACGACACCCCTCTCAAATCAGATCATCATGTATCAGCTAATCATTCTCCAACAGCTTCATAAGACACTCAATATCCTCCTCCCGCGTCGCCCAGCTTGTGGCAAAGCGTACAACCGTATGATTCTCATCATACTTTTCCCAGAAGCCAAATGACACCTGCTCCCTGAGGCGTTCCATCCTGCGGTTTTCCAGGATAATAAACTGCTGGTTGGTGGGTGATTCCAGATAGAACGGATACCCCTTTTCCTGAAAGCCCTTTTTCAGAAGCTCTGCCATATCTATGGCGCGGCGGCTGATGGAGAAGTAGAGATCATCTGTGAAAAGGGTGTCGAACTGAATTCCCAGAAGACGTCCTTTGGCCAGGAGAGCGCCGCGCTGTTTTACGATTGTCATAAAGTGCTTTGGCGCTTTGCGCGTGAATACCACGGCCTCGCCGCACAGGGCCCCCACTTTGGTTCCGCCGATGTAAAATGCATCGCAGTATCGGGCGATGTCCGGCAGCGTTACATCCGCAGCCCGGCTCATCAGCCCGTAGCCCAGCCTCGCGCCGTCTAAGTAAAGAGGGAGGCTGTATTTGCGGCAGACCTCTGAAATCGCGGCCAGTTCCTTTTGGGTGTACAGCGTTCCGTATTCTGTCGGATGGGAAATGTAAACCATTCCCGGAAAAACCATATGATCATGATTCTGATCATTCCGGAAATCCTTCACGTACTGATCCAGGTCTGCGGCGCGAAGCTTTCCCTCATGCCCTTTGATGGAAAGAACCTTGTGTCCTGTAAACTCAATCGCTCCCGCTTCATGGCCGTTTATATGGCCTGTGTCGGCAGATATGACGCCTTCATATCTGTCTGATAATGCGTCAATCACAATCGCATTTGTCTGTGTTCCGCCTGCCAGAAAATAGATCTCCGCCTCCGGGCAGGCGCATGCCTCCCGGATTTTTTCCTTTGCGCTCCTGCAATACGGATCAGCTCCGTAGCCCGAAAGCTGCTCCAGATTCGTCTCCATCAGGCGGTGTAAAATGCGCTCATGCGCGCCTTCTGTATAATCACTCTCAAATGACAGCATTCCTGTATGTTCTCCTTCCAAATCCTGTATAAAAATCGTTCCGGCATCATGAAGCGGCGCCGTCACCGCTCCATAACCCTGCGTATCTCCCTGCGCACCCTTGAGCCAATCATGACCGCAAACAGGATCTTCACCGCATCCCCCGGAAGATAAGGGATCACGCCCACTCCCAATCCGGCTGCAAAGCCAATCCCGAGCTGTCCCGCAAGCCAGACGGTTCCAAATACATAGCACACGGCTGTCCCCAGGATCATCCCCGCTGCCTGAATCATATATCTGCCCGGAAAGCGTTCGATCGCCCATCCTGAAATCAGCGCCATAAAAATAAAGCCTGCCAGATATCCCCCTGTCGGCCCGGCCAGCTTCACGATGCCGCCTGTAAAGCCTGAAAAAACGGGCAGCCCGGCAAAGCCCAGCAGGAGATAGACCAGGTAGCTGATCGTCCCGGCCTTTGTCCCCAGGACATAAACTGCCAGATAGACCGCCAGATTGGTAAAGGAAATCGGCACCGGACTGATCGGAAGCGGAATCACCAGCGGCCCCAGAATACAGGTCACGGCTGTCATCATCCCGATCAAAGCCATCTGTCCCGTTGAAAAAAGCTTCTTGTTCTCCGTCCCTGCAGACATTGACTTTTCCATTGTACCATCCGCCTTTCTCTTACAGCTCAAACCCCATCCCGCTCAGCATCTCCACATCATCCGCAATCTGATTGCCGGATGTCGTCAGCATATCGCCTGTGATCGCCGCATTTGCCCCGGAACAAAACGCCATTCTCCCGGATCCGGCCATCCGGTTCCTTCCCGCTGCCAGACGCACATGCGCCTCAGGATTGATATACCGGAAGACAGCGATGCTTCTTAAAATGTCCTCCTCAGACAAGGGCTGCATATCCTCCAGGGGCGTCCCCTTAATGGGCTGTAAAAAATTGATCGGGATCGAGCGGATCTCCAGTTCATATAAACAGAAGGCCATATCCACCCGATCCTCCCACGTCTCGCCCATGCCGAGAATACCTCCGGAACAGACGGAAAGCCCGGCCCTTCTGGCCCTGCGGATCACCTCCAGCTTATCCTCAAATGTATGGGTTGTACAGATAAATGGAAAATACCGCTTGGACGTCTCAAGGTTCGCGTGATAACGGCTCACTCCCGCCTCCTTTAAGCGGTTAAAATCCTCCTGGGAGAGAAGGCCGTGGGACGCGCACAGCTCAATCCCGCCCGCCTCCTTCATTGCCCGGTAAGCCAAAAGCGCCTTCTCCATCTCTGCCCCGGACAGCGCCCTCCCGGCCGTCACAACCGAATACCGCCGTATGCCTCTGTCCGCATGCATCTTACAGTCCTTCACAATCTCATCCGGCTCTAAAAACGGGTATTCCTCTATCTTCGCGTGGTTGCAGGCAGACTGCGCGCAAAACCTGCAGTCCTCCCCGCACCGCCCGCTGCGCCCGTTAATAATCGAGCACAGATCGACCCGGTTCCCGCAAACTGCCCTCCGAATCTCATCTGCGCCCCGGCAGAGCTCTCCCAAATCCTCTGTGAGAAGAAAGGACACATCGTCCGCTCTGGACAGACGCCTCCCATTTATAATTTCCTTTGCAATACATTCGCTCATCTGCAGTCCCCTTTCCGTACCGCCGCTCAGACAGGCTCACGGTTCCTTTAACTGCATCAATTATATCCCCTCTCCCTTCCTATTGTCAACTCTATTATTTTTACAGTTTACAGTCTGTTCTGACGATTCAGGGATGAACCAAACCGGCATTATGAAAGAATATACCGCCCCAAAAAGCTCTGCGTCCTCTCATTCCCGGATGAGAACACCTGCTCCGGCGTCCCCTCTTCCACGATCACGCCTCCTGCCATAAAAATCACGCGATCCGATATATCCCTCGCAAACGCCATCTCATGCGTGACGATCACCATTGCTATATGCAGATCCGACAGGGATTTTATCACCTTCAGCACCTCGCCCGTGAGCTCCGGATCAAGGGCCGAGGTCGGCTCGTCAAAAAACAGGATCTTCGGATTAAGCGCCAGCGCCCTTGCAATAGCCACCCGCTGGCACTGGCCGCCCGAAAGCTGGCACGGATACGCGTCCTCTTTATCCTCCAGCCCCATTTTCTTCAGAAGCTCCCTCGCCTCCGCATAAACGGCATCCCTGCCGCGCTTCTGTACATGAAGCGGCGCGTCCGTAATATTTTTCATCACCGAATAGTGCGGAAAAAGGTTGAAATTCTGGAACACCAGGCCGTACTGCTTCTGGATCTCTTTTAATTCCCTTTTTCCTGCATAGACGGCCCTTCCCTCCGGCCCGTTCCATGCCGCCTTTTTCCCCATATAGATCAGCTCTCCGCGATCCATGGTTTCCAGCATGGTAGCGCAGCGCAGCAGCGTCGATTTGCCGGAACCGGACGGCCCGATGACGGACACAATCTCGCCCTCCTCCACGCTCATGGAAATATCCTTCAAAACCTCCAGCTCATCAAACGACTTTTCCACATGATTCAGCTCCAACAGCTTCATAATCCACAGCCCTCCCGCCTCTTTCAACAACTAACGATAATAATCCATCTTTTTTTCAATCCACTCCATCCCCACAGCGACCAGCAGGTTAAAAATATAATAAAATACGCCTGCTGCCACAAAGGGAATCATATTCGTCTGGGAGGCTGCCAGAGCCTTGGCAATGGAAAACATCTCCGCCACGCTCAGCGTAAAGGCCAGGGATGTATCCTTTACAAGCGTAATCACCTCATTGGTGACAGAGGGGAGGATCCGCTTCATCACCTGCGGCAGAATAATTTTAAAAAAGGTCTGAAACCGGCTGTACCCCAGAACCCGGGCCGCCTCGTACTGTCCGGCCGGCATGGACTGGATCCCGCTCCGGTAAATCTCTGCAAAATATGCGGCGTAATTAATCACAAATCCGATAAAGGCAGCCCACAGCCTGTACCCGGAGCCGACTTTTATGCGGAACAGATAATAGGGGCCGAAATAAACCACCATCAACTGCAGCATCAGAGGCGTTCCCCGCATGACGGATATGTAAAACTTCACAAGCGTCTGCAGCAGACGGCTCCGGGACATCCGCCCAAAGGCAATCAGTAACCCCAGGGGCAGCGAAAACAGAAGCGTCGTCACAAAAATCTGAATGCTGATCCCCATTCCTCCCGCCAATTGCATTACCATCTGCTGGATTGTCATTTTCCCCATAATCGTCCCTTCCTGTATTTCTTCTTTCCATGATACCCTGCGGCACAAAGCGCCCCCCGATGCGAAGGAGCCTGCATGACGGCGCGCCCTTTGGGTATGTCTGAAATGCAGAGGCCGCTGCGCCAAAACGGTTCAGCCGGCAGGATATACCTGCGCGCCCCGCGTTCCTCTGCACAGCGGCCATAAGCTTATCACATCAACTGTCTTTTATTTTCCGATGGTCGTGATATCCTCGCCGAACCATTCCTCGGAAATACGTTTTAAGGTCCCGTCTGCAGCCATCTCCTCAAGGGCTCCCTGAACCTTGTCCCTCAGCTCCTCATTTCCCTTCTTAAAGCCAACGCCGTACTCCTCTTCTGAAAGGCTCTCGTCCAGAATCACAAAATCCGCATTCCTCTGCTTAATCTGATATCCAGCCACGATCACATCCATCGCGATCGCGTCCACCGCTCCCTGCTCCAGATCCATAAACGCCGTATTATAATCTGCGGTTGTGAGGAGCTGGCCGAAGGTAGCCGTCAGATCCGCTGCCTCTTTGAGCGCCGCCTCGGCGGAAGAATCAATCTGCACCTCCACAACCCTGCCCGCCAGATCCGCCTGGCTGGAAATGCCGGAATCCTTTGCCACCACAAACACCTGCGTATTCGCCATATAGGGCTCTGTCCACGTATAATTGTCCTCGCGCCCGGTCATCGTAAAGCCGTTCCAGATACAGTCAATATTGCCGGACTCCAGCTCCATATCCTTAGAATCCCATGCGATCGGCTGAGGCGTAAACGTAAGGCCCAGACGCTTTGCCGTCTCCTCTGCCAGGGCCAGATCAAAGCCCGTAAATTCCCCGTCGTTCCCCACAAATCCCATGGGCGGGAAATCCTGGTCAAAGCCCACGATAAGCGTTCCTCCTTCACCCTCTGCCTCCGGGCTCTCTGTCTCTGCCGCGCCGTCCTCTGCTTCGTCAGTCTCCTGCCCGGCCGCTGTCTCCTTCTCTGCCGCGGCCGGCGTCTCCTCAGGCGTCTGCGCCGCCTTCTCCTGACCGCATGCCGCCATGGATAATGCCATCACCGACGCGATGGCTGCGCATAATATTCTCTTTTTCATAATATCCTCCTCATCATGGGCCCCATACCTGACTGAAACCAGTGTCAGATAACAGCCTGTGCTTTTTAACGCAATGACATATTATCATACTAAAGTGAATCTGTAAAGAGCTTTTGCTAAAAATCTCTTTTCCGGCTGGCAACGGCGCATGTACAATCATACAACTTTTAACTTGCAACATAGCCAAGAAATCATTATAATGATACTAGGGTCAAAAGGTCTAAAATCCGATGCAGGCTTGCCTGCAGGAGGATTTTTGAACTTGGGACCCGCCAAAAACATGAAAAAGCAGCCCGATCAGGGCGGATTTTGAATGTTTTTGAGGATTGCGGGAGTACAACGTACGGAGCAATCCGGTATCAGAGGGGGCAAAAGGCCTTTTGACCCCAACATTTTATAATGAATTTAATACTGTAACACATGAATAACAAACGAACCAGAGATAGGAGACCCTTATGGAAAAAAAGAACATCGATTGGGCAAATATTGGTTTTGGTTATATCCAGACCGATTACCGCTATGTATCCCAGTATAAGGACGGCGCCTGGGACGACGGCGCTCTGATCACCGATCCGGCCATTACCTTAAGCGAGTGCGCCTGTGTATTACAGTACGCACAGACATGTTTTGAGGGCTTAAAGGCTTATACCACAGAGGACGGCCATATTGTGGCCTTCCGCCCTGACTTAAATGCAGAGCGCATGATGAATTCTGCCGCCGGCTTAGAGATGCCGCCTTTCCCGAAAGAGCGGTTTATTGACGCGGTTCAGAAGGTAGTGGAGGCCAATGCCGCCTATGTGCCGCCCTATGGTTCAGGCGCAAGCCTGTATCTGCGCCCCTACATGTTCGGCTTCAACTCCGTGATCGGCGTAAAACCTGCCACGGAGTACCAGTTCCGCATCTTTGCCACTCCTGTCGGACCCTATTTTAAGGGCGGCGCAAAACCGATCACGATCCGCGTAAGCGATTTTGACCGCGCGGCCCCCCGCGGAACCGGACATATTAAAGCAGGGCTGAACTATGCCATGAGCCTTCACGCCATCGTGGACGCCCACCGGCAGGGCTTTGATGAGAATGTATACTTAGATCCCGGCACGCGCACGAAGATCGAGGAGACGGGCGGCGCAAACCTGATTTTCGTGACCAGGGACAATAAGGTCGTTACGCCGAAATCCTCCAGTATTCTTCCTTCCATCACGCGCCGATCCATCCTCCAGGCCGCCAGGGACTACCTTGGGCTGGAGACAGAGGAACGCGAAATCCTGCTTGAGGAGGTAAAGGATTTTGCAGAGTGCGGCCTGTGCGGAACGGCGGCCGTGATCTCTCCGGTAGGCAAGATCGTTGATCACGGCAACGAGATCTGCTTCCCGAGCGGTATGGAGAAGATGGGGCCTGTGACTCAAAAGCTCTACGATACCCTGACCGGCATCCAGATGGGGCGCATCAAGGCTCCGGAGGGATGGATTAAGGTGATTCAGTAAATGTTCGCGCGAACCGGCCGCAAGGCAGAAGGCGCAGCCATTCAGCTTATCTGAACGGCCGCGCCTTCCTTTTTCTTTTTCCTCAATTCCTTAAAAAACTCACTCAGCATCTGCGAGCATTCTTCTCCCAGAATTCCCGTCTCCACCCGGACCTGATGGTTAAATCCCTTTTCCTGCAATAAGTTCAGCACAGATCCGGCGCAGCCGGCCTTGGGATTCATGGAGCCAATCCGGATTTCCGGGATCCGGGCCTGTACGATGGCCCCGGCGCACATCGGGCACGGCTCAAGCGTTACATACATCGTACAGCCCTCCAGACGCCAGTCTCCCATCTTCCGGCATGCCTTCCGGATCGCCGTCAGCTCCGCATGGGCCAGCACATTCCTGTCAACCATTCTGCGGTTGTAGCCCCTGCCGATAATTTTATCCTCATAAACGATCACGCAGCCAATCGGAACCTCGCCCAATGCGCGGGCTTTTACAGCCTCCCGTATGGCTGCCTTCATGTACTTTTCCTCTCCTGCCATTTTGGGCCCCTCTTTATCCTCCTGCATTCTGATATTACGGGCAGCAGCCCGGCAAAGCCGCCGTCCTGCTGCCGGTATGTTCAGTATAAATGCCGCGCGGCATTTTAGCAACTGCTTTATTCTCCGATCTTAATATCCGTATACCAGTACCCGAAGCGTCCGTCCTTCGGCGGCTGGTTTTTTGACAGGACAAAATCAGGAAAGCCAAACATGGCTGCCATATATTTTTCATTGCTGTAGTAATGGCCCGGTATTCCCAGGAGATGGCGCGGCCGGCCGTTCGGGTTATTCAGCCTCGCCAGAATCAGATAGCGGAAGCTGTAAAAGCCGTGCAGAAGGAAGCTGTTATTCCCATATACCCACGCCTCTCTGGGAAGCAGCCCGATATCCTGCGGCTTTATGGTCAGGATTTCGCAGCCGTCAGCATAGTCAAAGGCCAGGATCTTGGGATAACGCTTTCGCAACATTTCCCACATTTCCTGTTCGCTCTGCGTGTCGCTTCTCTCTTTGAAGGAAATGACAGAGCCTGACGGAGCCGTCCGGGAAGCGTTTTGCTCCGCTGCCGGAGAAATCGGCTGCGGGGGCGGCGCCGGGGCGGCCTCCTGCTTTTGCAGACGCTCCAGGGGAGCGCCGGGGCGCATGGAAACCTGATTCCTGATTTCCCGGCGCAGCCCTCCCTGGGACAGAGCCGGGCCCGCCTGCCTGAATGGCTGCGGGCTCTGGGATACCACGGCCTCTGACTCCATAGCAGGATGCGATTCCTCCACAAATCCCAGCGCAGGCCCGCCTGTATTTCCGGAAAATGCCGGATACGCCTCTTCACCCGCCACAGATTCCAAAACGGCCGCCTCATCTCCCATGCCTTCCGGTACGCTCAGGGGCGGCTCTGACGCCTCCTGTACAGCCTGCAGAATCTCCATACCCATCTGTGCTTCTGCCATCGCCTCCGGGACGCTCTGAGGCTCTGACGTTTCCGCTGCGCCCTCTGTCTCTGACAGGACTTCCTGCACAGTCTGAAGCTCTTCTGCCGCTTTAAGGCCCGCCTGCAGCTTTGGCACAGCCTCCCCAACAGCCTCTGCGCCCACTGCATCCTCTCCGGCCGGCTGTTCCTGCGGCTGCAGGTTTGCGTCTTCATATCCTGCGGCATTTTCATCCTCATGAAAATCAGGAGCCGCGGCCGGGGCTTCTTCCTCCTCCTTCACAATCCGGGGCTCCGGAATTAATTCCGGCAGAGTTCCCAGACGCTCCGCCCTGCCATCTGCATACAGGCGGACCACATTTCCCGCCTTCGTCTGTTTTTGGGGGATCTCGCTTCCCGGCATCCCCATCTGCTTTAATTCCTCGCGCTCCAGCTCCCTCTCAATTTCCTCTGAGATCGGAAGCGGGGCTGTCCGGGATTCCAGGGACGGCTCTTTCATTTGCACGGTGTCTGTATTGGGGAATGTATCCTGAGATATATTATGAGAAGTGTTTTGAAGCATGCTTTGCGGTGTATTTTGAGATGTGCTGTGCGTGTTCCCGGCCGCATTCCTGGCCGCCTGGCCGGCTGTCACGTCCGCCAGATCGACCTCAGCCGCATGGGCAACGGCGTCCTCCCAGATCGTTGTATACGAGCGCCAGTTACTTTCGACGTCATGAACGCTGAGCCCGTAGCAGTCGTCCAGGCTGCGGCCCGTATGCTCCAGATCCTGGGTATGTATCACTGTGCGGAACTCGCCGGAACCGTTTCTCGCAAACAGCGTCCCTATCCGGATCTCCTCCCGCCCGGTCAGCATATATACGCCGATCGGATTTCCGCCTACAAATATTTTTTTGACATTGACTGTGATGCGGCACTGGCTCCCCCGGACTTCCAGCTTGGCAAAGCCGATATTTTTTCCCTTTATCCCGCCTTCGTAGGTATAAATATATGAAATTAGCCTCTGAAAATTAGTCATGCCATCACTCCTCTTTATATAAATTTCAATGAACCCGTTCCATCTGCCAGCTATGGCCTACACCCTGCCGGGCTGTGCCCTGTAACACGCTTCGCGCTGCACTTACCAAAAACACCCCGCATTGGCTGGCGTGTGAACAGTAACACCACTCTATCCTTTGCTATCTATTTTATGCGGATATCCATTGAAACTATGACTTAAAAATGGTATTCTAAACTATGAATGCAAATATTCTTAAATGGAGGAACTGATATGAAAATCTATAAGGTAAAAAACTATGATGAAATGAGCAAAAAGGCTGCCTGCGTGATTGCGGCCCAGATCGTGACAAAGCCGGACTGCGTATTGGGGCTTGCCACCGGCTCCACGCCAATCGGAACCTACGAGTACCTGGTTGAAAAATACAAAAACGGAGAACTCGATTTCTCCGGAGTAAAGACTGCAAACCTTGACGAATACAAAGGACTGACCCGGGACAATGACCAGAGCTACTACTATTTTATGAACCATCACCTGTTTTCCCACGTCAATATTGATATGGCGCAGACCAATATCCCGGACGGAACCGCACAGGACGCCGCCGCGGAATGCGCGCGCTATGAGGACGTGATCCGCTCTCTGGGCGGAGTTGATCTGCAGGTGCTCGGCCTGGGCCATGACGGCCATATTGGTTTCAATGAGCCGGACGATCACTTTGCCGCCGAAACCCACTGTGTGGACTTAACTGAGATGACGATCGAGGCCAACAAGCGGTTTTTTGCCTCTGCCGATGACGTACCCCGGCAGGCATTTACCATGGGCATCGGGACCATCATGAGAGCGCGCCGGATCGTTTTCCTGGTCAGCGGCAGCGATAAAGCCGAAATCCTTCAGAAATCCCTGTTCGGACCGGTTACTCCGGCTGTTCCGGCTTCGATTCTTCAATTCCATCCCGACGTTGTCGTGATTGCCGATGAGGCGGCCATGGCCCGGTGCTGATGAAGAGAACATAAGCCGAACCGGCAGAATGCGGGGCCCGCGCCGCCCAGTGTTTCATTGCGCGGGTCTGCGCATTAAAAAAAGCCCTGAACGTTCAGAGCTTTTGCGTGCCGCAGACCGGAATCGAACCGGTACGGGTATCACTACCCACGGGATTTTAAGTCCCGGGCGTCTGCCAGTTCCGCCACTGCGGCCAATAAATGGATGGAGGTGGATTCGAACCACCGAAGCGAGACGCAACAGATTTACAGTCTGCCCCCTTTGGCCACTCGGGAACCCATCCATGATTCATATAATGCTATAAAAGCATAGCACAGGAATCAAAAAAAATCAAGCGTTTTAAATATATTTTTCCGCCGCCAGAACGGCCGCCCCGGCCGGCGGCAGCTCGATCTCCAGGATTCCTCCCTCGACCCCAAATTCCACTATGCCGGCGTTATACCCCTCTTCATACGTCAGCATCACGCGCTTAACCCCGAGTTTGCCACTTGAGTAAATATGCTTCGTAAAAAATTTCCTTATTTTGCAAGGTTTCCCTTGCTTTT
>QXXC01000214.1 GCA_009911305.1 Clostridiaceae bacterium | reverse complement strand
AAAGAAGGGAGGGAAGAGATGGCTTCCACATCTGCTGCATTGGTAAATGGCCTGGGGTCTGCCTTCTTCACTGGTGGCAAGAAAAGCCAGACCTTGCTGCCAGCCTTGGTTGCCGCCCGAGCTGGCGGTTCCGTGGCCCCTAAGAGGCTGATTGTGGTTGCAGCAGCAGCTGCACCGAAGAAGTCTTGGATTCCGGCTGTTAAAGGCGGCGGCAGCTTTCTCGACCCCGAGTGGCTCGATGGCTCGCTCCCTGGTGATTTTGGTTTTGACCCACTGGGGCTCGGAAAAGACCCTGCCTTCTTGAAATGGTACAGAGAGGCTGAGCTCATCCACGGCCGGTGGGCAATGGCAGCTGTTGTTGGCATCTTTGTCGGGCAGGCCTGGAGTGGTATCCCGTGGTTTGAAGCCGGGGCCGCCCCTGGTGCTGTAGCGCCCTTCTCGTTCGGAACCCTCCTTGGCACGCAGCTCCTCCTCATGGGATGGGTGGAGAGCAAAAGATGGGTGGATTTCTTCAACCCTGAATCACAATCTGTGGAATGGGCCACTCCCTGGTCAAGAACTGCAGAGAATTTCACAAATTCCACAGGTGATCAAGGCTACCCTGGTGGAAAATTCTTTGATCCGCTGGGGTTTGCAGGTACATTGAAGGATGGAGTTTACATACCTGATGACGAGAAACTCGACAGACTGAAGCTCGCGGAGATTAAGCATGCCAGGCTTGCCATGTTGGCTATGCTGATCTTCTATTTTGAGGCAGGCCAAGGGAAAACACCTCTTGGAGCCCTTGGCTTGTAAGCTGCATCATTGTATAAAGACACTTTGCTATGCCTATGTAGAGAGTAAAACTCAGAGCTGGATCGATTTTCCAGTGCTTTTATATAATATTGTAGTTAGTATCAGTGAGGAACTAAGAATCCTATGCAAGTTAAGTCATTGATAAT
>QXXC01000213.1 GCA_009911305.1 Clostridiaceae bacterium | reverse complement strand
CTTTGATCAACTGAGTTCCATTTCTCAAAACCTCTCCCTCCCACATACAATGGCAGCCTCAACAATGGCTCTCTCGTCTCCATCATTCGCCGGCCAAGCCGTCAAGCTCGCCTCGACCACTGGAGACCTCCTCGGTGAAGGAAGAGTCACCATGAGGAAGACTGCCGGAAAGCCCAAGCCCGCCGCCTCTGGCAGCCCGTGGTATGGCCCCGACCGAGTTAAATACTTGGGACCATTCTCCGGCGAGGCACCATCCTACCTCACCGGAGAATTCCCCGGAGACTACGGCTGGGATACCGCCGGACTCTCTGCGGACCCCGAGACCTTCGCCAAGAACCGTGAACTAGAAGTCATCCACTCCAGGTGGGCCATGCTTGGAGCCCTGGGCTGCGTATTCCCAGAGCTCCTGGCCCGCAATGGAGTGAAGTTCGGGGAAGCGGTCTGGTTCAAGGCCGGGTCCCAGATCTTCAGTGAGGGCGGGCTAGACTACTTGGGCAACCCGAGTTTGGTCCATGCACAGAGCATTTTGGCCATATGGGCGACCCAAGTGCTACTAATGGGCGCGGTGGAAGGATACAGAATCGGGGGTGGGCCGTTGGGCGAGATTACCGACCCCTTGTACCCGGGCGGGAGCTTCGACCCGTTGGGATTGGCGGAGGACCCGGAAGCATTTGCTGAGTTGAAGGTGAAGGAGCTAAAGAATGGGAGGTTGGCAATGTTTTCAATGTTTGGATTCTTCGTGCAAGCAATAGTGACAGGGAAAGGGCCTTTGGAGAATTTGGCTGATCATTTGGCTGATCCAGTCAACAACAATGCTTGGGCTTATGCCACCAACTTCGTGCCTGGAAAATGAGTCTTCGATTTTATGATGTAAAGTTGTATCTCATTTTATTATATGGTTTTCAGATATATCTACAATTGCTTGTGCACCATAATCCATTTACT
>QXXC01000212.1 GCA_009911305.1 Clostridiaceae bacterium | reverse complement strand
ACCACTTCCAACAATCAAGTAAAAAATCTCTAGGGAATGGCATCAATGGCTACATTTGCCAGCTCCACAGCTGCTGTTAAGGCAACCCCATTCTTGGGCCAATCCAAGAATGCCAACCCTCTTAGAGACGTTGTCTCCATGGGCAATGCCAAATACACCATGGGTAATGATCTGTGGTACGGACCCGACCGTGTTAAGTACTTGGGACCCTTCTCCGCTCAGACTCCTTCATACCTGACCGGAGAATTCCCCGGCGACTACGGCTGGGACACTGCTGGTTTGTCCGCTGATCCCGAGGCCTTCGCCAAGAACAGGGCTCTTGAGGTTATTCACGGGAGATGGGCCATGCTTGGAGCTCTAGGATGCATCACACCAGAAGTTCTTGGAAAATGGTTGAGTGTGGAGTTCAAGGAGCCAGTGTGGTTCAAGGCTGGTTCACAGATCTTCTCCGAAGGGGGGCTCGACTACTTGGGCAACCCGAACTTGGTCCATGCTCAGAGCATTCTAGCAGTTCTTGGATTCCAAGTTGTGCTCATGGGACTTGTTGAAGGATTCAGAATCAACGGCCTCGATGGAGTCGGAGAGGGCAATGACCTCTACCCGGGCGGGCAGTACTTTGACCCTCTTGGCCTGGCCGATGACCCAGTCACCTTTGCTGAGCTCAAGGTGAAGGAGATCAAGAATGGAAGATTGGCCATGTTTTCTATGTTCGGGTTCTTCGTTCAGGCGATCGTCACCGGAAAAGGCCCCCTCGAGAACCTCTTGGATCACCTTGACAACCCTGTTGCTAACAATGCCTGGGTTTACGCCACCAAGTTTGCCCCTGGATCATAAGCTCATGCCCTAATTTAGTGATGTGTGGATGCAAGAAGAGTGGATATATCGTGTAGATTTTGTATTGATATTGCATCAACGTTGCTAATATGCCCAACTCATTTGTTTGATT
>QXXC01000211.1 GCA_009911305.1 Clostridiaceae bacterium | reverse complement strand
CAGGGCTGCCTGACCAACAACTATCATCTCATTTACTTTACCTGCAGCCGCTACAAGGTGTTTGAAGCAAAAAATGGCAACTTCAGCGATCCAACAATCTGCTTTTGCTGGTCAGGCAGCCCTGAAGCCACAGAATGAGCTCGTCCGAAAGGTCGGCAACGTCGGCGGCGGCCGCTTCACCATGAGGCGTACAGTCAAGAGCACTCCCCAGAGCATCTGGTACGGAGAGGACAGGCCCAAATACTTGGGCCCATTCTCCGAGCAGACCCCATCATACCTCACCGGGGAATTCCCCGGTGACTATGGTTGGGACACTGCTGGGCTCTCGGCTGATCCCGAGACGTTCGCAAGGAACCGCGAGCTGGAGGTGATCCACTCCCGTTGGGCCATGCTCGGTGCATTGGGCTGCGTCTTCCCCGAGATCCTCTCCAAGAACGGGGTCAAGTTCGGAGAGGCCGTGTGGTTCAAGGCCGGATCCCAAATCTTCTCCGAGGGCGGCCTCGACTACTTGGGCAACCCGAACTTGATCCATGCTCAGAGCATCTTGGCTATCTGGGCTAGCCAAGTTGTCCTGATGGGGTTGATCGAGGGTTACAGAGTCGGAGGAGGCCCGCTCGGAGAGGGCCTCGACAAGGTCTACCCCGGGGGGGCCTTCGACCCGTTGGGCTTGGCAGAAGACCCAGAAGCATTTGCTGAGCTCAAGGTGAAGGAGCTCAAGAATGGAAGGTTGGCAATGTTTTCAATGTTTGGCTTCTTCGTGCAGGCCATTGTTACTGGGAAAGGCCCAATTGAGAACCTCTATGACCACGTGGCTGATCCAGTAGCCAACAATGCATGGGCCTTCGCCACTAACTTTGCTCCAGGAAAATGAGGAATTTGTATAAATATTTGTAGATGGGGAGTTGTACACTGTGGAACTTGAGTTGTACCTTTTATGAAATGAGGGGTTGTTTGTGC
>QXXC01000210.1 GCA_009911305.1 Clostridiaceae bacterium | reverse complement strand
TCCATTGCACAACTCTAAAGCTCCAGTAGGTGGTGGATTGAAAATTTTATGCAAACGTTTTTTGGTGGTTAAATTACATACAAAATACTTGCATTGATCTTAAGACCTTGTTTAGGCAACACTGAAAGAAGTTGCTGCATTTTCAACAAACTTCTTTGCACCCTTGAACCATCTTTTGTCTCCAGCTTGTGCTTTGCAGATGTAGAGCTTGCCGCCCTTGACGGTGGCTGAGATGAGCTGGTGCTTGCCGCCCTCGTCTCCGTCGGCTGTCCTAGTCAGCACCGACAAGAAGTAGTACTTGGCTCCGTCGACCACGGGGGTTGCAGTCTCCAGAATGTTGGCAGTTGCCACTGCCCCGGAGTCGAATCCACCCTCTGAATCAGTTTTGCCAAAGTAGGCTTGCTTTCCCAGCAGGTAGTCAACTTGGGAAAGGAATTCTTCAGGGGAGCCATAATCTGTGATGGATTTCTTGTCTGTGGGGTTGATGGTGACGGTGAGGTTGCTCGTCGCGTCAAAGTTGTCCTCGTACCTTAGGACCGTGCCAGGAAATTCGACCTCGCTGCTTGGGTTCCACTTTGCGGGGATAGACAACTTGAATCCATCTCCAGAGTATGATTTGAATTCTGTGTTTGTCTTTGGCTTCCCAAAGATGTTGGCAGATTCTCCATAAGCAGCATCAGCAGGTGAAACCTTCGTGCCGACCGCAGCAGCCCCAATGAGCACGGTGAGGGCCAGCCGCCGCGACACGACGGCGGCGGATTCTTCACTCTCGGCCTGCTTCTGGGCTCTGCAGACGACCAGCTGCTGGCTGGGCTTCAAAGACGGCGCGTAGCGGTTAGAGGTAGTTCTTGCAGAGGTGGAGAGAGCTGCATGGTGGTGCAAGAAGCATGCAGTTGAGGCCATTTCTCAGAAAAATTATTCAACTTCCCAGGGTGAGCAACGTGGGAGTAGAGAACATCGGCA
>QXXC01000209.1 GCA_009911305.1 Clostridiaceae bacterium | reverse complement strand
AAGCAAAACATGAGGAGTGGACAACCAGATTAGATTTCTCGAGTATTTTTGTTCAACTTTTGTTCGAAGTTTAATCGATAAGATATCCGACACTACTACACATACACGTAACAAATAAGGAGACGTCCATTGAGCTCGGTTCGATAAGCATAAATTTTACAAGGGGTGTTTAATGTTTATGAGGAAGAATTGATCTCTCGTGAAGCTCAAGGGGAAGGAATTAGGACGTCGCCAATGTTGTTGTGCCACGGGTCAGCCAAATGAGTGGCCAAATTCTCCAAAGGCCCAGTTCCTGGGTAGGCTGATTGCTGAACACAGAATCCCACAAACGCCAACAGCGCAAGACGACCATTCTTGATCTCCTTGACTTTGTATTCTTGGAACTTCTTCGGGTCCTTGGAGTAGCCCAGCGGGTCGAATGCCCCACCCGGGTACTTCTTCTTCTCCGGGTCTTTCTCCATGCTTCTCTGGTGCTCCACGAAGGCTATGGCCAGGAATTCGATCGCCAAAATGGTGGGTAGGGTGCCCCACGGAACCGGGTTACCCAGATACGTGGCTTGCCCGCCCGGCACCGCCGCCCATTCTTGGGCCTTCACCCAGTTGCCCAACCCCAACGCCTCCGGCACCAGGATGCCGGGAACTGCGAGCATAGCCCACCTGCAGTGGATCAGCTCCGACTCCTTGTATCTCTCTAGGTTTTCCGGGACTTCTCCTAGCCGAAGCGGGTCGAACCCGAAATCTCCTGGGGCTGAGCCGTCGAGGTAAGGGGGGCGGGGCTCGCCCGGCATCCAATCGGCGGTCATGGTGAGCCTAGAGGAGGTGACATTGCAGCCGAAGGTGACGGAGGCGGCGAATTTCGACTTGGAGGAGGAGAGGACGGAGGGGCAGACGGCGGCTGCGGCGACGCCGCAGCTCATCAGAGTGTTGGCTGCCATTCTTGAGTGATGGGGGGTGGGATTGGTGAGG
>QXXC01000208.1 GCA_009911305.1 Clostridiaceae bacterium | reverse complement strand
GGAGAGAGCCATGGTGGAGGCCGCCATTGATCACCTCCAATTCATCCCTTTCTTCACAACCACTGCAACAATCTTCACTCATCAATGGCGGCCTCCACCATGGCTCTCTCCTCCCCCTCCTTCTCCGGCCAGGCGGTCAAGCTCAACCCCTCCACCTCCCAAATCTCCGGCAACGGCCGCTTCTCCATGAGGAAGACCGCCGGCAAGCCCAAGACCGTCTCCTCCGGCAGCCCCTGGTACGGCCCCGACCGCGTCAAGTACTTGGGCCCATTCTCCGGCGAGCCCCCGAGCTACCTCACCGGAGAATTCCCCGGCGACTACGGCTGGGACACCGCTGGCCTCTCCGCCGACCCCGAGACATTCGCCAAGAACCGTGAGCTGGAGGTGATCCACAGCAGATGGGCCATGCTCGGAGCCCTCGGCTGCGTCTTCCCGGAGCTCTTGGCCCGCAACGGGGTGAAGTTCGGCGAGGCGGTCTGGTTCAAGGCCGGTTCACAGATCTTCAGCGAGGGCGGTTTGGACTACTTGGGCAACCCAAGCTTGGTCCACGCACAGAGCATTCTAGCTATCTGGGCTACTCAGGTTGTGTTGATGGGAGCCATCGAGGGCTACCGTATTGCCGGCGGCCCACTCGGTGAGGTGACCGACCCCATCTACCCCGGAGGGAGCTTCGACCCATTGGGCCTAGCTGAAGACCCGGAAGCCTTCGCTGAGTTGAAGGTTAAGGAGCTCAAGAACGGGAGACTAGCCATGTTTTCGATGTTCGGATTCTTCGTTCAGGCCATCGTCACCGGAAAGGGCCCGTTGGAGAACCTCGCCGACCACCTTGCTGACCCGGTTAACAACAATGCTTGGTCCTACGCTACTAACTTTACACCCGGAAAGTGAAGTTTGTGAGTGAGGGTAGCCCACAGTTATGTAGTGGGTTGAGTTGATTTGTTGTGTAAATGAGTTGATCTAATGGAAATTCTGTG
>QXXC01000207.1 GCA_009911305.1 Clostridiaceae bacterium | reverse complement strand
CACTCGGAAATTCATCATTAATTTTACATATAGCGCAGGCATTAATATGTTCTCAACAAAATATAAAGATTAATTAGCATGTGCATAAATTTAAGAGAAAAAGCCGAAGGTGTCGAAAATGGTTGTGTGGAGCGGGTCGCTCAAATGGGTCGCCCAGTTGTTGAGCGGCCCTTTTCCGGTGGCGGCCGCCTGCACGGCGAACCCCAAGAACGCCACCATGGCGAGGCGGGCGTGCTTGATTTCCGCCAGTTGAAGAACCTCTTTCTTCTCCGGGTCGGCCGCTAGCCCCAACGGGTCGAAGTACGACCCGCCCGGGTATAGCCTCTTCTCGGGGTCGAGCTCCGCGTTCCTCTGGAACTCGATGTACCCGACCACGAGCACCTCGATCCAAATCAATGTGGATATGGAGAATGGGAGTGGCTGCCCGAGGTATGACGATCCCTCGACTAGCTCAACCTTTCCGGCATCTTGCCATGTGATGCCGGTGAGCCACTCGACGGTTAGAGCGCCGAGAGTGGCGAGCATGGCCCACCTGCCGTGGATGAGCTCGCATTCCCTAAACCTCTGCAGCCCAAAAACCTCACTATAAGGTTGGAAAGGGGTCGATTTGACGTCGCTGCTCTCGGTTCTGGTTCCGATCACAGCTCCGAATTCGTTCTTGGCCAAATTCTGATCGAGCGAGTCCAAATCGAACTGCAAGTACTCAACGGGCTTTCCGAGGCCGAAGGGGTCGAAGCCGTAGTCGCCGACGAGCGAGCCGTCGAGATATTCCGGCGCCTTGGCGCCGGGGAACCACAGCGGTCGGTCGGTGATGAAGCCTTTGGAGGCGGCCTTCTTTGGCGGGGCCTTCTTCTTTCCGAATCCGAAGCGGGCCTGGACGCGGGCCGAGCCGGGGTGGACGTCGGCGAGGCGGGTGCCGATGAAGGAGGAGGCGGCGGCGGCGGTGGTGGCGGCCATGGCGGAGGGGATTGAGGGG
>QXXC01000206.1 GCA_009911305.1 Clostridiaceae bacterium | reverse complement strand
GATGTTTATTGTATCAAAACGTAATTATGACGTGAGGCGTCCGGATGGCTCGTTTTATAAAATCAGAAAAGATTTTATCGGAGATATCCCGGAGGATGTGGCGGCCAGCAGGCTGATACAGCGCGCAATCCGGGCGGGGATGATTTTTATTCCGTCCGGTACTGCAGACCGGCAGCTTGAGAAAGCGGATCAGGAAGCGGCTGAGAAAGCGTCCGCGAATGATATCCGTCCGGACGCAAAAGAAGCGGCAGCAAAAAGCGGCCCGGATTCAGATACCAGAGAAAAAGATACGGAGAAACGCAGCCAGAAGAACAGGAGCTGACGCTTATGTGGCCTGGGAATGATGTAAACCCAATGGCGTCCCGGTTTATGGCCGCCAGGGCTGCCGCGGCCAATGTGCCGACGCCGGGAGAGCAGGGAAGCTATAGCCCGGATATGTTTTATATGGATTTTCCCCAGTTCACAAAACGCATCCCTCCCGGGGAGGAAGGCGGGGCAGAGAGTGTGGAAAGCCTGGTACCGGAAGGCATCCTGAACATGTTTGTGGATCAGGCAAATGACAGCGTTCTCCCTTCCCGGTGGGGGAGCATGTGGCGGTATGCAGCAGGGCTTTACACAGCCCACTTTGCCGCGCTCTACTTAAAGACCTGGGCGCCCGGCTCGGACAATTCCGGGCAGGCCGCGGGCAGCGCGGCACAGCCGGGAGCGGTAAAATCAGCAACCATGGGCGATACGTCCATCAGCTACGATAACAGCGCGATTACGGCCGGAACCGAAAAGTGGGGGGCGTGGAATGCAACACAGTACGGCTCCCAGCTTGTTACGATGGCTAGGCTTGTCGGGATGGGAGGTATGTACGCTATATGATCTTAAATAATCCGATATTCAGCACATGGTATACGGATACGGCGGATATTTACCGGACAGCGCCGGTGAAAGAAGGGAACCTGACAAGGCAGGAGAGAAGGAAGGTCAATGCATCCCCTGTCCCCTGCCGG
>QXXC01000205.1 GCA_009911305.1 Clostridiaceae bacterium | reverse complement strand
CTTAGTTGCCCTCTACTATTCCTCCAATGGCTTCTCTGGCATCCTCCCTCGGCGTTTCGGAGATGCTCGGGAACAAACTCAACATCTCCGGCGCCGCAACCCGGGCCGCCCCGTCTCCATCCACCCCGGCCACCTTCAAGACAGTGGCCCTCTTCTCAAAGAAGAAGGCTCCAGCCAAGGCCAAGCCTGTTCCTGTGTCCCCAGCCAGCGATGAGCTGGCCAAGTGGTACGGACCTGATAGGAGAATTTTCTTGCCTGAGGGGCTATTGGCCAAGTCTGAAATCCCTGAGTACCTCACAGGAGAAGTTCCTGGAGACTATGGATATGATCCCTTTGGCCTCGGCAAGAAACCCGAAGACTTTGAGAAATATCAAGCCTTTGAGCTGATCCACGCTCGATGGGCCATGCTTGGTGCTGCTGGTTGTATCATTCCTGAGGCATTCAACAAATTTGGAGCCAACTGTGGCCCTGAGGCTGTTTGGTTCAAGACCGGTGCTCTGCTTCTAGACGGCAACACACTCAACTATTTCGGCAAGAACATCCCCATCAACCTTATTCTTGCTGTTGTTGCTGAGGTTGTACTGGTCGGTGGTGCAGAGTATTACAGAATTACAAATGGATTGGATCTGGAGGACAAGCTTCACCCCGGTGGTCCTTTTGACCCATTGGGTCTGGCTAACGACCCGGACCAAGCTGCATTGTTGAAGGTGAAGGAGATCAAGAACGGGCGGCTAGCTATGTTCTCCATGTTCGCTTTCTTCATCCAAGCGTATGTCACCGGGGAAGGACCAGTCGAGAACCTTGCAGCACACTTGAGCGATCCTTTTGGCAACAACTTGCTCACTGTTATTTCTGGAACAGCTGAAAGAGCCCCAACTCTGTAATTTTACTATGTATGCCACTTTTTTCTTATCAACACCAGCTTGTACAATTCAATGAGATATTATTTTATGAAGTTAACCATATCAAGCACTGATATAATATTCTTTTACTCAATC
>QXXC01000001.1 GCA_009911305.1 Clostridiaceae bacterium | reverse complement strand
CTTTCGCCGCTGGTTGGGAGAAAGATGACGCTGGGGTTTGGCACTATTATGACAAAGATGATGAGATGGTTACCAACGAGTGGAGAAAAGACGGCGGTAAATGGTTCTATCTGGATGATGATGGCGACATGCTGATGGATTCCTGGGTAGACGATGATTACTATGTTGGTAGCGATGGCGCAATGCTGGTAAATCAGTGGGCGAAGACCACCTCTGAGGATAGTGTAGATGATCCGGATGATGACGGTGATCACTGGTTCTACTTTGGAAGCAAGGGTAAGAAAATCACCAATGATCACAAGAAAATTAACGGTAAAACGTATTATTTTAATGAAGACGGTGAAATGAGAGATGGCTGGTATGACAGCGGTTCAGCTATCTATTATCTCGGCGATGAGGATAATGGTGGAAGAGCTGAGAACCAGTGGATGTGGTTAGAGCGCCCGACTGAAGACGATGATGCGGAAGATGGCGACTGGGAACATGCGGATGAGTGCGAGTACAAGTGTGATGATGAAGGCTGGTACTGGTTTGGTTCTGATGGAAAAATGTATCAGGATGCTTCCAAGAAGAAAAGCGTAAATGGAAAATATTACTATTTCAACGCTCATGGTCAGATGTTATATGAGTGGGTGAACACAAAAGATGGCAATACAAATGACGGCGTGAAGTATGATGAGGAACTTAATCCGGGAGCAGCAGCCAGTCGTTCAGAAGCAGAGGCGTCCGGAGCGGAAGCTCTTCAGGAATTCAACAGTGATGTTGTAGACGATATGCGTTATGCAAGCCAGGTCGAGGATGGTTCCAGAATTCAGGGATGGCGTGAAATCGAAGGCTCCCAGGATGCCCAGTCAGACGATGATACAAACTGGTACTTCTTTGACAAGGGTGAAGCAGAAAAGGCATCCAAGTCAGATAAAGTTCCTAATGCAAAAGATGGCGACGACAGCGTATATAGAGCAAGAATTAAATGTGAAGGTAAATATTTCTGCTTCAACGAATTAGGTCAGATGCAGACGGGATTACAGTATGTTGGCGGTTATATTTATTACTTTGATGGAAACGGTAATATGAAGACTGGAAAAGTCTCTGATATTGAAGAAGAGGACAACGATCTTTATAATTATTCCTTTATAACAAAGAGCGGCGGAAACGGACGCGGTGTAAATGGAGAAAAGGATGGTTATCTGTACTGGAATGGTAAGAGACTGGAGGCAGATGACGATTATAGATTCTACATGGTAAACGGCAGAGTATATCTTGTTAATAACAAAGGTAAAATCCAGAAATCCACTAAGAAATATGATCTTGAATCTTGGGGTGCAGAGGATATTTATGTTGAAATTAACAGAAGCTCTTATGCCGTAACAAAGATTGCTGTTGATGGAAATGGTTATCTGAGCAGTGATAAAGATGATCTTAAGAATGGTATTCTTACGGATGCTTTAGTTTATACCCTGATTAAAGAAGAGAATATATCCATACCGTCTATTGCAATTTATGATAATGTATTTGCACCGTTCGACCCATTAGAGGGAAGCTACAATGGCTACTTCTATGAGAATGATGACGCTGTAAAGACAGAGGTAGACAGACTTCTTGGAATTTTAGAGTAAGCAGCAATACTCTTAAATTCAACATAAAATCACAATAAACATTATAAAAATAAACGAACTTGTAAAAACAGGGGCAAATCTGTATTATACTCGCAGATTTGCTCCTGCTTTATTCTATGAGCTTCATATTTATAGAAAGTTTTCCTTTTTTCCCCGTTTGATAATTGAAACGTATTTTTATCAAAAAAAGCTTTTGCTTTCTTACTGAGATAAGGAGAGCCGCGTCATTGAGGAACAGTGGCATGATTAAATAAATCCCGTATTTATATACAACGAACTCCCTGCTGATTGTCTGCTGCAGGGAGTCAGTCATTGCTGCATAGAATTGCTATCTTATGTTCATGATATGAATTTATCCGGAAATGAATACCTCTCTATCTTACATTGGTGGCGCTTTTCCTTATCATAGCTTATTCCCACAAGGAGAGCCTTCCCATATGGTTCGGCACGCTGCAGGTAATTTTTTGTTTTTATCTGCTCTATTGCTTCCTCCGGTAATTTTCCCATTTTCAGTTCCAGTATAATGGGCAGATAACCTGGTTCTTTGGGAAGAAACAGATAGTCGCAGTAACCTTTCCCACTTTTTTCCTCACGCAATATGTTATAGAATTTTCTTGCATATAAATAGCACAGCGTAATCACGCAGGACAAGGAATTCTCATCGTTATATGCTAAAAAGGGGATTTCAGCATCATGTATCTTTTCCAGGAGATGGGCAACATGCCCCTCATTACAGTTTAGGGTGGCTTCCAGCATATCCCTGGAACGGTCAACAATTTCTTTGACTTCACCCATACTGTTGCGTGACAGAACATGCTGGTATTTTTCCATCAGCTCATAGTTCGGGATAGAAAGTCTGCCCTTATAATACGACAGGAATCCGTAAACCACCATGGCGGAAAGAATTTCATCCCGTGTATTTAACCGGAATTCTGCAGCGCTGTAGCCCTGCAGGTCAACTTCCACCGGGATTCCGGCTACCATCTTTACGATATCTTCCCGTACTTCATCTACATTGTGTTCAATACAGTCTGCGATTTCATCCATCGGGCCGGTTTCGGTCCAGAAATTTAAACAGAGCCCCCGAGTCAGTGCCTTACTTACAGACCGCGGGTTGAACAGACCGCTCCCATCATTTTTATGGTATCCATCATACCATTTCTTAACTTCTGAAAATGGGACTGCAGGGTGCTGTACGCAAAGCGCTTTTACTTCGTCTTCGCTGAAGCCAAAATACCGATCGAATATATTGTCGTTCATAAAATTGAATTCATCGAACATATTTAATTCGGATCCACTGGAATATTTGGCTATGGGAAGGACGCCTGTCATATAAGCCAGCTCCACATATGGCTGATCTTTAAGAAGGTTTTTTAAAAATCGCAGGTACTCCTTTTTATCTTCTGCTTTCATAAAATCCCTGTAAAAAATGGAATCCCACTCATCCAGGATAAAAATAAATGACGAGTTGGTAGCCAGCAGCAAATCATTTAAACTGTCATATCCGTCTTTATCCACTTCCGGGAAAGCGGCGTATAAATCCCCATAAATCTTTTTTCGTATACTTTTAATATAATCCTGATAGGATTCACAGATATCAGGCATATGGCTGAAATCAATGTACATTACATTGTATTGATTTAAATGTTCCTCATATAAATTTGACTGTGAAATCTGCAAATTTTTAAATATATCATGACTATTATATCCTTTTGTATAATATGCCCCCAGCATATTGGCATTGATGGTTTTACCAAACCTGCGCGGACGGGTGATGCATACATAACATCCCTCTGTTCCAATCAGCTCATTTAAGGGTTCAATCAGGCCGCTTTTATCGACATAAATTTTACCCTTTAACGTCCGTCTGAAATTTCTTAGAGGCAAATCTGTGTTCAGATACTTCAATATATACCTCCCCTCTGAAACCGTGTCTCCAGATGCATCTTTATACTGAAAGTATAGCCGATTTTGCGCTGATGTACAATATTTCCCTAATAAAACGTACAAATCCGGATGGTTTTTCTTATACGAAACGAGAGCAAAGCTGTATGATAGAAATAGATTTGCTCCATTCTTATTTCGTTTTTAGCAGGTTTCCGGCAGTTCGCAGGGAGATTCGGTGACCATGGGGGCAGGCCTTGCTGCTGTACTCTGAGGTGTTTTCATTTTCAACACTGATATATTCATTATACAGAATCTCCTGCTCGAAAAAATTATTTAGTTTTTGATTTTTTTCAAGTATGACATATGATTGATGAACATACAAGGTGGGGGCTTAACGTTAAATCAGTAAACTCGTATCATGCGCCAAAACATTCTTTGCAGTAATGACAGACGTTTTGCCGATAAAGATTCGTTTGATTTTTAGGTTCAGCAGTTTTTTTGAGCTCCAAATCACAGTAAAGTATCATGCTATTAAAATTCCCTGCTGAGACCCAAGATCCAATTAACGCTTGATTCCAGCAGGGCTTTTCATTAGGGGATGTGTCTATGGAGGAAAGCTCCTCTCTCTAAAATTCAGATATCAGGTATTTCAAATACAACAAACGCCCTGCCGATTTCTGTCGGCAAAGCGTCTGTCATTACTGCATAGAATTTTTATTTTGTGTTCGTAATATGAGTTTACTTATTTAACTGCATCCAGCCTTCTGTCTGGGAAAGAGTTGTACCATTTACTTTAAAGAAGTAGGTATAAACATCATCATCATACAGTGAAATAAAGGGAACGGATACAATTGTGTCATCCATCACACCTGAAATAGCTTCAGGAGTACCTGTAGGTATATCGCTGCCAAACAAATCATAAATCATCGCAGTGCGAAGATCAGTATCATCTAATTTAGTACCATCATTCAGCTTTATATACTCTACTCTTCCATTTGAATCGGTCTTAACAACTACATCATCCTCGGCAATGCCTTTGTTCTCAATATCATACTTCTTCTCGCTCTTGGCCTTCTGGACTTTTCCTTTGTTATTGGTCAGGTAGATATCCCCGTTATAGTAATACAGCCTGTAATCATCATCCGCATCCAGTCTCTTACCATTGAAGTAAAGATAATTATCCTTTATGCCTTTGTAACCCTGGCCATTTTTACCATTCTTTGTATTGAAATAGAATGTATAGTCATCGTCATCACACTCTACGGAGCTTACACGGCCTGTCTTCTGATAACCGTTCTCATCAAAATAATAGAATCCGTGATCCGCCCGTGCAAACTGTAAACCAGTCTGCATCTGGCCTTCTTCGTTGAACGCAAAATATTTGCCTTCAACCTTTATTCTCTGGAGGTATACCGGATCGCCATCTTCATCATATGTTGCAAAGTCATTGGCGCCGCCATCTGCATACGTAATTTCACCGTTATCAATGTAGTACCAGTCGGTATCGCCGTCATTTCCGCGATCCTCCGCACCGTCAATCTGATACCAGCCGTTTCCTCTGGAACCGTCGTTTACCTCATTGTAGTACAGAAGTTTGTCAACAGCCGGCTTCGGAGTAGCTGAACTTCCGCTTGCAGCGCTCAGATTACCGTCGAGCTGTGCATTGGAAGCATGCGTTACAGTCGTATCATTGTCGATCCACTCATAAAGCATCTGGCCATGTGCATTGAAGATATAGTATTTTCCGTTGATTTTCTTTTTGCCAGTATCATGATAGAGCTTACCGGAAGACTGGAACCAGTACCATCCCTCATCGTCACATAAATCGTCGTCGTCATCATCGCAGTCAAGAACAGGCTCGCCAAGCGTTTCATCGTCATCATTATCATTATCAAGGGCGCCTGATTTCTCAAGCCAGAGCCACTGATTTTCAGCCCTCCAGCCTTCGTCCTCGTTCCCCAGATAATAACCTTCTCCATTGATTTCCTGCCAGCCGGTCAGCATCTTTCCGTCTTCATCAAAATAATAAGTCTTACCGCCGATTTTTTTATCATCATCCGTAATCTTTTTACCCTTATTTCCGAAATAATACCAGTGCTCGCCGCCATCCTCCGGATCGTCCTCATCCTCATCGGAAATAGTCTTCTTCCATGCATTGACTAACATCCGTCCATCGCTGTCAACATAATAATCGTCATCCACCCAGGCATCGGTCAGCATGTCGCCGTCCTCATCCAGATAGAACCAGTAAGCGCCGTCCTTACGCCACTCATCTGCCACCATATCGTCATCACGATCATAATAGTGCCAAACCCCAGCGTCATCTTTCTCCCAACCAGCGGCGAAAGAAGTCATGGAAGCACCCATCGCGAGCAAAGCCGCTGCGGAAAGAACCGCAACTAATTTTGTCTGCTTTCTCATAATAATGCACTCTCCTTTTTTCCTTTTGAAATACTCTTTTTTCCCGAAATTCCTTTATTTTGCACGGCCTTACCCTACTTCGGATATGGGGGAATAACGTTACTTGAAGATGCATATATTTTGAATGGAATTTTCAAAATAAAACACACAAAGTAAAAAGAAATTTAGAAAATAATCAATCAAAATAACCATTCAAACAGCACCAGCAAGAAATCAAACGTAAAGAGTAAGAATCTAAAACCCTAAAAGACAGAAAAACACAAAAACACAAAAACACAAAAACACAAAAACACAAAAACAAAAAACTCCTCCCCCCTGACGTTCTCCCTCTCATTGCATCCCCTTCCCATAGTTTCCTAATAGCGTACTTGAAACATCATTCCCGCCATCTGCACGCCCCGCCTTGCGGTATATTTGACTCAAATACACTTAACGCAGCCCACTGTGCCGCACTTCCGCCCCGAATCTCCCTCAAAGTGGAACGCATATCTGGCAGAACGCGTTTTTCAACCACGTTCCAGGAAGATCTTCATAAAAAATTAAAAGTTGGGAAGGCTTTTAAAGTGTATGGGAAGGTTGATTTAGCGCCGGACTGATGGTATACTGTACAAAGCTATGCAAATCGGGCGTTGACAAAGGAATGAGGAGAATGTATAGATGGCGAAGGCTACAAAGATAAAGGACTCCGGGGAGCTGGCCGCGGTGGCCGGTAATATTTTTTCAGGTATTACAGCAGTATTTACGTTCATGATTCTTACGATATTTCCCCTGTACTATCAAAATTTCTATTTTGATATATTGAAGGCAAAGTATAAATTTTACTGGATTGCGGCTGTTGCCATGCTGGTGATCTGCGTGGCGGCGGCGCTCGTTTTTTGTTTTGTGGATTGGATGGAGTTCGGCGCGCAGAATACACGGAGATTTTTTTTGAATTTCCGGTGGGGGAATTTGAAGAAGCAGCCGTTTGTTTATAAGGCCTTGTTTGCATTCTGGCTGTTTGCGGCGCTGTCTACGGTTTTGTCGGATTACAGATATGAATCTTTCTGGGGAAACGAGGGGCGGTTCAGCGGACTGTTTTTGATTACGCTGTATGTTTTGAGCGTAGTGGTGATTGGGAAGCTGGGGCGGATACAGAAATGGCATCTGGACTTGTTTCTTGCGGCCGGGGTGCTGGTATGCCTGTTTGGGATTTCGGATTATTTCCGGATGGATCTTCTGGGATGGAAGGTGAATGTGGATAAGGGGCAGGCGGACTCGTTTACCTCGACGCTGGGAAATATTAATACGTATACGGCTTTCGTGGCGCTTATGATGGGGACAGCCTGCAGCCTGTTTGCCACGGAGAAGAATGTGCTGCGTCTGTTCTGGTATTATGCAGTGGTGATAGTCAGTTTTATGGCGATCATTACCGGGCAGAGTGATAATGCGTATCTGGCGCTGGGAGTGTTATTCGGCGTCCTTCCGTTTGTCCTCTTTGCCAATGCGAGGTGGACGGCGCGCTATGGCGTGCTGGCAGCGTCGTTTCTGACGGTCATTAAGGTGATTGCAGATGTGAATGAGAAGATGGCGGGGAAGGTCATCGGGCTGAGCGGAATTTTCAGCTTTCTGACCAAATATGAGCGCTTGGAAGTTATTGTTATTGCTTTTTGGGGAATAGCTGCGGTATTATATATTGGCAGCTACATCTGGACTGCGAAGCGTGGGGACGCTCACGTTGGAAAATGGCTGCGGCTTATCTGGCTTTGTCTTGCTGCCGCGGCTGCAGCTGTGCTCATTTATATTGTTTACGATGCGAACTTCGGCGGTCAGCAGGAGAAATATCAGGCGTTTTCCCGTTATCTTATATTTAATGATAGCTGGGGGACGAACCGGGGCTACTGCTGGCGGATTGGCTGGGAGTCTTATAAAAAGCTGCCCCTGCTTCACAAGCTGTTTGGCTTTGGAGCCGATACGTACGGGATTCTGACCTGGGATTACCGTCAGGAAGCGATTGGGATGCATGGTGTGTTTTATGAGAGCGCGCATAATGAATATTTGCAGTATCTGGTGACGATCGGGCCGTTTGCACTGATATTCTATGTGCTATTTTTAGGCGGCGCATGCTGGCAGATGCTTAAGGGGATGCGTGCCAGGCCGTGGGTTCTGGGACCCTGTATGGCGGTGCTTTGCTATGCGGCGCAGGCGGCTGTAAACATCAATCTGCCGATTGCCACTCCGGTGATGTGGTGTCTGCTGGCTGTGGGGCTGAGTGTGGAGAGAACGGCCCAGACAGAGATATCGGGGGCGGACCGGACAGATGATGTGAAGGGAGAGAGCGCGGAACAGGCAGGCTTTGCAGAGGCGCACAGTATGGCTCAGACTGCAGAGCAGGCTGATTCCGCAGAGAAACAAAGTACAGAGCAAACCGTTTCTACAGACAAAGATGACCGCGGCCCGGCTCAGGCGGAGCCGCAGGGATCCATTCGATAAGGGAGAAATTGCAGGAAGAGTACGATGTTAAAGAAAATGATGCCTCGGGATAAAAAGCTCAGGATGGTTGTTTTAATGCTGGTGGATATCTGCGTGATCCAGTTCAGCAGCTTTATGGGATTATGGATGCGTTTTGACATGCGGCTGGGGTCTATTCCGGATAATTATGCGGATTCGGTGCTTCGGTATGCGATTTTCTACACCTTGATTACAGTTGGGATTTTTTATCTGTCCAGGCTGTATTCTTCCATGTGGAGTGTGGCCGGTGTCCGGGAGGTCTGTAATATTGTATTTGCCTGTGTGATGGCGAGCCTTTGCCAGATTGCGGGCATGACGATGCTGCAGCTTGCGGTGCCGCGAAGCTATTTTGCGATCAGTTTCATCATCCTGACCGGCTGTGAGGGGATGGTGCGGCTGTCGTACCGAATTTACCAGACGCTGTTTCGGCGCTACAGTGAGAAAAGTGAAAGCCGCATTATGATTGTCGGGGCAGGGACGGCGGGATCCGTTATTTTAAAGGAACTGGAGACGAGCCGGTTTGCCCATGGAAAGGTGATCTGCTTTGCCGATGATGATAAAAATAAGATAGGAAAGTTTTTAAACGGCGTTCCGATTGCGGGAAACAGGTATGATATCCTGCAGCTCGCGGAGAAATACCGGATCGATATGATCTATGTGGCGATACCGTCGGCTCCGGCGATGGAGATTAAGAAAATTTTGGAGATCTGCCGGGAAACGGACTGCCAGATTAAGCTTCTTCCGGGGATTTTCCAGCTTTTGAACGGCGATGTCAGCGTTTCCAAGCTGCGGGAGGTTCAGATTGAGGATCTGCTTGGGCGGGAGCCGATCCGGGTGAATCTGGATGAAATCATGGGTTATGTCAGCAATAAGGTGATCCTTGTGACCGGGGGCGGGGGTTCGATCGGAAGCGAACTTTGCCGCCAGATTGCAAGTCATAATCCAAAACAGTTAATTATCCTTGATATTTATGAGAATAACGCTTATGATATACAGCAGGAGTTAAAGCGCAGCTATCCGGAGCTGAATCTGCTTGTCCTGATTGGATCGGTTCGGAATACGCACAGGATGAACACGATTTTTGAGCGGTACCGGCCGCAGATCGTCTATCACGCGGCGGCGCATAAGCATGTGCCCCTCATGGAGGACAGCCCTAATGAGGCGATTAAAAATAACGTGTTCGGTACATATAAGACGGCCCGGGCTGCCAGCCATTACGGGGCGGAACGGTTTGTCTTAATTTCCACGGACAAGGCGGTGAATCCGACAAACATCATGGGCGCTTCCAAGCGGATGTGCGAGATGGTTGTGCAGATGCTGAACAAGGAGTCAAAGACGGATTTTGTGGCCGTTCGTTTTGGCAATGTGCTGGGCAGCAACGGTTCGGTGATTCCGCTTTTTAAAAAGCAGATACTGGACGGGGGGCCGGTTACGGTCACGCATCCTGACATTATCCGCTATTTTATGACGATTCCGGAGGCGGTTTCCCTGGTTTTGCAGGCCGGGGCTTATGCAAAGGGCGGGGAGATCTTTGTCCTGGATATGGGAGAGCCGGTCCGTATACTGGATTTGGCCAAGAATCTGATACGCCTTTCGGGCTATGTGCCGGATGAGGACATCATGATTGAATTCACCGGGCTGCGTCCGGGAGAAAAGCTTTATGAGGAGCTTTTGATGGACGAGGAGGGACTTTTGGACACTCCGAACCGCCTGATCCATATCGGCAAGCCGATCGATTTTGACGAGGCGTTGTTTAAAAGCCAGTTGGACGAGCTATACGAGGAGGCGAACCGCGACGGGGATGCGATTAAGGCCGCTGTGCGTAAGATTGTCCCAACCTATGTGCAAAAAAAGTAAAAATGCAGGAGGAATTTTATTTCATGGAACCAAGAAGAGAGTATGAGCAGGAAATTGATTTGAAGGATCTGATGTTTGCTGTTTTGAGAAAATGGCGGCCGATTGTCCTGCTTGCGATCGTGTTTGCGCTGCTGCTGGGCGGTTTTAAGATCTTAAAAGGGTTAAACCAGCTAAAGGATGAAGAGTATGTAAAGCAGAACCAGGAGGAGTATGAGGCGAGCCTGGAGCAATATGAGTCCACAAAAACGCGCCTTGAAAAGGAGCTTGGCAATATTGAGGAGAATATTGAAAGCCAGCAGAAGTATAAGGATGAGTCAATCCTTTTGAACATCAATCCGTACGATGAATACATGGAGTCAGCGACCTTCTATATATCCACGGATTATGAGATTATGCCGGGGATGCTTTACCAGAATCCGAATACGGCGACCAGCATTCTGAAGGGCTATATGTCGATTGTGCAGAACGGCGATATGTACAATTATGTAATTGGCAAGCTGAAAAATAAGATCGGAATCCGCTATCTCAAAGAGCTTGTAAAGGTTGAGCCGGATTACACAAACAATATGTTTGACATTATTGTGATCGCAGATACGGAAAAGCGGGCCGCAGATGTGATGCGCTATATTAAGGGCAGTATCGAGGCGTCTCATGAGAAGCTGACAGCAGCGATAGGCGAGCATGACATCAATATTGTGGATGAATCCTCGCTGGTTACTGTGGATTTGGATTTGGAGAAGAAGCAGAAGGATTTTACCAACACCATGGATCAGCTTGATACCAGCTTAAAGGATAAGACAAAGGAGCTGGAGGATTTAGAGGAGCCGGCTAACACGCTGCTGAGCCGGAGAAGCATTTTGAAAAGCTCAATCAAGTACGCCTTCTTGGGCGGCGTGTTAGGCGCATTTATGGTTGTATTCTTTATCTGCGTCGTATTCCTGATGAGCGATAAGCTGGTCAATGAAAAGGAATTAAAGCGCCGATATGGCATTATGGTATTAGGCGTGTTCCGCAGACAGGAGAAAAAACGTCTGTTCTCAGGTATTGACCGTCTGATTGACCGGATGGAGGGCACGGCGGAGCGGGAGCTTGAGGAGGCCCAGACCTTTGAGGTGGCGGCCGCCAATGCCGGGAACTACATAGAGGATTCCAGGAATGTGCTCTTAGTCGGAACCGTTTCGGATGGGGCGATCGCAGCGGTTCAGGACGGCTTATCCCCGCTTTTAAGCGGTGTTGCACTCTCGGTGGGAGGCAATCTGGGAAGAGATGCACAGGCGATTAAGAAGGCGGCTTCCTGTGACGCAGTGATTATCGTTGAGAAGAGGAACAAGTCAGGCTTTGGAGAGATCGAGCAGGAGCTGGATGTGATCAGGAGCCTTGGGAAAAAGGTTCTTGGCTGTATTGTTCTTTAAGAGGAAGACTATAATAAAGACGGCCCCGGATGGCGCCTGCGGCGCTTCATCCGGGGCTTTTGGCGTGTTTTTGGCGCCAGTTTATATCTGGAGAAACGGGCGGATGGACTGGTTTAAGCGATTTTGTCCTGAATATACCGCAAAGCGGGACGTGCAGACAGCGGGAATTGTTTTTCAAATATGCTCCGGGGCTTTCTTTTGTCGAAATTTGCGACGGGAACAGGCTTTTCTTTTGCCTGGAAATATATTATAAATATAAGTGCTTATTTACATATAAATGAAGGAGGCCATGGTATGGAGGAGGATAACAGAATTATACTTCTTGAAAAAGAAAATGCAGAGCTGCGCGCAGATGTGGAGATGTTATTCGACACAGTCGTCCAGATGAAAGAAAGTTTGAATCTCCTTGTTAGCCGTTATATTGCCAGTGAAAAGACTTGAAGGATTAAAAGTGAGGGCGGGAGAGGCCTGGTGTTTATAATGCTTCTCCGGCCGCTTCTTTAATTTATGGGATTATGGCCGGGGCGTTTCGCGCAGCTTCAGCGTCAGATCCCAGATCATATCATGCATCCAGACGATCGTTTCCTCCAGCTCGGCGTTCTTCTTGTGAAGCCGCCGGTTTTCTAAGACCAGAGCATCATACTGCGCCTTCATTCCGGCGAGGTCTCCCCGGCTGTTATTTTTTCTGTCCCCTTCGGTAATGCGCTGCACAATCGACGGGGCAGTCTCAGGGATCCCTGCGATCTGTTCTGAGATAAGCTGATCGCGCAGTGTATAGTCCAAATCCATAAAGTATTGATAGCTCATAGGGAATACGCTCATAGGAATCTGACACACAGGGCAAACGGCATTTCTTGCAACCTGATAAAATCCATACCGGCCGCACTTATTACAATAGTAAACGGTTAATTCTCGCATTGATTTATCTCCTGTTCATTCAATAATGATAAAAGGGCGTTGTGCTGCGCGCCCCCAGAGGAACAAACCCCCATAATAATATAAACGTTTGAAGAGGAAAAATGTGACAGGAATTTTTCCATTTTTTACATTTTATGCGGTAAATGCAGCAGATATGACAGGAGAAGTCAGAGAGAGGTTTTAACGGGGTATTCAGGCGGCTTTCCGGACATTGCCCATGGCAAAAAAACACCGCGGCAGCCCGAGGGGCTGCGCGCGGTATCTTTGAACGGATGATAGTAATATCTTACTGGATGATTCCTGAACTGTCAACTGTCCAGATGGTATCATTTGCATCTTTGATGTCCTTAAAGCCCTTGCCTAATTCCGGTCTGGAAGCGGAAGTGGAGCTTGCGGACGCCGACTGGATTTTTCCGCTGGTGTTGACGAGATAGGTCTTTTCACCAATGGTAACGGGTTCATAGCGGAGCTCCGGATCGGCTTTCTTTAAGAGGCCGTACACATAAATCTGGTTGTCGCGCTCGCCATGGAAACCCTGCCCCTTGGAAGAACCGCCTGTGCTGAAGTACCAGGTCTGATTCTCTTCGAGATCCTCGTCATAGATGGTCTGCTTGCCGGTCTGCATAACGCCGTTTTCATCAAAATAGTAGTTTGCAGGGTTGCCGTTTTTGTCAGTTATGGTCTGCTTGCCGGTCTGCATTTCACCGTTCTCATTGAAAGCATAGCGTTTGGAGCTGATGGTGAAAATCTCAGTGCCGTTTTCTCCGAAATAGGGCTCGCCGTTTTTAAAATAGAAGGTATACTCCTCGTCCGGGTCGCTGAATCCCGGAGCGCCTTCGATTGTGAGCCAGCCGGAAGCCCGGCTGCCGCCGTTTTCTTTGTCATAGTAGCGGAAGTCCTTTAAGGAAGCCGTCTGCGCTTCACCTTCAGCCGCGGGGTTCGCAGGAGCGATAAAGCCGGCTTCTGCCATATTGACCCATCCGGTCTGCATTTTTCCATCAATGAAGGTGTAATATTTATTGTCAATTCTGCGATCCATCTGGTTGACGATCATTTTTCCGTCTTCGTCAAAGTAGCTCCAGATTTCTTCATCGTCCGTATCCTGTGTGATCTCCTCTAAGAGAATCCAGCCTGTTTTGCGCGCGCCGTCATTTTCCTCTCCGAGATAATAAGCAGAGCCGTCCATCTCCAGAAGCCCGGTCATCATCAGGCCGTCGTCATCGAAGTAGTAGGTTTTATTATCGATGGTCATCCATCTGGAAACGGTGATTTTGCCGTCTTTTCCGAAATAGTGCCAGCTTCCGATGGAAGAGGAGTCGGGGGTATCGTATGTCTCGTCGCTGTCAGCGGAGATCCAGCGGTTCTTAACCATCCGTCCTTCGCTGTCCACGAAATAATCGTCGATTCTCTGGTTGACCGCTACCTCCCCGTCGTCATCGAGGTAGTACCAGTCGCTGCCTCTCTTCTTCCAGGTGTTGCTTTCCTGATAGCCGTCTTCGTCATAATAGTGCCAGCTTCCTTCTTCTTCCACCCAGCCCTCTGAAGCCGCTATCGCGGTGTGGACTCCGGTGAAACCCGTCATTGCCGGTGTAGCTGCCGCCATTACTGCCGCAGCGGATAATACAGCCAAAATTGTTGTTTGCTTACGCATAAATAATCTCTCCTTTTTGTGTGATGAATGCCTGGCCGAAAATCCATCGTTGCATTACGGTTGTGATTATAGCGCATACTGCGGGGAAAAATCCAGTGCAGGTTGATGGAAGGAATGGAAGCGGATGACTGGCAGAAAAGTGGGAGGGGTTACTGCTCTGGCGCAGGGAAGGCGCGGAGAGAAAAACGGGTTACTGTTCACACGCCAGTCCATGCGAGGAGTTTTTTGTGAGTGCAGCGCAGCGAAAATCGCAGAAAACCCGAGAAAAACGGGAGCCCGCGGGCTCCCGTATGTTTTTGAGGAAGAGGTTTACTTAAGCAGGTTTCCCTGCGGATCCGGTGACTGATACAGCGTGTCCGTGAGGAAATGCAGGTCGAGGACGCCGCGCAGGCGCTTCAGCATGGCGCTTACGTACTGGTTGATGCCGTCTGACTTCTGGCGTGCGATCTGGTAGTCCATACTGGCATTGAAATAATTGTCGCCGTAGACGGTGTAGCCGTCAAAGCCGGCGCAGGCCGCTTCGTTTACGCCTGTGCGGACGAGGACATTCAGGAGCATGACAAAGGAATTGTCAATGATCTCAGCGTCAGGATCAATAAGCGCGCTGTAGTTTAAGGTGTAGTCAAAGGGCGCGCGGACATTGGCGATATTTGAGGTGGCGATGATCCGCACCGGCGCGTCGCAGCCCGCGGCGATGTCGAGCAGGCGGCTCTCGAGCTGGACATAGCGCCTGGAGTTGGTCAGGAACGCATAGTCGATCGCGATATCCTCCGGGATATAATTGACAGCCAGAATGACGGGGGAGCGCTCACGGATATAGGAGAGGACCCGTTCCTTCTGGAGCTCCATATTTTTTCCCGGGCCGAGAAGGAGGAGCGGGCGCCCGCTAAGCGCTGCGGACAATTCTGCAATCGCGGCTTCATCCCGGCATTCCCGGCTCTGGTAATCGCGGTACAGCAGCTCAATGTGCTCTTTATCGTACAGCAGCTTTTTTTCCGGAGCTATGGTGTCCAAAATGGCGTTCAGCGCCTTCAGCGAGAGCGTATGCCTGTCCATGAGAAACTGCACATAGCTCGGATGGCAGTGATTGGAGGCGGATATATAGTAAAACAGGTTATACCCCCATGGATTTTGCCGGTACACAGGCATGATATTGATGTCAATGGCCTCCAGCATCTGGCTGATGTCATAGCATTTCCCGCAGTTGTCATTCATGTACATGGAAATCAGTTCAATGGGAAGGTTCCCGGCGCTTTTTCCCATGCCGTAGAGCGAGGCGTCAATCAGAATCAGCCGATCCGCCGGCTTGCGGATGATTTCAATACTGTTGGAATATGCGAGCTGGAAATTGTTGTGCGAGTGGTAGCCGATCGCAATTTCCGGATGCAGGTTCTGGTTTAACAGGTCAAAATAATGCAGCAGATTATCCTGGTGCAGCAGCCCGTATGTGTCCACAATCGACAGGGCGTAAGGGTTCAGGGCATTGACAAGGCTGATAAGCCGCAAAAGCTCGGCATCCGTGTAGCTGGTGATCGAGACGGCCTGCACAAACACATCATAGCCAAGCTCCCTGACCTGCCGGCAGAAATCGATGGCGTCCTCCATCACATGCTTTTTAAAAATAACGCGGATGCCGTCAATAAAAGAATCCGCGCAGGGAGAAAGCCGGCTGATCGGGCATGTGCCATAGTCGATCATTCCCACGATTTTGGTATGGCCCTTGTCCAGGCGCTCAAAGATGCGGTCCGCGCTCCTGGTGTCCGGCATGATCGTCCGGTTCCTGTCAAACGGACGGCGCTCATCCAAAAGCCCGATCTCCAGCACATCCACGCCGGAGCTGATCAGGCGCTCAAAAATATTGACAATATTCGCATGCCCGAAATTCCAGTCATTGACAAAGCCGCCGTCGCGCAGGGTACAGTCCAGAAGCTTGAGGCGCTTTTGCTTCATAATGCACACATCTCCTTTCTCTCTCAGCATCCTGCCTACAGAGCGGGCCGGCGCAGAACATCAAGATACGCCCCGATCGCCTGAGGCGTCTCAGCCACAAAAACAGGGTGGAATTCCTCCCACTCCCCGGCTGTGGAAGGGCCGAAGCCATAGGTAACGCCGATGAAGGCAGTCCCGGCCTGCGCCGCCCCGTCTCCGTCAAGGGACGTGTCGCCGATCAGGACCCCTTCCTCAGAGGAAAGCCCCAGAGCCTCCAGGCACAGCCGCAGTACATCGCATTTTTTTAGCTTGTTCGCAGGATCGCTTCCGCAGATACTGTCGCAGTAACCGGCAATTCCATAATGCTCAAGGAGCGTAAGCGCGTAATCCGTCCGCTTTAATGTGGCAACCCCGACCAGATACCCCTCCCGCTTCAGCTTCTCAAGAAGCGCAAGGATCCCGTCATAAGGGACGGCCTTCAAAAGATCATGCTCCTTATAATGGTCACGGAACACCTCTGTGGCGGCTGTGGCCTCTTCCTCATTCAGGCCATAACAGCGGATCAGAGAATGCTTCACAGGCGGTCCGATAAAGGTGCGCATAACGTCATCGGTTAAGGGCGGGTATCCCATCTGTTTTGCCGTATAGCGGACGCTGGACAGAACGCCCTCTTCTGTATTCATCAGAGTGCCGTCCAGATCAAAAATGATTCCGCGGTAGCGGGGGGTGGATTTATCTGTAATCATCGTTTTATTCCTCCAAAGCTTTGTCTGTGTCGTTTGTTATGCCAATTATAGAGAAAAAATGAAAAAAAGACAATACCTTAACGTTCTTCTATCTCCGGCTTGTAACTCCCCTGCACAATATGCTATACTATGCATATTTAAAAGCACATTCCAACAAAACATACAGCAGTTTAAGGGAGAAAGGAATAAAAACCATGCAAAAAAAGGTTTCCAACTATCTGGCTGAAAAGCTGATAGAGGAAGGCATAACAAATGTTTTTATGATCACAGGCGGCGGGGCGATGCATTTGAATGACGCGCTTGGGCATCAGGAAGGGCTTTCCTGCATGTATAACCATCACGAGCAGGCGAGCGCCATGGCGGCGGAGAGCTACGCGAGGATCCATAACCGGATGGCGGCGGTCTGTGTGACGACCGGCCCGGGGGGGATTAACGCTATGACCGGGGTAGCGGGGGCCTATATGGATTCGATTCCCATGCTTGTGATTTCCGGGCAGGTGCGCTATGACACATCGGCGCGCAGTACGGGGCTTGCGCTGCGGGCCATGGGGGATCAGGAGTTTGATATCACGAGGTCTGTGGCCAATATGACGAAGTATTGTGAGATGGTGATTGATCCCATGCGGATCCGGTTTTGCCTGGAGAAGGCGCTTTATCTGGCGCGTGTCGGGAGGCCGGGGCCGGTGTGGCTGGATATTCCCCTGAATGTACAGGCGGCGCTGATTGAGACAGATAGGCTGGCGGGCTTTGACAGGGAGGATTATGAGGCCGGGGGAACCGGCTGGGCGGCAGATTCCGGGGCGGAGATTGACGAGGACAGGGCCGGGCAGGGGGAGCGGCGCGAGCTTCTGCCCGAAAAGGTGACGAGGGAGACGGCCCGGAGGGTGATTGAGCGGATCAGGGCTTCAAGCCGTCCGGTGATCAATGCCGGGAACGGGATCCGGATCGGGGATGCCCACGAGGTATTTCTGCGGGTGGTGGATAAGCTGGGGATCCCGGTGGCCACCGGGGCGGACAGTATTGACTGTATCTATGATGAGCACCCTCTGTATGTGGGAAAAGGGGGCAATGTAGGGGATCGCGCCGGGAATTTTGCGATCCAGAACAGTGATCTCGTGCTCTCTCTGGGGAGCCGTTTAAGCTTCCGCCAGGTGGGGTATTATTTTACCACATGGGCCAGAAAGGCGTATGTGATAGCGAATGATATTGACGCGGAGGAGCTGAAGAAGCCGACGCTTCATGTGGATATGCCGGTTCATGCCTGCGTAAAGGATCTCCTGAGCGTCATGGAGGAGGTTCTGGACGCGGAGGGGACGCCGGAGGGCGCCGCGCCCATGACCGAAGAGAGGCGGGCAGCCCAGGAGGAATGGGCAGAGCGGTGCCGGGGGTGGAAGCGGGACTATCCGGTGGTGCTGCCGCGCCATATGGAGGGCGGAACCAGCACACAGGCGAATGTCTATGCATTTGCTTATGAGATGAGCCGGAGGCTGAATGAAGGCCAGATTGTAGTGGTCGGAAACGGCTCTGCGAACGTGGTCTGCGGCCATGGAAATATCATGAAAAAGGGGCAGCGCTTTATCTCCAACTCCGGCATTGCCTCCATGGGATACGGGCTTCCGGCAGCCATCGGGGCCAGCGTGGCCGAGCCTTCGCAGGACATCGTGCTTGTGACCGGGGACGGGAGCATTCAGATGAATCTGCAGGAGCTGCAGACCGTGATCGGTTACAGGCTCCCGATCAAGATATTTATCATCAATAACGAGGGATACCATTCGATCCGGCAGACGCAGAAAAGCTTTTTTGGGGAGCCGCTTGTGGGGATCGGCGCGGACAGCGGGGATCTGACCTTCCCGAATATGGAAAAGCTTTCCTGGGCCTACGGCTTTCCCTATGTGTCCATCCGGAACAATGAGGAGATCGGGGAACGGGTGGAGGAGACGCTGGCGATAGAGGGGCCGGTGATCTGCGAGGTATTTGTGACGCTTGACCAGAATTTTGAGCCGAAATCCGCGTCAAAGAAGCTGCCGGATGGAAGCATGATCTCCGCGCCGTTAGAGGATCTGGCTCCGTTCCTTTCAGATGAGGAGATGGAGAAAAATATGCTGATACCGAGAGTCAGCGCGCCGCTGCACTGATTCCGGGGCAGACGGAGAAGGCGGCAGGGCAGGCAATGAGGTGAAACGGATGAAGATTGTAGTGACAGGAGCGACGAGCTTTGTGGGCGCAGGGGCCGTGAGGGAGCTTCTGCGCCGCGGCTGTGAGGTCTGCGCGGTGCTGCGCGAGCATTCTGTGAAGGCGGACCGCTTGAAAGACAACGGCGCTTTCCCGGAGGGACTCACCGTGCTGAATGTGGATCTGGGAGAGCTTTCCCGTTTGCCGGAGCTGATAGAGGGGCCGTGCGATGTGTTCCTGCACATGGGCTGGCGGGGCGCGGGAAGCAGCGACCGGGGAAAGGAAGAGATTCAGAGGGAGAGCGTAAGGGATGCGCTGGGGGCGGTTCGGACCGCGGCCTTACTCGGCTGCAGGCGCTTTCTATTTACAGGCTCCCAGGCGGAGTACGGGGTTTACGACTGTTTGGCAGATGAGGAGATGCCATGCCGTCCGACGTCCTTTTACGGGAAGGCGAAGCTTGCGGTGCGCCGGGAGGCGGAGGAGCTGTGCAGGCGGTGCGGCATGGATTATGGCCATATACGGATTTTCAGCGTATACGGGCCCGGGGATCACTCGTGGTCCCTGGTTTCGACCTGCCTTGACACATTTCTAAAGGGCGGCCGGATGGAGCTTTCGGCCTGTACGCAGCAATGGAATTTTCTGTATATTGATGATGCGGCGCGGGCGCTCTCTGATTTGGCAGAATTTAGCGGAACGCTTTCGGATTTCGGGTGCGTTTATAATCTGGCGGGCCCTATGGACGAGACGGGCCCCTTACGCGGGTTTGTGGAGCAGATGTATGAGCTGTGCGGCAGGAGAGGAGACATGCGGTACGGCCTTCGTCCCCCGAATGCAGAGGGAGTCGTCAACCTGATCCCGGATATCAGGAAGCTTCGGGACGTGACAGGATGGGAGCCAAAAATAAGATTTGAGCAAGGAATCCGTAATATGTTAAGAAAATTGTAGGTTGCCAAATAGAGGAAAGGCGGTTAGAATATAGGATACAGTTTTTGAACATGTGTGTTTACAATGCGTGCTGGCGGATCGCGCTGCGTGCGGCGCCGGGAAGCCACGGGCGGAATCGGGAGATTGTTCCACAATGAAGAAAATCAGTATTTTGATCCCCTGTTACAATGAAGAGGAGAATGTCGCTCCGATCAGCGCCGAGGTGGTGAAAACCCTGGAGACGAAATTGCCGGAGTACGACTATGAGCTTATATTTATTGACAATGACTCTTCGGATCAGACGAGGCCGATCCTGCGCAGGCTCTGCGCGGAAAATCCAAGGATTAAGGCTATCTTTAACGCAAAGAATTTTGGACAGTTCAACTCCCCCTACTACGGCATGCTTCAGGCGGACGGCGACTGCGTGATCAGCATGGTGGCGGATTTTCAGGATCCGGTGGAGCTGATCCCAAAGTATGTGCGGGAGTGGGAAAACGGCTACAAAATTGTGATAGGGATCAAGACAGGCAGCAAAGAAAACCCGGTTATGTACGGGCTGAGGAGCTGCTATTATAAATTAATTAAAAAGCTCTCGGATGTGGAGCAGATCGAGCATTTTACAGGTTCCGGCCTGTATGACCGCGATTTCATCGAGATACTCAGGAGTCTGGACGATCCGACTCCTTTTCTGCGCGGGATCGTGGCGGAGCTGGGGTATAAACGCAAGGAGATCCCTTACGTCCAGCCGGAGCGCCGCGCCGGGAAGACGCACAATAACTTCTACCGCCTCTATGACGCGGCGATGCTGAGCGTTACGTCTTATACCAAAGTGGGGCTGCGGCTGGCGACAATTTTCGGGAGCGTCTGCGCGGCGGTGAGCATGGCGGTGGCTGTGGTTTACCTCGTGATGAAGCTTCTGTACTGGTATGATTTTCCCGCCGGCATGGCTCCGGTGCTGATCGGCATGTGCTTTCTGGGATCGGTGCAGATCTTTTTTATCGGGCTTGTGGGGGAATATATTTTATCCATTAATTCCCGTGTGATGAAGCGGCCCCTGGTCGTGGAGGAAGAACGGATTAATTTTGGTGAGCAGGATGAAATTTAATGTTGATGTGGTCAGAATCAGGGAAAATACCATTCAGTTAAATGGCTGGGCGATCGGGAGAACGCCGGACGCGGAGATCTCATATGCGGTGGAGGATGCCTCCCATCATCCCATAACGTTTCAGTATGTTTCCACCAGGCGGGATGATGTGAGCCAGATCTATTATGGAAAGACGATGGATCGGGAGTTTGGCTTTGATATCCAGTTCCCTTATGAGAGGGGAAAGGACTATTATCTGGTGATCCGGGGCGAAAAGCGCCGGATACGCGTGAAGTATAACGAGGCCCTGATCAGAAAGCGCAGCAGCGTGGCCCATAAGCGCCTGAAAAAGCTTCAGGATCTGATGAATATGGAGACAGTTCACGTCTGTATGGAGTTCTGGCGGGAGAATGGCTTAAAGGCCCTGATCCTCAAATCAAAGCATAAGCTTCAGGGCATTGACAATGACTATGATTACGGCGAATGGTATGAATTGACGAAGCCGTCCGCAGAGGAGCTGGAGCGCCAGAGGGCGGATCGCCTTCCCGATATGCCGAAGTTTTCGGTCATCATTCCCGCATATAAGACGCCGGAGCGCTACTTAAAGGAGATGCTTGATTCCATCGCGGCGCAGACGTATGCGAACTGGGAGGTCTGCGTGGTGGACGGGAGCCCGGCCGGAGAGAGCGTGGAGCGCGTGCTGCGCCGCTATGCGGAGCGCGACCGCCGCTTTAAATATGCGGTTCTGGGCGGGAATAAGGGCATAGCGGGCAATACGAACGCAGCGATGGATATGGCGGACGGCGATTATATCGTGCTCGCGGATCACGACGATGTCCTGACGCCCGACGCCCTTTACGAGTGCGCGAAGTGCATCTGTGATCATCCGGACTGTGACGTGCTGTACTCCGACGAAGATAAGATGGATATGGACGGCGGGGCGCTTTTTGATCCCCACTTTAAGCCGGATTTTAATCCGGATCTGCTCTGCAGCGTGAATTATATCTGCCATTTGTTTGTGGTGAGCCATGATCTGGCGGCGCGTGTGGGCGGTTTCCGGCAGGAATTTGACGGGGCGCAGGATTACGATTTCATTTTCCGGTGTACGGAGGGCGCGGCCCGGATCTGCCATATTCCGAAGGTGCTTTACCACTGGCGCTGTCATAAGGATTCGACGGCCAGCAACCCGGAGAGCAAACTCTATGCGTTTGAGGCCGGGGCGAGGGCTATCATGGCCCACTATGAGCGGGTGGGCATTGAGGCGGAGCGCGTGGAGAAGGGCGTGGATTACGGGATTTACCACACGTTCTACCGGATTGCGGGCTCTCCGCTGATCTCCGTGATTATCCCCAATAAGGATCACAGCCAGGATCTGGACACGTGCATACGCGCGATCCTGAAACGGGCGACGTACCGCAATATCGAATTGATTATTGTGGAAAATAACAGCATGGAGCCGGAGACATTTTCCTACTATGACCGCATCCAAAAGGAGCAGGAAAACGTCAGGGTGGTGACATGGGAGCGGGAATTCAATTATTCGGCGATTAATAATTTCGGCGTTACCTTTGCAAACGGGGAATATCTGCTGTTTTTAAATAATGATACAGAGCTGATCGCTGAGAATTTTATAGAGGAGATGCTGGGCCTGTGCCAGCGGCCGGATGTGGGAGCCGTGGGGGCGCGTCTGCTTTATCAGGACGATACGATTCAGCACGCTGGCGTGGTAGTGGGCTTTGGAGGTATTGCGGGGCATACATTTATCGGCCTTCACCAGGCGGAGAACAGCTATTTCCACCGCGCTGTGAGCACGCAGGATTACAGCGCCGTGACAGCGGCCTGTATGATGACCAAAAAGAGCCTGTTTGAAGAGGTAGGGGGCTTTACCGAAGAGCTTGCCGTGGCCTTTAATGATATTGATTACTGCATGAAGGTGCGCCGCGCCGGAAAGCTGGTGGCTTATAATCCGTATGCGCTCCTGTATCACTACGAATCCAAGTCCCGGGGCCTTGAGAACACGCCGGAAAAGGTGGCCAGGTTTAACCGGGAGATCCGGATTTTTGCAGAGCGGTGGCCGGAGATTTTGAGGGAGGGGGATCCGTATTACAATCCGAACCTGACGCTGCGGAAATCGAATTTTGCCCTGCGGGATCTGAAGAAGGAAGGGATCGGGGAACCGTACCGGCTGGAAGCTTAGAAGCAGTTTCTGTGCAGAGGCGCACCGGCGGGGTGTGAACCAGGAGGTAAACGCGTATGGATAACGCAGTGACCGTGGTGATTCCGAATTACAACGGGCTGAAATTTATGGATACATGTATGGAAGCGCTGAAGACCCAGACCTTCCGCAGGTTTAAGGTGCTGGTGATCGATAACGGTTCCACGGACGGGAGCGTGGAGTGGCTTAAGGAGCGCGGGATCGACACGATATTCCTTCCGGAAAATATCGGCTTTTCGGGCGCGGTGAATATCGGCATCAAGGCCAGCGCCACGCCTTATGTGCTCCTCTTAAACAACGATACCCGGGTGGATTCGTATTTTGTGGCGGAGATGCTTCGGGCGATTGAGCGCTCGCCCCGTATTTTTTCCGTCAGCAGCAAGATGATCCAGATGAGCCGGCCGGATCAGATGGATGACGCGGGGGATATGTATTCTGTCCTGGGATGGGCCTTTCAGAGGGGAGTGGGCCGGGATGTGAGAAAATACAGGCGCTCCCGCCGTGTATTTTCGGCGTGCGCCGGAGCGGCGATTTACCGGAGGGCCGTGTTTGAGGAGATCGGGTATTTTGACGAACGCCATTTTGCATATCTGGAGGATATGGATGTGGGGTACAGGGCGCGCCTTTACGGGTATGACAATATTTACTGCCCCGATGCCCTCGTCTGGCATGTGGGGAGCGGGACGAGCGGTTCTAAATATAATCCGTTTAAGGTAAGGCTTGCGGCAAGGAATAATATTTATCTGATTTATAAAAATATGCCTGCCTGGCAGATGGCGGTGAATGCGGTTCCCATCGCGGCGGGGATGTTTGTGAAATATCTGTTTTTTAAAAGACTGGGGTATGAAAAGGAGTACGTGGACGGCTTGAGGGAAGGGGTTAAGACAGCGCACAGCCTGGACAGGGCCGTACGGAAGCGGCGGGACTGGAAGCAGGAGCTGTCGGTTGAACTGGAACTGATTGCTGGCACGTGTTTGTATATATATGAGTTCGCTGCCAGACAGATAACAAAGTTGAAGTGAAAGGTTGAGGTGGCTTATGAATTACGAGGACGATGAGCTGGAGCGCATGCGGGCCCGCAGGCCGCAGCAGAGAAGAAACGGCGCGCCGGGCCGCAGTTTTGGTTATGGCAGAGGCGGCGCCCCGGCCCGGGATCCGCGTGGATCCGGCGGCAGGGGCCGGACTGCGTCTGCGCCGGCATCCCAGAGAGCGCCGGGAGGCTCCAGGGCCTTCCATTCCAGCTACAGCGGGCCCAAGGGAGGGGAGACGCCATCCCATGGCGCGCAGGCGCACAGAGGGAGCAACCGCGGCATATACCGCCGCAGGAAGAGGCAGGATCGGAAAAAGAAGATCATCATCATCCTGCTGACGGTTATGGCTGTCCTGGCGCTGGCGATCGGCGGGACGCTCTGGTATTTTTACCAGAAGACATGGGGCTCCCTGGCTAAAATTGAGTTTAACGAGTCAGCGGTGCTCAATGCGAACCTGTCCCCGGAGCAGATTGAGGGCATGAAGGGCTATATGACCGTGGCGTGCTTTGGCGTGGACTCGCGTATGGATAAAAACGGCAATCTGAACGTGGGAAAGGGGACCAACGCAGACGTGAACCTGATCGCCAGCATCAATCTGGAGACAGGTGAGATCCGGCTGGTTTCCGTATTTCGTGACACTTATTTGAATATCACTGACAAAAATTCCTATAATAAGATTAACGCGGCATATGCGCAGGGCGGCCCGGAGCAGGCGGTAAAGGCTTTGAACAAGAACCTGGGCCTTAACATCACACAGTATGCGACCTTTAACTGGAAGGCGGTGGCAGATGCCATCAATATTCTGGGCGGGGTGGATGTGGATCTGAGTGAATCGGAGTTTTCGTGGATAAATGCCTACATTTCGGAGACGGTTAAGGAGACAGGACTTGGATCGGTGCAGCTTACGCATGCCGGTGAGAATATCCATCTCGACGGCGTCCAGGCCGTGGCTTACGGGCGTCTGCGCCTGGGCGATACGGACTATGCGAGAACGGAGCGCCAGCGGATTATCCTGAATAAGGCCTTTGAAAAGGCTAAACAGGCGGACTGGGCGACGCTGAATAATATCATCCAGACTGTCACGCCGCAGCTTGCGACGAATGTCACGCCGGCGGATTTGATTCCTCTTGCCAGGAACATCACGAGATACCATATGGGCGAGACGTCGGGCTTCCCGGCCGCCAGGGGCGAGATGAATGTGGGAGACACCGGAGACTGCGTGATTCCGAAAACGCTGGAATTTAACGTGAGGATTCTTCACGAATTCCTCTTTGACGAAACGGATTATGATGTTCCGTCCAATGTGCTGGAGTACAGCCGCCATATCGCCAATGTGACGGGCATGAGCACAGAGGGCAAGGTGATCGGCCATGTTCCGGTCGATCAGGGCCTTAACGCCTCTGTTTATGTAAGACGCCGCGCCGAACGCCAGGCGCAGCAGGAGGCGAAGGCGAGGGAGACCGAAGAGGACGAGACGGAGGACGAGGAGTCCACGGACGAGACGGGTGAGAGCTCCACAGATGAAAGCGGCACGGAGGATGAAAGCACGTTTGATCCGGAGGAAGACTGGCCGTATATCGACTGGGGAGACAACTGGCCGGACGAAGACTGGGAAGAGGAGAACCCGACCGGTCCGGGCGGCTCGCAGTCAAGGCCCGGAGGCACGACGACAAGGCCCGGAACGTCGCCCTCGCAGCCGGGAGGAAGCACGACAAAGCCCGGAACGTCAGGCACACAGCCGGGAGGAAGCACAACAAAGCCCGGCACATCGCCCACACAGCCGGGAACAACACGGCCCAACCAGACGACAGAGGCGGACGAGGAAAATGGCGGACAGGGGCCGGGCGGCACAGGAACGCCGCCGCCGCGCTACGAAAAGCCGGGAAGCCAGACTACACAGGCTTATGAGACAGAGGAAGAGCCCGGCAGCGTAAGGCCGCCGGACAGGACGCCGGAGACAGGAAGCGCAGCGCCTGGAAACCGCGCCCCCTCCGGGCAGGACGCGCCGGGAAGCAGCGCTCCGGGCGGGACAGCGCCCGGGGCCGGACAGTCAGCAAACAATGCGCCCTCTGACACGCAGCTCTCCGCAGGGGGGAGCGGCGTTCCCGGAGGAGGCTCGTCTTCTCCAGGAGGCGGTTCTGCGGGACCGGGGGCATAGGGCCGGCGTGTGAATCATACGGTTACGGTGAAATACTATGATAAAAGATAACCAAAAGCGTCTGAACCATTTCCATGTGCTTCTTGACGCGCTTGTGATTATTTGTTCCTATGCATTGGCATGGTTTATTGTAAACGCTACGCTGTGGTTTGACGTAACAGCGGAGAACAAGAATGCGATGGCGGCCGTCTATCTGGCGGCCGGCGTGGCGATCGTGCCGTTTTATCTGCTCCTGTACGCCTTTTTCCAGCTCTATACCCCCAAACGGGTGCAGAGCCGGAGGGTTGAGCTGGCAAATATCGTAAAGGCCAATGTCATCGGACTTCTGTGCATTGCCCTGATCCTGTATCTGTGCAGAAAAAACGAATATTTCCGAAATTTCTCAAGCCCCATGCTGATGCTGTTTTTTGCGATCAACATCATGTCCGAGGCTCTGATGCGGAACCTGCTCCGGATGGGCCTGCGATCCATGCGTTCAAAGGGCTACAACCAGAAGCATCTGCTTTTGGTCGGGTACAGCCGGGCGGCGGAAGGCTTTATTGACCGCGTGAGGCTGAACCCGGAATGGGGCTATAATATCCGGGGGATTTTAGACGACTGGCAGGAGTGGGGGAAGGAATACAGAGGGGTACGGGTGATCGGAAAGATCGGTGATCTGAACAAGATCCTGGAATTAAATACTCTGGATGAGATCGCGATCACCCTCAGCATACGCGAATATGAAAAGCTGGAGCGGATCGTGGCGGGGTGTGAGAAATCGGGGGTTCACACGAAATTTATCCCTGATTACTATAACTTTATCCCGACCAGGCCGTTTATGGAGGATCTGCAGGGGCTTCCGGTGATCCATATCCGCCATGTTCCCCTGACGAGCATACTGAATGCAACCATAAAGCGCGGCGTGGATCTGATCGGGGCGGCTGTCGCGCTGATACTTTTTTCACCGGTGATGCTCATCGCGGCCGCTGGTATCAAGCTCACCTCCCCGGGCCCGGTCATCTACAGCCAGGAGCGGGTGGGACTCCACAACCGGCCGTTTAAGATGTATAAATTCCGTTCCATGGCGGTTCAGCCGCCCGCGCGGGAGAAGAGCCAGTGGACGACGCCGGGGGATCCCAGGGTGACTTCCATCGGACGTTTTATCCGGAAGACCAGCATTGACGAGATGCCGCAGCTTTTTAATGTGCTGAAGGGAAATATGAGCCTGGTGGGGCCAAGGCCGGAGCGCCCCTTTTTTGTAGAGAAATTCAAGGAGGAGATTCCGCGCTATATGATCAAGCACCAGGTCCGCCCCGGCATGACCGGCTGGGCTCAGGTGAACGGCTACAGAGGGGACACATCGATTACGAAACGGATCGAGCACGATCTCTATTACATTGAAAACTGGACGCTGGGCTTTGACGTGAAAATTTTATTTCTGACCTTTTTTAAGGGATTTATTAATAAAAATGCGTATTGACAGTGTATAATCAGTGAGGGTGAATGTTGTATCAGCGAGGGCGGTTATATGGGATATGATGAGACAGATTCGCCCCGGAGGGACCGGGGACGCGATCGGCAGCCCGTGAAAAGGATGGGCGACAGGGAAATACCATACAGAAGAAAGGGAGAGCCCGGACATAAGGAATCCGGGCTTAACCTGATCACAGATTCGTTCCGCGATCAGGGGCGGCGTCAGCCCGGGGCAGGCCGCAGGGGCCCGGAGAATGGAAAGCCGCCCGGCAGGCGCAGGGGGTCTGTTGATATACAGGTTTCCGGCCCCGGAAGGGAGAACGCGCGGGGAGCGGGCGGACGCGGCACTGCAATGGACGCGCCGGGGCCGGAGCGGTATGACCGTTCAGCGAATGCGTGGGGGCCGGAGCGGTACGGTATTTCAGCGGATCCGCCGGGCATTTCCGTGGATCCGCAGCTTTGCGGCAGGCGCAGAGGTTTATCGGATGCGCAGGCCCCGGGCAGGCGCAGGGCCATGGCGGGGCCGTCCGTATCATCCAAGAGTTCTCTGACAGAAGGACCTTTGATCATGTCAGGCCGGAAAACGCTTCACGGTCCGGGGCAGGAGGAGCGGTCTTATCACGGACCAAACGGCGCGCGGGCAGCCGCCCGCCAGAGCGCGGCGGCCCATACGCCTCCCCCCGTCCGCCGCGCTTCGCCGGAACGCGGCGGGACAGAAGATTCCTCTTATGAGTCCATCTATGAGGATCCGGCCCGCCGCAGGGCGAAAAAGCGTAAGAGGAAGATTCACATTATCCTGCTGGAGGCCGTTATTTTTCTCGGTGTCATGGTCTTTGCCGGTTATTCGTATATCAACAGCCGCCTGAGTATGATGCAGCAGCTTCCATGGGATCCGGAGGAGATCCGGAACGTGGATATATCTGAGGCAAAACAGGAGCAGATGAGAGGCTACTGGACGGTTGCCATATTCGGCGTGGACAGCCGGAATGCGTCGGTTGGCAAGGGAAATAATTCGGATGTCAATATAATCTGCAACATTAATCAGGATACCGGAGAGATCCGCCTGGTATCGGTCTTTCGGGATTCCTATCTCAATGTGAGCGACAAAAATTCCTATAATAAAATCAACACGGCATACCTGCGCGGCGGCCCGGAGCAGGCGGTAAAGGCGCTGAATAAAAATCTGGATCTGGATATCGATGACTACGCGACCTTTAACTGGAAAGCAGTGGCGGATGCCATCAATATTTTAGGAGGCATTGATCTGGAGATCAGCGAGCCGGAATTTTATTATATCAATGCGTTTATTTCAGAGACCGTTACGGCCACAGGGGTGGGATCCAATCAACTGAAGCATGCGGGCATGAACCATCTGGACGGCGTGCAGGCTGTTGCGTACGGCCGCCTGCGGCTGATGGATACGGACTTTGCGCGCACAGAGCGCCAGAGAAAGGTGATCGCCCTGGCCTTTGAGAAGGCGAAGCAGGCAGACTGGGCTACGATCAACAATATCATTCAGACCGTATTTCCGCAGGTCGCCACCAGTGTTGATATGGGCGACATCCTGAGCATGGGGCGGGGCATAACGAAATATCATCTGACTGAAACCATGGGCTTCCCTTCCGCCAGAGGCGATGCAAAGATAAAGAGCAAGGGCGCGTGCGTCATCCCTCAGACGCTGGAGAGCAATGTGGTGGAGCTTCATAAGTTCCTCTTTGGGGATGAGGATTACAGGCCGACCGAAACGGTAAAGAGCATCAGCCAGAAGATCATCGCAGACACAGGGCTTTCAACGAATGCGAAATCGTCGGGCGACGTGGGGACCAAAGGAGGATCGGTTCCCCGGACCACCGCGGCAGATTCCCGGAAGGAGAGTGTTTCCGAAGAGGAGCGCGGGCGCACCGATAGAGAGGAGACCGATGCGCGCGGGGACGGTTCAGACGAGGCGGAGAGAGAGACGGATTCGGGCGGAAACTTGATCCTGCCGCCCGGAGGATATGAGACAGGGGGCGCAGGGAACCGCACGCAGCAGAGCCAGACGGAGGAAAACGGCGTAAAAGCGACTGCGCCGTACAGCCCCTCCCGGGAGCAGGAAGAAGCGCCGGGCGCGCCCGGAGGCGCGGGAACCTATCCGGGCGTGCAGAGCGATACAGGAGTCATCATCGCGCCGGGCGGCGTCCTCCCTGACCAGGAGCCTTCAGGAAACGTCCGTCCGGGGCAGAATGCGTCAGGGAGCATCCGTCCGGGGCAGGAACCTTCAGAGGCTATCCGCCCGGGCCAGAATACGACGGAAAATGCCCGCCCTGGCCAGGATGCGCCCGGGAGTGCGCGTCCCGGCCAGGAGCAGGAGCAGCCGACACAGGGGCGCGTGGAATTTTACGGCCCGCCGGGAACGTAAGGAAAGGAAGTAATATCAGTGATCTGTCCGAAATGCGGCCATGAGGCGGCCGGAAATTTTTGCAGCAATTGCGGCGCGCTTCTGGGGAGCCGGGCCGGAGGGCGGGAGAGGGAAAACGGCAGTGAGGAATGGGAGAATTTTGAGTCTCCTGCGCGGGATGCAGGCGAGGCGGACGTAAGCGTCCGGGAGACGCCTGTATACAAAGAGCCGGAACACGGCCGGGCCGGAAAAAGGGAAAAATCAGAGAGAAGCGCGCGATCGCGGGCCCGGGAGGGCGCTAAAAGGTCTGCCCGCTCCTCAAAAAAAGAAAAAAAGGAGGAGGCGGCTAAGGAAAAGGCCTCCCAAAAAGTCAGGCGCCAGCTCGAAAAGCGCATCGAGCTCCTGGAGGAGGAGCGAAAACAGGAACGCCTGCTTCGCGAGCGGGAGGCAAAGCAGGCGGCGCGTGGAAAGGGCGCCCCGCAGGAGGAGAGAAGCGGGGGGTCGCCCGGAGAGGCGATAGGAGACGCGGCTGCAAAGGGAATGACAGGAACCATTGTCCTGCTGTCGCGCGTCATGCAGCTTTGCTGCGCCCTTTGCATGGCTGGAATGGTCTGGGTGACAGGAAAAGCCTTCTGGTACGGCCGGAGGGAGCTGGGAAGCGTTGCGGCTATTGCGGCAGAGGAAAACTACGGCCTGGCCCTTTATCTGGGCGCGGCGGGCCTCATCCTGTTCCTGGGCACGGTGTGGTGCCTGTGGATTCTTTCCAGGAAGGCGTCCGGCGGCGGCGTACGCATGAAGAAATATGATACGGGCCGCGGCCTGATTCCGTTCCTTCTCTGCATGGCGGCTGTGTACGCGGCGCTCCCGGTGTCAGCCGCGCTTGCGTCAGACGGGGAGGCGTTCCATGGGATTGTAAAAGGGGCGGCCGCTGTTCTGGAGGCGGTGAATGCGAACCATGAATTTCTGGCGTTCTGCAGCACGGCGGGCGCGGTTCTTTCCCTGATCCGCCGGCTCCTGCGGGTGTAAAGGAGGGGGAAAGGGCCGCTGCGCCGCGGACAGGGGCTGCCAATGGGGCTTAAGCTCCGTTTACAAGCTCATCCAGGGGCGCAAACCGATACCCCATTTCCTCCCATTTCGTTAAAAGCTCATCCAGAATCTGCCCGTTCGTCCTGGACGTGCTGTGCAGAAGCACGACTGCGCCGGGGTGGATCCGCCCCAGAAGCTTCTGGAAAGCCTCTTCCCTGGAGGGCTGCTTATCTTCATACCAGTCCACATAGGCGAGGCTCCAGAAAAAAGTGCGGTATCCCATCTCATCAGCCATCTGAAGGTTGCTCTCACTGTATTTTCCCTGGGGCGGGCGATAGAATTTCTTCATTTCCTGTCCGGTTGTCTCTTTGAACAGCGCTTCCAAATCGGTCAGTTCCTTCTGAAAGGCTTCCTTTGTAGAAATTTTTGACATATCCGGGTGGTGGAAGGTGTGGTTTCCCACAGTATGGCCTTCCGCTACCATGCGTTTCACAAGCTCCGGGCTGGTTTCCAAGTAATTTCCGACCAGAAAAAAGGTCGCGGCCGCCCGGTGCTTTTTTAAGGCGTCCAGAATCGCCGGCGTGTTCCCGTTTTCATAGCCTGCGTCAAAGGTCAGATAGATCACCTTCTCCTGCGCGGGCCCGGCATAGTATGCGTGATACTGCTTTAAATAATCGGCCGTCGCGTTTCCGACGGGCGTCTGCCCCTCGCTCTGAAAGCTCAGCCCCCAATTGCCGTCGGCAGAGGCGGCGGCAGCGGGCTGTCCGCAGGGAATCGCGGCAGGGACAGCGGGCTGCGCGCCCGGGAAATGAGCCACGGCCCGGGCCGACAGGTTTCCGCCGCAAAAGGCCGCAGCGAACAGGAGAGCGGTTGTGAGAATACGTTTCTGGAACAGAAATCTGAAAGGAAGCTTCATGAAAGCGCTCCGTTTCCGGGTATGATTACTGAATTATATGAGGTGGCAGAGGGGATGATGAATGAAAACCCAATATACCTCCCGCCGCCTTCTTGTAAAACCGACCCGGATATAGTAAAATAAAAACATTGGTTTATCTATACCCACATAAAACAAATAAAGAGGCATAAATCATGGAAAAAAGCAGAATCGAAAAGCAATTTGAATTTTGCCGCGAGATCGATAAAGAAAAATTGATCAGCCGGCAGACCTACTTAAGCGGCAAAGAACGCAAGGAAAACGACGCTGAGCACGCCTGGCATATGGCGCTTATGGCGGTGCTTTTAAGCGAATATTCCAATGAACCCATTGACGTTTTAAAGACAGTGACCATGCTGCTGATTCATGATCTGGTGGAGATAGACGCGGGGGATACCTACGCCTACGACGAGGAGGCGAAGAAGAGCCAGAAGAAACGAGAGCTGGCGGCGGCGGATCGCATCTTCGGCCTGCTTCCGGCGGATCAGCGGGAGAGCCTCCGGGGGTTATGGGAGGAGTTTGAGGCAGAGTCCACGCCGGAGGCGAGATTTGCGAGGACACTGGATAATATTCAGCCGACGATGCTGAACGCGGCGACAGACGGCCGTTCCTGGGCGGAGCGCGGGGTGCGTTTAAGCCAGATTCTCGGAAGAAATCAGAATACGGGCAGGGGTTCCGAGACGCTGTGGAAGTATTCCTATGAAAATTTTATCCTGCCCAATGTGGAACAGGGGCGGATTCAGAAGGGTTAAATAGCGGTTCAGACGCGAAATACAGATACAAAGGAGGACAGAGGTGTCGATTCAGGGGGAAACGAGGCAGAAGTCCCAGAGCCGGATCCGGGAGCCAAAGCGGTATCAGGTTATTATGCACAATGACGATTATACTCCCATGGATTTTGTAGTGAGGATCCTGATGGAAGTTTTTCACAAGGGAAAAGAGGAGGCGGTGGCCCTGATGATGAGCGTACATAAGGGCGGCCAGGCGGCAGTGGGAAGCTACCCTTATGATATTGCCGTGTCGAAAGTCCGGATCGTGACAGAGAGGGCCAAGGAAGAGGGCTATCCGTTCCGGCTGACGCTTAAGGAGGCATAGGAGATGAGAGTGACAAAGGAAGTGGCGGATGTCTTAAACGCCACCTTTGAGGCGGCGGCCAGGGAGCGTTATGAATTTGCGACGCCGGAGCTTCTTTTATATCAGATTGCGGGCTGCGAGACGTTTCGGGAGGCATTTGAGAACTGCGGCGGCGATGCGGACAGCTTACAGGATCGCCTGATCGGGTATCTGAAGGAACATTCGGAGCCCACAGGCCAGACAGATAAGCCGGAGATGTCGGCGGGGCTTGAGACGGTTCTGATCCGTGCCCAGGAGCAGGCGGACGACTGCGGAAAGGAGGCGGTCGAGCTGCAGCATCTGGTGTATGGTTTTTATTTCCTGAAGGAGAGCTATGCTGTTTTTTATATGGAAACCCAGGGAGTGGGGAAGACGGATCTGCTGCGGGAGCTGACGGTCATATACAGTGAGATCCGGGAGCGGTACGATGCGCGCCGCACCCGCATCGGCCGCGGGGAACAGGCGGAGCGGGAGAAGGACAGAGGTACGGGCCGGGAAAATGCGGGCGCAGGCCGTGAGGAGGAGGGAGAAGCCGGCGGCGGGGAGGAAGGCCGTGAGACGTCAGCCGGCGGCAGAAGCCAGCGGTGGAGGCGCTATGTCACATGCGTCAATGAGGAGCTTGACGGCGTGAATCCGCTGATCGGCCGCGAGGAAGAGCTGGAGCGGACGATGCAGATCCTCTGCCGGAAGGATAAGAATAATCCGCTCCATGTCGGAGAGCCGGGGGTGGGCAAGACCGCCATTATCTACGGTCTTGCCCGTCTGCTTAATGAGGGGCGCGTGCCGGAGCCCTTAAAGGGAGCCAGGATATTCGCCCTGGATCTGGGAAGCCTGCTTGCGGGGACCCAGTACCGGGGAGAATTTGAAAAGCGCTTCCGGGAAATTATGGACGGAATCAGCCGGGAGGAAAAGCCCATCGTCTATATTGACGAGATCCACAATATCGTGGGGGCAGGGGCCGTAAACGGGGGCAGCCTTGACATTTCCAATATGCTCAAGCCCTATCTGGCGGCGGGCGCGGTCCGCTTTATCGGCGCGACGACCTTTGAGGAATATAAAAAACATTTTGAAAAGAGCAAAAGCCTTGTGCGCCGCTTTCAGAATGTGGAGATTAAGGAGCCATCGCCGGAGGATGCGGTGAAGATTCTGGAGGGCCTTAAGAGGCATTATGAGTCGTACCACAAGGTCCGCTATGGAAAAGGGGTTCTGGATTATGCGGTGCGCATGAGCACCCGTTATATCAATGAGCGGTTTCTGCCGGATAAAGCGCTCGATCTGATCGACGAATCGGGCGCTTACCGCCGCCTCCATCCCCTGCCGCAGAAAAGGCAGACTGTGAATAAGGAGCTGATTGACGAGATCCTTTCCAGAACGTGCCAGATTCCGAAGCAGACGGTGGAGCAGGATGAGATTAAGAAGCTGGCGGGGCTTGAGGAGCGGCTGAAGGGGCATGTGTTCGGCCAGGACGAGGCGGTGAGCCAGGTTGTGAATGCAGTGAAATTTTCCCGCGCAGGCCTTCTGGAGGAAGGAAAGCCGCTGGCCAGCCTTCTGTTTGTGGGTCCGACCGGCGTGGGGAAAACAGAGATTGCAAAATGTCTTGCCGAAGAGCTGGGCGTGCGCCTGATCCGGTTTGATATGAGCGAATATGGGGAAAAACACGCGGTGGCAAAGCTGATCGGCGCTCCGGCCGGATATGTGGGCTATGAGGAGGGCGGGCTTCTGACCGAGGAGATCCGCCGGACCCCCCATGCGGTGCTTCTGCTTGACGAGATCGAGAAGGCGCACCCGGATATCTACAATATCCTTCTCCAGGTAATGGACTATGCCACGCTCACGGATAATCAGGGCCGCAAGGCAGATTTCAGAAATGTGATTGTGATTATGACCTCCAACGCCGGCGCCAGCCGGGTGGGAAAGGCGGGGATCGGCTTCGGAGAGCGGACATTTCAGGCGGATGTGATGCTGGAGGAGGTAAAAAAGACCTTCCAGCCGGAATTCAGGAACCGTCTGAACCGCATCGTGGTCTTTAACGCTATGGACGATGCGATGGCGGACCGGATTGCGGGAAAGAAGCTTGATGAGCTGGGACGGATGCTCGGGGCAAAGAAGATCGAGTGGTCTGTTTCCGGCGGGGCGAGAGAGCTGCTCAGAAAGAAGGGAATCAGCGAGGAGTACGGGGCAAGAGAGTTAGAGCGCGTCATCGGCAGCGAGATAAAGCCCCTGCTGGTGGATGAGATCCTGTTTGGAAGACTGAAAAAGGGCGGAAGCTGCCGCCTGAGCTGCAGGGAAGACACATTTATGTTGGAATATCAGAAAAGAGAAAAGCCATGCCAGTGTACCGCCTGAGAAAAAAAGAAATCAGCTTCCCGGCCCCGGAGCTTGCCCGGGAAGACGGCCTTTTGGCCGTGGGAGGCGATTTGAGCGAAGAGCGTCTTGTCCTTGCGTACTGCTACGGGATTTTTCCGTGGTATGATCCCGGGGATGAGATTATGTGGTGGTGCCCCAGGGAGCGCTTTCTGATCTTTCCGGACGAGATCCACATTTCGCATTCGATGAAAAAATATATGAAGAAGCATCGCCTGAGCGTGGTCCTGAACCGGGATTTTAAGGATACCATGCATCGGTGCCGTACAAAAAGGGAATACGCGGAGGGAACCTGGATTTCCGATGAGATGGAGGACGCCTATCTGGCCCTGCACAGGAAGGGCTATGCCGTCAGCGCCGAGTCGTTTGAGGACGGGGAACTGGCCGGAGGGCTGTATGGGGTCTGCATTGGCGCCTGTTTTTTCGGGGAAAGCATGTTTTCGGAAAAAGAGAACGGTTCAAAGGCCGCGCTGATCGGGATAGCCCGCATTCTGAGAGAAAAGGGATTCCTGTTTATTGACTGTCAGTTTCATACCGACCATTTAGAACGTATGGGAGGGCGGTTTGTACCCTGGGAAGAGTACAACCGCCTTCTCGACGAGGGAATCGGGCGGTGACGCCTGAATCAGGCGCGGCCCAGTCCCTGTATCTTTTTTACATAGATCCTGCGAAACAGCAGGGTGGAGAGCGTCAGGGACATCAGCTCTGCCAGGGCGAAGGAATACCAGACCGCATGAAGCCCCCAGGTATCTGCAAAAAACCAGGCCAGGGGCAGGATGCATATGAGCTGCCTGGCAACGGAGACGATCAGGCTGTATACCCCGTTCCCGAGCGCCTGGAACACGGAGCCGATGATGATGCAGTATCCGGCGAACAGAAAGCTTAAGCTGATGATGCGCAGGGCCGGGACGCCGACCTCCAGCATGTGCTCCGAGGCGTTGAACATGCCCAGAAGCTGCGGCGTGAACGCCTGGAAGATGATCAGCCCGCAGAGCATGATGCCGACCGCGATGGCGATGCCGAGCTTTATGGTATCCATAATGCGCTTACGGCTGGCAGCCCCATAGTTGTAGGCTACAATGGGAATCAGGCCGTTGTTCAGGCCAAAAACCGGCATAAAAATAAAGCTCTGCAGCTTGAAATACACGCCCAGCACGGAGACAGCCGTCTCGGAAAACTTAATCAGAATCCGGTTCATACCAAAGGTCATGACCGAGGTGATGGACTGCATGACAATCGAGGGCACGCCGACCGTGTAGATCAGGCCGATGACGCGTTTGTTTGGCCGAAAGCCGCTGAAAGAAAGCCGGATGTCGGGATTTTTCGTGTGATTTAAGTACACAGCCAGGAGCATGGCAATGATCTGCCCCGTAACCGTGGCGATCGCCGCTCCCCGTATACCCAGGCGCGGGAAGCCGAACAGGCCGAAGATCATGATGGGATCCAGGATAATGTTGACAATGGCTCCCGTGCCCTGGGTGATCATGCTGTAAAATGTCCGCCCTGTTGACTGCATCAGCCGTTCAAAGGTCATTTCCCCAAAGATGCCGAAGGAGAAGACGAGGCAGATCGTCAGGTACTGTGCGCCGAATTCAATGACTTCCTGGGTTTCTGTCTGGCTGGCAAAGAAGATGCGCGAGCCGGCGAGGCCGAAGAGGGCGAACAGGGCGCAGCTTATGGCTGCCAGGAATACGCCGTTGGCAGCGGCAAGGTTTGCCTCATCCTGGCGGCGCTCGCCTAAGGAGCGCGACAAAAGCGCGTTGATCCCGACACAGGTGCCGGAGGACACGGCAATTAAAAGGCTCTGCACCGGAAAGGCCAGAGACACGGCTGTGAGGGCATTCTCACTGATCTGCGCGACAAAGATGCTGTCCACGATATTATAAAGCGCCTGGACGAGCATGGATGCAATCATGGGCAGGGACATAGAGACAAGCAGCTTGTTAATGGGCATGGAGCCCATCTTGTTTTCGCCGCTGTAAGCAGTTTCTGACATGGCAGTTCCTCCTTTGTTTGTTAATCACAAAAATCGTGCGTATCCCCCGGAGGGGATATAGTCAGGGACAAATTACTTTGTCCCTGACTATAGCATGCTACCCAGTATAGCTTATATTAAAATTACTGTCAATCAAAATATGCTTGTCAGGGAATCTCTGTTTATGATATCATTAATTCAGCTTAAAAGCCGCGTATGCGCCGGCTTTTATGACAGGAATGGCCGTTATGCCGGCATGAAGGGGAGCGGCCTTTTGATCCGTACAAACCATGAGCACATAGAAGGAGGAATGAAAGGGATGAAGCCTTACAGCGAATTGACGAGAGAAGAACTGTTAGAGCTGAAGAAGAGACTGGCTGCGGAGTACCATGAATTTCAGGGAAAGGATCTGAAACTGGACATGTCACGCGGGAAGCCGAGCACGGAGCAGCTTGATCTCTCAATGGGTATGATGGATGTGTTAAACAGCGAGATGGATTTAACCTGCGAGGACGGCACGGACTGCCGCAATTACGGCATCCTGGACGGAATCAGGGAAGCCAAGGAGCTGATCGGCGATATGATCGAGGTAGCGCCGGACAATATCATCATTTATGGAAACTCCAGCTTAAATGTGATGTATGATACGATCTCCCGTTCCATGACCCATGGCGTTATGGGAAATACCCCCTGGTGCAAGCTTGACAAGGTGAAATTTTTGTGTCCGGTGCCGGGCTATGACAGGCATTTTGCCATCACGGAATATTTCGGCATTGAGATGGTGAATATCCCGCTGGATGCGGACGGCCCGGATATGGATATGGTGGAGCGCCTCGTTTCTTCGGATGATTCCATTAAGGGGATCTGGTGCGTGCCCAAGTATTCCAACCCGTCCGGAACCTCCTATTCGGATCAGACGGTGCGCCGCCTGGCGAGGCTTAAGCCGGCTGCTCCCGATTTCCGCATTTACTGGGACAATGCCTATGGCATCCATCATTTATACGATGACGAGCAGGACAATGTGATCGAGATTCTGGCAGAGTGCAAGAGAGCCGGGAACCCGGATATGGTGTACAAATTTTCTTCCACCTCGAAGATCAGCTTCCCCGGTTCCGGAATCGCGGCGATCGCCACCTCCCACAACAACATGGAGGATATCAAAAAGCAGCTCCGCATCCAGACCATCGGCCACGATAAGGTGAACCAGCTCCGCCACGTCCGCTACTTCAAGGATATCCACGGCATGGTAGAGCACATGAGAAAGCATGCGGATGTGCTGCGGCCCAAGTTTGAGGCAGTGGAGGACATTCTGGAGAAGGAGCTCGGCGGGCTGGGGATCGGAAGCTGGACCAAGCCCAAGGGAGGTTATTTTATCTGCTTTGACTCGCTGGACGGCTGCGCCAAGGAGATTGTGGCAAAATGCAAAAAGGCCGGCGTTGTGATGACGGACGCGGGCGCGACCTACCCTTACGGAAAGGATCCGCGCGATCGCAATATCCGCATTGCCCCGTCCTATCCGCCGCTGCAGGATCTGATTATTGCGTCGCGGCTGTTTACGCTCTGCGTAAAGATAGTCAGCGTCAACAAGCTTCTGCATGAGATGGATCAGCCGGCCCCTCAGCCGGCTGACGGGAATTAATATATGATATGGTATGGGCGTCCCGAAGGAGGCTGCCCATACCTTTTTCACTGCTTCCTGCTGTGAATGGACGAATCGCCGCATGTTCACGGGTGTTCAGAGGAGCGCAGAGGCTGTACATTTTGGAAAGGAAACAGATATGCTCAGGGAAAAAATGGGAATACTGTGGAAAAGGTTTGTAAACAGAGAGACGATCTCGTATGTGATATTCGGGGTCCTGACTACGCTGGTGGACTGGCTGGTTTACCGCATCGTGCGCTGGCCCGGGTATTCGGTCGCGTTCTCTACCGCCGTCTCGTGGGCATCCGCTGTGCTCTTTGCATTTGTCACGAACAAGCTGTTTGTGTTCCGGAGTAGGGCTTTGGGCATGTACGCGCTGGCAGGGGAATTTATTTCCTTTGTCTCGTGCCGGGCATTTACCGGGGTCTTTACCATTGTTTTTATGGTGGCGGCCGTGGACGGATTGGGATGGAATGAATGGCTGGGAAAGGCGGCGGTATCGGCGATCTCTCTGGTAATGAATTATGTATTCAGCAAGCTGTTCATTTTTAAAAAGGGTGAAGCAGGAGGTTAATGTCCATGGACACGGAGAAGACGCCCGGAACAGACAGGGATTTCGGGGATATGGGGGAGATTGAGGAGCTGTTTGCGGACGAGGAGCCATGCGGGGACGGGAAGAGGCTTAAGGACAGGGAACAACTGCCTGATGACGGAGAGACATTTGAGGACGGGGAGGCGTCCGGGGGCGGGAGGCTGTCCGAATGGATCCCGGAGTCCCTGTGGAAGACCGGCCTGATGTGCCCTTCGGACGGGCTTCTGGCCGCCTTTTTTGTGCCAGTGATTATTCTGACCGTGATCTTCGCCCAGAGGGGGATTTTTCCCTTTGGGGAGGAGAGCTATTTAAGGACCGATATGTACCACCAGTACGCCCCCTTTTTTTCCGAATTCCGTCATAAGCTGACGACAGGAGGAAGCCTGCTTTATAGCTGGGACATCGGCATGGGGGTGAATTTTGCGGCGCTCTATGCCTATTACCTGGCGAGTCCTGTCAACTGGCTGGTAGCCCTGTGCCCGCAGGGGCTGGTTATCGAATTTATGACGTACATGATTGTCCTGAAAACAGGGCTGTGCGGCTTAAGCTTTGCCTGGTATCTGCAAAAGCACAACCGGACAATCCGGTTCGGAGCCGGTTACTTCGGCGTGTTTTATGCCCTGTCAGGCTATATGGCGGCCTATAGCTGGAATATCATGTGGCTGGACTGTATCCTCCTGTTTCCGCTCATCATGCTGGGCCTGGAGCGGCTGGTTCATGAGAAAAAGGGGTTTTTTTACTGTATCATGCTGGGCCTTTCCATCCTGTCCAACTATTATATATCCATCATGATCTGCATGTTCATGGTCCTGTATTTTATCTGCCTTCTGTTTCTGGAGAAGCAAAAGCGATGGAAGGATTATGCGGTGATCGCGCTTCAGTTTGCAGGGTATTCGCTGCTCGCCGGCGCGCTGTCCGCGGCGGTGCTTCTGCCGGAGATTGCGGCGCTTAAGGCCACTGCGTCGGGAGAATTCAACTTTCCGAAGGCCTTTGAGATGTATTTCCCCATTTTCGATATGCTGGCCAGGCATATCGCGAATGTGGAGCCTGAGATTGGGCTGGGGCACTGGCCGAATATCTACTGCGGCGTGGCCATATTCCCGCTGTTTCTCCTGTACCTGGCCAACAACCGGATTCCGGTAAAGGAAAAGACGGTGTACTGCGGCCTTTTGCTGCTGTTTTATGCCAGCTTTTCCATCAATGTATTTAATTTTATATGGCATGGCTTCCATTATCCGAACAGCCTGCCGTGCCGCCAGTCGTTTATTTATATCTTTATCATGCTGACGCTGTGCTTTAAGGCCTATCTTTTCCTGGAGGAGACGCCGAAAAAGCATATCGCGGCGGCGTTCTGGGGCTCGGTCTGCTATATCCTGCTGGCCCAGAAGCTGGTGACAGGGGAGGATTACCATTTTGCAGTATTTTATGTGGCCATCCTTTTCCTGGCCGCCTACACGGGGCTGATGTACTATTATCAGAATCCGCGCTGCCTGGGGGCCGTGGCGGCGCTTCTTACGCTGGCAACCACAGCGGTGGAGGCCGCGGTGAATACGACAGTCACCAGCGTGACCATCACCAGCAGGGAGGCTTATATAAAGGATAACGAAGATGTGCGTATCCTGACAGGAGGCCTTAAGGAGTACGGCGAATTTTACCGGATCGACAAAACGAATGCCAGGACAAAGAACGACGGCGCATGGCTGAATTTCCCGTCGGTTTCCCTGTTTTCTTCCGTGGCCAGCGCGGATATGACGGAATTTTTCAAGCGGATGGGATGTGAGGGCTCTACAAATGCATACAGTATCATGGGAAGCACGCCGTTTGTGGACTCCCTGCTCGGCATCCGCTATGCCCTCTATGAGGGAAAGCAGGAAAATACCAGGCTTTCCCTAAACAGCTTTTCCGGGGAAACGTATCTGTATGAGAACCCCTATACGCTGCCGGCAGGCTTTATGATGCCGGATGTCATGGCGGACGGATGGCATGTGGATCTTCCGAACCCCGTTGATGTGCAGAACGGGCTGGCGTCCCTGCTCGGCGCGCCGGATCTGCTGGTTTATGTCCCGGGAGAGGAGGCCGGAGAAACTTTTCACTTTACAGCGACGCATGATGGGGAGTATTATATTTATATCGGAAACCGCCAGGTGCGCTCGATCCGGCTGAAGATTGGAGAGACGACGGATACCATTGAGAATGTAAAGCGCGGTTTTCTGATAGAAACCGGATGGCTGAAGGCCGGGGAGACGGTGAGTGTCGAAAACAAGGAGGGCCCGGAGATACTGGACGCGGGCGCATACCTCTTTAAAGAGGACGGGCTTGCCGCTGTCTATGAGAAGCTCAGCCGGAATCCCTTTGTGACAGAGAAGTGGGAAGATACGCGCCTCACGGGCTCTGTCGATGCCGGCCAGGGAGGGGTTTTGTTTTTTTCCATTCCATATGATACGGGCTGGGAGATCCGCGTGGACGGACAAAAAGTGCCGGCCAGGAAAATGCTGGATGCATTTATGGGGGTGGAGCTCACGGAAGGGACGCATTGGGTGGAGATGTCGTACCGGCCGGAGGGGCTTGCGCAGGGGATAATGATAAGCGCAGCGGCGCTGGCGGCTGTAGCGGGACTTGCGGTGCTTGGAAGGCCGGGGAGGAGAAGAAGGCGCTGCGGCGGCATCGTTACATGACGACAGCGCAGCAGATGGCAGAACAGGCGGTTCTGACAATCCAATTACTGGCTGGATGGAACATGAAATCGTGTCTGACAAGGAAGTATGAATGCATATAAAGAAAAGAGGAGAGACAGATGAAAAAGTTAGAAGAGTATGTAAGAAGCATCCCTGATTTTCCGGAGCCGGGTATTATTTTCCGGGATATAACGACCATTTTACAGGATCCGGACGGCTTAAAGCTTGCGATTGACGGGCTTCTGGCCTCACTTAAGGACGTCGATTTTGATGTGGTGGTGGGGCCGGAATCCCGCGGCTTTATCTTCGGCGTTCCGGCGGCTTATGCGCTCCACAAGGGGTTCGTGCCGGTGAGGAAAAAGGGGAAGCTCCCCTGCCGGACCGTTTCCATGGAATACGATCTGGAGTACGGCAGCGCCGTGATTGAAATGCACGAGGACTCCATCGCGCCGGGGCAGAAGGTTGTGATTGTGGATGATTTAATCGCAACAGGCGGCACGACGGAAGCGATTATCAAGCTTATCGAAAAGCTGGGCGGAGAAGTCGTGAAAATCTGCTTTGTAATGGAGCTTGCCGGATTAAAAGGAAGAGATAAGCTCAGGAATTATCCGGTGGACGCCCTGCTCACATATGAAGGAAAATAAAACAGGTTCGCACTCCACAGACGGCGCGGCGGGAGCAGTCAGTCCCTCTGCGCCGTTTTACAATTGCCCGTCCGGCCCTGCCGGCTGAGTGAAAAAATATGTTCCGGAGGCTTAAGTTCATAATATCAGGGAAATAATATCAGTACAGTGTATAAAACGGTTCACGCGGGGCGGAGGTTACTGTTCTGTTACCGCTTACGCGCCGGCATGCCCTCACCCCACAAAATGATTGCAATTTTTGACAAATATAATTATAATAGTGATTATTCTTTCATAAATCGATAAGGAAGGGCGCACACGCCCGAAGCCGGGAGGCATTGAGTATGGGAAATTCGGAAACAATTAAAAAACTGGATCAGGAGCTCATGGCTCCCGCTGATTTTACCAGTCCGGAGAAGCTTTATCAGGAGCTGATCGCAGCGATTCGCAAGTATCATCCGTCTGACGACATTTCTATGGTGGAAAAAGCATACGACATTGCGTATAATGCGCATAAGGAGCAGAGACGCAAGTCAGGGGAGCCTTATATTATCCATCCGCTTTGCGTGGCCATCATTCTGGCCAATTTAGAGCTTGACAAAGAGACAATTGTAGCAGGGATCCTGCATGACGTGGTGGAGGACACGGTTCTGACCGAGGCGGAGCTGACGGCGATGTTCGGGGGGGAGGTCGCTCTTCTGGTTGACGGCGTTACAAAGCTGACGCAGCTCTCCTGGTCCATGGATAAGGTGGAGATCCAGGCAGAGAACCTGCGCAAGATGTTTCTCGCCATGGCAAAGGATATCCGCGTGATTCTGATTAAGCTGGCGGACCGTCTCCACAATATGCGCACCCTGCAGTATATGAAGCCGGAGAAGCAGAAGGAGAAGGCCAGGGAGACGATGGATATATACGCCCCGATTGCGGATCGTCTCGGCATCTCACGGATTAAGACCGAGCTGGACGACTTGTCCTTGAAATATCTGGAGCCCCAGGTTTACTATGACCTGGCGGAGAAGATTACCCTGCGCAAGGGGGCCAGGGAGGCGTTTGTGCAGGACATCGTGGAAGGCGTGAAAAAGCATATGGTCGATTCCGGCATTGAGGCCAGCGTGGACGGCCGTGTGAAGCATTTTTTCAGTATATATAAAAAGATGGTGAATCAGGATAAGACCCTGGATCAGATTTACGATCTGTTCGCGGTCCGCATCCTGGTGAATTCCATCAAGGACTGCTATGCGGCTCTGGGCGTGATACACGAGCTGTATAAGCCGATTCCGGGCCGTTTTAAGGATTATATTGCCATGCCGAAGCCGAATATGTACCAGTCCTTACATACGACTCTGATTGGAAACAGCGGGCAGCCCTTTGAGATTCAGATTCGCACGTATGAGATGCACCGGACGGCCGAGTACGGGATTGCGGCCCACTGGAAATATAAGGAGAGCGGGAGCAGCAAGGCTTCCACGGACAGCGCGGAGGCCAAGCTTTCCTGGCTGCGCCAGATTCTGGAGTGGCAGCGCGACATGTCGGATAACAAGGAGTTTTTAAGCCTTTTAAAGAGCGACCTTGATCTGTTTACGGACAATGTATACTGCTTTACGCCGACCGGGGATGTGAAGAACCTGCCGAGCGGGTCCACGCCGATTGACTTTGCGTACGCCATCCACAGCGCGGTGGGCAATAAGATGGTGGGCGCGCGCGTCAACGGAAAACTGGTCAATATTGACTATGTGATTCAGAACGGGGACCGGATTGAGATTATCACCTCCCAGAATTCGAGAGGCCCGAGCCGCGACTGGCTGAAGCTTGTGAAGAGCACGCAGGCGAAGAATAAGATCAATCAGTGGTTTAAGACGGAATTAAAAGAAGACAATATCATGCGCGGGCGCGACATGATCGATAAATACTGCCGTGCAAAGGGCATCAATTTCTCAGACCTGAACAAGCCGGAATTCATGGAAAAGGTCATGAAGCGGTATACCTATAAGGACTGGGATTCGGTGCTTGCCTCCATCGGCCATGGCGGCTTAAAGGAAGGCCAGGTCATCAATAAGATGATGGAGGAGCGGACCAAGAAGCTCAAGAAGGAGGAGACAGACGCAACCATCCTGGACAATATTGCCAGCGAGGGGAGCAAGATGCCGGTTCTGGCGGCCGGAAAGTCGAAGAGCGGTATTGTGGTAAAGGGTATCCATGATCTGGCGGTCCGTTTTTCGAGGTGCTGCAGCCCGGTGCCGGGCGATGAGATCGTGGGATTTGTCACGCGCGGCCGCGGGATTTCGATCCACCGCACGGACTGTATCAATGTGATCAACCTTCCGGAGGAGGAGAGGGGGCGCATCCTGGACGCGGAATGGCAGCAGCCTGAGACGCCGACCGGGCGGGAGAAATATTCCACGGAGATCAAGATATTTGCCAATAACCGCATCGGCATGTTTGTGGATATATCCAAGGTATTTACGGAGCGCCAGATTGACATTACGTCCATGAATGTCCGCACCAGCAAGCAGGGCAAGGCTACAATTACCATGACCTTTGATATCCATGGGATCGAGGAGCTGAATAAGCTGTCCGATAAGCTGAGGCAGATTGAGGGAGTGCTGGATATTGAGAGAACGACCGGATGACGGACCGGAATCGCGGGAACAGGGCGGTTAAGGGCCGTCAGCCCGGCGAAGGAGGAGATAAAAATTGGAGATAAAAAAGCTGATTGTCGGGATGGTGCAGACGAACTGCTACATTGCCATAAATCCCGGGACAAAGGAGGCTGTTGTGGTGGATCCCGGCGACGAGGCAGGCCGGATCCGCTCTGAGGTTGAAAGGCTCGGCGTGAAGGCGCAGGCTATCCTGCTGACGCACGGCCATTTTGATCATGTGATGGCCATGGAGGAGCTGAGGGACGGGTGGGGCGTTCCCATCTATGCGTGTGAGAAGGAAGCAGAGGTTCTGGCAGATCCCGGTAAAAATTTAACGGGCCAGTTCCTTGGAGGAGGCAGCGCGCTCAAAGCTGATGTACTGCTGAGCGATCAGGAGACAGCCAGCCTGGCCGGCTATGATTTCAGGCTTCTGCACACGCCGGGGCACACAGGAGGTTCCTGCTGCTACTATGTGGAATCAGAAAAGGTTTTATTTTCCGGCGACACGCTGTTCCAGGAATCGTATGGCCGGATCGATTTCCCAACAGGGAGCGGGCGCCAGATAGCAGAGTCGATCGTAAAAGTCCTTTTTGCCCTTCCGGACGACACGGCTGTGTATCCGGGGCATATGGGGGACACGACGATTGGGGATGAGAAGCTCTATAATCCGCTGGCCTCGTATATAGGGAGGCTCTGATGATCGCAATTCTTCTGAACGATGATTCCTTTGAACAGGACATCCGCGAGCTTTTGATGGCTTTTTTTCCGGGGGAGACGTTTACCCACAGGGAAGAGGAGGCCGGGCAGGCGCGCCTGTGCTTTACGGGGCGCAGGACAGGGGAGAGGGGCGAATGCTTTGAAATGGCGCTTGGCGGCGGGCATTCTGCATCCATCCGCCCTGACTTTTCGGATCGCACGCAGGCGAAAAATGCGATCAAGCGTTCCCTGTACAGGCTCCTCTGCGGCCTGACCGAAAAAGAGCTGCCCTGGGGGTCGCTGACCGGGATCCGCCCGGCGAAGATTGCCACATCAAAACTGGCCGAGGGGCGCGATGCAGCGTTCATCCGGGACTATATGAAAGAAACGTATTTTGCAAGCGATGAGAAGATTAAACTGTGCATCGATGTGGCAGAGCGGGAGCGGGAGATTCTAAAGCGTGTGGATTATCAGAACGGCTACAGCCTCTATGTGGGCATTCCGTTTTGCCCGGCCACATGCCTCTACTGCTCCTTTACCTCGTTTCCGATTGAAAAATGGAAGGGAAAGACGCATCTCTATTTAAAGGCGCTGTTTCATGAGATGGATTATGCAGCCGGCCGGATGAAGGGAAGGACGCTGGATTCCATCTATTTTGGGGGCGGGACGCCGACTTCCTTAAGCGCTGAGGATATGGACGCCATTCTCTGCAGGACGGAGTCAGTTTTTCCGGTGAAAGAGGCGCAGGAATTTACCGTTGAGGCCGGCCGGCCGGACAGCATCACCCGGGAAAAGCTTAAGGTGTTAAAGAATCACGGCATCACGCGTATCTCCATCAATCCCCAGACCATGAAGCAGGAGACGCTTGATCTCATCGGACGCCGCCACAGCGTGCAGGAGGTTAAGGATACGTTCCATCTGGCGCGGGAGATGGGCTTTGACAATATCAATATGGATGTGATCGTGGGCCTGCCGGGCGAGACGCCGGAGGATGTCCGAAACACCATGGAGGAAATCCGGGCATTGGGTCCGGACAGCCTGACGGTTCATTCCCTGGCCATCAAGCGCGCGGCCAGGCTGAATATCGAAAAGGAGCGCTACAGCGGCTTTAAGCCGGAAAATACGCAGGAGATGATAGAGATAACGGCCCGCTGCGCGGCAGAGATGGGGATGTCGCCCTATTACCTGTACCGCCAGAAGAATATGGCCGGTAATTTCGAGAATGTCGGCTACGCGGCGCCGGGAAAGGAATGCCTGTACAATATCCTGATCATGGAGGAAAAGCAGACGATCATGGGCTGCGGCGCCGGCACGACGACAAAGATGGTTTATCCCGATAAGGATCGGATAGAGCGGGCGGAGAACGTGAAGGAGGTCGGTCAGTACATAGAGCGGATCGACGAGATGATTGAGCGCAAGGAGCGGCTGTTCAGATAAGGGCCGCATCTGGTAATGATGTGAATCGCAGCCATCCGGTCAGGCTAAGCGGATACAGGGATGTGAACTGTAACCGTTTCAGCCTGGCCGGGCGGCTGCTGTGGATAAGGAGCAGGCTATGGCATTGAAGAAAAAACCGGTGACAGGAATGAAGGATATCCTGCCCGCGGAGATGGAGCTGAGAGACTATGTGCTGAATATCATCAGGGAGACGTACAAAAGCTTTGGCTTTTCCCTGATTGAGACGCCCTGCGTGGAGCACATTGCGAATCTGACAAGCAAGCAGGGCGGGGATAATGAAAAGCTGATTTTCCGGATCTTAAAGCGGGGGGAGAAGCTAAAGCTCGATACGGCGAAGGACGAGGCGGATTTGGTGGACGAGGGGCTGCGCTATGATCTGACCGTGCCGCTGTGCCGTTATTTCGCCAATAACGCTGCCAATCTGCCGTCGCCCTTCAAGGCGCTGCAGATCGGCAGCGTGTGGCGCGCCGACCGCCCGCAGAAGGGAAGGTTCAGGCAGTTTGTGCAGTGCGATATCGACGTGCTGGGCGACGCGGGCAATCAGGTGGAGATTGAGGCCATTCTGGCCATCACGACAGCGCTCACGCGCATCTGCCCCGACAGGGCGTACACGGTCCGCGTCAATGACCGGGCGATCTTAAAGGGAATGGCGGATTACAGCGGCTTTTCGGAGAGCGATACGGATAAGGTGTTTATTACCCTTGACAAGATGGATAAGATTGGCCTGGAGGGCGTCAGAGAGGAGCTTTTAGAGCTCGGCTACGCGCCGGAGTCCGTGGAGACGTACACAAAGCTTTTGTCCTCTCTGGGAAACGGGGCGGATGCGGTCCGGGCCCTGGGCCAGACCCTTTCCGGCGTCATGGATCCGGAAAGGGCGGAGAACCTCGCGTATATCATGGATACCGTGCGGGATGTGTCGGACATCCGCTTTGATCTGGCATTTGATCCGACCCTGGTGCGCGGCATGGGCTATTATACCGGAACGATCTTTGAGGTATCCATGGAGGGCTTCGGCGGCTCTGTGGCGGGCGGCGGCCGTTATGACCGGCTGATCGGCAAATTTACCGGCGTGGATACGCCGGCGTGCGGCTTTTCCATCGGATTTGAGCGGATCATAACCATCCTCATGGACAGCGGCTTTCAGATTCCCGGCTCTGTGGGGAAAAAGGTATTTCTCTATGAAAAGGGGATCGGCAGCGCGCGCTTTAAGGAGGTATTAAAGGCGGCCCAGAAGGAGCGGGCGGCCGGAGTCCGCGTGCTGGTGGCGCAGATGAACAAGAACAAGAAATTCCAGAAGGAACAGCTATTAAAAGAGGGATATGAGGAATTCGTGGAATTTTACCGCGAGGCATTGAAAGAGTGAGATCAGGAATCGAAATCAGGAGGGACATAGAAATGGCAGAATCAATGGCAGGCCTTAAGCGCTCCCATCGCTGCGCGGAGCTGTCCGCGGCCAATATCGGCGAGACGGCGGCCGTGATGGGCTGGGTGCAGAAGAGCAGGAACAAGGGCGGAATTATTTTTGTCGATGTCAGGGATCGCTCCGGCATCCTGCAGGTAATATTCGAGGAGGCTGACTGCGGGGCAGAGAGCTTTAAAAAGGCAGAACGGCTCAGGAGCGAATTTGTCGTGGCCGTGACCGGCCGCGTGGAGGCCCGCTCCGGCGCGGTAAATGAGAACCTGAAGACAGGAGCGATTGAGGTGCGCGCCGCTTCCCTGCGCATCCTCTCCGAGTCCGAGACGCCGCCTTTCCCGATCGAGGAGAACTCAAAGACAAAGGAAGAGCTGCGCTTAAAATACCGCTATCTGGATCTGAGAAGGCCGGATCTGCAGCGGAACTTAATGACGCGGAGCCGTGTGGCGATTCTGACGCGCGCTTTCCTGGCAGATGAAGGATTTTTGGAGATTGAGACGCCGACCCTGATTAAGAGCACGCCGGAGGGAGCCAGGGACTATCTGGTGCCCAGCCGCGTCCATCCCGGAAGCTTCTATGCGCTTCCGCAGTCGCCGCAGCTTTTAAAGCAGCTTCTGATGTGCTCCGGCTATGACCGGTATTTCCAGATCGCCCGCTGCTACAGGGACGAGGATCTGCGCGCAGACCGCCAGCCGGAATTCACGCAGATCGACATGGAGCTGTCCTTTGTGGATGTGGAGGACGTGCTGGATGTAAATGAGCGGCTGTTAAAAAAGCTGTTTCAGGAGATCTGCGGCTATGATCTGAAGCTTCCAATCCCGAGGATGACCTGGCGCGAAGCCATGGACCGCTTTGGCTCAGACAAGCCGGATCTGCGCTTTGGCATGGAGCTGCACAACGTGTCAGACACCGTAAAGGGCTGTCAGTTCGCTGTATTTAAGGGCGCGCTGGAAAGCGGCGGTTCTGTCCGGGGCATCAATGCAAAGGGACAGGGCGGCATGCCCAGAAAGAAGATCGACGCCCTGGTCGAGTACGCGAAGGGCTTTGGGGCCAAAGGGCTTGCGTACCTTTGCGTGCAGGAGGACGGAAGCTATAAATCATCCTTTGCAAAATTCATGACTGAAGACGAGCTTTCCGCGCTTGTGTCCGCCATGGACGGACAGGCGGGCGATCTGCTTTTGTTTGCGGCCGATAGGGACAAGGTGGTGTTCGACGTGCTCGGAAACCTGCGCCTGGAGCTGGCGAGGCAGCTCGGCCTTTTGAAAAAGGACGATTACCGCTTCCTGTGGGTGACGGAATTCCCGCTTCTGGAGTATTCCGAGGAGGATAGCCGCTACGTGGCCATGCACCACCCGTTTACCATGCCCATGGAGGAGGATCTGCCGCTGTTAGAAAGCGATCCGGGCGCGGTGCGCGCGAAAGCGTACGATATCGTTCTGAACGGCACAGAGATGGGCGGCGGTTCTGTCCGTATCCATCAGGCGGACATCCAGTCCAGGATGTTTGAGGTTCTTGGCTTTACAAAAGAAGCGGCCATGGAACAGTTCGGCTTTTTGCTGGAAGCCTTTAAATACGGCGTTCCGCCCCATGCAGGCCTCGCCTACGGCCTGGACCGCATGGTGATGCTCATGGTGGGCGCGGACAGCATCCGCGATGTGATCGCCTTCCCCAAGGTAAAGGACGCCTCCTGTCTGATGATGGAAGCTCCGGCGCCGGTGGAGGAAAAGCAGCTTGCCGATCTGGGGATTGAGGTTTCCGGAGAGGAAGAGAAGGAATAAAATAACCAAGCTCCGGACAAGGGGACACGCTTTAAAGAATGTCCCTTTGTCCGGAGCTTGTTATTTTCCTGCCGGAGCAATGGGCGTATGAAATCTGCCGCGGATCCGGAATAAAAGCAGCTCCATGGCCAGAAGCGCCGCCAGCTTTCCCCAAAGGCTGTCCCCCAGGTATATCCCGGTGCGGACCGACAGACGGAGCGCCATGATGCTGATAAAATCCAGAAAAACAAGATGGGTTCCCATCAGGATCAGGCTGTTTCTCCCCAAAAAGGTAAGGATCCGGTCCTTTGCCGGCAGGCGGGAAACAGCGGCAATGACTGTAAACCCCAGAATGCCGTTCAGGATATAAAGAGGAAAACAGCCGAAGCTTAGGTAGTGGAAATCACAGGGGCCGTTATGCCACAGTCCGGCGGCCAGAGGAAGGCAGGCAAGGAGGCTGAACCGGGACAGCGCCGCGGACGGGAAGCCTTGAAGACAGCGGTTTATGAGCGCCCCTGCCGCCATCATGCCTGCCGCCATAGTCCCTCTGGCCAGGATCCTGGATAGTTTCAGGATCAGCTTTAAAAGCGCGCTGGCGCCTGCCGTCTGCTGCGTAAAACGTATCATCAGGCATGCGCAGAGAAAGAATAGAATCAGGAGCAGGGCCAGCCTTTTGGCCTGATTTTGAGCGGAAGAAGCCCGGCCGCTTATCCCCGCCCATTTCATGGAAAACAGAAGCAGGAGTTCCCCGATAAAAAGAGCGGATAAAAACCAGAGGACGCCGATCCCCTCCAGGAAGAACACATCAGCCAGGCAGTGGAAGATTTCATACAGGCTTCCGTGCCCGAAGAGAAAAAGCCGGATCGGCAGCCACGCCATGATCACGCCGCTGTATATAAAATAAGGGCGCAGAATGGAAGAAAGCTTTTTCCTGATGAGTTCTTTGCTGCCCTGCTCCCATTCACGCTTCATTCCGATTAAAAAGCCCGATGCAATAAAAAACAAAGGCATACACAGGCTGCGGGCCATGCGCGGGAAAAAGAAATCTTCCCCTGTGTACGCGTGCGCGAAAATAACAAATAAAATGCCGATTCCCTTGACCCGGTCGAGCCAGCCGATCCGTGTTCCTTTTTCCTGCAAATTCATACCCTGTCAAACCTTCCTCCACGGCTTTTGCGCCGGCGCAGCTCACGAAAGGCTGCGCCGGCAATTAACTGTCAAGCGTGAACCAGAATTCCACCCCATTCTCCCGGTTTCTCACGCCATAGGCCTTGTGATGCGACTCCATAATTGCCTTGACAATCGAGAGCCCGATTCCGCTTCCGCCGTACTGCCTTGTCCGGGCCTTGTCCACCTTATAAAACTTGGTCCAGATTCTGGGAAGCTCCTCTTCCGGGATCGGCTGGCCTGTATTAAAGACGGATACGCGGACTTCGCGTTTTCCGTCCTCTTCCCGCGGCTCGGTCCGGATTTCAATCCGCTTTTCGCCGTCCGCGTGATGGATGGCATTCGTGACATAATTCGTAACCACTTCCTCGATCTTAAACTCGTCCCCCCAGACATAAAGCGGCCCGGAGCAGGGGAAGAAGATGTCAATGTCCTTCTGCTTTAAGAGCAGGCCCGACGATGTAAGGATGCCGTTTATCAGCTCCGTCAAATCAAAGCGCTCCATGGAGGCCTGTTCATTTCCGAATTCCAGAGCCGTGAGCGTGAGAAGCTGCCGGACCATCTGGTTCATCTTGCCCGCCTCGTCCACGATGACCCCGCAGTAATAGTCGCGGCTGTCCTTATCCTCGCCCATGCCCTCGACCAGGCCTTCCGCATAGCCCTGGATCAGGGCGATAGGAGTTTTCAGCTCATGGGAGACATTGGCGATGAAATCCTTTCTCATCTCATCGATCTGCGTCTTTTTTTCGATGTCAAGCTGAAGCTCGTTATTTGCCGATTTCAGCTTCCGGATCGTTTCCTTTAACGTATCGGACAGGACATTCATGCTGTTTCCGAGAATGTCAATTTCCTCTGTCGAATGCCTGGACGGCACATATTTAGCTTCAAAATCAAGGTGCGACATCTTTTCCGAGAGCTGGGACAGGCGGTGGATGGGCGCTGTGATCGGCCTGGTAATAAAATAGAGGATCAGGCTGCCGCTGAGAATGACAAAAAGCCCCACCCACATCAGAAAGCGGTTGGAGATCGAAGCGCTCTCGCGAATGCTCTCCAACGGGGTTCTCATAATAAAAATCGTCCGGTTGTCGGAAAAAAAGCCCCAGCTCTCGAGGTAAAAGGTCTTGATGCGCGGGTCATAGGTCTTTTGAATCATATAATTGTCGTGCTCCCGCAGGACTTCCCGCAGGTACGCATCATAGCCCACGATATACTGGCGCACGCGCTCGCGCAGCATGTCAATATCACGCGAGGAGGAGACCATAGCCTTATCCTGCATGCTGTCATAGATGAGCAGCGTGATATTGGATCTCTCGCGCATCTGCAGGATTGTATCAGACAGGCGTTTCGCCTCCTGCTCCCCGGAAAGCGGGCCGCTGCCGTTGAGCTCCCCTTCCGCCTCGTTTAAGGCTTCCTCCCACTCCGACTGCTGTTCTCTTAAAATGGAGTCGATCGCGTGGTAGCCGTTCTCCAGGATACGGATCTTATAATTCTGATAATAAGCCTCCAAAAACCAGTTGTTGATGCACCAGACAGCGCCGACCGACAGCGCCATGAGACTGACAAAAATGACGGTAAACCGGGAGCGGATCGAGGTCTTCATTGCGTTACCTCGAACTTGTAGCCCATGCCCCAGATCGTCTTGATATACTCCCCCCTGGCGCCCAGCTTGCTGCGCAGCTTCTTGACATGGGTGTCAATGGTCCTGGCATCGCCAAAATAATCGTAGTTCCAGACATTATTCAGAATCTTCTCTCTGGATAAAGCGATCCCCTGGTTCTCCGCAAAATAAGTCATGAGCTCAAATTCCTTGTAGCTCAAATCCACAGGAGCGCCGTCCACCCGGACCTGATGGGCTGTCTTGTCAATCTCGATCCCCCCTGTCCGCAGGATATCCTGCGAAACCGCGCTGCTCCTGCGCAGGATCGCTTCCACCCGCGCCACCAGGATCTTGGGGCTGAAGGGCTTGGAAATATATTCGTCCACGCCCAGCCGGAAGCCCTGCAGCTCGTCGCTTTCCTCTCCCCTGGCCGTCAGCATAAGGATCGGGATCTGTGAATACCTGCGGATCGTTTTTAAAACCTCCCAGCCGTCGAGCTTCGGCATCATCACATCCAGGAGAACCAGCGCGATATCCTTCTGCTCAAAAAACAAATCAAGCGCTTCCTCGCCATCTGCGGCCTCCACCACGGAAAAGCCCTTGATGGAGAGAAAATCGCGGACCAGCTTGCGCATTCTGGCTTCGTCATCTACCACTAAAATTTTTAAACCTTCCATAAGAAAACACCTCATTAATCACTGCTTGGATGTATGCTGGTTTTATTTTAGCAGATTATCGGAGAGGTTTCTATAGGTTCACAGACATTTCACAGGTTGCAGGGGACATGCCGGTTACTGGAAACACTTTTAGAATAAAAACTGTATAAAACATTCGGAATAAACTTGACAAAAAAGAGAAAAGAAAATATAATAGCAACGTAACACGATTTAACAATTATGTAACATTTAGAAAACAAAGTTTAACAGATATCGTGTATTCCTTTGTTTTCATCTGATTTTAACTGAATAAAGCAAATTAGGAAGTAAGGGGATTTTTAAATGAATTTTAATAAAACCAGGAAACAGTTGGGATTGTTCGTTATGTGCACCGCTTTTACAATAGCCGGCCATCAGGCTGCCTTTGCAGGCCCCGTGGACGGGATGGAGTGCGAAATGGTGGCAACCGTGGACAGAAGCGGTATTTCGATTTATGCAGAAGAGAATGAGACATCTTCGGTTGTTTCTATGGCGCAGTCCGGCGTTATCTATGACGTCCTGGAGGTGTGTGACGATAACTGGATCAAGGTAGCCTCTCAGGGCATGGAGGGTTATGTCAGGACAGACGGCGGCGTTCATTTGATGGAAGCAGACGGGACAGAAGGCGAGTCTGACACAGATATGGGTGAGGCGGCAATTCGCAGGGAAGTTTCCGGCGATGCGCGGCGGCAGGAGCTGGTCGATTATGCGCTTCAGTTTGTGGGCGGCCGTTACCGTTACGGCGGAAATGATCCGCATACAGGGGTTGACTGCTCCGGCTTTACGAGATATGTCATGCAGAACGGCGCGGGCGTATCACTCAGCCGTTCCTCCGGCTCCCAGGCAGCGCAGGGCAGAAGCATCAGCGCGGAGGAGATGAGGCCCGGCGATCTGATTTTTTATGGAAATGGCCGCCGTATCAACCATGTGGCGATGTACATAGGCGATGGACAGGTTGTTCACGCATCGACCGAGCGGACCGGGATCAAGACGTCCCCGTGGAATTACCGCGCCCCGGTCAAGATTGTAGACGTATTGGGATAAGCCGCCGGATATTCCCGTATATGATCCGGCAGTTAAAAAGATAACCGAAAATTTTTAAGATGCCTCCTGTATATTTAGAGACGAAACCGCCATACTAACGGTGTAGTAAAAAATATTCAGGAGGTAATTTTTATGTCTAGCAGAAACAGCTACAATGATATGGACAACAACAGCTCAAGAAACAGCAGCCAGAACAGCTACCAGAACAGCTCCAAGGACTGCCACAGAAACGGCGGCCAGAACAGTTCCCAGAATAACAGCCAGAACAGTTCCAGAAACAGCAGCCAGAACAGCTCTCAGAATAACAGCTCAAAAAACAGCTCCCAGAACGATTCTCAGAACTGCGACTACAGAAATAATTACTAATCAGCCATATCTGAATACGAAAGGGCATTTTCCGGGCTTTGCGGAAAATGCCTTTTCGCATGCTGTGCGCAGGGACGTATCGGAAGCCTCCGGAAAACAGAATAAGGAACATGCTGTACATGGGCTGAATATAATAAAGAAAACGAGGACAGGAGGCGCCGGGGTATGTATGAAACCATACCGATCCAGCAGTTGGATGAGTGGCTGGAGCGGGGCTATACAGGGAGGATTATTGATCTGAGAGACAAAACGGCCTTTTGGTGCGGGCATATTTACGGAGCGGAGAATTATCCTTTTGAAGAGCTGATGCAGAATCCCTCTGTTCTGACGGGACAGGAGCCGCTTTTGTTTTACTGTACCAGGGGAAGCGAGAGCCTTCTTGCCTGTAATTATTACGCGCGGCAGGGCTTTCAGGTGTATAATGTGGCCAATGGGCTGAATTATTACTGCGGGAAATATTTAACGCTCTGATTTGCCGTATCTATTTTCGGGAAAAGAGAAGATTGACAGGAATAACAAGGTAAATTAGAATAGTAATGTTGGAGAAAGAGTAACCGTTCAGACTGCTTGGACGGTTACTGTGCATGAGAAAAGAGAGGACGGCATATTGGATCGGTTTGAGCTGACAGCCCCCTGCCATTTCGGCCTGGAGGCGGTACTGAAGAAAGAGATTACAGAACTGGGATACAGGATCACAGAGGTGGAAAACGGCCGTGTGAGTTTTGAAGGGGACGCAGGAGCGGTCAGCCGCGCGAATGTGTTCCTGCGCACGGCGGAGCGCGTGCTTTTGAAGGCCGGGAGCTTCCGGGCCGTGACGTTTGACGAGCTGTTTGAGAAGACGAGGGCGCTTCCCTGGGAGGAATATCTCCCAAAGGATGCGAAATGCTGGGTGAAAAAGGCGTCCTCCATCAACAGTAAGCTGTTCAGCCCGTCGGATATCCAGCGGATTATGAAAAAGGCGATTGCAGGACGCATGCAGTCAAAATACGGGATGGAGAGGATGCCGGAGACGGGAAACGAGTACCCGCTGCGCGTATTTTTCCATAAGGATCAGGCGACGGTGGCGCTTGATACGAGCGGGGAGTCCCTGCATAAGCGCGGATACCGCCAGGCGTCGGTGAAAGCCCCGATCACGGAGACGCTGGCGGCGGCGCTGATCCTTCTCACCCCATGGCAGAAGGATCGGATTCTGGTGGATCCGTTCTGCGGGAGCGGGACATTTCCCATTGAAGCGGCGCTGATGGCAGCCGGTATCGCGCCGGGGATGAACCGCTCCTTTCTGGCAGAGGACTGGAATCATCTGATACCGCGCAAATGCTGGTACGAAGCCATAGACGAGGCGTCGGAGCGCATGGACAGCGCAGTGGAGACGGATATCCAGGGCTATGACATCGACCCGGCGGCGCTTAAGGCAGCCAGAGAGAATGCGAGGCGCGCCGGGGTGGACCGCCTGATCCATTTCCAGCAGCGGCCGGTGCAGGAGCTCAGCCATCCGAAAAAGTACGGCTTCCTGATCTCGAACCCGCCGTACGGGGAGCGGATTGAGGAAAAGAAAAATCTGCCGCAGCTTTACCGCGCGCTCGGGGAGCGCTTTAAGGCGCTTGATTCCTGGTCCATGTACTTAATCACCGCTTTTGAGGATGCGGAGCGCTGCGTCGGGAGAAAGGCGGATAAGAACCGGAAGATCTATAACGGCATGATGAAGACGTACTATTATCAGTTTATGGGGCCAAAGCCACCAAAAAGAAAAGCGGGAGAGAGCGTTGAGGCGTAGACATGTTTATCTGGCGCTTCTGGCCGTTTTAACGGTATGTACGCTGTTAAAAAGCCAGAAGAGGTTTACGTATGAGAGTGTGGAAAAGGGGAGCACGGCAGCGTTCTGGCAGCCGGACTGGTTCTCCATTATTTCCGGTGAGATCAACCGAAAACGGATTCATCTGCGCGTGGACGGGCAGGAGGTCACGGATAAGCGGTTTCCCCTGAAGATGTCAGCAGAAGGCCATTTCCTGATTCCGGTTCCGCTTCTGGCGGAGGGCTTTTCCTGCTCGGCGCATGTATACGGGGGAAAGCGGCTGGTCATGGAGCGCGGCGTCACCCGGGCGGAGATCGATGAGGGAAGCCGGGTGCTTTCGGTGAACGGAAAAGAAGTTTCCCTGGAGGCAGAGCTTGCAGAGGAGGACGGCCTTTACTATCTCCCGCTCAGCGCGGTGGAGCAGGCATTTTCGTATAAGCGGGACTGGAATGCCGCTGCGAATACGATGGAGCTTACCTATATCGGGAGGGAGACCGGCTATCTGCCGGATCGGTATGATTACCGGGAGGCAGGCCGCGCGCCGCGGGTGAAAAATCAGGGAAGCCTGGGGACGTGCTGGGCGTTTGCCTCTCTGATGGCGCTGGAGAGCCGGCTGCTCCCGGAGCAGGAGGTCAGCTTTTCCGAGGATCACATGTCGCTCAGGAACAGCTTCCACATGGATCAGAACGCGGGCGGGGAGTATACGATGTCCATGGCGTATCTTCTGGCCTGGCAGGGGCCGGTTCTGGAGGAGCAGGACGTCTACGGGGACGGTTATTCTCCGCGGGGGCTTAAGCCTGTCTGCCATGTACAGGAGATCCAGGTCCTGCCCTCCAGAGACTATGAGGCTATCAAGCGCGCGGTCTATCTCTACGGAGGCGTGCAGAGCTCCCTTTACACGTCCATGGTGACCGGAAAGAGGGATTCGCGCTATTACAACAAATCACAGGGCGCATATTATTACAACGGAAATGCAAGGCCCAACCACGATGTGGTGATCATCGGCTGGGACGACAGCTATCCGCGGGAGAATTTCAGCGTCGCGCCTGAAGCGGACGGCGCGTTTATCTGCGCCAATAGCTGGGGCGGCGAGTTCGGGGATGAGGGGTATTTCTACGTGTCGTATTACGATGTCAATATCGGGATCCACAATGTCCTGTATTCCCGCGTGGACGAGGCGGATCGCTTCCATCACATTTACCAGTCGGATCTGTGCGGCTGGGTGGGTCAGTTGGGATACGGCAGGGAGAATGCGTATTTTGCAAATGTATATACAGCGGGAAAGGGAGAAGAGCTCGTGGCCGCGGGATTTTACGCCACAGGCCCTGACACCTCGTATGAGGTCTATGTCGTGACAGGATTTGAGGGCAGCGCCCAGCTCGGACGGCGCAGGCGGACGGCATCGGGAAAGCTGAAAAGCGCGGGCTTTTATACCATTGATTTTGAAACTCCCATCGTGCTCCCGGACGGAGAAAAGTTTGCGGTGATTGTCAATATCACGACGCCCGGCTCCGTGCATCCGGTGGCCATCGAATATAACTCGCCGGACAAAAAGCTGAAGGCTGACATAAGCGACGGCGAAGGCTATATCAGCTTCCGCGGGACCTCATGGGAGCGGGTCGAGGAGAGCCAGAAGTGCAATGTGTGTTTAAAGGCATATACAAGGGATCGGGAAAGGGAAGAAAAGCATGAGAGATAAAATCATATTTGCCACGGCGAATCAGGATAAGCTGCGCGAGATTCAGGCGATCATGTCCGGTTTGGACTGCGATATCATAACCATGAAGGAGGCCGGCTTTGACGGCGGGATTGTGGAGGACGGGAACACGTTTCAGGAAAACGCCGAGATCAAGGCGCGCACGGTGTGGGCCGCTACAGGGGGGATTGTGCTCGCGGATGATTCCGGCCTCGTGATCGATTACTTAAACGGCGAGCCGGGCGTGTACTCCGCCCGTTATCTGGAAGGAACCCCCTATGAGGAAAAGAACAGGATTCTGATTGGAAGGCTTGCAGGGGCCAGAGGAGAGGAGCGCAGCGCCCGTTTCGTGTGCGATATCGCGGCCGTCCTCCCTGACGGGCGTGTGCTCCATGCGGCGGCGGCCATGGAGGGCCTGATCGCAGAGGAGCCGGCCGGCAGCGGCGGCTTTGGCTATGATCCGATCCTGTACCTGCCGGAATACGGGAAAACCTCAGCCGAGCTTCCCATGGAGGAGAAAAACCGGATCAGCCACAGGGGAAAGGCGCTTGTGCAGATGGCGGAATTACTGAAAAACGTGTTGGAGGAAAGAAAATGAAGATACTGATTGTGAGCGATACGCACCGCCGGGACGGCAATCTCCAGGAGGTGATAGAGAGAACCGCGCCGTTTGACATGCTGATCCATCTGGGGGATGCGGAAGGCAGCGAGGATCGCATCGGGGCGTGGTGCAGGGAGCAGAATGCGGACTGCGAGGTGCACATGGTCCTGGGGAACAATGACTTTTTTTCCAGCCTTGAAAGGGAGAAGGAGATCTCGATTGGAAAATACAGGGCCTTTCTGTGCCACGGCCACTTTTACAGCGTTTCCGTGGGAACCGAGCGCCTGGTGGACGAGGCGAGGGACCGCGGGGTCCAGATTGCCATGTTCGGCCATACCCATAAGCCCTGCCTGGATATCCGGAAGGATATCACGGTGCTGAATCCGGGAAGCCTCTCCTTCCCGCGCCAGGACGGGAGAAGGCCCAGCTTTATGCTGATGGAAATTGACCGGGAGGGCGAGGCGCATTATACGGTGAATTATCTGTAAAGGATTAGGTAGTATTTATGAAGAGCGCGGGGGGCTGTTATGGTTCAGCCTTCCGCTTTTAATATAATGATTTTTATTGCACAACGGCTTACCATTTACGAGGAAAAAGAGTTGAAGAAAAAACAAAATTATCATATTTGACAAAAGAAGAAGAAGTTTACATGAATTTAATATGGAGTCATCCGGAAGGCATTATGGAGGGAACACACACATTATTTCTTTTTTTCAAATGTTGGTTGACAATTTTTGTTAAATTGTGTAATATTAAAATGTGATTTGGAAATTTGTTTATTATGATATAAAGACAAATGTAGACATTATTTATATTTGTGTTTAACAATGATATTTTAGTATAACTTTGAAACATAAGAATGTATAAGATATGTACACGAGATTATATGTAGTATGATTTTGTGTACATATCTTTATATAACAGTAGAGCTTTACATATATTCTGTATTGAAGAAAGGGGATTATGATTAAAAAAATAATTAGAAATGATTTTATACTGTGTACTTTTCCGATAATAATTTTTGTTCTATTGCCTATACTGCTCCACTTATTATTACGAAATTATCGTAATTCATATGCAAATCCAACGCTGGGAATAATATTATATAATATTGTTAGTTTTTTATATGCGTTTTGTTATTTTTATATGCTATATTTTTTCCTAAAGAAAACAAAAGAATATCATTCTATTAGTGTGGTTATTGGCATTTTGGAATCGTTGGTTATTTTTTTCATTGTTCCCCGATACTGTCGATTATATTATCAGGCATTATATACTCAGATGGGATGGATTTCGTTGGCTGTAGCTATGTGGTTCTTGCTCTATATGAATTTTTTCATGCAGAAGGGGAAGAAAAGTAAATAAGGAAGGTATAAGAGGGACAAGGCTTAATGCAGGAAAACAGAGGAAGCGGCAGACTGCATTTCCAGTGAAAACCATGGCAGCAGGAGACGGGAAAAGAGGAACGGATATGAACGAGGTAAACATCCCGGTCGGAACATCGAGCTTTGCGGAAATAAGGCGGGAGAATTATTATTTTATTGACAAATCAGGGCTTATCGGGGAGCTCCTGAAGACCAGGGGTACAAAGGTCACATGCATAACACGCCCCCGCCGGTTTGGGAAAACGCTTGGTATGAGTATGCTCTCCGAATTTTTTGATATCAGAAAGGACAGCAGAGAGCTGTTTGAAGGCCTGTCCGTCTCAGATAACCCGGATCTGTGCAGGGAGTGGATGAACCGGTATCCGGTGTTAAGCCTGTCGCTGCGGGGCGTTGACGGCCTGGATTTTGCCGGAGCCTATGCACAGCTTGTTTCCGCGCTGGCAGAGCTTTATAAGGAACATTTTTATATAATGGAAAGCAGCGAAGTGAACTCTCTGGACAAAGAGATTTTTTACAGGATCGCGGCAAAAAAGGCGGATCAGGAGGAGGTAAAAAACAGCCTTTTGAACCTGACAAGGATGATGGAGGCCCACTATGGCCGTCCGGTGATCCTCCTGCTGGACGAATACGATGTTCCTCTGGCAAAAGCCAGCGAAAAGGGCTGTTACCGCGAGATGCTGGATGTGATAAAAGGGCTTTTGCAGGTCATTAAGGATAATAGCCGCCTGAAATTTGCGGTGCTTACCGGCTGCCTGCCTATGATATGCTGGCCTCTTCAGAAGAAAATCTGTGGAGCCTGCTCTATATGACAGGGTATTTAACCATCATGCGGCCGCCGGAGCTTTCCGCGAGAGAAGAGGGAAAGCCTGCTCCTGGCCGGTTTGCGCTTAAAATTCCCAACAGGGAGATCGCGGATATATTTAAAAAACATGTGCGCAGTTGGTTTGCGGAAAAAACAGCATTAAGCGACCGCAGGGAATTATTTGCAGCGCTGTGGGCCGGGGATGAAACAAGGCTTACGGGTATCCTGTCGGATCTTCTGTTTGACACAATCAGCTATCATGATTACAGGGAGATCTTCTATCACGCATTTTTGGTCGGGCTGGTATCCAATGCGGGGTACCGGGTGGAGTCAAATTATGAGAATGAGGACGGCCGATCGGATATTATCATCCGCGACAGGAAAAACAGAAGAGCCGTTGTGATAGAGGCAAAGGCGGCGGATTCGGAACGCGGGATGGAAAAAGCGTGCGAAAATGCGCTGCAGCAGATTGAGGAAAAACAGTATGCAAAGGCGGTAGAGCGTTCCGGTTATAAGCAGGCGGGCCGGCTGGGGATTGCGTTCTGGAAGAAGAAATGTCTTGTCAGGGCAGGAGGAGCAGGTAAAGGGGGATATCGCAGGAAGGGAATAAAACGTAAGGAACTGTGCAGGCGGCATGAACGGCTGCAAAAAGGCATGATGTTAGTACAGCATCGGGAGAAGTTATCGTGGCAAGAACCGTCGGAATCGGACTCTGGCGGCCATCTCACGACAAACAACGCCCCACGATCGTTCACTTCGCTTAACTAACTGCCATTGGTTCAGATTGTCTGAACTGTTACAGGAAAATAAAGATGATGTGACATTGATTGCCCGCCCCCGGCGTTTTGGAAAATCGTTAAATATGAATATGCTGGAACGCTTTTTTTCGGTAAAGTATGCGGGCCAGGGCTCGGCGCCAGGCGCATAATGCGTTTCTGAAAGCGCTGCTTTCTGATGATACGGAAGGCATGAACGAATATATGAATGAGGTGTCCTGTGAATTATTCAGCAGCTTTGACACAGGAAAAAAACTTCCGGAAAAGCGCAGCCAGAGCGGTTTTATCACGGTTTTGTCCTGGGACTTATGGTCGATCTGCAGGACAGATATGTGATAACATCGAACAGGGAGAGCGGGCTTGGCAGGTATGATATTATGCTGGAACCAAAGAGGGGCTGGCTGGACGGCTATATCATCGAATTTAAAGTGATCCATGTAGAGCGCGGGGAGACGCTGGAGAATGGAGTTAAGTCAGCCCTGAAACAGATAGAGGAGAAGCAGTATGGGGCAGCGCTCTGGAGCAGGGGGATGGGGGCGGAGCGGATTAAAAAGTATGGGTTTGCGTTTGAGGGACGCAGAGTGCTGATCGGGAACGAAGACACGATCTGCCGGACAAGAGGAGGAGATGAGTATGAGTGAAAAAAAGGGAGTGATTTATATTCTCACCAATCCGTCATTCCCGGACTATGTAAAGATTGGGTATGCGGATGATATAAATAAACGCCTGCAGCAGCTTAACCGGAGCGAGTGCATACCATTTGCGTTTCGGGTGTATGCCACGTATGAGGTAAATTCCCGGCTTTCGGATTTGAAGATTCACGCCATCATTGACAAGCTGAATCCCAATCTGCGATCCATCGAAAATTTTGAGGGCCGTATGCGCGTCCGCGAGTTTTACGCCATGTCTCCGGAGGATGCGTATGCGATCCTGGCGGCGATTGCGGAGATAAACGGCTGCGAGGACAAGCTGAAACTGCTCCCGCCCAGCGAATATGATGCGGAAGCAGAGGAGACAGCCAGGGATATTGAGGAGCAAAAGAAAGAGAGGCTGGCCCCGTTTGCATTTTCCCTGTGTCAGATCCCGGTCGGGGCAGCAGTTGAATATTTTAACCGCAATGACGATAAATCCGGCCTCATGTGTAAGGTTGTGGATGATCACAATGTCGAATATGACGGTAAAAAATGGTCGCTCTCTGCCCTTGCCACCATGCTCACGCAGAGCAAATGGGGCGTTGCAGGCCCACGCTATTTCAAATACAACGGCGAATGGCTGAATGATATCCGCAGGCGGCTGGGGGTCTGAGATACATACGGCATTGTGTTTTAGAGAACGATAAGGGAGAACAGGATGGAGCTTTACAGCGGAAGGCCAGAGAATACGGACGGAAGGCTCCCAAGGGAGATCCGAACCTACGATTTCCTTGACAGCCTGGGTATAGAATATAGCAGGACGGATCACGAACCGGCAAATAATATGCAGGCATGCAATGCGATCGACGCGGTGCTGGGAGTGCTGATCTGCAAGAATCTGTTCCTGTGCAACCGGCAGAAGACGGATTACTATCTCCTGATGATGCCGGGGGATAAAAAATTCAAGACAAAAGAGCTGTCGGGACAGATAGGCTCGGCGAGGCTGTCCTTCGCTGATCCGGAGGATATGTTAAAGTATCTTGATATCGAGCCGGGAGCGGTGAGTGTCCTGGGGCTGATGAACGATATAGGATGCGGGGTGCAGCTTCTTATCGACGAGGATGTGCTGAAAGGCGAATATCTGGGATGCCACCCCTGCGTGTGTACATCCAGCCTGAAGATGAGGACACAGGATGTGACTTTGAAATTTCTTCCGGCTACGGGACATGAATACAGAACCGTCCGCCTGACAGGCGGAGACTGAGCGGTGAGAGGATCGTTCCGGATTTGCTGCCGGACGCTCATAAAACAGGCCGTTTCTGCGGACAATAAGCGTAACCGTTTAAGAGGTCCGGAGCATGTTTCAGACACGCTCCGGAACGGCTGCCGGTTATAAAAACTGTCTGGAGGAAAAATATGAAGCGTCAAGGTAAACATGAAGGAGAACATACACATCCATGCCGTAACCAGAGCCGGGACGGCTCGCGGGAACGGATGGCTCAATCGGAGCTGCCGCTTCCGAAATTTGAGGTCCGCACGGACCTGGCGGTGGAGGAACAGGAAAGCTTTGCGGGAGACGGCGGGGAGATCCGCGGGGTTTCCCTGCGGGAATGGCATCACAGGGACAGCCATATCCGCATGACAGAGGTTTCCATTTTAAATGAGGACGGCGCGCGCGTGATGGGAAAGCCCATGGGCACGTATCTGACGCTGGATGTCCCGGACATGGAGAAGCGGGATGAGGGGTATCATGAGGAGGTGTCAAAGGAGCTGGGAAATCAGCTCCGCGTGCTGATAGAGAAGATGTGCCCGGACAAAAAGGAAAAGGCGTCAGTTCTGGTTGTGGGACTCGGCAATATGCAGGTGACGCCGGATTCACTTGGGCCGCGGGTGGTGGATAATCTGCAGATGACGCGCCATTTTCTGACCGAATACGGCGGGGATTTCTGCGAAAAGCACGGCCTTCCGGTGTTAAGCGGGATCATCCCCGGCGTCATGGCCCAGACGGGGATGGAGACAGCGGAAATTGTGAAAGGGGTGGTGAGGGAAACCAGGCCGGATATGATACTGGCCATTGACGCTCTGGCCGCGCGGAACGTGCGCCGCTTAGCCTCCACGATCCAACTGACAGATACGGGTATCCACCCAGGCTCCGGCGTGGGAAATAACCGCCACAGCATGACCCGGGAGACGATGGGCGTTCCGGTTGCGGCTCTGGGGATCCCGACGGTAGTCGGGGCGGCCGCCATTGTCCATGGAACCGTGGACGCCCTGATACGGACGCTTTCGATGTCAGAAGATATGGTCAATTATGGGAAATACATGGAGGAGCTCGACGCGGAGAGCCAGTATGAGCTGATCCGGGAGCTTATGGAACCGGAATTCGGGCCGATGTATGTCACCCCGCAGGATATTGACGAGCGGGTGAAAGAACTGAGTTTTACTGTTTCTGAGGGAATTCATCAGGCGCTTTATGGCAGTCCGTCAGGCAGCAGAAAGCAGGAGTGAGAAACAAAATGCTGCAAATGCCAGAAACCGCTGTTTTTTGCCGTTTACTATAAAACACCGTCCCTGCATAGAATGGTAAGAGGAAAAAATGCAGGGCGGGGTGAGGATGAGAACGGACGGATTTCGGAGATGGGAGAGAGCGTTTTACAGAGGCAGGAGAGGAGGCGCGGGGCTGTCCGCTGTATGCCTCCTTCTTCTTTGCACAGGTTTGCTTCTTTTACTGTTTAAGACGAATGTCCGGACTGGAGCAGGAGAACAATGGGAGCGGGAGGCGGCGCTTTTTTTGTGGAAAACCTGGTATGGTTCCCCCGGGTCCGGGGATGAAGCGGAAGAAGAATTTTCCGGGTGGCTTGCCCGGTTTATCTTAAAGCAGGTTCCTTATTACCGGAATGCAGAGGGACAGCAGGGCGCGGGCCTGCCCGGAGAAATGGATCCCTCCTATCGCGGATATCTGGAGACCGCCGCGCTTTTAAAGGAATATGAGTATCTGGTCCGCGAGCTGGAGGGAAGCGCCCTGCTTGCTGACGAAGGCGGGGAAACAGGGACTTTACAGGCGGGAAACCGTTCCGGAGGGGAGAAGGAGCCGGAATACAGAGTGGCTGACGCAGCGGGACAGGAAGGGGTTTTAGGAGCCGGAAACACCTCTGACAATCCGTCTGAGGGAAAGAGCGGGCCGGGAAAGGCCGGAGACGCTGCGGCGGACAGGGCGGGGACAGAGCGTGCGGGAGACAGCGCGCAGGCCCAGGGAAAAACAGGCCCGGGGGAAGGCGGCCCGGCCCGGGCAGCAGGCGGCTCCGTGGCGGGAAAGGATCTGTTCCAGTCCGAGGGGGCAATCGAATATCTGTCTGAACAGTTGGCGGATTATGATTTTCTGATGAAGCATTTTTATACGGTCCACCCAACAGCGGCGGCCGGGCGGGAGCTGATGCGGGCAAAGGATTTTCTGGAACAGGATTTCTCACTGAAGCCGGGAAAGGAGCAGGAAAACGGGCCTCAGATTCTGATCTACCACACACATTCCCAGGAGCATTTTTCTGATTACAGCGAGCAGAAAAAGCAGGCTACGATAGTGGGAGTGGGAAATTATCTGACCGAACTCCTGGAGCAGAAGGGATACAGGGTATACCATGATAGTTCCGTTTATGATCTGAAAAACGGAAAGCTTGATCGGAGCCGGGCGTACAGTTATGCGCTGGAGGGCGTCACAGCCATTCTGCAGAAATACCCGTCCATACAGGTCATACTCGATATCCACAGGGACGGCGTGCGGGAGAGCACACATCTCCTGACGGACATAAACGGAAAGAAGACGGCCACCATCATGTTTTTTAACGGCACCAGCGAGACGCCGGACGGTCCGATCGAATATTTGAGGAATCCCTACCGGACACAGAATCTGGCCTTCAGCTTTCAGATGAAGCTCTGCGCGGACGCTATTTATCCGGGCTTTACCAGGAATATCTATTTAAAGGGGCTTCGCTATAATCAGCACCTGCGGCCGTGCTCGGCTCTCATCGAGGTCGGGGCGCAGAACAATACATACGAGGAGGCGAGAAATGCCATGGAACCGCTTTCCGAGCTTCTGGATATGGTGCTGCGGCCGAGGTGAGGGACGTTTCGCGTTCGGTTCCCTGCCTGAAAGCGCCTTTGGGCGGATATCTGCACAGGTATCCGCCGCTGTTCACACAAGCTGATGGATCTGTTCTAAAAATGCCTGGAATCCCGCCCGATCCAAAGAATTACGCAGCGCGTCAAAGCAAATCCTCTCCATATCTGAAAAGCCTGAAAAAACAGTTGCAAAAGCATCCATTGTATAGTCAGGAATCCTCTCACGGATTACCTCCTGATGAAGCAGATAATGTGAGAAAGACGGCCGCTCATACCGAAATGCAAGCGTCTTCATAAAAGCTACCGCATGCCATAAAAAATCAAATATTAATTCTCCATGGTAGACCTGTAAAAGTCCGCGTTTTTCGTAGTCTTCCCATTTCATCATCAGTATTGTGATTCTGTCCAGATGATGATCCGTGTTGAACGAATGGACAGTGGACGAAGCGCGCACAAAATAATGATAGAGTTTTTTTCCGACAATATATATGTAATCGGCATAGATATGCAGTAACGGGTACCAGTAATTATCTTCATAGACAAGTCCTTCCGGAAAAAAGAGGTGATGCTCCAACAGCAGCCTTTTTCGGATGATTTTTGCCCATGCAAAAATGTTTAAGCTTTTTTTTATGAGTGTTTTCCTTTTGATTTCTTCTGTGTCTGACAGGATATACTCATCTTTTGCGAACTCCCGCTCTTCTTCTTTCAGGTAGGTCATAGATTCTGAATAATCCCCCGCGATGCCGCAGACCACAACATCACAGGCATAATTTCTTACCGGCGCATACATTTGTTCAAAATAATCCGGTTCCAGCCAGTCATCCGCATCCACAAATGCAATCCAATCAGCAGACGCATACTGCAGGCCGAGGTTCCTGGCAGCTCCCTGCCGCCGGTTTACGTCCTGTCTGATCAATAACACATCCTCCGGAAAAGCCTGTTCCCACTTTTGCAGATGTTCCCATGTACCGTCGGTGGAAGCGTCATCAATACAGATAATTTCCAGATGCTCCAATCCCATACTCTGCACCGTAATCGACCTGATACACCGGTCAACATACGGCGCCACATTATAGCAGGGGATAATTATACTGATTTTTTTCATTGATTCATCAATCCTCTCATATTAATTTTTTCTCTACATATATTATAAACACATTACGTGTTTTGTCAATTCGATACGTGTATTATCAACAAACACGCACGCCTTTGGGATAAGATAAAATCCTTGTTCCTGTTACTTCATCCTCATGAATGGAGATCAATCATGAAACTTGGCGAAATCATCAAAGAGTTATTAGAGCAGCATGACATAACGCAGAAACAACTGGCGGAAAGCCTGGATATGTCTCCCTCGGCGCTTGGAAACTACATTCAATGCAGAAGAGAGCCGGATTATCATACGCTGATATGCATAGCAGATTTTTTTCATGTCACTACAGATTTTCTGCTGGATCATTCTGCAGCGTCCACCCTTACTCATGACGAAGAGCTTTTAATCCATCTCTTTCGTTCCCTGTCACAGGAGCAGAGGGAATTTTATTTAGAGCAGGGTAAAATTTTTATCCGTCAAAATGCAAAAAAAGAATCATCTGCTTCCGGGGACGCTCACCGAAATAATTCTAAAGTGTCTTAAACAGGTAAGGTTTTCCGGGAGTGTGTTTGAACCATCATTCCTGATTTTGCAAAGGCTTAAAAACCCCTTGACTTTTCCTGTAAATTACGGTATGCTGTCAACAACTTAAGAAATTGAAACCGGAGATCGGAACGAGTAGCTGTTTGAAACATGCACAGAGAGCTGCAGCGGCTGGGAATGCGGCGATGGGAAGAGGAGTGAATGGATCCGTGAGGGCGAGCTGAAATGTGAAGAGTAGGCGAGACGCGTCTGCGCGTTACAGCAGGGAGTGTATGTTCGTACACGGCGATGAGCGTATTCACATGAATGAAATTAGGTGGCGTTGCAGAAGTCCGCTTCTGTCCTATTCTGTATAGGACAGAAGTTTTTTTATGTGCAGATCGCAGAGAAAGCGTTTCGTCTGATTATGCCTGCGGTCCGCGCCTCTGTCATAGGCGGCGTTCGTCCAAAGAGAAAGAAAGGAAGGTAGACATGCAGGAAAATATCCCTTATAAGATTTATCTGGAAGAACAGGAGATGCCAAAGCAGTGGTATAATGTGCGGGCTGATATGAAGAAAAAGCCTGCGCCGCTGTTAAACCCGGGAACCTTAAAGCCCATTACGCTTCAGGAGCTTTCCGGTATTTTCTGTGAGGAGCTGGCAAAGCAGGAGCTGGATGATACGACCCCGTTTTTTGATATCCCGCAGGAGATCCGGGATTTTTACAAAATGTACCGCCCGTCGCCGTTTGTGAGGGCCTACTGTCTGGAGAAAAAGCTTGGGACTCCGGCCCATATTTACTACAAATTCGAGGGCAACAATACGTCAGGGAGCCATAAGCTCAATTCTGCGATTGCACAGGCTTATTATGCAAAGGAACAGGGCCTTAAGGGCGTCACGACCGAAACCGGAGCCGGGCAGTGGGGAACCGCATTGTCCATGGCGTGCTCCTATTTTGATCTGGACTGCCAGGTTTATATGGTAAAGTGTTCCTATGAGCAGAAGCCCTTCCGCCGCGAGGTGATGCGGACGTATGGAGCAAAGGTGACGCCGTCCCCATCCATGGAGACAGAGGTGGGGCGGAGGATGAATGCGGAATTTCCGGGGACATCGGGAAGCCTTGGCTGTGCGATTTCCGAGGCGGTGGAGGCGGCTGTGAGCCAGGAGGGCTACCGCTATGTGCTTGGCTCTGTGCTGGCCCAGGTGCTTCTGCACCAGTCTGTGATTGGACTTGAGACGAAGGCGGCTCTGGATAAATACGGCGTTAAGGCAGATATCATTATCGGCTGCGCAGGCGGCGGCTCGAATCTGGGAGGCCTGATCTCACCATTTGCAGGCGAGATACTCCGGGGCGAGGCTGATTACCAGATTATAGCGGTTGAACCGGCCTCCTGCCCGAGCCTGACAAGAGGCGTATATGCGTATGATTTCTGCGATACGGGAAAGGTCTGCCCCCTGTCAAAGATGTATACCCTTGGGAGCGGGTTCATCCCTTCCGCGAGCCATGCAGGCGGACTGCGCTATCACGGCATGAGTTCTGTTGTGTCAGAGCTCTATGATCAGGGCCTTCTTGTGGCGAGAAGTGTGGAACAGACCGAGGTATTTAAAGCAGCGCAGACCTTTGCCAAGGTAGAGGGAATCCTCCCGGCCCCGGAGAGCAGCCACGCGATTAAGGCGGCGATAGACGAGGCTGTCAGGTGTAAAGAAACAGGCGAAGCGAAAAATATCGTATTCGGCTTAACGGGAACCGGCTATTTTGATATGGTGGCTTACCAGAGATTTAACGATGGAGAGATGAGCGATTACATCCCCTCAGACGAGGAACTGAAAAAAGCGACAGACGCGCTTCCAAAGACGGAGTAATGGACGTTTAAAGACGGAAAGAGACAGGGCGCTGCACGAAAACCGTGCAGCGCCCTGTCTGGTGTAAAGAGGAGAAACTGCGGCAGTGTCCGCAATGGGGTTATAGTCTGTAAGAAAAATCAGGTTGTATCACAGCCTCCGGCCGGAGAACGGCCAGAGGTTTTGCATTTATCTGTATGGAATCTGAAACAAATTAATCCAGTTTTTTAATGGTAAGTGTGGCATTGACTCCGCTTCCAAGGGTGATACCCACTGCCAGGAGAGCCGAAAGCGCCATATCGACAAAATTTCCTGCTGTTAAAGTCACAATTGTGCTTCCGCTGAACAGGGAGCTGGTTCCTACTGCCAACGCCCTGGAAATCGTTGCGCTGGGGATATCGGTTCCGTTGATTCTCACCGCAAAGGTAACAGTAGTTGCCAGTGCCGCTGTCAAAGTAGTTGAATAGGTGATTTCATAAGTGCCCGGAGCTGCCACTGTGATACTGTTCGCGGGTACATAGGTGGCGCCTTTTACCGGGCCGGTCGTGTCGAGAGGAATCTGCGTTGTTGATCCTATGGTCAGATTCAGGGTTTGGGGCGTTGTGCTGTATAAAGCTGCATAAGCATCCAACCCATTGGCCGGTCCTGTAGGTCCGGTGGGTCCGGTCGGCCCGGTAGCGCCGTCGGCCCCGGCAGCGCCCGTAGCGCCGACAGCGCCAGCGGCCCCGGCCGGTCCGGTAGCGCCCGTGGCCCCGGCAGCGCCAGCGGCTCCAGTCGGTCCGGTGGCCCCAGCAGCGCCAGCGGCCCCAGCCGGTCCGGTAGCGCCCGTAGCGCCAGCGGCCCCAGTCGGTCCGGTGGGTCCAGTCGGCCCGGTGGGTCCAGTCGGCCCGGCCAGCCCCTGTATACCCTGAGCGCCTTCAGGCCCGGCAGCGCCAGTCGGTCCGGTGGGTCCAGTCGGCCCGGCCAGCCCTTGTATACCCTGAGCGCCTTCAGGCCCGGTAGCGCCCGTCGGTCCGGTGGGTCCTGTAGGTCCGGTGAGTCCAGCAGCGCCCGTCGGTCCGGTGGGTCCGGTGGGTCCAGTCGGCCCGGCCAGCCCCTGTATACCCTGAGCGCCTTCAGGCCCGGCAGCGCCAGTCGGTCCGGTGGGTCCAGTCGGTCCGGTGAGTCCAGCAGCCCCCGTCGGTCCGGTGGGTCCGGCAGCGCCGGTGGATCCAGTCGGCCCGGCCAGCCCCTGTATACCCTGAGCGCCTTCAGGCCCGGTAGCGCCCGTAGGCCCGGTGGATCCGATTGCGCCGGTGGGTCCAGCAGCCCCAGTCGGCCCGGTCGGGCCCTGTATACCCTGAGCTCCAGTCGGTCCAGTCGGTCCAGTAGCTCCAGTCGGCCCGGTCGCGCCCGTGGCCCCTGAAGCTCCTGGTGCGCCGTCGGCGCCTCTGGGGATGATAAAATCAAATACGTGGTTAGGCGCGCCGGTAGAGTCAATGACAGATGCATTCGTTCCAGGCGCTCCCGTGGTAGTCGTTCCAACTGCAAGCGTATCGGAAATGCCCGTTGGCCCGGTCGCACCTGTTGGCCCGGTAACGCCCGTTGGCCCGGTCGCACCTGTTGGCCCGGTAACGCCCGTTGGCCCGGTCGCGCCTGTGGCTCCCGTAACACCGGTTGCTCCGGTAGCGCCGGTGGGCCCGGTAGCGCCTGCAGGTCCGGCAGCGCCCGTGGGTCCGGCAGCGCCCATCGGTCCGGCGGCTCCTGTTGCTCCTGTAGGGCCTGTCGCTCCCACAGGCCCGGTCGGTCCTGTGGCTCCAGCGGCCCCGGTCGGTCCCTGGGGTCCGATAGAACCGGCCGGTCCCATAGGCCCGGTGGGTCCGGTAGCACCGTTTGCGCCCGCGGGTCCGGTCGGCCCTATGCCGCCATCAGCGCCGGTAGCGCCCGTGGGTCCGGTAACGCCGGCCGGTCCCTGAAGACCCTGAACGCCCTGAGGTCCCATCGCGCCTGTAGCACCCTGAAATCCCTGGACGCCCTGCGGTCCTATAGGCCCGGTCGGTCCTGTGGGTCCGGTGATACCCTGAGCTCCCATCATGCCCGGGATGCCCTGAGGTCCCATAGGCCCGGTGGGTCCGGTAGCGCCCCTGGGGCCCATCATACCCGGGACACCCTGAGGTCCCGTGGGTCCGGTCGGTCCCTGGCAGCAGCAGCTTACAGGCCTGCAGTTACAGGGACCGCAGTGCGCCGGTGCAGGAGGCAGGCCAGGAGCCTGGCCGCAGGAGTTTCCCATATTTGTACCGGGACAAAATCTCCGATTCATGCCATTTGGATAATTCATCATAAAGATACGCTCCTTAAAAAAGATTCGTTGCTGAAGAGAGGCGGGGGGAGTCGCTGCCGCCGGCTGCGTCCCTTCCGGAAGCTATCCGTTACCGGTGATTTACGCTTTGTTTTCTCCAGCTAACATATCATATGAAAGTGGAACAAGTTTTGTGCGGCGTCAGGCGCGTTTTTCTCGGAGCATGTTTGAAAAGTCATTTCCGCTACCTGCACGCCCCACTTTGCATACTCACTTTAGCAAAGAAATGTTTGCAAAATCAGCAGTAAATCAAGATATAATTGGCAGTTATATGAATTAGCAAAGCCAGCCGAGCCGGTCAACGGTCAGGATGAACGGGCCGCAGGATGCAGATTTTTTGACAAGTGCTTATCTATTCACAATCGCATGACGGCATCCTCCTGTTGCCGCTAAAACGCAAAAAGAGCAGCGGCTCTGATTTTCTTAAAGCCGCCGCTCAGGGCGTGATGATGCTTCTGCCTGTACAACGGCTTTTGCGTTTTGCCGTCGTGCGGCAGATTCAGAATTTATTTAATCTATGGATCTGCCTAATTGATAAGCGGAAGATACTTCTGGCTTTCCCTCAATATCTCCTATGTCTCCGTTTCCTCCGGCGAGAACATGACCGAGATTATTCCACTTCAAATGCCCCATCAAGTGATTGTAGTAAAGAAGAACATCTTCAAATTCATGGCCTTCCGCTGCCATCAGCAGAGCAGACGCCCTTCCATGCCCGCGCAGGAGATTTCCGTCCCCTTCTTCCAACGCAAAGAGGCGGTCAACAGCAGTCCTGATTTGACCGCTCATATTCCAGTAGTAGAGCGGGCTGGCCAGTACGATCACATCGCACTTCCGTACCGCTGGATAAATTTTGTCCATATCGTCCCTCTGGACACAGGGACAATCCCTGCCGCTGTGACCACCAAAACAGCCTTTGCATCCGTGGATGTTCATGCTGTCCAGAAAATATTCTGTTACAGTGTGACCGGCGCTCTCCGCCCCCTGGGTAAACGCCTTGACCAGCGCGGAAGTATTGCCTTTTTTCCGAGGGCTGCCGTTGAGAATGACTATTTGTTTGGGCATGTGTTCTTCCTCCTTAAAATTTTTCCGCCAGAGCTGCCGCTTGCGTACAGCCGTCTGTCTTTTCAATATCACTAACATTCAGAACGCCAGGAACAAGAACCTCGCCTACTATCTTCCATTTCATTAGTGCGGCAGAGCGTTCCATCGGAACGCGAACCCCGTCAAAAACAGACATATCCTGTTCTTCACAGCAGGCAATAACCGCGCACTCTTTCCCGGCAATATCCTTCCCGGCTACCACAAAGGAGAACAGGCGGTCAATGACCCCTTTGATTTGTGCAGGGATGGAATACCAATATACGGGCATGGAAAAAACCACCGCGTCAGCCTCCAAGATAGCGGGGGCAATCGTGTTGAAGTCATCATCGAAGGCGCAGGCTTTTCCTGTCTTAAAGCACGTTTCACAAGCCCGGCAACCGCCAACATTTTTCAGGGCGGCATCAAAGCGGGTGACAGTATGGCCCTTGGCCTTCGCCGCTTGAATAAATGCCTCTGTCATGGCAAAGCTGTTGCCTTTCCTTCGAGGGCTTCCAGTAATAACAACAATTTTTTTGCTCATGTAAAGTACCTCCCAATTTTGCGGGCTTGACTTTGCCCGCTCCTGATAGTATCATTGTAGCAAGAATTGAAGCAAAATCAAGTACGCACATATAGGTGCGATACTTACCTGGAGGAAAGCGTGCGATGAACGAACGATGTATTTCGCAAGAGTGCCTTAATGATACAGGTTTCAGCTATACCCTGTCTTTAATTAACGGTAAATACAAAATGACAATTCTCTATACCCTGATGGAATTCAAAGTTGTGCGTTTCAATGAAATGAAAAAATACATTAGGGAGATTTCCTATAAAACATTGAGTTCCACACTGAAAGAATTAGAGGCTGACAAACTGGTACACAGGGAGGAATATCCTCAAATTCCGCCTAAAGTCGAGTACAGCTTAACGGAGCGGGGGAAATCCCTGATGCCTATTTTGGATGGAATGTGCGAATGGGGAGAGCATAATCGAATTTGACCGACAAGGATATAATGCAAAAAATGCAGCGGAGATTGTCATAGTTTCCGCTGCATTAGCGTGTTTGGAAAAGCGAGAGCACCGATATATCCGTTATGCAGACGACTGGTAATACTATGCAGAAACAAAGCAAATGCCGGAACATATCATACCGTATATCGATTGGAAGCCATGTTAATCAATGTTTCTGTATGGCTGATATTGTTTTTGGCTTCAACGGGTAAACTGGAATATGACAAGAAAAAATTGAAAAACCTGAAGCATTCAGGCGTTTGTATGGACTCTGAAATAGAGGACATGATTCCGGCTGCCTGGATTCGAGTAGGAAACTACACCAGTTGCAGAATAATCTGCAGGTTTATTTATGAGCGTAGGGAATACAAAGCAGCAAGTAACTATTATGTTTTGACACCTTTTAAGCGAAAGAAGATTTTTATGCGAATGTTTATTCAGGTATCATTAAAAATCATATATCTATCCAAAACTGCCGTTGTAAGAACACTATTCCCACAACGGCAATTTTCATTTACGCTTTTTTCTCTGTCTGACAGACAGAGAAGGATATTCCGTCAGTCCTTAGCCCGCGGAAGAAAATGGTAGAGCTCTTCATAAGAAGAAATCTCATTGGCAGACTGCGGCATGGCCGGAATCAGGCCGGTGCAGTCGGTTGCGGAGCAGATATCGAGATTATAAAGCGCTTCGTCCTCTTCTCCTATATCCGAGAAACGATCCCTTAAACCCGCCTGCGCCTGTTTTGCATCTTTATTCTGTGTCATATTCATTCACCTCACTTTTAGTATGGAAGGATCCATCGAAATTATAAGAGACAATAATTATTGGTTCTGGAAGAAAAAAACATAAATATGTAAGCGCCGGCATTTAGCGGATATTTCGCTTTTCTCCGGGCAGAAGCGGGGGTGTACAAGAACAGAACAGCAGGTCTGTTTATGTTACTGTTTACACGCCGGTCCATGCGGGGCGTGTTAGTGGGCACAGCCCGGCAGGGGTGTGAAGTGTAACCTGTTTATAACATTTTAATATTTCAGTTCTTGATTTATATGGGACGTCACACTATAATGGTATAGAATAGCGGCGTTTTATGTCTATTCAGAATGGAGAGCACATATGGACAATAACAACAACCAGAATAACAAGAATGGAAAGCCACCCCGCGGCAATCAAAGCTACCTGGTCCTTTTCATTACGATGCTGTTCACCCTGCTGTGTGTCGGCGGGATGCACAGCTTATGGCAGCAGAGCCGGACAGAGCAGGTCCCTTACAGCGAGTTTATCGAGATGCTGAAGGACGGCGAAGTGGAATCGGTTGTCGTAAACGGAAATAAGCTTCAGATCACCCCCAAAAAGGATTCAAAGAGATATACAGGAAGCCAGAGCCGCTACGGCGGGCTGATTGGGATTGAATATTATACCGTTCCGATGAATGATCCGGATTTACTGAAGAAGCTGGAGGAAGCCGGGGTTGCCAGATATGAGCAGGCCCAGGCGAACGCATCGGATCTGCTGATCGTTTTCCTGGTTCAGTGGGTGCTTCCGATCGGGCTCATGGTACTGTTTCTGAATTTTATGATGAAGCGCATGGGCGGCGGAGGCGGCATCATGGGCGTCGGGAAAAGCAACGCCAAGGTCTATGTACAGAAGGAGACGGGCGTGACGTTTAAGGATGTGGCCGGAGAGGACGAGGCCAAGGAGTCGCTGACCGAAATCGTGGATTTTCTGCACAATCCGGGAAAATATACCACGATTGGCGCCAAGCTCCCCAAAGGCGCGCTGCTGGTGGGGCCTCCCGGAACGGGAAAGACGCTCTTAGCCAAGGCAGTGGCCGGGGAGGCGAAGGTTCCTTTTTACTCCCTGTCCGGCTCGGACTTTGTGGAGATGTTCGTCGGGGTGGGCGCTTCGCGTGTCCGCGACTTATTTAAGCAGGCTCAGCAGTCGGCCCCTTGTATTATTTTTATTGACGAGGTGGATGCCATCGGAAAAAGCCGTGATTCCCGCCTGGGCGGAAATGACGAGCGCGAGCAGACCTTAAACCAGCTCTTATCCGAGATGGATGGCTTTGACTCCTCCAAGGGCCTTCTGGTGATGGCAGCCACGAACCGCCCGGAGATCCTCGATCCGGCGCTTCTGCGCCCGGGCCGTTTTGACCGGAGGGTGATTGTGGATAAGCCGGATCTGAAGGGACGCGTGGAGATTTTAAAGGTGCATTCCAAGGACGTAAAGCTGGATGAGACGGTAAACTTTGAAGAGATTGGGCTGGCCACCTCCGGCGCGGTGGGCGCGGATCTGGCCAATATGATGAATGAGGCCGCCATCAATGCCGTCAAAAAAGGAAGAAACGCTGTTTCACAGAAGGATCTGTTCGAGGCAGTGGAGCTTGTCCTGGTCGGCAAGGAGAAGAAGGACCGCATCCTGAGCAAGGAGGAGCGCAGGATTGTATCCTATCACGAAGTCGGCCACGCCCTTGTCAGCGCCCTTCAGAAGGACGCGGAGCCGGTGCAGAAGATCACCATTGTTCCCAGAACCATGGGAGCCCTGGGCTATGTCATGCAGGTTCCGGAGGAGGAGAAATACTTAAATACTGAAAAGGAGATCCGCGCCATGCTGATCGGCTACCTGGCAGGACGGGCGGCCGAAGAGCTGGTCTTTGAAACCGTAACCACCGGAGCGGCCAATGATATCGAGAAGGCAACGCGGATTGCCCGGGCGATGATCACCCAGTACGGCATGTCCAAAAAATTCGGCCTGATGGGCCTGGAATCAAAGGAAAACCAGTATTTAAACGGCCGTACTGTGTTAAACTGCAGCGATGTGACAGCCGCCGACATCGATCAGGAGGTTATGGCGATCTTAAAGGAGTCCTATGAGGAGGCAAAGCGCCTGCTTTCCGAGAACCGGGATGCCCTTGACAAGATTGCGGCTTTCCTGATCGAAAAGGAAACGATCACAGGCAAAGAGTTTATGAAGATTTTCCGCGAGGTAAAAGGAATCCCGGAGCCGGAGGAGGAATCAGGGAAGACGGAACCATCTGAAAAAACAGAGAAATCAAAAGAATCCGAAAAGATGGATGAGGAAAAACCGGCTGAGAAAGCAGAAACCTTACCGGAGCAGAGGCAGGAGCACGGGCCGGAGGGAGATCCGGCGGACAGGGAGGAAGCCGGCGAGCCGGGCCAGAGCGGCGAATGATAAGAAGGAATGTAAATACACAGCCAAAACAAAAGCGGCGGGATCGGGAGATTCCGCCGCTTTTTGTAAGCACGCCGATACAGGGAAGAATCCCCCCCCCCCGGCGCCTGTCTTCTCAGTGGTACAGCCGGTTATGTTCATACACCGGTTCGGACGTCAGTTCAATTCCCAGTTTTTTGAAGGTCTTGATATCCACATCGCTCAGCATCACCGATGCATGGACCTGGCACCCCTTCAGCTTGGAGAGCTGTTCGAGCGCGATCTGTGCGTTCGGATCCGTGGCGGCGCACATGGAAAGTGCGATCAGCACTTCATCCGTATGGAGCCGCGGATTTTTGCTGCCCAGATAATCCACCTTAAGAGTCTGGATGGGCTCAATGGCGATGGGGGAGATCAGATGCGTATCGTGCGGGATATGCCCCAACTGCTTTACGGCATTCAAAAGCAGGGCCGCGGACGCGCCCAGGAGGTTTGATGTTTTCCCGGTTGCAATCGAGCCGTCGGGGAGCTCGATCGCCGCCGCGGGACTTCCCTTGCGCGCAGCGCGCTCCAGCGCGGCGGGAACGACGCGGCGCATCTCCGGCGTGATTTTGGCCTGCTTCATCAGAAGCTCGATCTTATAAACCTCGTCGCGCCCGGAATCCTCGCGGGCCACGCGGTTGAGGGCATGGTAGTAGCGGCGGATGATCTCCTGCCGGGAGGCCTCACAGCAGGCCTCGTCGTCGATAATACACGTTCCGACCATATTGACGCCCATATCCGTGGGCGATTTATAGGGATTCTCCCCGTAAATGCCTTCAAAGATGGCGCTGAGCACAGGGAATATCTCAATATCGCGGTTATAATTGACCGTGGTCTCGCCGTATGCCTCGAGATGGAACGGATCAATCATGTTGACATCATTTAAATCAGCCGTGGCCGCCTCATAGGCCAGATTTACCGGATGCTTGAGCGGGATGTTCCAGATAGGGAAGGTCTCAAACTTGGCATACCCGGCTTTGATTCCGCGTTTATTTTCGTGGTAGAGCTGGGAAAGGCAGGTAGCCATCTTGCCGCTGCCGGGCCCGGGAGCGGTGACGATCACGAGGGGCTTGGACGTTTCGATATAATCATTCTTGCCATAGCCCTCGTCGCTGACGATCAGCGCTACATTGCTGGGATAGCCGTCAATGGTATAGTGGCGGTACACGCGCACCCCCATGTGCTCGAGCTTGTGCTTGAACAGATCCGCGCTGGCCTGTCCGGAATAGTGGGTGATGACCACGCTTCCCACATACAGGCCCTTATCTGTAAATGACTGGATGAGGCGGAGGACATCGACATCATAGGTAATCCCCAGATCCGAGCGGATCTTATTTTTTTCAATGTCCGCAGCGCTGATGACAATCACGATCTCAGACTGATCGGCGAGCTGCAAAAGCATCGAAAGCTTGCTGTCCGGCGCGAAGCCGGGCAGGACGCGCGATGCGTGATAATCGTCAAACAGTTTGCCGCCGAATTCCAGATAGAGCTTATCCCCAAACTGGTTAATCCGTTCCCGGATATGGTCAGACTGCATTTTTAAATATCGGTTGTTGTCAAATCCTGTTTTCATTATCTTCCATCCTCATCTCTCTATGTAATTCGCTGAACAGTAACGATTGTAACGGCTCAGTCTGTCTGAAACGTTACGGGAAATAAAAAACTACCTGTCTATTATCCTACAAAAAAGGTGATTTGATAAGGGGGAAAATAAAAAAATTTCCCCGCCTTTATTCTGACATTAAAAGAAAAGATGTTCGATTAGAATTTTAGCGCCCATCAGGATCAGGATGATCCCCCCGGCCAGCTCCGCTCTGGATTTGTATTTTGCGCCAAACAGATTCCCTGCCCACACTCCGGCGATGGAGAGGAGAAAGGTGACGGTTCCGATGAAGGAGACAGCGGCAGCGATTCTCACCTTCAGAAATGCGAAGGTGACTCCCACAGCCAGGGCGTCGATGCTGGTTGCCACAGCCAGGATCAGCATGCTTTTTACGTCAACGGACGGATCCAGCCGCTCATCATCCCCGGAGGCCAGCGCCTCCTTTATCATATTTGCGCCGATGATGAGGAGGAGAATAAACGCGATCCAGTGATCCACGGAAGTGATGGCGTCCTTAAAATGATAGCCGAGATAATAACCGACGAGCGGCATAACGGCCTGGAAAAAGCCGAAATAAAGGCCGATCACCACGGCGTGCGCGCGGTTGATCCGCTGCATGGAAAGGCCCTTACAGACAGCCACCGCAAAGGCGTCCATGGACAGGCCGACTGCAATGATAAAAAGCTCGGGCAGAGACATAACCGATTCCTCCTGAAAAAGCCCTGACGGCCGCGCCGCGGCCAGTCAGATTTGTTATCCGATCTGATTGTAATGGAACCAGGGGCCTTTGTCAATGTGTGTTATATCAGACAAATCGTTATTCTGCAACGCAAAAAACGGCATAGTACCTCTGAAAGGACTATGCCGTCTGGATGAAAATGCGTCTGATAGGAATCGAACCTACGCCTCAGGCTCCGGAGGCCGGCGCTCTATCCACTGAGCTACAGACGCGTCTTCATTATCATACTACATTTTGTTTCATTTAGCAAGTCTTTTCTCAAATGTATTTTATGATGTATTTTATGATTTGCTTTTTAGATGGGATTTTGCTAGAATAAAGCATGCGGCGGGGAAGGGCATGGCGGCGCCTGTTACCCGCAGGCGGAACTTTCTTTGTTGGGATGTTGTAAACACACTCTGGGGCTGGGAGGGAACGGGATGGCGAGAAGCAGAAAAAAAGGCGCGGACAGGCAGAAGCTGACGGGACGGGAGGTACGCCGCTATGTACTTCTTCTTCTGGCGCCCTGTGTGATTTTTTTTGTGGCAGTCGCAGTGCTGGTGGCGGACGCTCTGCCGGAGGATTTTTTTCAGGGAACAGGTTCCAAAAAGAGCGTACCGCAGGTTTCCTCAGAGACCGGGGAGGAGACCGCGGAGCCGGAGCCCGAACCCGAACCGGATACGAAGCAGTACATCCAGGATTTTGGGGGAAGTATTCTGTCTCAGGATACGGTTCCGGAGATTAATCAGCTTATGGAGCAGTATTTCCTGTCTATTTCGGAATGTGACATGCCCACCTTTCTGCATTTGTTTACCTCGCAGGACACGGGTGGAGAAGAGCAGTTCAGACGGCAGTTTGAACAGCAGAGCGCGTATATAGACGGCTATCAGAATATTTCCTGCTACACGGCGCCGGGGCTTTCTGAGGGCGATTATATGGTCTATGTCTCCTACGAGATCCGCTATAAGGGCGTGGAAACGCCGGCCCCCAGCCTGGTGTATGTTTACGCGGCGCGGTGTGAGGACGGGCAGTACCGGATTTATGACGGTGAGATGACAAAGGAGCTGGCGGCGTTTCAGGAGCGGATCTTTGTAAATGAGGATGTCCGGCTGCTGATCCATCAGATTGACCGGAAGCTGGAGGAGGCTGCCGCGGCGGATCCGGCGCTTCGGGAGAGGATGGATTTTATGAAAAACGGGCCGGATTATATGCAGGATTAAGAAAGCGGATCCGGCCGCATGGAGGACGGTTTCCGCAGGCAGCGGGCCGGGCGGGTATGCCTGCCTGGCCTGCGTGCACATTTGGCGGCTGACGCGGGGGCGCTGATTTTGGGAGAAATGGAGAAGGAATACGTATGCAGGTAAAGGATTTTTATTATGAGCTGCCGCAGGAGCTGATCGCGCAGGATCCGCTGGAGGATCGCGCTTCCTCCCGGCTGCTTGTGCTTGATAAACGGACCGGGGCTGTGGAGCACAGGGGATTCAGGGATATCGTTTCGTATCTGGAGCAGGGGGACTGCCTGGTGCTCAATGATACGAAGGTTATCCCCGCGCGCCTGATTGGGAGCAGGGAGGAAACCGGGGCCCGGATTGAGCTGCTTCTCCTGAAGCGAAGGGAGGGCGATATCTGGGAAACGCTGGTAAAGCCCGGAAAAAAGGCGAGGAAGGGAACGGTCATCGTCTTTGGGGACGGACTTTTAAAGGGAACGGTTCTGGACGTGGCGGATGACGGAAACCGGCTGATCCGGTTTTCATATGAGGGGATTTTTGAGGAAATCCTGGACAGGCTGGGACAGATGCCCCTGCCTCCCTATATCACACACCGGCTGGAGGATAAAAACCGTTATCAGACCGTATATGCCAGAAACGAGGGCTCAGCGGCGGCCCCGACAGCGGGACTGCATTTTACAGAGGAGCTGCTTCGGGAGATTGCCAAGCGGGGCGTAAGGATTGTACGCGTCACGCTTCATGTGGGGCTTGGAACCTTCCGCCCGGTCAAGACAGAGAATGTGCTGGATCACCATATGCATTCCGAATATTACTGCGTCAGCGAAGAGGCGGCCCGGGTGATTCGTGAGACGAGGGAGCGCAAAAAGCGGGTATTCTGCGTGGGAACCACGAGCTGCCGCACGCTGGAATCCGCCGCCGGCGCGGACGGCGTTGTCCGCGGGGGAAGCGGATGGACGGATATCTTTATTTATCCGGGATATCAGTTTAAGGCCGCGGACTGCCTGATCACCAACTTCCATCTGCCGGAGTCCACGCTGGTCATGCTGGTGTCTGCGCTGGCAGGGCGCGGGCATATCCTGGACGCCTATCAGGAGGCCATACGGGAGCGGTACCGCTTTTTCAGTTTTGGGGACGCGATGCTTATTATCTGACATGGGGGTGCTGCGGCTCCATAAAATTTCACGGTAACTCTTGAAATACAGGTAAAAAATGAGTATACTAAAAACCTGATACAGCAGTAACAGTGGGAGCGTCTGCGCGGGGCTGCTGCATATGGTTTGAGGAGGAGTATGTATGAGAAGATTTGGGCGTCTTCTGGCGGGGGCGCTGTTTACCGGGATTTTGCTTACGGGCTGCTCGGGGCGCGGCGGGTTTAATCCGTCCGTGAGCTGCATCTATGTAGCGCGGGACGGCGCGGTTTCCAGCGCTCTTGTGAAAGAATATGCCGGGGACGATGTGGATGAAAAGGATTTGAGGCAGTTTCTGGAGGCGGCGGTGATCCGTTTTAATCAGGCGAACGGGGCCGAGGCTCTGGCTGCGAATAAGGGAGGGGGCCGGCAGCTCCCGGCGGCGCTTCAGAGCGTGAAGGCCGAGGACGGCACGATGAAGGCCGTATTTGATTTTGCATCGCCCAGGGATCTGATTGCATTCGGCGGTACAGATGAGAATGAGGATACGAGCAACACGCTCACAGCCCTGGAGGTTAAGAAGGTTCCTGACGCGGCCGCGGCAGGGTGGCTGACAGCCGCAGAATTTATGAAGGAAGATAAGAGCGCCGTTTCGGCGGAGGAGATAGCAAAGGCTGAAAAGGGCGCCGTGGTCCTGGTCGAGGGCGGGGCGACGCTGGTGTGCTCCGGGGAAATCCTTTACCTGACAGAGGGGGCGGAAAAAAAGGATGCGCACACAGTCGCGGTACCGGACGGCGGCAGGGCGTTTATCGTTTTTAAATAGCAGCAGAGAGACAGGAGGACGAAGAAAATGGAAAAGACAATGGAAAAGATCGTGGCTCTGGCCAAGTCGAGAGGCTTTGTATATCCGGGCTCGGAGATTTACGGCGGGCTTGCCAATACATGGGATTACGGAAACCTTGGCGTGGAGCTGAAGAACAATGTGAAAAAGGCATGGTGGCAGAAATTCGTGCAGGAGAGCCCTCACAATGTGGGTGTGGACTGTGCGATCCTGATGAATTCCCAGACCTGGGTCGCCTCGGGCCATCTGGGCGGCTTTTCGGATCCGCTGATGGACTGTAAGTCATGTAAGGAGCGTTTCCGGGCGGATAAGCTGATCGAGGATTATATGGAAGAAAATCATATTTTGATCGAGGGTTCCGTGGACGGCTGGTCTCAGGAGGAGATGAAGAAGTATATAGACGAGCACAATATCTGCTGCCCGAGCTGCAAAAAGCACGATTTCACGGAGATCCGCCAGTTTAACCTGATGTTCAAGACCTTCCAGGGCGTGACGGAGGATGCGAAGAATACGGTGTATTTAAGGCCTGAGACAGCGCAGGGGATTTTTGTCAACTTCAAGAATGTGCAGAGGACATCCAGAAAGAAGGTTCCCTTTGGAATCGCCCAGATCGGAAAGTCCTTCCGGAATGAGATTACGCCGGGCAATTTCACGTTCCGCACAAGGGAATTTGAGCAGATGGAGCTGGAATTTTTCTGCGAGCCGGGTAAGGATCTGGAGTGGTTTGAGTATTGGAGAGGCTTCTGCCGCGACTGGCTTATGGCTCTGGGCATTAAGGAGGATGAGATGCGCTTACGGGATCACGATCCGGCGGAGCTGGCCTTCTATTCCAAGGCGACCACGGATATTGAATTCCTCTTCCCGTTCGGCTGGGGCGAGCTCTGGGGGATTGCGGACCGCACGGACTATGATCTGACGCAGCACCAGAACACATCCGGTCAGGATATGGCCTACTTTGACGATGAAAAGAAGGAAAAATATATCCCGTATGTCATAGAGCCGTCCCTGGGGGCTGACCGTGTTACCCTGGCATTTTTATGCGCCGCGTATGACGAGGAGGAGATCGGCGAGGGCGATGTGAGGACTGTGCTCCACTTCCATCCCGCGATCGCACCGGTGAAGATCGGCGTGCTCCCGCTGTCCAAGAAGCTGAATGAAGGCGCGGAAAAGGTTTACGCCGAGCTCTGCAAGTATTATAACTGCGAGTTTGACGACAGGGGCAATATCGGAAAGCGCTACAGAAGACAGGATGAGATCGGAACGCCGTTCTGCGTGACGTATGATTTTGACTCTGAGACGGACGGCGCGGTGACCGTGCGGTTCCGCGATTCCATGGAGCAGGTGCGCGTGCCGGTTGCGGAGCTTAAGAGCTGGTTTGAGGATAAATTCCGGTTCTGAAATCGGAACAGAGCTTACAAAAAGAGGAAGGATCCATGCTGGGAGAACGATGCGGAAGAAAGCTGGAAAAGTATACGCCGGATTATGTAGTATTTGATCTGGAGACGACCGGGATTTCCCCGATGAAGGACGATATCATAGAGCTCTCTGCTGTAAAGGTGCGGGGCGGGCAGGCCGTGGGCGAATTTTCACAGCTTGTCAACCCTCTCCGGCCGATCCCGCGTCAGGCGAGCATGGTGAATGGGATCACGGACGGGATGGTGGCGGACGCGCCGCCGCTGGACGCTGTATTCGGGGCATTTCTTGATTTCATCGGGAATGACATTTTGGTCGGGCACAATATCCATACCTTTGACATGAAATTCATATACAGGGCCGCCGGAGATTTCTACGGCAGGATCCTGGACAATGATTATATCGATACGCTGCCCCTTTCGAGGAGCTGCCTGCCGGGGCTTTCCCATCACCGGCTTACGGATCTGGCGGAGTATTACCATATCCCGACCGACGGGGCGCACCGCGCGCTGAACGACTGCCATATGAACCGGCTGGTATTTGAAGCGATCGGAAAGGAGCTGCGCGGCGCGGGCAGAACGCTGCGGCTGTGTCCGCGGTGCGGACAGACGCTGAAGCGAAGGAGCGGCCGGTACGGCGCGTTCTGGGGCTGCAGCGGCTTTCCGGCATGCCGTTATACGGAGCATTAGACCGTATTAAGAAATAGGTTGGACGAGACGCGCCGCCCGGCGGTGGAGGCAGGGAAATCAAGCCTCCCGGTAGCTGTCCATGAGCCCGGAGAAGAGCTCCTTCGTCGAGGGCGGCGTGTACGTGACGGCATTCGCGCCTGCCGCTACGGTAGCCGCGATGGTTTCGCCCGTGGGGCCTCCGGTTGCGATGATAGGGACATCCGGGAAATCGGAGCGGATACGGCGCACCAGCTCCGGAGTGCGGATCGATGCGGCCACGTTGAGGATGGACGCCCCTGCGTTGAGCCTGGCCTGGATGTCCGTATCGCCATTAATGACGGTGATCACGACCGGGATATCCACAGCCATGGATACAGCGCGGATATTGATATTGGACACAGGGGCGTTTAAAACCACCCCCAGCGCTCCCTGGGCCTCTACATCCTTTGCAAGCCCGACCGTGCGCAGCCCCTGCGTGGTTCCGCCTCCAACCCCGCAGAATACAGGGATATACGAATATTTGATGATCGCTTCGGAGATGGCGGGCTGAGGGGTAAAGGGATACACGGCAAACACCGCGTCCGCGTCGCAGTTGCGGATAATGGCCGGATCTGTGGAAAAGATCATTGCTTTAAGGCGGCGTCCGAAAATCATGATACCGCTGGCCCGCCGGGCCTCTTTTGGAATGCGGATAATATTGTGGCGCAGCTTGCTGGCATATTCCGGAATGGTCTGTGACCGGGATTCTGTGTTATAATTTGCCATAGGGCCTCCTTTCTGAGGGCGCCGCCCCCGCTCCATTGTTTTATGATATATAGTATAAGCGATTTTATGGACAAAATCAATGTTGCTGCGCTCACAAAAAACGCATTGGCCGGCGGGTGAAGCGTAGCTTTTGAGCGGAAGGAGAGGATAACATGATCCGTATTGGAATATGCGATGATGAAGCGTACATGCTTGAACGGATATCTGAGAAGGTTAAAAGCCATATGGCAGCCAGTCATATGGAGGCCTCTCTGCGCCGGTATGGGAGCGGTGAGGAGCTGCTTGGGAGCGGTGAGAAGTTTGACGTTATCTTTCTGGATATAGGGATGAAGGGCCTGGACGGGATCGAGACGGCAAAAAGGCTGCGCGCCGGAGGCTACAGAGGCTATGTGGTATTTGTCACGGTTTCGGAAGAGGATGTGTACCGTTCCTTTAAGGTGGGAGCCTTTGATTATCTGCTCAAGCCCCTTGATGAGAAGGAATTTGAGAGGACTCTGAGGCGTATTCTCGCTTCTTTCCGAAGCAAACACGAGGGACGTATGCTGATACGCCATGACGGCGAGTGGAGCGTGATCCTGTTTCATGATATTGTCTATGCAGAGGTGGTAAACCGTAAGATTCATCTCCGCCTGACGGATGGAAGGGATATTGAGTATTATGATCAGATGAAGCGCATGCTGGATCGCGTGGACGAACGCTTCTGCAGGTGCCACAGGAGTTATATTGTCAACGTCGAACATATCAGGGCTTTTATACCGGGAAACGAACTCATGATGGATAACCGGGATTTGATTCCGGTATCGCGTACATACAGGGAATCGTTCAACGAGGGCTACTTTGATTATGTGGGAGGCGCGTATGATTGAGGCAATCTATCCGTTTATCTCAGCGGGTTTTGAGACGGCGGCGGGATTTATATGCTTTGGCCGGACGGCGGGAGGAGGGAAGGTCTCCGCTGTCCGGCGCTTTTTATTTTGGCTGTGCGGTTATGGGACCTGCTGGCTGCCGGTTCCGTTTTTGATGAGGAGTCTTATCTTTACGGCTGTGCTCTGCCTGTACGGCGTCTGGGGGAAAGGAGAGGGCGGGAAGCATTCGTTTTTCTCTGCGCTGCTGGCGGCGGCGTTGACAGAGCTGTGCTGGGGCGCGTCGAATTCCGCAGGCATGCTTCTGGCCCCTTATGTGTTTGACGCCGCGTCCCTGTCGTCCGGCCGGCTTTTTATGATGGGCTCCGACCTGGCCGCTCTGGGGCTTTCCCTGCTGTACAGCCGCGCTGCACAGTATGTTTTGGGCCGCAGACAGGAACTGCCGGGCGCATTTTACGCCCCGCTGCTGCTCCCGGCTGGCGCGGCTGCCATGGCCGGGGAATGGATGGTCCATACAGGCTATGGATCGGTCCTATCCACAGAGCGGATTTCCACGGCTTTTTTTCAGACGGATGCGCGGCTCCTTGTGATCCAGCTTCTGGGCGCGGCCAGCCTGTTGAGCCTCCTTCATCTGAGGATAAAGCTGTCGGAGATCACACAGCTCGGCGCGCAGCTTACCGTGTCAAAACAGCAGGTTCATTTCCAGAAGCGGTATGTGGAGGAGGCCAGGGGATATTACCATTCCACGCGATCCCTGCGCCATGATATCAGGAATCACATGGCGGTCGTCAGGGGCCTGCTTGAAAAACAGGAGTTTGACAGAGCCAAAGCGTATCTGGGCGAGATGGAAGGGGCTTCGGCCGGCCTTTCCTTTCCATATGCAAGCGGGAACCCGGTGGTCGATGTCCTTCTGGAGGAAAAGGCTGCCCTGGCGGGCAAACGGGGCGTCCGCCTGGCAGTCTCATTCAAAGCGCCGTTTCCGGACGCCGCGGGCGATATGGAGCTGTGCACGATCCTGTCCAATGCGCTGGACAATGCGATATGCGCCTGCCAGACGCTGGAGAAGGACAGGGAGGTAGAGGTGAAAAGCGTCTGCCAGGGGGAAATGTGGCTGCTGTCCGTTGAAAACCGTTTCCGAGGGGAAACGCCGTTCAGAGCGGGAACCGGAATCGCGAATATCAGGCGGGCCGCGGCGGACTGCGGCGGGACGGCAAAGATTTTGATAAGAGAGGATCGGTTCTGTGTAACGATTCTGATGGGATGCCGGAATTGAAAAATTTCGTTACGGAGCACAGTCCGGCGGGAGTGGACCGTAACATTATTTACAACAACCCAACGGCATTTTACATCAATTGTATTGAAAGCCTTCTGTGAAGCCGTTAGAATACAGATAAACAGCAGATTTGGGATACGGCGGGCGATATCTGAGGGTATGGACTGCCGGGCCCGGCAGTTTACAAGGAGGTAGCGTATGAGGATTCAGAATATCCAAAACAACCGGATGGATCAATATGCACAGGTGGAGAGGATGCGCGAACAGAGGCTCAGAGAGCAGGAGAAAGCGCAGGAGCAGCCGCTGGAGGGGCGCGACGGTGTGAGCGGGCTGTCGTCCAAGCGGCGGGAAGGGATGGAGGACGAACGGGGCAGCTCCCGTGCGGACATCCATACGCCGCCAAAAGCGGATAAGGATGCATATATCCCCGGCACAAAGGCGCAGCAGCCGGAAGCGGATGCGCCGAAAGAGGAAAAAGAAGCGAAAGAAGCGGACAAATCAAACAAATCGGATCAGAAAAAGTCTGAAAAATGCACGGGTAATACGGATAAGGTGGACCGGGAGATCGAGAAGCTGAAAAAGAAGAAGAAGGAGCTGGAGCAAAAGGTTGCGGCAGAGAAGGATCCCCAAAAGGCCGAGCGCTTAAAATCACAGCTCGCCCAGGTAGAGAGGGAATTAAAGCAGAAGGATAATGACGGATACAGAAAGAGTCATACGGTTTTCACATAAAGTATACGCCTGACAATATTACAGACACATGCCGCCCGGCTGTCCGGGCGGTTTTTTTACGTTTTCGTTTCCCCATATCCGGTTCGGTCAGGCCATTGAGAAACCATTCCGGATATCTGACTGTTATCAACTTTTAAACAAAACGTATATTTTTTGTTGAAATTTATTATAATTTTTAGTAAAATAGCTTTATAATCAAGGAGAAACGTTCCAATATTGAGATGAAACAGGATGTCCGATGCCTGTATGTTTTTAACACGCTTAAGAGCGCCGGAGCTGCCATAACGGAGCGGGAACCGGTGCAGCGGCGGGGATTCTGTATGAGGAAAGGAGAATTGCGTGAAAAAAATTGACTATGTTGTTTTGTCTGCCGTGGTAAGGGGGCACTGCGCCGCACAGCGTGAGGTGGCTGCGCAGACCGGATATCCTCTCGGCCTTGTCAGCGCTTCGCTGCAGTACCTGATCCGGGAGGGATATCTGGCGGAGGATTATTTCCTCACGCAAAAGACGATCGAGATGTTCCGGCGCAACGCCCCAAGGCAGGCTGTGATTCTGGCCGCCGGTCCGGGAAAGCGGATGGTGCCGATCAACGGTACGCCCAAGGCGCTGATGACCATCGGCGGGGAATCCCTGATTGAGCGGCTGATTAATCAGCTTCACCGCACCGGTATCTATAATATCGCCGTTGTGGTGGGCTATGAGAAGGAGAAATTCGAGTATCTGACAGGTCTTTACAATGTTGAGCTGATCGAAAATCCCGGCTGGGCCCAGGGAGACAGCCTTCATTCCCTGAACTGCGCCGCCAGCCTTCTGAATAACTGCTATGTGATTGACGGGAATGTATGGAGCGGAGAAAGCCTGTTCAGCCGTTCGGAGTACAGCTCATGGTATGCTGTGCGCAGTTATTACGATGACAGCAGTATGGTACGGGTGACACGGGAGATGGAGCTTGTGGAGGCAGAGGGAGGCAACGCGATGTGCGGTGTCGCTTATCTCTGCGCTGACGATGCGGCCATGGTGCGGGGCAATCTGGAGAAACTCTGCGCTGATCCGGAGTACCGTCATGCCTGCTGGGAACAGGCTCTCATCGGGCCTAACGGCCAGATGGCGGGCTATGCCAATGTGATCACCGGGATGCTGGTCGTGCCGGTCAATACATACGAGGATCTCCGTGTTCTGGACAGCGAGTCAAAGCACTTAGAGAGCCGGCGTATAGCCCTCATCTGTGAGCTGTTTGATGTCCCGGCCGCGGAGATTACGGATCTGCATGCGCTGTCCAGCGGCATGACCAACCACCTCATGCATTTTTCCTGCAAAGGGAAGGAATACCTGATGCGTTCCCCCGGAGAAGGCACGAGGAAGCTGGTGAGCCGCCAGAAGGAGAGCGCAGTCTATAAGGCCCTGGCCAGTACAGGGATGGATATTTCTGATAAGGTGCTCTATTTAAATCCGGAGACGGGTTATAAGGTCACTGAGTTCTGGACCGACGCCCGGGCCTGTGATCCGGAGAACCCTAAGGAGGTAGAGGCCTGTATGCGCCATCTGCGGCGTTTCCACCAGCAGCAGCTACAGTTGGAATTCCGCTTTGATCTGCGCGCTCAGTTGGATTACTATGAGGAGCTGCGGCAGGATTCCATGCCCTTTGCCGATTATGACTTAACCCGCCGCCATGTTGACGAGCTGCTGCGCCGCGCGGAGGCCTGCCCCAGGGAGGAATGCCTGTCGCACATTGATTCCGTGTATGACAATTTCCTCTTTGTACGCCGGGAGGACGGAAGCGAGCAGGTGCGCCTCATTGACTGGGAATATTCCGGGGTGAGCGATCCGCACCTGGATATTGCGATGTTCTGCATCTATGCCTATTATGACAAGGAACAGATCGATCAGACGATCGATTTTTATTTCGACGGCCGGTGCCCGGAGGCCGTGCGGCAGAAAATCTATTGCTATATCGCCGCCGCGGGGCTTTTGTGGACCAACTGGTGCGAGTACAAGAGCCGGATGGGAGTCCGGTATGGCGCATATGAGATGCGGCAGTACCAGTATGCGAAACAATTCTATGAATACGTCGTGACACTCTGGCCGGATGGAGTACCGGCTGCGGATGAGGAGGAACGAATCTGACCGTATGTACGCGTCAGTTTATGAGTCATGTGCTCTGACCGCGCCGTATTTTGCGGGATTTTGGAGTACATCGCAATAAAAAAGGAGGTATCACAATGACGAAAGCACGTGGAGGCAACAAATGGATGACTCTGATTCTGGTAGCGTTTGCAGGAGGGATTATTACCAAGCTGCCCTATCTCAGGGAGACCTACATGGCTCCGCTGATGGAGGCCACGGGCGCCAATGCGACCCAGTTGGGAATGATTATGTCCGCCTATGGCATCGTCAATTTCATCTGCTATTTTCCCGGCGGTATCCTGGCTGATAAGTTCAGTTGTAAGTCGCTTATCGTTTTCTCCTGTATCGGCACAGCTCTGGCCGGCTTCTGGTTCTGGACCATGCCCGGCTTTATCTGGCTGGTGGTGATCCACGCTATTTTCGCTATCACCACTGTGTTCACCTTCTGGGCCGCTATGGTAAAATCCATCAACCGCCTGGGCGAGGCAGAGGAACAGGGACGTCTCTTCGGCCTGCTTGAGGGCGGGCGGGGCCTCATCGGCACCATCGCCGCCTTTGGCTCTGTGGCTGTCTTTTCATGGGCCACGGGAAGCGTGGGCGGAATGCAGAACGCGATCATGTACTATTCTGTGCTGATGCTTGTAGCCGGCGTACTCTGCCTGGTGTTTATGGAAAATGACAAGCCGGCGCCAAAGGCCGAAAAGGAAAAAACCGCCAAAGCCAACCCCTTAAACATGAAGGATTTCATGGAAGTTGTTAAAATGCCGCGCGTCTGGCTGTGCGGCTTGTTAGGCATCTGCAACTACTCCGCCCTGATTTTCCATGGCTATGTGACGGCATATCTCTCGGTTGCCTTTGAGATCCCGGATTCCACAGTCGCGACACTTTCCGTGGTGCGCACGTATATGATGATGATGTTAGGCGCATTTGCGGCCGGCTTTATCGCAGATAAGCTGGGCAGCCGCATCAGGTTTATCCAGCTCGGCTTTATCGGCATGACGGTATTTGCCCTGGCATATGTGGTGATCCCTGCCGGTAAGTCGTCTATCCCCCTGATTGTCGCAACCTTTGTCGTTTACGGTCTCTGCCTTTATGCAATCAAGGCGCTGTATTTTGCGACGATCGATGAGGTTATGGTTCCCAAACACCTGGCAGGCACCGCTTCGGGCGTGATATCCCTGTGCACCTATGCGCCGGAAATCTTTCTCTATACCCTTTCCGGCAGTATGGTAGATAAATATGCAAATACCGCCACGCCTTTAAAGGGCTATATGAACTGCTTTATTGCCATGTCCGTGCTCTCCGCCATTGGCTTTGTGTCCGCATTCATTCTTCTGAACATGAACCGGAAAGCCCGTCTGGCAGCGGGAATGGAAAAATAGCAGAGGGCTGTGCAGTCAGCTCCCCGTGAAAGCCGCCGGCGCTCAGCAGGATTTATCAGGCTGAGCGCCGGCGGTTTTTTTTAGATTTTGTTTTTCCGTCTGTTTTCAGGGCGTTACGTATCAAAAGTTAGTGAAATCACTCCCTGTATGTGATACAATGTTTAAATGGACAAAAAACACCCTGAACCATTTTCCACAGGAGGCCCGTAATGAAGACAGGCATGCTTTTAAAACGATTTATCCCATACTACAGGAAGTATGTATGGATTATGGCTCTGGATCTGTTCTGCGCGGCTCTGACTACGGTCTGCGAGCTGGTGCTGCCGATGATCCTGCGCTATATCACAAACGTGGGGATGCAGGATCTCTCTGCGCTCACCGTCCGCATGATTGTGAGTATCAGTGCCGTATACTTCATCCTGCGTGTGATTGACGGCATAGCGAGTTTCTATATGGCCTACAACGGCCACGTGATGGGGGCCTCGATCGAGACGGACATGCGGGAGGACGCGTTCGCGCACCTGCAGAAGCTCTCAGACAATTATTTCAATAATACCAAGGTCGGGCAGATCATGTCGCGCATCACGAGCGATCTGTTTGATGTGACCGAGTTCGCGCATCACTGCCCGGAGGAGTTCTTTATCGCGTTTTTGAAGGCCGCTGTGGCCTTTGTGATTCTTGCGCGGATCAATGTGCTTCTGACTGTGATTATATTCGTGCTGATCCCGGTGATGGCTGTCTCGTGCTCGTATTTTAACCTTCAGGTGCGCAAGGCATTCCGCAGCCAGCGCAACCATATAGGCGAGCTGAACGCCCGCATCGAGGACAGCCTTCTGGGGAATAAGGTGGTCCGCGCATTTGCGAACGAGAAGGTGGAGCTGGGGAAATTCAGCAGGGATAATCAGGAATTTCTGCAGATAAAGCGGCAGACCTATAAATACATGGCGGCGTTTCAGAATACGATCCGCATGTTTGACGGACTGATGTATGTGGTGGTGATCCTGGCCGGCGGCATATTCATGATAAAAGGGCTTATTTTACCGGCGGATCTCGTGGCCTATACGCTGTATGTGACCACGCTGCTGGCGACGATCCGGCGGATCATTGAATTTGCGGAGCAGTTCCAGAGGGGTATGACGGGGATTGAGCGCTTTACGGAGCTGATGGATGCGAATATCGATATTTTTGACGAGGAGGGCGCGCAGCCTCTCCGGGATGTAAAGGGAGAGATTACGTTCCGGCACGTGTCGTTTGAATATCCGGATGACGGATCGCCCGTGCTGTCGGACATTGATCTGACGATCCGGCCGGGAGAAAAGGTCGCGCTGGTGGGGCCGTCCGGCGGCGGCAAGACAACACTGTGCAACTTAATCCCGCGCTTTTATGACCCCACAGAGGGGGAGATCCTGCTGGACGGGCAGAATATCAGGAAGGCGACGCTTGAGAGCCTGCGAAGCTCTATCGGCGTGGTTCAGCAGGATGTATATCTGTTTTCCGGCAGCGTGTACGACAATATCGCTTACGGCCGTCCCGGCGCGTCGAAGGATGAAGTGATGGAGGCAGCCAGACTTGCCGGCGCGCACGAATTTATTAAAGAACTGAAAGATGGGTATGATACGTATGTGGGCGAGCGCGGGGTGAAGCTGTCCGGAGGGCAGAAGCAGCGGATCAGCATTGCGAGGGTATTTCTCAAAGCGCCGAAGGTGCTGCTGCTTGACGAGGCCACGGCGGCGCTGGATAACGAGAGCGAGCATGTGGTGTCAGAGTCCCTTGACAAGCTGGCGGCGGGACGTACGACGCTGACCATCGCCCACCGGCTGACGACCATCCGCGGGGCGGATCGGATCCTGGTGCTTTCCGGAAGCCGGATTGTCGAGGAGGGCAGCCATGAGGCGCTGATGGACAGAAAAGGGATTTATTATCACCTGTATACCTCGTCCGGCATCACACAGCAGGCGTGATACGCGCACATTCAATAAGTAAGCGGTTATGACTTGGAGGAAGAAATGAAAATTGCGGTAGTGACAGACAGCAACAGCGGGATTACACAGGCAGAGGGGAAGCGCCTGGGAATTTTTGTGCTTCCCATGCCGTTTATGATTGACGGGCAGGAATATCTGGAGGATATTACGCTGACCCAGCAGGAATTTTATGAGAGACTTTCCGGAGGCGGGGATATCGGCACCTCCCAGCCGTCGCCGGAGGCGATACTTAAGCTCTGGGATCAGATTCTGGAGGAGTATGACGAGATTGTCCACATCCCGATGTCCAGCGGCTTATCAGGCTCCTGTCAGACGGCCTCTGTGCTGGCAGAGGAGTATGACGGGCGCGTCTGGGTGGCGGACAATCACCGGATTTCTGTGACGCAGCGCCAGTCGGTGCTGGACGCGCTTTCGATGGCGCAGTCCGGCATGAGCGCCGGGGCGATCAGGGAAAAGCTGGAGGAATGCGGTATGGACGCCACGATCTATATCACAGTTGACACCCTGAAATATCTGAAAAAGGGAGGACGCATCACGCCCGCTGCCGCGGCGCTGGGGACGCTTCTGCGCATCAAGCCTGTCCTGAGCATTCAGGGGGAAAAGCTGGATGCATTTGCCAAGGCGAGGACCATGAAGCAGGCGAAATCCATGATGATTGCCGCGATCCGGCACGACCTGGAGGCGCGGTGGGGGGATACCGACGGCAGCCGCGTTCATCTGGAAATTGCACACACGCAGAATGAGGAGGCGGCAATGGCTCTGAAAGAGGAGCTGGCCCCGCTGTTTCCGAAGGCGGATATCCACGTGGATCCATTATCCCTGAGCGTTGCGTGCCACATCGGACCCGGTTCCCTGGCGATTGCAGCGGCGAAGCGGATGGAATAGAGGCGCAGCATGATAAAATGGAAAGGGAATTTCACCCGCTCTGTGGGAATGCGCGCTCCGCTTCTGATCTGCATTCTGGTGATTACGCTGCTTCCGCTTATGGTGCAGGCGCGGTTTATGTCCGGATTTTTCAGGAAGAGCCGGATCGAGGAGAGCATGATCGAGGCGCAGAATAAATGCCTGATGCTCGCGAACCGGATGCGGAGCTCGGATTATATAAACGGCGCGCTCAGCAATACGGGAAACCCGTCCCTGGACGCGGAGCTGAATGTGATAGCGGATCTGTTTAACGGGCGGATCGTGGTGATCGACAGCAGCTACCGCATTATCCGGGACACGTTTGAGGTGGCAAAGGGGCGGTTCTGCGTGGTGGAGGAGGTCCTAAAGGCGCTGGAGGGCGAGTCGGGAAGCCGGCTCAATGAGGAAAAGGATTATTTCTACCTGACACTGCCGATCTACGGAAAGGCGGAAGCCCCGGGGGTAAGCGATAAAAAGCCCGAGGGGGATCCGGTGGAAGGCGCGCTTCTCATGACCGCGTCAACAGAGAGCGTGGCCCTTCTGGTGGAAAATGTAAACCACAGGGCGGAATTTTTCCAGCTTCTTCTGGCCTGCCTTGTGGCCGCCGCCGATTTTTTCGCAGTGGCGCAGCTTCTAAAGCCCTTTAAACGCCTTTCCCAGCAGCTTAGCCTGGTGGCGGAGGGAAACCTGGATCAGGAGATAGAGGTCAATGATTATCTGGAGACGCGCGACATATCGGGTTCTGTGCGCGAGACGATCCGCCGGCTCAAGGATGTGGATCAGTCGAGGCAGGAATTCGTATCCAATGTATCTCATGAGCTGAAAACACCCATCACATCCATCCGCGTCCTCGCTGACTCGCTGATGGCCATGGAGGACGCGCCGGTGGAGCTGTACCGGGAGTTTATGGTCGATATTTCGGATGAGATCGACCGGGAAAATAAGATCATCGACGACCTGCTGACCCTGGTTAAGATGGATAAATCGTCCCCGGATCTGAATATCAGCTCCGCCTCGGTGAATGCGCTTCTGGAGCAGATCCTAAAGCGTGTCCGGCCGATTGCCAAAACGCGCAATATTGAGCTGATCTATGAGAGCATACGCGAGGTGACGGCGGATGTGGACGAGGTGAAGCTGTCCCTGGCGCTCACAAATCTGGTGGAGAATGCGGTCAAATATAACCATGAGGACGGCTGGGTGCGCGTCATCCTCGATGCGGATCATAAATTCTTCTATGTAAAGGTGATTGATAACGGCGTAGGCATCCCGGAGGAATTCCAGTCCAAGGTGTTTGAGCGGTTTTACCGGGTGGATAAGGCGCGCTCCAGGGAGACAGGCGGGACGGGGCTTGGGCTTTCGATCACAAAGAGCATTGTGATGCTGCACCAGGGCGCGATCAAGCTCCTGAGCAAGGAGGGCGACGGAACCACCTTTACCGTGCGTATTCCGTTAAACTATATTCCATGAGGATTGCGGGAGCACAAAGTGCGGAGCAATCCGGTATCAAAGGGGGCAAAATACCCTTTGACCCCAACATCATTCCATAGGAAAAGAGGGACGGCGTTTGAAGCAGGAGAAGAGACAAAGGGGAAGAACGGACATCCGCCTGGCGTTATGCGCGCTGTGCATGCTCACAGCCCTCCTTCTTTCAGCCTGTAAGGAAACGGGCGCACAGGAGGAGCCGGCGGACGGCATCTATCAGATTTATTACTTAAATTCCAACCGGACGAAGCTGGCCGGGGCCAGCTACAGGGCGCAGACAGACGATCCGGAGCGCCTGATCGCCGAGCTTGCGGAGCAGATTTTAAAAGCGCCGGATCACCCGGATTATCAGGCGATTCTGGGCGAGCGGGCGGCTCTTCTGGGGATCCACAAGGAGGATAATATCCTGTATCTGAATTTTAACCGGGATTACAGCGCGGTAAAGCCGTCCAGAGAGATCCTGTGCCGGGCGGCGCTTGCCAAAACCTTTACCCAGATACCGGGCATTGACTTTATCAGCATCAACTGTGACGGCCAGCCGCTGTGGGACAGCCACGGGAATCCGGTGGGAGCCTTTTCCGGGTCGGACTTTGTGGAGAGCGTCTCGGACGTCAATTCCTTTGAGCGTGTGGAGCTGAAGCTCTATTTCGCGAATGAGGCGGGGGACAGGCTGGTCCCGGAGACGAGGGAGCTGGTCCACAATATCAGCACCTCCATGGAAAAGCTGGTCGTGGAGCAGCTTCTCGCCGGCCCGCAGAGCGGCGCGGGGGCTGTGCTGCCAAAGGATACCAAGATCCTGAATGTGTCCCTGACGGACGGCGTGTGCTATGTCAACTTAGACAGCAGCTTTCTGAACGGGGATCCGGGTACGGCGGAGTATATCCCGGTTTATGCGCTGGTGAACTCCCTGACCGAGCTCCAGACCGTGACAAAGGTACAGATAACGGTGGCCGGATCGGCGGATGTCACATACCGCAATGCGATTTCCCTGGCGTCGCCGCTCGGACGGGAGGAAACATATATTCAGCAATAAGAACCGGAAGGCAGATGTACTCCCCAAATCTCAGACGCAAAGGCAGGAGCAGGAGAGATTCCGGGAGTACATTCAAATGATAAGGAGGAAAAGGGAACATAAAACGGCCGTTTTTGTGGATAACAGGGGCTTTTGTACTTGGAGAGGTCGCAGCGTACTGGTTCTGCAATATGGCAAACGGAAATACAGGATGCATGGCGTCCGGCGTGCTGGCGCCGGCGGTCTTTTATCTGCTGTGCGCCCGCAGGCAGGGAGGCCTTTTACAGGCAGGCAAAAGAAAGCGTCCGCGGGAGGACGGCAGGCGGGCGTCCGGAATCTGCGGCAGCAGACGTTTTGCCGGCCGGCTGCTTCTGTTTCTGTTTTTCGCGGCCGGCGCGCTGCGGATGGGCGCCGAGCTTCGCCCCTGCCCTCTGGAGACGCGCCTGGAGGAGGAAGGGGCGCTGCGCTACGCCAGAGCAGACGGACGGATTGTCCGCGTCTCGGAGAAGGACGGCTTCTGCAGCGTGCTTTTGTCAGATGTCACGATTGAGGCAGGCGGACAGAAATACAGGCAGAAGCGCCTGATGGTAAGCGCGGCCGGGGGCGGCTTTGAGGGCTCCGCCCGCCTTAAGGCCATGGGAAAGCTGGAGCTCTACAGACAGGCGCGCAATCCCGGGCAGTTTGACGCCCGGCTGTACTACCGGTCACAGAAGGTTTCCTGCCTCTTAAAGGCGCAGGAGGCAGAAGGGGAGGACGGGGATATGCCTGCGTTTTACCGTCAGGCGCAGGGCTTTAAGAGGGCGGCCGGCCGCGCCGTGGAGGCAGTGTTTGGGCCGGAGGATCAGGGCATTTACCGGGCCGTGCTTCTGGGCGATCGCAGCATGCTGCCAGAGGAGGATGAAACACTGTTTCAGGACAGCGGGATTGCCCATATCCTGGCTGTAAGCGGCCTGCATGTGTCCCTGATCGGTTTCGGGCTTTTTGGGCTTTTGCGGAAAATGGGGGCGGGCTTTGCGAAGGCAGGTCTTTATGCCGGCGCGGCGCTGGTGTTTTATGGGGGAGTGACCGGCTTCGGACCTTCCGTATACCGCGCAGTCTTTATGCTGCTCTGCTCCTTTGCGGCGATGCGGCTCGGCAGGACGTATGACCTGCTCTCCGCAATGGCGCTGTCCCTGCTGCTGCTTCTGTGGGATTCGCCGCTTCTCCTGACAAGCGGGGGACTCCAGCTCTCGTACGGGGCCGTGGCGGCCATCGGATTTCGGGCGCAGCGAAAGGCAGACAGGGAGAAGAAGCGCTGTATGGAAGAGAGGCAGAAAAAAGAGAAAAAAGAAGGCGCGTCTGACGGCCCGGCGGCTTTAGGCTCCGAAAAATCCCCCGGCGCTGACCTGAAGCACTCCCTTGGCGAATCGCTCGGCGTCAGCCTTTCGGTTCAGCTTGCGACGCTTCCGGCGCTTCTGTACCACTTTTTTTCCTTTCCGCCGTGGGGGATCTTCCTGAATCTGCTGGTGCTGCCGCTCATGTCGTACGCCGCCGGATCCGGGATTGCGGCATGCGGGCTGTGGATGCTGGGGGGCCTTTTGGAGGATGTTTTGCCGGCGTTCCCGGGAGGCGCGCTGGCAGAGGCGGCGCGCTGGCTTGCCTTTGCGTCGGCCGGGCCGGGGCATTATATCCTTGCGCTGTACCGGATGCTCTGCCGTTTTTCATTGTCCCTGCCGTTTTCCTGTATTTTGGCCGGCCGGCCGCAGTGGTGGCAGACCGCGGTGTATTACAGTGTTCTGGCGTGGCTTTATGGAAAAGGCGGAGAGGAGGCCGGGGCAGGGCTTAAAAGAGGCGTCTGGGCAGCCCTGGCCGCGGTGTTTCTGCTCATACGCCCTGTACACGGGCTGGATATCTGGTTTCTTGATGTTGGGCAGGGGGACGGCGTGCTGCTGCGCACAGGGGAGACAACGATTCTGTCAGACTGCGGGAGCAGCCAGGACAAATCGGTCGGGAAAAACCGCCTTGTCCCGTTTCTGAAAAGCCAGGGCGCAGGGCGTCTCGATTTTATCATCGTCAGCCATGCCGATGCGGATCACATCAATGGGATCACCTGGCTTTTGGAGGAGGAAGACGGCATCGGGGCGGACTGCCTGGTACTCCCTGCGCCGGGCAGGGGACAGGAGGCTTACAGGGAACTGGAGCTGCTTGCGCGCGCGAGGGGGATGCGGGTATGGTATATGGCAGAAGGAGAGCGCATCAGGGCGGGGGAGCTTGTGCTGACATGCCTTCACCCGCAGGCGCAGGAGACGGGCCCGCAGGCGCGCTCCGGAAGCAAAACCGGGGACAGGAACGGCCACAGCCTTGTCTTTTTGGCGGAATACGGGCGTTTTCGGATGCTTCTGACCGGAGATATCGGCGCGGACGAGGAAAGGGAGCTTCTGAAGGCCGGCCTGGGAGAGGGAACCGGTATTTCCCTATTAAAGGCGGCGCATCACGGCTCTGCGGGCTCATCATGCGGGGAATTTTTAGAGGCGGTACGGCCGGCCGCGGCCATTCTCTCCTATGGGGAGGGGAATTCCTACGGGCATCCCGCTGAGGAGACGGTAAAGCGTCTTGACAGGCAGGGATGCAGGCTGTGGCATACCGCGCAGTCCGGGGCGATCCGGGTGCAAACAGACGGCAAAAAGATGCGGATCAGCGGCTGGCTGGCAGTCCGGAGGCAGCCGAAACGGCTGCCTGGGCGTTATACTCAGGGAGATTGCGATGCAGACATTAAATGAGGATATTAAAACAGGGCAGTTTAAACGGGTGTATCTTCTGTTCGGGGAGGAGGCCTTTTTAAAGCAGAGCTATAAGAGAAAGCTGAAGGAAGCCATAACCGGCGGGGAGACGATGAATTACCATTATTTCCAGGGAAAGGGGCTGGATGTAAAAGAGCTTATAAGCCTTGGGAATACCATGCCGTTTTTCGGTGAGAAGCGCCTGATTCTGGTAGAGGACAGCGGCTTTTTCAAGGCGGCGGCCGACGAGCTGGCGGCCTGGCTTCCGGCCATGCCGGAGACGACGTGCCTTTTATTTGTGGAGGAGGCGGCGGATAAGCGCAGCAAGCTCTATAAACGGGTAAAGGAGCTGGGATACGCTGCGGAGATGAAGCGGCAGGACAGCGCGCATCTTTCGCGCTGGGCGGCCTCTATCCTGGCCAGAAACGGGCGGAAGGTGACAAGCGCCACGATGAACCTTTTTTTAGAGCGGACCGGGGACGACATGGAGCAGATCTGGATGGAGCTGGAAAAGCTGATCTCATATACCATGGGCTCTGATGTGGTCACTCCGGAAGATGTGGAGGCAGTCACGAGCGTTCAGGTGAGCAACCGCATCTTTGAAATGGTGAGCGCCATGGTGGCCGGAAAGACGAAGCAGGCCATGGGCCTGTTTCAGGATCTCCTGTCCTTAAAAGAGCCGCCGATGCGGATTCTGTTCCTGATTGCCAGGCAGTTTAACCAGCTTCTGCAGGTAAAGGAGCTGACTGCTCAGAAAAAGGGGAGGAGCGAAATTGCGGCCCGGCTTAAGGTTCCCCCGTTTGTGGCGGGAAAGCTTTCTGCGCAGGCCGGCGCGTTTTCAGCGGAAGAGCTTCTGGGTCTGGTGAATGAGTGTGTGGAGGCAGAGGAGGCGGTGAAGACAGGACGGATGGACGGAAGGCTTGCCGTGGAGCTTCTGCTTGCCGGGCGCGCTTTGCCGGCACAGCAGGAACGGTCTTCAGGGAGTTCTGCGGTTTTTTAAGAGAAGACAGGCAACATAAAAGAGACTCTGCCACACCATACAGAGTCTCTTTTATGTTCGTATTAAAAATCCGGCTTTGGTCTGGGCTTAAGCCAGCGTATTTACAGCCTTTGACAGACGGGATACCTTGCGGGAGGCCGTATTGTCATGATAAACGCCCTTGGAAGCAGCCTTGTCAATCTCGCTGGTAGCGGCTAATAATGCAGCCTGTGCGGCAGCCTTGTCGCCTGCGGCAATCGCGGCTTCTACCTTCTTGCAGGCGGTTTTAACCTTGGAACGGATCGACTTGTTTCTTGCAGCCCTTGTTTCTGCGACTAAAATTCTCTTTTTAGCAGATTTAATGTTTGCCAATTGGTACACCTCCATTGAATATGTGATTATGAAAATAAAAGATTAAATTTTGTATTTGGTTTGCATCAAAACCTGGACACGGACAGTTTAATGTAAACATACTGTTATATTCTAGCGAATAAAGAGGAGGATGTCAATATCTATTTCATGATAATTCGCAGTTTTGTTTCTTTGATTATAGAAGTTTTCTATGACGGTCTTCTCACAATCGTCCGGCATATATTCAGGCTTAAATCCAGCTAAGTTATGAGATATAATAACCCGCAACAAACCCGCAATAAATCAAAGAAAGAGATTGATCAATTTCTATGTTAATGATATGATTAATAACTATGAAAAACAATTAAAAAAGAGGTTTTGGTTATCATGAAAAAGTTTCGTACGTTAAACCACAAAATTATCTTTTATGTGATGTCTGTTTCCATCTGCCTGGCGCTGCTGATTACAGCAATCATGTCATTCGGAAGCATCCGCTCCACGAATGTAATTCTGCTGGATAACATGCGGATTACTGCGAGGATTGCCTCCCAGAATATCAGCTCAAACCTTCACCTTCTGACGGATCGGATGTACAATCTCTCTTCTGAGGATACGTTCCTGTCCGCGTCCGTGACGAAGGAGGAAAAGGAGGCGCGCATAGACGAGGCGGAGACGCTGATCGAGTTCGTATGGCTGGCGGCCTACGATACGTCGGGAGGTAAGCTTTACGGGGATGAGGCGGCGCCGGATTCGATTGCGGATACCGGATATTATGCGCAGATAGAGAAAACAGGAAGCACCGTGATCGGAGAGCCGTACCAGCAGGACGGCTTATGGCAGCTCTGTGTGGGAGTGGCTTTAAAGAATGAGGACGGAGTGATCGGTTATCTGGTGGGAAGCTATAAGTATGACCTGCTCAATGACGTGCTGAGCCTGCTGATCCTGGGAAATACAGGGACTGCTGTTATTCTGAATGAAGACGGAACGGTGATCGGCGACCGTGAGCTGGAAAATATCGTTGGCAGGCCGAATGTTTACGAGCTTTATCCCTCCGAAAAAAATGCCGCGGTGTTTGACAAGGCGCTGGAGTTCCAGACCGGTTCAGCGATCATACGTGAACACGGCGTGCGCCATTATGCCGGGTATGCGCCGATTCCCGGGACGAACTGGTCGCTTATGGTGGATGTGCCGCAGATCGATTATATGGGCACGCTGATGTTTTCGGAGCTTGTGACGATTATACTGACGCTTCTTCTGCTGTTTATATCAGCAGCGCTGATTATTCCCCTGGCGGGGAAGATTTCCGGTTCCCTGTCGCTGGCGACAGGACGGCTGCAGGCCCTGGCAGACGGGAACCTGACAGAGGAGGTGGTTTCTTCTGCGAGCAATGATGAGACGAGGATTCTGACCTCTGCTCTGGCGAAGACGATTGAAAGCTTAAACAAATACATACAGGATATCAGGGAATGCCTGGGGGCGCTGGCTGCCGGCGATTATACGGTGGAGATTCCGGACGACTTTCACGGCGATTTTATCTCCATCCGCGATTCGCTCAGCCATATTGCCCTGTCCCTGAATCAGACGATGGCGCAGATGAGCCGTTCTGCGGTGGAAGTGAACCAAAACTCCAGCGGGGTGTCAGGCTATGCCAGGGAGCTCTATGACGGCTCTGTCAACCAGTCAGCCCTGCTGGAACAGCTCGTAAAGAGCATGGACGATATCCAGGTTTCCATCAGCCACAATGAGGAAAACGCCCGGCAGATCGAGGCATGCTCGGAGAATGCGAAGGAAAAGACAGCCCTGGGAGCCGGCTATATGCAGGATATGCTCAAAACCATGAACCAGGTGCACGACGCCGTGTCGGAGATCTCAAAGATCAGTAAGCTGATAGAGGATATTTCCAATCAGACCAACCTCCTTTCCCTCAATGCCTCGATCGAGGCGGCGAGAGCGGGAGAGGCGGGGCGCGGCTTTATGGTGGTGGCCTCTCAGATCGGCAATCTGTCCAGGCAGACGGCGGATGCCCTGCATCAGACCATGGATATCATAGAGCACTCCGCAACCGTGATTCGGCAGGGGCTTGATACGGCGGATCAGACGGCGGGCGCGTTTGGCCAGATCCGCGAGGTGACAGAACAGTACCGTGATATTTCCAGGAAGCTGTCTGAGACGGTGGAGGAGCAGACGACGTCAGTGAAAGCCGTGAATACCCAGCTTATGTCCCTGAGGGAAATCGCCGACGCAAACCGCGATTTGGCGCAGGAGACGGATAAGATGGCCGCTGATTCACTGGCTCAGTCAGAGGGCCTGAAGGATTATGTGGCCCGGGTGAAGGTAAAGGATTCAGCGCAGCTTGCGTCATTAAGCGCTTCAGGACAGTAACAGGAGGATTTGGATCATGAAAAGAAAGATTTTTTTTGGCGCCGTGTTTCTTTCCCTGCTGCTTTTTCTGGGAGTCTGGGTCAGCCGCGCAGGGGCAAAGGAAATGCACGACGGTTTTTATACGGCGGAAATGGCGGATTACTCCCATGGATGGAAGGAATACCTCTGTATCCTGGTGAAAAATGACAGGATCGTTTACGCGGAATTTAATGCAAAGGATCCGAGCGGGTATATCAAGGCCTGGGATAACGCATATATGCAAAATATGCTGCCCGGATCCGGAACATATCCCAATGAATATACCCGCAGCTATGTGGCGCAGCTCATTGAAACGCAGAATCCGCAGGAGGTGGATACTGTGTCAGGCGCCACCAGCTCCGGCGGAAATTTCGCCAAATTGTCGGCTGCGGTAATAGAACAGGCAAAAAAGGGAGATACTTCTATTGTGATTGTGCAGTAGCAGCCATTCAGGCGTTTGAGATGTTACCTGCAGTCCTAGTGTTCCATCCGTCCAGTAATTGGATTGTCAGTGCCGAATATTTTGTCAGCCTGCAAGGCGGAGGAAGGAGGCGATGCGGTGGCATCGTTGACTGACGACAACGCAGCAGATGGCAAAATAGGCGGTTCTGACAATCCAATTACTGGCTGGATGGAACACTAGTATAGCAGACAATAAATAGCTCATAGTTTTACATTTACGCCATTTATTGATAATCCGTTGATAAAGCAATACAAATATTATGAGTTGCTTTATGAACGATGTACTAGAGCGTGTTTGAAAATTCATTCCCGCCATCTGCACGCCCCACTTTGCGTGATATTTGCGCCAAATTCAGGTTACATAGCCCGCTATGCGCCCTTCATTTGGCACAAATCTCCCACAAATTGTGACGCACATCTGTCAGAACGCAATTTTCAAACACGCTCTAGAGGTCGGAGGACAAAATGAAAAATGATTTATTGACGATTGGGGGGCTGACGATACACGGCTACGGGCTGATGATTGGCATCGGCTTTGTGGCTGCGTACCTGCTGACGGAATACCGGGCAAAGAAGCGGGGCATGGACAGCGATGTCATCCTTTCTCTGGCGTTTTATACGATCCTGTCGGGGCTTGTGAGCGCCAAGCTGCTGTATTATATGACCGTTTTTGACGAGATACTTGAGGATCCGGGGATGCTTTTGGACCTGGGGGACGGTTTCGTGGTGTATGGGGGGATCATCGGAGGGGTTCTTGGAGGCTGGCTGTTTTGCCGGATAAAAAAGCTTCCTTTTTTCGCATACTTTGATCTGGCAGCCCCCGCTGTGGCGCTGGCCCAGGGCTTTGGCCGCATCGGCTGCTTTCTGGCGGGATGCTGCTACGGGCTGCAGATGGAAACCCCGTTTTCGATCGTATTTGCAAATTCTGATTTTGCGCCCAATGGAGTGCCGCTGCTTCCGGTGCAGCTCATGGCAAGCGGGCTGGACTTTGTCCACTGTCTGCTTCTTCTGGCGGCGTCCAGGCGTCTGAAAGCAGACGGGCAGACGGCGGCCCTGTATCTGATTTGCTACAGCGTCGGACGCTTTGCTCTGGAATTCCTGCGCGGGGATCTGATCCGCGGCTCGGTGGGACGGCTTTCGACCTCCCAGTTTATATCCCTGTTTATCCTGGCAGGCGGGACTGCCCTTTTTGCGGCAGCGCCGCGCATACAGGGGAAAAAAGGTAACAGCGATTAGCCCGCTGTTACCTTTTTTTCGCCTTATTTTTGACCGCTCCAGCAGTACGTACACAGTTTGCAAGGAGAAAGCCCGATGGAGGCCACCAGATCGTCGAGGCGGTGGAACTGGAGGGAGGTGAAGTTCAGTTTTTTGCGGATTTCCTCCACCATATCCTTATAGTTCTGGCTGTCCGGATCCGAGTAATCGGCTAAGAGCTCGTCCGAAACCTGGTCGCCCTCCCGCTCGCGGATGATCCGGCGCGTAATCAGATCCAGCTCTGAATTGGAGCGCGAGAAGTTCAGATACCGGCAGCCGAAGAGCAGGGGAGGGCATGCAGGGCGGATGTGGACTTCTCTGGCGCCGCTCTGGTACAGGAATTCCGTGGTTTCGCCAAGCTGGGTTCCGCGGACGATGGAATCGTCGATGAGCAGCAGGCTTTTATTGCGGATCAGCGCGTCCACAGGGATCAGCTTCATGCGCGCGATCAGGTTTCGCTGGTTCTGGCTCGTGGGCATAAAGGACCGCGGCCAGGTCGGCGTATATTTGATAAAGGGACGGGCAAACGGGATGCCGGATTCGTTGGCATAGCCGATAGCGTGGGCGATGCCGGAGTCCGGGATGCCGGCCACGAGATCCGCGTTGGAGTGATCCCGGGCGGCGAGCATGCGTCCACAGTCATAGCGCATCTTTTCAACATTGACGCCCTCATAGGAGGAGGTCGGATAGCCGTAATACACCCAGAGGAAGGAGCAGATCTTCATTTCACTGCGGGCCGGGCTCAGAGCTTCCACACCCTCGGCGGTCATCTTGACGATTTCACCGGGGCCGAGCTCGCGAAAATCCGTGTAGCCGAGATTAATATACGCAAAGCTTTCAAAGGAGACGCAGTAGGCATCCTTTTTCCGGCCGATGACCGCCGGGGTGCGGCCCAGGCGATCCCTGGATATGTAGATGCCTTCCGGCGTCAGGAGAAGGATGCTCATGGATCCTTTGATCTTCTCCTGCGCGAGCAGAAGCCCGTCCAGCAGGGATTCGCCCTGATTGATGATCGAGGCGACCAGTTCTGTGGCATTGATTCTTCCGCCGCTCATCTCCATAAAATGAATGTGGCCCTTTTCATAGGCGTCGCTGACCAGGGCTTCCTCGTTATTAATTTTTCCTACGGTTGTGATCGCATAGCTGCCCAGATGGGACTGAATTAAGAGAGGCTGTGGTTCCATATCAGAGATGCAGGCAATTCCCATATTTCCTTCCAGCTCGTCCACGTCGTGTTCAAATTTCGTGCGGAACGGAGTATTTTCGATATTGTGGATCGAACGGTTGAAGCCATTGGGGCCGTATACAGCCATGCCGCCCCTGCGGGTTCCCAGATGAGAATGGTAATCCACGCCGAAAAAGAGATCCAGCGCGCAGTTTGTTTTGGAGGTTACGCCAAAAAATCCACCCATGTTTGATTTCCTTTCATGTTTAGCCAGTTTACAGGTTATCTGTTTGCACCCCTTCCGGGCCATGCCCGGCAAATCCGATGCGGATCATGTTTATCATAGCACAGTTTGGCGATTAGTAAAGAATTTTTAATGCAAAAGTGATAGATTTTTTCCATTTTTTTGCTACAATAGAAAAGTATGGGTTGCTGCCTGCAGGCAGTAACGGATACGCGCAGCAGATGGATACGTCTCCCTCTATTTATAAATCATAATTGCCTGTTTCAGGACATATAGATAGTAGGAAGGAAGAGGAAAGGAAGCAGAGAAGACGGATGAGACGAAATGCAACACAGGTAAAAAGATGGACAACGATTATTCTGACGGCCGCATGTATGCTGGGAGCAACGCTGATGGCCTACGCAAAGGATCCCACGGGTCCGGCCCTGGAGGCTTTAACCGAGCAGGAGACGGACGGGCCTGCGGCGCCGCAGGAGGAAGAGATCCAGGCACAGGAGCCGCCGCAACCGCAGGAAGCGCCGGACGAAGCTGCTTCGCAGGGACAGGAAACGCAGCCGGAGGAAAACCGGGCGGACGGGCTGGTGCTCAGCGGCGGGCGGTATCTGGATCCAAACGCCCCCATGGTGGCGCTGACCTTTGACGACGGCCCGTACGCGCCGGTGGGGAACCGGATTATGGACAGCATGGAGCAGTACGACGGCCGCTGCACGTTCTTTGTAGTGGGGGACCGCGTGGCATCTTATCCGTCAGAGATCCTGAGGATGCACCAGAACGGCCATGAGATAGGGAACCATACATATAACCACAAGTACCTGGACAAGCTGAACGCGGAGCAGGTGAGGAGCCAGGTGGAGCTGTGCAGGCAGGCCGTGGCATCTGTCACCGGGGAAGCGCCGGTGCTCGTCCGCCTTCCGGGAGGCCGCAAGAACGGCACGGTTCTGGCCAACATTCCGTATCCGATTATCATGTGGAACTTAGATACGCGCGACTGGAAGACGAGAAATGCCTCCAGCAGCATCCAGAGCGTGCTGGGAGGGGTAAAGGACGGAGATATTATTCTCATGCATGAGCTCTACAGCGCGTCCGGCGACGCCGCGGCAGCTCTGATCCCGGCCCTTAGGGAGCGGGGATTCCAGCTTGTGACGGTCAGCGAGCTGGCCCGGTTCAGAGGCGGGCTGCAAAACGGCGCTCTCTATTACAGCTTCGGCAGGTAACAGATAAACCTGCCGCGCCGCGCTGCCGTCCGGACAAAACGGCTGCGCGGCAAAAAAAGCGCGCAGGAACCATGGACCGGCCTTTCTGAATATCTTATTAATAAGAGTGGAAAGAAGGCAGGTCACGGATTCGTGGATCAGGCAAAAGCATGGATTCATTGCGACGGCGCATACCGTCTGGGCCTGACAGGAAAAGGCATTGGAGTCGCGGTTCTGGATACAGGGATTTTTCCGCACCGCGATTTTGACAATAGAATAACCGTATTCCGGGATGTGGTAAAAAAGCGCTCATTTCCCTATGACGATAATGGGCACGGGACGCACATAGCCGGGATCATCGGAGGAAACGGGGCTTCATCGGATAAGCGGTATCAGGGTGTGGCCCCGCGCTGTAATTTAATCTGCTTAAAGGTGCTGGATCACAAGGGGAACGGGTCGGCCGCCGATGTTCTGGCCGGGCTGAAATGGGTGGAGCGCCATAAGGAGGAGTATGGGATCCGGATCATCAATATTTCGGTTGGTTCCTTTACGAAAAAAGGGATGAGCGAGAACTCGGCGCTGGTGCGCGGTGTGGACGCCGCCTGGGACGCGGGCTTTGTGGTAGTGGTTGCGGCAGGAAATAACGGGCCGGGAAGCCGTACCATCACCACGCCCGGGATCAGCCGGAAGGTTATCACCGTGGGCTGCTCAGACGACTATAAGGAGGTTGATGTGGCGGGAAGCCGCATGATTGATTATTCGGGCCGGGGGCCGACCAGCGCATGTATCTTAAAGCCTGATATCGTAGCCCCCGGCTCGGGTATTGTGAGCTGCGCGCCAAGGCCGGGGGGATACATGGTAAAAAGCGGCACCTCCATGTCCACGCCTGTCGTATCCGGGGCGCTGGCCCTCCTTCTGGAGCGCTATCCGGAGATGACGAATGTGGATGTCAAGCTGCGGATCCGGGAGCGGGCCGTGGATCTGGGCCTGCCCAGAAACCAGCAGGGATGGGGGCTTCTGGATGTGAGCCGCCTGATTGAGTGAGGAACAGGGCGGGTCAGCGGACAAACCGGAGGATATCGCGGTTTTCGCCGAGAATCACCATCGCATCCCCTTCCTTGAACACATAGTCCGTTTCGGGAAGGGGATGGAGCTTCTCATTGTATTTAACGGCAAGAATCGAAAAGCGGTATTTTTTCCGCACATTCACTTCTATAATCGTCTTTCCAATCCAGCTCTCCGGAACCGGAATTTCATAGATGGAGTGATCCTGGGTCAGCTCAATAAAGTCAAAGATATTGTCTGAGCTGTAGCGGACCGCAGCCCGGATGGCGGTTTCCTTTTCAGGATACACCACCTGATCAGCCCCATTGCGCAGCAGGAATTTGGCATGTATATCACGGCTGGCCCTGGATACCACAAACCGGGCGCCCAGATCTTTTAAGAGGGAGGTGACCTCCAGGGAGCTCTGGAAATTGTCGCCGATCGCTACGATACACACGTCAAAGTTGCGGATTCCCAGAGAGCTCATATACTGCTCATTGGTGCAGTCTCCGATCTGTGCGTTTGTCACATAGGGGAGCGCGGCGTTGATCCGCTCCTCCGAGGTGTCAATGGCCATGACCTCATGCCCGATCTCGTGCAGCTTCATGGCAATCGTTGAGCCGAACCGGCCCAGTCCAATCAGTAAAATCGTTTTCATCATTTTTCTCCAATCTATAAGGCTGTCGGGGCGCTTACCTGTCAGGCATATGCCCGTTCAGGGTATGCTCAGCCGACGTTGATCCGCTCCTGCGGAAGGAGGACAGGGAGCTTTTTCCGGTTTGTCAAGGCATACAGCATGGTCAGGCCGCCTACGCGTCCGAAATACATCAAAAGAATCAGGATGATCCGGGAGGCTGCTGTGAGATTGCCTGTGATGCCCAGCGTCAGGCCGACGGTAGCGACCGCAGAGGCTGCCTCAAAGGAAGCTTCCATCAGGGTGACATGCTCAAGCCCGACAATCAGAAAGGCCGCTGAAAACATAAGCCCCAGGTACATGGCCAGGATAGCGATGGCATTGCGCAGGATGTCGTAGGGGATGCGGCGGTTAAAACACTGTATCGTTTCCTGGTTCTGGAACACGGAGCGCACGCACAGGAGCGCCAGCGCCAGCGTGGTGGTCTTAATGCCTCCCGCCGTGGATCCGGGCGATCCGCCGACGATCATGAGGAGAATCGTCATCAGTTTGGAGGACTCGGACAGCATGTTGAGATCAACGCTGTTGAAGCCGGCCGTTCTGGGCGATACAGCCTGAAACAGGGAGGCGAGGATGCGCCCGCCGGGCGTAAGCCCGCTCCAGCAGTCCCTGGAAAATTCAAATACATACATGAACAGAGCAGGTATGAGAATAAGCAGCAGGGAGGTGCACAGCACGATCTTGGACTGTAAGTGATAACTCCTCATATGCAGCCTGTGGGCCTTTACGTCATCCCAGACAAAAAATCCGATTCCCCCCACAATGATGAGAAGCATAACCGGCACATTGATAAGTGCATTTCCCGTATAGGATGTAACCGACGAGCAGGGGCCGCTTACCTCCCCCATGAGATCAAAGCCGGCGTTGCAGAAGGCGGAGACGGAGTGGAACACAGAAAACCAGATTCCTTTTCCGACGCCCATCTGCGGTAAAAACTGAAAGGCCATGATCACAGCGCCTGCGGCCTCAAACAGGATCGTCCCGGTTACAATAAAACGGGTCATGCGGACAATGCCGCCCACCTGCGGCGCAGAGATAGATTCCTGCATCACATAGCGCTGCTTCAGACCGATCCTCCTCCCGGAGAGAATCGTAATGACAACCGCCAGCGTGACTACGCCCATTCCGCCGATCTGGATCAGGATCAGGATCACCGCCTGCCCGAAGCCGGACCACCAGGTAAACGTATCATGTACAATCAGCCCTGTCACACAGGTAGCGGAAGTGGCGGTGAAAAGCGCGTCCAAAAACGGCGTGGCCGTCCCGCTTCTTGACGATACAGGAAGGGAAAGAAGCAGCGCGCCCGCTAAAATAATAAGAAGAAACCCGCCTAAAATAATCTTGGCGGGGGTAAGTGACCATACATGTTTCCCAATCATAACGAATAAGCTCCCCAATAAAGATCAATGCTCTGCCGGATAATGTGCGCAGCCCGGCAGGAATGTATACAATGGCTCTGTTCTGATTATAAAGAGCAGGGGGCCTGATGTCAATGCAGGGAGAGGAAAAAACTGGTATATCTTTAAAGCTTCAGCCTGAAATCCGCACACAACAGCTATGACGCATCCAGAATCATCTTTCTCAGGGCGCGCATACAGTGAAAGAAGGCCGGGATGAGAAAGGCGTCAGCGATGATCCAGGCAAGGGGCGAGGCGAAGCAGATGGCAATATAGCCTGTTAAAGGGACCATGCAGAACCCGACAAAGGCCCTGCCGATCATTTCGCAGACTCCTGCGGCTACGGCCAGGAGGCTGAAGCCCATGCCCTGGATGGTAAAGCGCCATACGTTTACCACCGTGAGGGGGATGTAAAACAGGGAATTACAGATCAGAAGCTGGTGAGCCTGGCGTATCACTTCGGTTTCGCCTGCATCCACAAAAAGCAGGGGGATCCGGCCTCCGAAGAAATAGAGGACGGCGAATGCGATCACGGAGTAGGCGGCTCCCATGGCGGTGGCGGAACGGACGCCCTGCCAGATGCGGCTGATTTTTCCGGCCCCTGCATTCTGGCCCGCGTAGGTTGCCATCGTGCCGCCCAGGGCTTCAAAGGGGCAGCAGAAGAACAGGCTTACCTTCTGCCCGGCTGTCACAGAGGCAACGGCCACAGAGCCCAGGGAGTTGATGGCAGTCTGGATGACCACAGAGCCAATCGCGGTTATGGAATACTGAAGCCCCATGGGGACGCCCATTTTACACAGTATGGCCGCATGCGGGAGGCTCCATTGCAGCTCGGAGCGCTCCATTTTGAGAATCGGAAAATGCTTTTTCATGTACAGGAAGCAGAGAATTCCGGAAACCGCCTGGGAAATCACTGTGGCATAGGCGGCGCCTGCCACCCCGGTCTTAAGCCATACGATAAAGAACAGATCCAGGATGATATTTAAAAAGCTGGAAAAGACAAGAAAATACACGGGCGTTTTCGAGTCCCCCAGAGAGCGGATGACTGCGGCCAGGATATTGTACAGGTATGTGGCCGGGATACCGATGAAAATAAAGAGGATATAATCATAGGCCCCGTCTATAATATTTGCCGGCGTCTGCATGAGGAGCAGAATCTGGCGGGCCAGAAGGCTTACGGATACGGTCATGACAGAGGCAAACAGCAGGGACAGCCAGGCCGCGCCCGCCACAAAACGGCGCATGTCCTTATAATCGCGCGCCCCGAAGCGCTGGGAAACCGGGATGGCAAAGCCGGAGCAGATGCCGATGACAAAGCCGTTGATCATAAAATTGACGGCAGCCGTAGAGCCCACGGAAGCCAGGGCATCGACGCCTAAAAATTTCCCGACAATAATGGTGTCTACCATGCTGTAAAGCTGCTGGAATAAAAAGCCGAACAGCATGGGAACGGCAAAGCCGAAAATAAGCCGGGCCGGATTTCCGTCTGTCATATCCTTAATCAGCGTTTTGGAAGCTTCCTGAGCCATGATTTGCTCCTCCTTGTTCGTTCGTAATTTTATAAATTCTATTCGATCCGCGTTTGATTGACAATCAGGAATAGTGACAAAAAAAGGGAGGAAAAAGAAAAAATTTTGTGCAGTAGACATTTTATGGAATGAATGATATAATAACATTGCTTCTGAAATTTACATTTCATTCACACGACGCATCGTTTCGATAGAATCCCGCTATGAAAATTCAGGAAATAAAGCTTGACATTCCCGCCAGGATATACTATTATTTAAGAAAGAACATTTGTTCGTTTGTAACGCAGAGCGATTTGGAGGATAAGATGAATAAGGATGAAAAGCTGAAAGCATTGGACGCTGCGCTGACGCAGATTGAGAAGGCATATGGAAAGGGATCTGTGATGAAGCTGGGCGATTCGCGGGTCAATTTGAATATAGAGACGATTCCCACCGGCGCGCTGAGCCTTGACCTGGCTCTGGGGCTGGGCGGAGTGCCGAAGGGGAGAGTGGTCGAGGTGTACGGCCCGGAGTCCAGCGGTAAGACGACCGTGGCGCTTCACATGGTTGCAGAGGTGCAGAAGAGAGGGGGCATCGCGGGTTTTATCGACGCAGAGCACGCGCTGGATCCCGTGTATGCGAAGAATATCGGCGTGGACATTGACAACCTCTACATCTCCCAGCCGGACAACGGGGAGCAGGCGCTGGAGATTACGGAAACGATGGTGCGATCCGGGGCGGTTGACATCGTGATTGTGGACTCCGTGGCGGCCCTGGTGCCGAAGGCCGAGATTGACGGCGAGATGGGCGATTCCCATGTGGGCCTGCAGGCCAGGCTGATGTCGCAGGCCCTGCGCAAGCTGACAGGTATCATCAGCAAGTATAACTGTATCGTGATTTTTATCAACCAGCTCCGCGAGAAGGTGGGCGTGATGTTCGGCAATCCCGAGACGACGACAGGCGGCCGCGCGCTGAAATTCTATTCATCCGTGCGCCTCGATGTCCGCAAGATCGAGACGTTAAAGCAGGCCGGTGAGATCATCGGAAACCGCGTCCGCATCAAGGTTGTGAAGAATAAGGTCGCGCCGCCCTTCCGCGAGGCAGAGTTTGATATCATGTTCGGCAAGGGGATTTCCAGAGAGGGAGATATCCTTGATCTGGCGGCCAGGGAAGACATTGTGGATAAGAGCGGCGCATGGTATGCCTACAATGGCAGCAAGATCGGCCAGGGGCGCGAGAACGCAAAGAATTTCCTGGCGGCAAACCCTGAGATTTGCCGCGAGATTGAGCAGAAGGTCCGTGAAAAGTTCAGCTTAAGCGACGGCGGCGCGCCCGTCGGGGAAAAGGACGCGGCGTCTAAGGAAAAGCCGGCCAGGGAAACGGCCGGGACAAAGAAGCCGTCCGTTTTAGCGCCGGTTAAGGACGCGGCGGAGGAAGGCGAACACCAGGAGTAAGGCAGGCGTATGCATGTTGATAAGATAGAACCTCTCGACAGGCGAAGGAGCAGAGTCTTCCTGGACGGAGACTTTGCTTTCGCCCTGTATAACGGGGAGATACGGCGTTACCGGCTTGAAGAGGGGCAGGAGCTTGAGAAAGCGCTTTATGAGCAGATATTCCGTGAGATTGTCTGCCGCAGGGCCAGGGAGCGGGCGCTCTTTCTTCTGAAGGACATGGACAGGACGGAGCACGAGCTGCGCGCCAGGCTGAAAAGAGGCTGGTATCCGGATTCGGCGATCGAGGAGACGATGGCGTTCCTGAAGGAATACCATTATGTGGACGATTTGGCCTATGCCAGGAAGTATATGGAGGCCTACGGAGAGAAAAAGAGCCGCGCACAGCTTATGCAGAGCCTTTGGAGAAAAGGGATTGACCGCGCGGTTGCAGAGGAGCTGTATAACGAAGCCAGACCGGATACAGCGAAGCAGATCCAAAAGCTGCTCAGAAAGAAGGGGTATACCGGGCAGCCGCTGTCACGGGAGGAGAAGGGAAAGCTGGCGGCCTATCTTATGCGCAGAGGATTCTCGTGGGAGGAGTCCAAAAACGCGTTTTTGGAGCGCGATGAATATACTTGACATTATGCCCAAAACCGTTTAAAATTAGTTTATTGTATTTTTGTACAATGAAAACTAAATAAGGAGGTGCTCCTGTGTCACAAGTAATAATTCCGATCATTACAGGTATTATTGTAGCTGCTGTCACTTGGTTCGCTGCGATCCAGTACCGCCAGAAGACATACGAGGCGAAAATTGGAAGCGCGGAAGAGCGATCAAGAGAAATCATAGATGAAGCATTAAAGGTAGCTGAGACAAAGAAGCGAGAAGCTCTCCTGGAGGCAAAGGAAGAGTCTTTAAAGACGAAGAATGAGCTGGAGAAAGAAACAAAGGAAAGACGGGCGGAGCTTCAGCGCTATGAAAGACGTGTATTGAGCAAAGAGGAAAATCTTGACAAGAAATCGGAAGCAATGGAGAAGCGGGAGGCAGGTTTAAACGCCAAAGAGGAATCCCTTAAGAAGAAGACAGCCGAGACAGAGGCGCTTTATGAAAAAGGGATGGAGGAGCTGGAGAAGATATCCGGACTCACATCCGAGCAGGCGAGAGAATATCTGCTCAAATCCGTTGAAGAAGATGTGAAGCATGACACGGCAAAGCTGATTAAGGATCTGGAGGCGAGGGCAAAGGAAGAAGCGGAGAAGAAGGCCAGGGATTATGTGGTCACGGCGATACAGCGCTGTGCGGCGGATCATGTGGCTGAGACGACCGTTTCTGTCGTGCAGCTCCCGAACGATGAGATGAAGGGGCGGATTATCGGCCGTGAAGGGCGCAATATCCGCACGCTTGAGACTCTGACAGGCGTAGAGCTGATCATTGACGACACGCCGGAGGCAGTTGTCCTGTCCGGTTTTGACCCCATCCGCAGGGAGGTGGCCAGAATCGCACTGGAACGCCTGATTGTGGACGGGCGGATTCATCCGGCCCGCATCGAAGAGATGGTGGAAAAGTCGCAGAAGGAAGTGGAAAGCATGATGCGCGAGGAAGGGGAGGCAGCTCTCCTGGAGGTCGGCATCCATGGGATCCATCCAGAGCTTGTGAAGCTGCTTGGCAAGATGAAATTCAGGACGAGCTATGGACAGAACGCATTAAAGCATTCGATTGAGGTAGCGCAGTTGGCCGGTCTTCTGGCCGCTGAGGTGGGCGTGGACGTCCGCACAGCGAAACGAGCCGGTTTATTACATGATATTGGAAAAGCGATTGATCATGAGCAGGAGGGAACACACGTCGAGCTGGGTGTGACTCTTTGCAGAAAATATAAAGAGTCGGCAACGGTGATCAACGCTGTGGAAGCTCATCATGGGGACGCGGAACCGCAGAGCCTGATTGCATGTCTGGTGCAGGCCGCTGACACGATTTCAGCCGCAAGGCCGGGTGCAAGAAGAGAAACATTAGAGACATATACGAATCGCTTAAAGCAGTTGGAGGACATCACCAATTCTTACAAGGGAGTGGACAAGTCCTACGCAATCCAGGCCGGACGCGAGGTCCGCATTATGGTTGTACCGGAACAGGTCAGCGATGATGATATGGTTTTAATGGCCAGGGAGATTTCCAGAAGAGTTCAGGAAGAGCTCCAGTATCCGGGCCAGATAAAAGTGAATGTAATCCGTGAGTCAAGAGTCACGGAATATGCGAAATAGTGTAACAGCAAGGGAATCCGGGCCGTTACAAACGCCGATACCGAAACCTGCTGTCCCGGCAGGACGGCGGCAAAACCTTCTGAAATGAAAAATAAAAGCCTTATAGACGGTTTCGTCTATAAGGCTTTTTCCAAAATATAATGCAAGGAGAAAACAATATGTCAGATGAAACAAAGGGACAGGCATCCGCCCCAAACAACACTCCGGAAAAGGAGGCCCCGGTAAAACGGCTGGATCGGCGTTTAAAATACCAGGGCGCTATTTTGAAAATCTATGAGGACACGGTGCTGGTCAACGGACATGAGGCAAAGTGGGATTTCATCCATCATGACGGGGCGGCGGCCGTGGTGGCGGTCACCCGGGAGGGAAAGCTTCTGATGGTACGCCAGTACCGCAACGCGCTGGATCGCTATACGCTGGAGATACCGGCCGGAAAGCTGGACTATCCGGGCGAGCCCAAGATCGAATGCGCCAGCCGGGAGCTGGAGGAAGAGACCGGATATCGCTGCGAAAAGCTGGAATACCTGTTAAGCATTAACACAACGATCGCATTCTGCGATGAGGCGCTCGATGTATTTCTGGCAAGGAACCTGATTCCGTCTGCGCAGCACCTGGATCCGGAAGAGGAGATTTTTGTGGAGGAATGGGAGCTGCCCGATCTGCTGGAACTGATCTACAGCGGGAAGATGACGGACGGCAAGACGGTGGCTGCAGTTATGGCGTATGCCTGTAAGTATGGCGGTATATTACAGGCATAGGAACAGCCGGACGGACATATGATGAAAGAAACGGCTGAAATGGCGCGGACAGGTAACGGTTCAGGCGGTCTGGACCGTTCAGCAGACGGGATGCGCCGCGGCCGGCGTCCGGGGTGATGATTGTGAGAACGTATCATACATCAGAAAGCCCATATCCTGCCTGGATGACCCTGTTCTGTTTTTTTGCGGGAATCCTTTTGGGGACAGTATGGGTAAACCGTATGGGAGCAAGCCTGAAGGAAGAGATTGGAGGGCTGGCTCCCATTTACTGGAGCGCACACGGTGTGAGAAGCTCTGTCAATGCAGGGGAGATAGCGATGCTGGCCGGCCGGCGTTTTCTGGCTGCCGGTATGCTCTGGCTGAGCGGAATGACCCTGTTTGCGGTTCCGGGCCTCTGTCTGGCCGCGGTCTTTACGGGCTTTTCCATCGGCTTTCTGATCTCCTGCATGACCGTACAGGCCGGGCTTGGGGGACTGGCTTTATTTTTGCTGTCCGTTTTTCCGCAGGGGATTTTTTTCCTTCCGGTGGGTCTTATCCTTGCGTCCTGGTCGCTGTCGCCGGAAAACCGGCTTCATGGGGCGGGATTTGCGGTTCTTCTTTTACTGACAGCCGCGGGGACAGCCGCAGAGCTCTGGCTCAATCCTCTGGTCATGCAGGGGGCGGGCATGCTGCTGGAGCGTGTCTGAAAAATCATTCCCGCTCTAGAGCGTGTTTGAAAATTGCTTTCTGACAGATGTGCGTCACAATTTGTGGGAGATTTGTGCCAAATGAAGGGCGCATAGCGGGCTATGTAACCTGAATTTGGCGCAAATATCACGCAAAGTGGGGCGTGCAGATGGCGGGAATGAATTTTCAAACACGCTCTAAGTCTCTGCCGGCAGCGTCACTGTAAAGCAGCTTCCCTCGTCCGGCCGGCTTTCCACACGAATACTCCCGTGCAGCAATTCCACGATCCGTTTCGTAATCGAGAGCCCAAGCCCATTTCCGCTCAGCGCCGGATCTGACGCGTGGGTGTAAAACTTTTCAAAAATGCGTTTCTGCAGCGCTTCATCCATTCCGATTCCGGTATCTGCGACAGAAACCGACACTTCCAGGGCGGAAACTTCCATCCGCACCCGGAGCGTGCCGCCGGGCGGCGTGAACTTGATAGCGTTCTGAATCAGATTAATCCATATCTGCATCAGGAGCTCTGCGTTGCTGTAATATCGAAAAGAGGGGAGCTCGATATCCAGATCCAGGCATTTCTTCTCCCACAGGGGCTCCAGCATAAGGATGGCCTGGCGGATCTGCTCGTCCAGCTTAAAGGAGGACTGGTTCGTGACGATCTCCTGCTGTTCCAGGCGGGAGAGAAGGAGGATATTTCCGGCCATGGAGGAGAGCTGCCTTGTGCTGTCGATAATCATGCGGACATATTCCTTCTCCTGGCTGTGGGAAAGGGACGGATCCTGCAAAAGTGTGGCATAGCCCTCGATAGCAGCCAGGGGCGTCTTGAATTCATGCGAAATGGTGGTGACAAAATCATTGCGCAGAGATTCAATGCTGCCCAGCTCCTGGACCATGCGGTTAAAGTTATCCGTCAGCTCTTTCAGCTCCCGGAGCGAGCGGCAGGGCTCAACCCGGGCGGAAAAATCGCCCTTTGCCACACATTTGGCGGCCCGGCTTATATTTCCCAGAGGAACCAGGATCCCAAACCACAGGATCAGGGAGATCAGGATGCTGAGGCTTAAGCTTCCCAGGAAAAAGATGAGGCTGGGATAAATATGGCGCAGCCAGGGAGGAAGATGGCGTCTGATTTTCCAGGGCTCGCTGTCCGCCAAAAAGGAGGTCAGCATTCCGACGATGATCGGCGTCAGGGACAGGATGCTGAAAATCAGGATGAGAAGCCCCAGCCAGTAAACGGGAAGGTGAGAATGGGACCGTTTCCCCAGGTGATTCTTTTTCATGGCTCAGATTTCACCACCTTATAGCCCAGGCCGCGGACGGTCATGATGAGAAAGTCGCCGCACTCCCGGAAACGCTCCCGCAGGCGGTTGATGTGGACATCCACGGTCCGCTCGTCCGTGGTGGAATCCATGCCCCATATCTCATCCATAAGCTGCTGCCTGGTAAAGATTTTATTGGGGTAGGACAAAAGCTTATATAAAAGATAGAATTCCTTTTGCGGCAGAAGCGTTTCCCGGCCGTCTATCGTGACAGTCAGAGCATCGTAATTCAGAACCGTATCGCCGCAGTGGATGCGCCGCTCTGTAGCGATTCTGGCGCGCTTGAGGAGTGCGCCCACCCGCAGAATCATTTCATTGACATCAATGGGCTTGACCATATAATCGTCTGTGCCTGCCCTGAAGCCTTTTTGCTTGTCTTCAAACCGATCCTTTGCTGTGATGATCAGAATAGGGAGCTGATAACCATTCTCCCGCAGCGTTCGGATCAGCGCATATCCGTCCATTCCGGGCATCATGATATCAGAGATAATCAGATCAATATATTCCGAGTCCAGAAGCTCCAGAGCCCGCGCCGCATTTTCCGCCGGTACCGCCAGATAGCCGTTGTTGGTCAGAACCGTGCAGAACAGGGAACGCAGCTTAAAATCGTCTTCCACAACGAGGATATGAAACATAAGCGTAACCTCCTGACTAAAACGGGGATGTGCCCCGCGGATGACATCTACAGCCTGTGCCTGTGAAAGGCATTGCTGCTGCTGATAAAGTCATACCATATTTATTTAAACTGATTATAAACGAAGGGATTTAAAATGAAAAGAGTAATGTCACACACAAATTTTTCACCTTTCGTTTAACTTCAGTTTATATTCAGTTAAATTTCGATTTACACAAACGTGTTATACTTCCCACGAATGAAAAATAACAGCGGCTGGGCGGCCGTGCGGACGGCGCTGTCTTTCGCGGAGAGGAATGTGAAGAATGGAAAACAGAAAGTCAGCTTCATGCTGGGATGCGGTGAAACGCCATAAATGGCTTTCGGCTGCGGGCCTTCTGGCCGTGACGGCTGTTGCGCTGGCAATGGCAGCGAAGGCGTCGGGAGGAAAAGGAATGCAACAGGGCGGGGCGCTCCCGGGAGGAATGGGGGGCGGACAGATGAACAATGTCTCCACGGTCCATGCGGAGAAGCCGCAGCCGGGGACGATTGAGCGCACGGCCAGCCTTTCCGGAACCGTGGAACCGTCGGATGTGGTGTATGTGTACGCAAAGGCCGGAGGCGATGTGACTTCGGTCCTGGTAAAGGCCGGGGATACGGTGGAGGCCGGGCAGCTTTTATGTACGATCGATACGGATCAGGTGGAGAGCGCTAAGAACTCCATGGATTCTGCGGCGGTGAGCTTATCTGAGGCCCAGAGCACCTTATCGAGGATGCAGCTTTTGTACCAGGGCGGGGATATCTCGGATCAGGAGTGGGAGCAGTACCAGAATAAGGTGAAGACAGCAAAGCTCCAGTATGATTCGGCAAAGCTTAATTATGAGCGGCAGGTGGAATACAGCTCGGTAACAGCGCCGATCGGGGGCCGGATTGAGACGTGTGATATTGAAACCTTTGACCGGGTGAGCCAGAATGCGCAGCTCTGCGTGATTTCCGGCGAGGGGGAAAAGCGGGTGTCCTTTTATGTGACGGAACGGGTGGTGGCAAAACTGAAACAGGGAGATGCGATCACGATCCGGAAGAACGGCGAGGAATACCAGGGCAGCATCAGCGATGTGAGCACAATGGCGGACGAGACAAACGGTCTTTTTAAGGTAAAGGCAGAGCTTCCGGAAGCGGGAAGTATTGCGACTGGCAGCACGGTAAAGGTGACGGTTGTGTCTGACCGGGCCGAGAACGTGATGACCGTTCCTGTAGATGCCGTTTATTATAACAACAGCGTGGGAAATGTGTATCTGTATGAGGATGGAACCGTACATAAGCAGCAGGTGGAGGTAGGGCTTTATGATTCGGAGCGCGCGCAGATCCTTTCGGGTCTCACGGGTGAGGAGATGGTGATCAGCACCTGGAGCTCCCAGCTCTACGAGGGCTCTACCGTAAAGTTAAAAGGAGAGGCAGAGAGCGCGGCAGCGTCCGGCGGCGCGCCGGGTGAAAAAGAAAAGGGAATGGCTCCTGAGGCTGGCAGAGAAGCAGGGGCAGACAGGCCGGACGGGGACAGAGGCTCAGAGAACAGGCAGGATAACGGCGGCCGGAGGGGCGCGCCGGGACAAAACCAGTAGGACGGGAGGAAAGCAGTATGAGCATTACAAGATATGTGCTGAAGCACCCGGTCACAACGATTATGGGGCTTCTGTGCCTGATTGTATTCGGCATTTCCTCCGTCTTTTCCGCAAAGCTGGAACAGATGCCGGAGATGGAAACGCCGATGATGATTATCAGCGCCTCCTACTCGGGGGCGGGCCCGGAGGATGTTGACGAGCTGGTGACGCAGCCGATTGAGGACGCAGTTTCAACATTAGAAGGCGTTAAGAGCTTAAGCTCCACCTCCAGCGAAGGCCGTTCCAGGGTCATGCTGGAATATGACTACGGCACAGATATGGATGAGGCCTACGACGAGCTGAAAAAGAAGGTAGACAGCATCCGGGGCCTTCCGGACGATGTAGAGCCGTCTATTATGGAAATGAACATGAACTCCGGCACGAGCATGATGCTTTCCGTCAGCCACAGCAAAAAGGAAAATCTCTATGACTATGTGGATCAGACGATTGTACCTGAGTTCGAGCGGATCTCCTCCGTGGCCAGCGTGGATACCATGGGCGGATCCTCGAGATATATCAGGGTGGAGCTGATGTCGGAAAAGATGGCGCAGTACAAGGTCAGCATGAGTGACATTACATCCGCGATCAGCAGCTCCAATCTGGCTTATCCGTCCGGATCAGCGGTTTCCGGCAATCTGGAGCTTTCCGTCACCACCTCCCTGGAGACGAAGCAGGCGGATGAGCTTCGCGACATTCCCATTGCAACACCCACAGGGGAGCTGATTTCCCTGTGTGATGTGGCGGATATCTATGAGGCAGAGGAGGAACGGGGAGGCGTTTCGCGCTACAACGGGCAGGAAACGATCTCGATTTCCATCCAGAAGCAGCAGAGCAGTACCGATATGGAGGTTTCGGATGCGGTTCACAAAACAATCGGGACGCTTCTGGCCGATGACGCGGATCTGGGCATTGAGGTGGCCAGGGATACATCGGATACGATACTGGATTCTCTGATTGAGGTGGCCCAGACCATGGTGATGGCCGTCGGGATTTCAATGGCGATCATTTTTCTGTTTTTCGGCGACTATAAGGCGTCCCTGATTGTGGGAAGCTCAATTCCCACCTCCATCCTTTTATCATTGATTGCCATGACGCAGATGGGCTTTTCCCTGAACGTCATTACCATGAGCGCCCTGGTGCTGGGCGTGGGCATGATGGTGGATAACTCGATCGTTGTGCTGGAGAGCTGCTTCAGGGCTACGGCTGACAGCCGTGACAAGGGGGCGCTCGGCTACTCGAAGGCAGCCCTTGAGGGAACCGGGATTGTGCTGAATTCGATTATTGGCTCCACAATTACAACCTGCGTCGTATTCCTGCCCCTGGCCTCCATCAGCGGCATGACAGGGCAGATGTTTAAGCCTCTGGGCTATACGGTTGTATTCTGTATGCTGGCCTCTCTCATCTCGGCCATGACGATTGTTCCGCTGTGCTATCTGTTCTATAAGCCAACAGAAACGGGACGCGCGCTGATGAACGCGCCCATAGAGCGGCTGCAGCGTTTTTACCGTAGGGCAATGGAACCGCTTTTAAACCACAGGGCGCTTGTGATGGCTGTGTCAGTGGGAATCCTGATCGGGACTGTGGTTCTGGCTTCGGGGATGGAGACAGAGCTGATGACCTCAGACGATACGGGCACAGTCAGCGTCAGCATCGAAACCAGGCCGGGCCTTCTGACAGAAAAGGTCCATGACGCCCTGAACCAGGCGGAGGCCGTCGTGGCCGCCAGCGATCAGGTTGAATCCTACATGCTGCGGTTTAATAACGACAGCGGCACGATCACAGCCTACCTGTCTGAGGACCGGACAATGGATACAGAGGATGTGGCGGATCTGTGGCAGAAGGAAATGGACGGGATTGAAAACTGCAGCATTGACGTATCGGCCTCGACTTCCATGAGCTTTATGGGGCGCCAGAGAGGGTATCAGGTGATTCTGCACGGGACGCAGTATGATGAGCTGAAGGAAACAGCGGATCAGATCGTACAGGAGCTCACCGGGCGCACGGATGTCATTAACGTCCATTCCAGTGTGGAAAACACGGCCCCGATTGTGACGATCCAGGTGGATCCGGTGATGGCAAAGGCGCATGGCATGACGGCTGCGGGCATTGGTTCCTCGGTCAGCCAGATGTTAAGCGGCGTAAAGGCAACCACACTGACCGTGGACGGCGAGGATGTGAGTGTGCAGGTCGAATATCCGGAGGGGGAATACCGGACGGTCAGCCAGGTGGAGGACATTATTCTCACGGATCAGAGGGGCGGTTCGGTAGCCCTTGGCGACGTGGCGGAAGTGATTTACAAAGACAGCCCGTCCTCCATTTCCAAGACGGATAAGGCCTACGAGGTGACGATCAGCGCGGATTACACCGGAGGCAATGTGAAGGCCGCAGTGGACAGCGAGGTCGTCTCACCAAATCTGACGGGAACCATCACGCTGGGGACAAACAGCCGCGACCGGATGATGCAGGAGGAATTCGGCTCCCTGTACAGGGCGATCGGCCTGGCTGTATTTCTTGTATTTGTGGTCATGTCCGCCCAGTTTGAGTCGCCGAAGTTCTCCTTTATGGTTATGACCACCATCCCCTTCAGCCTGGTGGGCTCATTCGGCCTTTTAAAGCTGGCTGGCGTGAGCATCAGCATGACTTCCCTGCTGGGCTTTCTGGTTCTGGTGGGAACGGTGGTCAATAACGGGATCCTGTATGTGGATACAGTCAATCAGTACCGGCAGACCATGGATATGAGAAGCGCCCTGATCGAAGCGGGAGCGACCCGTATCCGGCCGATCCTGATGACCAGCCTGACCACCATTCTGTCCATGATCCCCATGGCCATGGGCATCGGAGGCAGCGGATCCACTACGCAGGGACTGGCCGTCGTGGACATCGGAGGCCTCACGGCCGGCGTGGCCGTGGCGCTCCTCATGCTGCCGGTTTACTATAGCCTGCTGAGCCGCCGTCATAAGGAAATCGCGGCGGATGTCGATTAAACAGAATGAAAGGTGATAAGGTAATGAACCGAAACGCAGTCAGAAAGAAAAAGAGACGCAGGCCAGGGAATGCGTATATAGCGGCCGCCTTTTGCGCCGCCGGCCTTTCCCTTGCCGTCCCTGCTCCGCTTACGGCTCTGGCAGACAGCCCGCCCTTTGCCTATTCAGAGGAGAAATGGGCCTCCCTGCGCGACAATAAGCTGGAGTTTGACGAGATCGCGGATCTGATCCATGAGTATAACAGCACAGTAAAGAAAAATGCTATTGAATATCAGGATTACAAGGGAAAGGACAGCGAGGAGATCGCCCAGGGCTATTACGATACGGCGGAGGAGATTTACGACAGCATCGAGTATCCCGATTCGGACGAGGAAAACTACGGATCCCGGCTGGCGGCGGCTCATTCCAGCGAGCGCTCAGCGGATCAGATGATGGAGCAGGGGGACAAAAATGTGGCTGATTCGGATACGGTCCTTTGGGGATACATGAAGACGGAAAAAGGGCTGGTCCAGTCTGCCCAGCAGCAGATGATCTCCTACTGGAACGCGGTCGTTTCCCTGCAGACCCGGAACAATGAGGTCGAAAAAGCCAGAAAAGACTACGAGACGGCCCGGACCAGGGCCGCAGCCGGAACGGCTGCCCAGACGGATATCTTAAACGCCCAGGAAACGCTTTTAACGGCTCAGGCCGCCGTGACAGAGACGGAAGGAAGCATCGCATCGATCCGGGAAAACCTCTGCCTGATGCTGGGATGGAACTACGGAGACGAGGTGGAGATCAGCACGCTCCCGGAGCCGGAGGCTTCCATGAGCGCGCGGATAAACCTGGAAGAGGACATCGCAAAGGCAGTGGAAAATAACTACGATCTGAAAATTTTAAACCGGCAGGTCAAAAACGCCCGTGTGGGAACCGTGCAGAGGAGCTATGAGACCACGCTGAAAAGCAGCGAGGAGGCGGTAAAATCCAATGTCCGTTCTGCGTGGCAGAGCCTTCTCCTCTCGGAAAACCAGTACGCCCAGGCAAAGGAGAGCTTCGCCCTGGAGGAAACGGGCATGCAGTCCGCAGAGCGCAAGAAGGCGGCGGGAACCATCAGCGCGAACAGCTATCAGAGCCAGGCTTATTCCTATGCGGCTGCCAGAGCAGAGCTTGACAAAGCGGCCCTGTCGCTCCTTACGGCCCAGCTTGCGTATCAGTGGGCCGTGGACGGCCTGGCTTCATCCGTGTGACAGGAGGCAGTTAATTTGAAACGAACCAGACAATCACAGAAACATAATGTCCGCCTGCTCCTGTGCGGCTTCCTTTGCCTGCTCTTTAGCCTGACGTTTGTCCCGATGCATCAGGCATGGGCGTCGGGCCCCCTGATTTCAGGAACAGAGACCGACTTTGGCCCGGCAGAGGGGCCGGGGCTTGGAGGCGGAGAGGAGGAGAGCGGGGAAGAGGGCCAGGCCGCTTCATCCGGCGCGGACGGGGCGTCCGGCTTTACCCAGGAGGAATTAAACGATTCGGTCATTGAGTACAGAGAGCTGGAGGCCCTGATCCGCACCGGGAACAGCCAGGCGCTCAACCAGCAGGCCAGCTACGCAGCCAGTCTGGAAATGTACCAGACAGCCTATGATTCCTTCGCAAGCGCCGGGCGCGATATGCTGAATAAGGCAGATGAGCTGGAGGATGAGGGCGGCGAGGCGTCTCTGATCGCCTCCTATGAGCAGAGCGCGGCCATCCTGTCCTCCTCGGCCGGACAGATGAAGCAAAGCATCACATCCTTAAACTCGCGCTCCAGCGAGTGGTCCAGAGAGCAGGCCATATGGACGCTGGTGAAATCGGCCCAGTCCCTCATGGCCTCCTGCAGGGCGATGGAGGCCCAGGCCGTGAGCGCCGCCGCCCGTGAGAGCGCCAGCCAGGCCGCATATGACCGGACGGTCTCCATGAAAGCGGCGGGGCTCGCCACGCAGGAGGAGGTTTTAACCGCGGGAAAGAACCTTCTTTCCGCCAAAAACGCCAGCCAGTCGGCAAAGGACAACGCGGATCGCCTGAAACGCCAGCTCCTGATTATGCTGGGAAAAGAAGGCGGGGGAAGCGCGGATATCCGTCTGGGAGAAATCCCGCAGGCGACAGCAGAGGAATTGTCGCAAATCCATCCGCAGGAGGATAAAGAGATGGCGGTCATTGCCGATTCCACCGTCAAATCCGTGAAGCGCTCCAAAGCGCAGGGAGACACACAGAGGAAGCTGCGCAGCCAGCAGCTAGAGGAGGCAGAAGGGGCGGCAAGCCTGTCGCTGGATGAGCAGTATCAGGAAATCGCAGCCTTAAGCCTGAAGCGGGACGCGGCGGCGGCCGCATCTGCTGCAGCCGACAAGGATTACAGCGCTCTGCAGACGAAATATCAGGCGGGCGTGATCAACAAAAGCGCTTATCTTCAGGGAGCTGCGGAGTATTGGCAGAAAAAAGCGTCCGGGATCGCCGCGGAAGCAGAGCTTAGGGTGGCGGTGGATGCGTATGGGTGGCTTTTAAAGGGGATTCGGTAACAGGTTAAATCATATAACCCACATGCCTGATTGGAAATAACCGACAACAGACCTGCATATGAAACAAAGCCCGGAGTTCTCTTTTTAACAGAACTTCCGGGCCTGCAAAATCATGTGATATCACGTAAACAGCAGCGCTTTATTCCGTGGCTTCTTCTTTTATATAGGAAACAAAGCTTTTCTTTATAAGCCTGGCCGCTTCCTCGCAGTTCAGAGACGCGCTGTTCTCAGCGTCCTCATACAAATCTTCGTAATAGGACTCAAGAACATAGGTCTTATCATCGCAGAAGCCCAGAATCGTATATTCTTTCAGTTCCTCAGACTCAATATTCTCATAACAGGCAATCGTAAAGAGAAGTCCTGATCCATCCTGTTCATAGGCGGCCCTGTCAAAGACATCGCACCCATCCTCATACGGAACAAGGACGCACTGGCCGTCCCAGCCCTTTGGCAGCTTAAAAGAAAAGGACTCTGTAATTACCTTCTGGCTCGTCAGACGAATCGCAGACGAATCGCCTGATTCCACTGAAAAACCAACCATCTGCGCAGTATGCTCCCCGGCCGCGGCATGTACTGACAGCATGACAGTAAACAGCGCCGCACAGAAAAACGTTTTAAAATGCATCTTAAAACAGCCCCCATTTCTCTTTCATAATTTCAAACAAAATATATCCTGCAATGCCATGTACCGATACGCACATTCCCCTGCGCGACAGCCATTCCCGGCAGTACACAGCCATTAATCATCCTGAATTGAAATCATTATAACATAAAATGAAAGAAATGTCAGCAAAATTTTTGCACGGATGGTTCGTCTGATGGTTCGTCCCCTACGATATCTTTGACTCCCCGCCCCCCACAGCGATTTTCTTCTGCGCCGTCGCCAGCATCAGCTTAATCCGGTTGAGCTGGTTCACCTCGCTCGCGCCCGGATCATAATCCACTGCAATGATATTCGCTTCAGGATAACTCCGCCGCAGTTCTTTTATCACGCCCTTGCCCACGATATGGTTCGGAAGGCACCCAAAGGGTTGCGTGCAGATAATATTCGGAGTTCCGCTGTGGATTAGCTCAAGCATCTCGCCGGTCAAAAACCACCCCTCGCCGGTCTGGTTGCCCAGTGACACATAATGGCTGGCCATGGAAGCCAGATCCTTTATCCTGGCCGGAGGCAGGAAGTGAGCGCTGCGCTCCAGCTCTTTTCTGGAGGTGCGGCGGAAATATTCCAGCAGGGCAATGCCCATGTTGCACAGATAGGCTGTGGATCGCTTTCCGCCGAGCTGATCAGCCTTGAAATTCTGGTTATAAAAACAGTACAGCAAAAAGTCCAGCAGATCCGGCATGACGGCCTCTGCCCCCTCGGACTCCAGCAGATCAACGACATGGTTATTTGCCAGCGGGGAGAATTTGACCAGAATCTCTCCCACAATTCCCACGCGGGGTTTTACCACATTTTTCCTGGGCAGCTCGTCAAAATCCTTTATAATGCCGCGGATATTGCGGTTAAATTCCTGCATGGACGGCGCGCGCTTTGAAAGGGACTTCATGCAGACCGCCTCCCATTTTTCATGGAGCGCGTTGGCCGAGCCCGGTTTGGCCTCATAGGGGCGGGTGGCATAGAGCACGCGCATGAAAATATCGCCGTATACGACCGCCTGCATGGCCTTGGTCAGGAGCGGCAGGGTGATCTTAAAGCCGGGATTCGTCTCCATGCCGTTGGCGTTTAAGGAGATCACAGGAATCTGCGGCATGCCGGCCCGCTCCAGGGCGCGGCGGATAAAGCCGATATAGTTGGACGCGCGGCAGCCGCCGCCGGTCTGGCTCATGATCACAGCCGTGCGGTTTAAGTCATATCTGCCGGACAAAAGAGCGTCCATGATCTGTCCCACCACGATGAGGGACGGGTAGCAGGCGTCGTTATTGACGTATTTTAAACCAGTGTCCACAGCCGAGCGGTCAGAATTATGGAGAACCTCGAGCTTATAGCCAAAGCTCCTCACCGCGGCCTCAATCAGGCCGAAATGGATGGGAGACATCTGCGGGCACAGGATGGTGTAATCCTTTTTCATCTCCTTTGTGAAGAACACGCGGCTGTACGCGCCGGAAACCACAGGTTTCTTAAAATGGCGCATTTCCCTTACGCGGATAGCGGAGATCAGGGAGCGCACGCGGATTCTTGCCGCTCCTAAGTTATTGACCTCGTCGATCTTTAAGAGCGTATAAATCTTGCCGGAGCGGGTCAGAAGATCACTCACCTGATCCGTGGTCACAGCGTCCAGCCCGCAGCCAAAGGAGTTGAGCTGGATGAGGTCAAGGTTCGGCTGCGTCTTTACAAAGCAGGCCGCTGCATAAAGGCGGGAGTGGTACATCCACTGGTCCGTGACGATTAAGGGCCGGTCCACATGGCCTAAATGGGAGACAGAGTCCTCGGTCAGAACGGCAAAGCCGTAGGAGGTAATAAGCTCCGGTATTCCGTGGTTGATCTCCGGATCCACGTGGTAGGGACGCCCGGCCAGCACGATTCCGTGGCGGCCCGTCTCCTCCATCCACTTCAACACCTCCTGGCCTTTTTTCTTCATATCCTCGCGGGAGGCCATGAGCTCTGTCCAGCCCTTATGGGCAGCCGCGCGGATCTCTTCTTCGGGGATGGAGAAGTCCTTTGAAAACTCCTCTGTCAGGCGCCCGGTCAGGATCTCCTCGTTTGTGAAGGCCATAAAGGGGTTGGAAAACCGTATCTTCCGGTCGGAAAGGGATTCCACGTTATTTTTAATATTTTCCGCATAGGACGTAACCATAGGGCAGTTGTAGTGATTGCCCGCGTCCGGCGTCTCGTTGCGCTCATAGGGAACGCAGGGATAAAATATGTAGTCCATTCCATGGCGGATCAGCCATTCAATATGTCCATGGACCAGCTTGGCCGGATAGCACTCCGATTCGCTGGGAATGGATTCGATCCCAAGCTCATAGAGCTGCCTGGTGGACTGAGGGGACAAAACGGTCCGGAACCCCAGCTCCTTAAAGAAAACGGCCCAGAAGGGATAATTTTCATACATATTCAGGACCCTGGGGATTCCCACCGTGCCCCGGGGCGCGAGATCCGCGGTGAGGGGCTCATAGCCGAACATCCGGTTATACTTATACTCAAACAGGTTGGGCACATCCTTTTTCGTCCTGTTCCCGCCCAGTCCGCGCTCGCAGCGGTTGCCGGTCACGAACTGGCGGCCGCCGTCAAAGCGGTTGACAGTCAGGACGCAGTGGTTCGTACAGCCCTGACAGCGGGCCATGCTGGTCTTGTAGGTGAGATTTAAAATCTTTTCCATGGGCAGCATGGAGGTGGTTTTAGAGGCGTCATGGCGCTCCCTGGCAATCAGGGCCGCGCCGTATGCGCCCATAATGCCCGCGATATCCGGGCGGACCGCCTCGCAGCCTGCGATCTTCTCAAAGCTGCGCAGAACGGCGTCATTATAAAACGTACCGCCCTGGACCACCACATGGCGGCCCAGATCCGAGGCGTCTGTGATCTTTATGACCTTAAACAGGGCGTTCTTAATGACCGAATAGGCAAGCCCGGCGGAGATATCGGCCACAGACGCGCCCTCCTTCTGGGCCTGCTTGACATTGGAATTCATAAAAACCGTACAGCGTGTTCCCAGATCGGTGGGATGGCTGGCAAAGAGCGCCTCCTTCGCGAAATCCTCGACACTGTAATTTAATGATTTGGCAAAGGTCTCGATAAAGGAGCCGCAGCCTGAGGAGCAGGCTTCATTGAGCTGCACGCTGTCCACTGCGCCGTCCTTGATCTTGATGCACTTCATATCCTGGCCGCCGATATCGAGGATGCAGTCCACCGACGGCTCAAAGGCCGCGGCCGCATAGTAATGGGAAATGGTCTCCACCTCCCCCTCATCCAGCATCAGGGCGGACTTAAGAAGCGCCTCGCCGTAGCCCGTGGAGCAGGACCATGCGATCCTCGCCTTTGGCGGAAGCTGCTCGTTTATCTCCTTCATGGCGCGGATGGCCGTTGCAAGGGGGCTTCCGTTATTATTGCTGTAGAACCGGTAGAGCAGAGCGCCGTCCTCGCTGACCAGAGCTGCCTTGGTGGTAGTGGAGCCGGCGTCGATCCCTAAGTAGCAGTCGCCCTCATAGGAGGCCAGATCGGCTTTCTGTACATCATGGCTGCTGTGGCGTTTTGTAAATTCGCGGTAATCTTCCCTGCTCTCAAAGAGCGGCTCCATGCGGTTTACCTCAAAATCCATCTTGATTCCGCCTGCGAGACGGCTTACCAGATCGGAGAGCGGCACGCCAGCCCCGCTCTGCGCATTCATGGCCGCGCCTATGGCCGCAAACAGATGGGAATGATCCGGAGCGATGATCTGCTCTTTGCTTAAGTTCAGAGTGCGGATAAACGCGGCCCGCAGCTCAGGGAGAAAATGCAGCGGCCCTCCCAGAAAAGCCACATTTCCCCGTATCGGCTTTCCGCAGGCCAGGCCGCTGATGGTCTGATTCACGACCGCCTGGAAAATCGAGGCGGACAGATCCTCCCTGGTCGCCCCCTCGTTGATCAGCGGCTGGATATCCGATTTTGCAAACACGCCGCAGCGCGCCGCGATCGGATAAATGGCCTTGTAATGCTTTGCATATTCATTCAGGCCGGACGCATCGGTCTGTAAAAGAGCAGCCATCTGATCAATAAAAGAGCCGGTACCCCCGGCGCAGATCCCATTCATCCTCTGATCAATGCCGCCTGTAAAATAAATGATCTTTGCATCCTCGCCGCCGAGTTCGATGGCGACGTCTGTCCGGGGCGCGAAATCCTTCAGGGAAGCGGCGACCGCCACGACTTCCTGCACGAAAGGAATGCCCAGATGCTTTGACAGCGTTAAGCCGCCGGAACCGGTAATCACCGGGATCACCTCCGTCTCCCCGAGACGGGCGGAAGCTTCGTCCAAAAGCTCGGACAGAGTTTCCTGAATATTTGCAAAATGACGTTTGTAGTCGGCGAACACAAGATCGCCGTTTTCATTGATAATTGAAACTTTAACCGTGGTGGAACCGATATCGATTCCAAGTCGTTTACAGGAATTCATGCACAATCGGGCTAAGCCCTATCCCTCCTTCGTATTACACATGTATTCGGGCATAGTGTAACATAGAATAAGGGAGAAAACAATTGATTTAATACGTTAAAAAGGTGTAAAAAATCGGGTTGATTTGTAAATTGTGACGGGAAAACAGGGGGCTGCCGTGAACGGATGCGGGCAGAACGTGACGCTGCTACCGTTCACACATGCCCCGGCGCGGGAAGCCGCAGAATGGAATCAGGATTGCTTAAGCGAATGTTCTGGGGTATAATGGTTAAAAATGGAGAACGTGATTTCTGTTCTCTTTTGTAAAGACAGCAGAGAGCTGTTCAGGGAGGTAAGGAAATGAACAAAGACTTAACGCGCGGCCCGGTGATGCGTTCCATGCTGCTGTTTGCCGTCCCCATGATACTGGGAAATCTGCTGCAGCAGTGCTACAACGTGGCCGACACCCTGATCGTGGGGCAGTTTCTGGGTACGGACGCCCTGGCCGCCGTGGGCTCTTCCTTTACGCTGATGACATTTTTAACCTCCATCCTTCTGGGCCTGTGTATGGGGAGCGGGGCCCTGTTTTCCATCCGCTTTGGCCAAAAGGACGAGGCGGGGCTTGAGGAAAGCATACGGGCTTCTTTTATGCTCATTGCGGCGGCCGCCATTTTCTTAAACTTCCTGGCCTTTGTCTGCCTGGACGCTGTCCGGGTTTTTCTCAGGGTGCCGGATACCGTCTGGGGCATGATGAAGACGTACCTGGCCGTTATTTTCAGCGGTATTATGGCCACCTTTTTATATAACTATTTCGCGTCCTTTCTCAGGGCCGTGGGAAATTCGGTGACGCCGCTTATCTTTCTGGCAGTGTCCGCCGGTATCAATATCATATTGGATCTGTGGTTTGTGCTGGGTCTTGGGCGCGGCGTGGCAGGGGCGGCGGAGGCCACGGTGATTGCCCAGTATGTCTCGGGAATCGGGATTGCCCTGTACGCCGTGAGGAAATGTCCTCAGCTTAAGGCCATTTACAGGGGAAAGGCCGTGAGATGGAGCTGTGTGAAGGAGATCGCCGGCTTCTCCATCCTGACCTGCGTCCAGCAGTCGGTGATGAACCTGGGCATCCTGATGGTCCAGGGCCTGGTCAACAGCTTTGGGCCGACGGTCATGGCGTCATTTGCGGCCGCGGTCAAGATTGACGCGTTTGCCTATATGCCGGTGCAGGACTTTGGAAACGCCTTCTCCACCTTTATTGCCCAGAACTACGGCGCGAAAAAAGCGGATCGCATCCGTGCGGGGCTGAAAGGCGCTGCAGCGGCGTCCATGGGATTTTGCGTCATCGTGTCCGGGCTGGTGTGGATCTTTGCCCGTCCGCTGATGGCTGTGTTTATTGAGGCAGGGGAAACGCAGACCATATGGGAAGGGGTCCGGTATCTGCGGATTGAGGGCGCTTTTTACTGCGGCATTGGCTGCCTGTTCCTGCTCTACGGCCTGTACCGGGCCTTGGGGAAGCCGGGGATGAGCGTGGTGCTGACAGTCATATCCCTGGGGACGCGGGTAGCGCTTGCCTATGTGTTATCAGCAGTTCCGGCGTTTGGGGTGACGGGTATCTGGTGGTCCGTTCCGATCGGCTGGTTTCTGGCGGATATGGCGGGGATTTTGTATTACGTGCTTTGCAGAAAGGAGCTGCTCTCCTGAAGCGTGTCTGAACCATCCGTTCCGCCGTCTGCACGCCCCGCTTTGCGGTATATGTAACCCAAAGGAAAATCTGGATGCAAATATTACGCAGTTTTGCTGTAAAAGGAGGATGAACAAAATGAACATCGTATTACTGGAAGGACTCGGCATTTCCCGTGAGGCGCTTGAAAGACACGCCCGCAGGCTGGAGGATATGGGCCATACGCTGACTGTTTACGAAAGGGATCCCGATCCGAAGGCACAGGCAGAGCGGTGCCGGGACGCGGATGTGCTCATGCTGGCCAACATGCCCCTGGCCCCGTCCGTGCTGGAGGCCGCAGAGAAGCTGAAATTCATTGACGTAGCGTTCACCGGAGTGGATCATATCCCTCTGGCCCAGGCCAGACAGAGGGGCATTGCTGTGAGCAATGCTTCGGGCTATGCCACCCAGGCTGTGGCGGAGCTGAGCATCAGCTTTATGATCCAATTGCTTCGGAAGGTGGCAGGGACAGAAGCGCGCTGCCGCGAGGGAGGAACAAAGGACGGCCTGGTGGGGAATCTTCTGTGCGGGAAAACGGTGGGGATTGTAGGCGCAGGGGCGATCGGGAAGAAGACAGCCGCTCTCTGCAAGGCATTCGGGTGCACGGTGACGGCATTCAGCAGGAGCGCCGTGTCAGACGCAGCCATTGACCGGCAGACGTCCCTGGAAGAACTGCTTAAGGAGTCGGACATTGTATCGCTCCACTGCCCTCTGACAGAGGAGACAAAGGGCCTGATCGGAGAGGCGCAGCTCAGTCTGATGAAAAAGAGCGCCATTCTCATCAATACAGCGAGAGGCGGCGTTGTGGACAGCGCAGCTTTGGCGCGGGCGCTTACAGAGAAAACGATTGCCGGGGCGGCCTGCGACGTGTTTGAAATGGAACCGCCGCTGCCAGAGGATCATCCGCTGCTTCACTGCCCCAATACCATCGTGACGCCCCATATCGGATTCGCCTCCGCGGAGTCCATGGAGCAGCGGGCGGACATTGTGTTTGAAAATCTGTATTCCTGGCTGGAAGGAAAGCAGATCCATGCGGTCTGACCGGGGACATGCATGCGGAAGATAGGCCGGAGCGGCAAATGCCCTGTAAAGCAGGCAGGGGGAGCGTGTACGCCCCCTGCCGGATGAAAATACAGAAATTGTTAGAAATCCGCCGTATTATAACCGAATATTGTATTTTATGCGCCCGAATGGAATGAATCCATCCGGGCTATTTTTATATTTATTTTGGGAACGCTTCCCGGGAATTACTTTTGCGGCTGATTTTTGGAGCGTACACGGGCATGAAAGGAGGAAATATGGCGAACATATACGGGTATATACGAGTCAGCAGCCAGGATCAAAACGAAGACAGGCAGACAGCGGCGTTTCAGGAGCTGCCCATACTGGAAAAGAATATTTTTATGGACAAGCAGTCCGGCAGGGATTTTGAGAGGCCGTCCTACAGGCGCATGGTGCAGAAGATGAGGAAAGATGATCTTCTTTATGTCAAGAGTATTGACCGCCTGGGACGCAATTATGAGGAGATTTTGGAACAGTGGCGGATTCTTACCAAAGAAAAAGGGATTGATATTGTGGTTCTGGATATGCCGCTTCTGGACACACGACGAGGTAAAGACCTGATGGGGACCTTTTTAAGCGACATTGTATTGCAGGTGCTGTGTTTTGCGGCAGAAAATGAGAGGGCAAACATTCGCCAGCGCCAGGCAGAGGGGATCGCAGCGGCGAAAGCAAAGGGCGTGAAGTTCGGCAGGCCCGCGCTTCCATATCCTGATAATTTCCAGAAGATACATCATGAATGGAGAGAGAAAAAAATAACGCTCCGACAGGCGGCAAACGCCTGTGGAATGCCGGTTGGGACATTCTACGGGAAAGCGAGAAAATTTGAAACATCCATATTAAATAAATCATAAAGGGTAAAGGGAATTTGCAAAGGTGTACGTTTGCAAATTTTGTCTAATCTATATGACTGTGAATAAGGGTATCATAAAAAAGCTTATTATGCAATGACTTTCTATCTTTTTTTCTGTTTTTCCCAGAACTCCAGGAAATGTTCCATGTTTTGCAAACGTACACCTTTTCATACATGAGGAGGATGAGCCTTGTGGGACAGAAGATAAAACAGGCTGTAAAAGCGGCCTTAAAACCGTCATCGAGAAAAATAGCACTGTTATGCCTGTATGGATACATTGCATCCGTATTTCTCGGACAGTACATAACCGGCGTGAGTCTTGACTGGAGGACATGGATTGTCCCTGTTCTTTTGGCTGGGGCCGTGATCGCCGCGGCAGTAACGGATAAGCTCTGTCAGGCTGCTTTCCGGACGGAAACAGGAAACGCACAGGCAAAGAACGGGCAGGCCGTGTGCTTCGCCGTGTGTTTTCTGTGTACGTTTGGGGTGCTGATGGCGTATTATTATGCGTTTTTTCCCGGATCATTTTCTCCGGATTCAAACGGGCAGCTCGCACAGGCAATAAGCGGAAACTATTCGGACTGGCATCCGTTTATTCATACGCTTTTATTTTTTACGATTCCGATGAAGATCTGGGGAGCGGAAGAAATGATTGTGTTTTTGCAGCTTCTGTATTTTTCGGCGGGCCTGGCTTACCTGCTTATGACAGTAAGGACATATGGCTGTCCGTGGCATGTGTGCGCGCTCGGACTGTTTCTTGTCCTGCTCTCCCCGGTTACGGGAAACATTCTCATGTATCCGTGGAAAGACTGCGGGCTGGCGATCTTTTCCATGGCTGCGACGGCGCATTATATCCATATCATTTTATCAAGGGGAGAATGGCTGAGGAAAAAAAGAAATGCGGTTGTGTGCAGCCTGTTTCTGGCGCTCACGGCGCTTGTCAGGCACAATGCCATATTGTTTGTCCTGCCAATGGCAGCGGCATTGATGGCGGCGGGGTGGAAGCGGTACAAAATGCGGGTATGTTCCGTAATCGCTATGTCTGCGGTCATTCTGCTTCTTATGAAAATACCGCTGTACCATGCTTTTAAGGTAGAAAAACCGGGCGGCCGCATTCTGGAATCAACCGGTATGTGTATGGTGGTTATGGGAAATGTCGTAAAAAACTGCCCGGAAGCGCTGGAGGATGAGGTCAGGGAATTTTTATATAAGGTATCGCCAAAGGAAGTATGGGAGGAAGTCTACGGAACAGGCAATTTTAACTCTGTAAAATGGCGTCCTGAGACAGATGTTGCGGTGATTGAGCAGGCAGGGGCAATCAAGCTGCTCAAGTATACCTTTCAGGCGTTCAGGGCTTCTGAGATGTACAGCCTGCAGGCATTTCTGCAATTGACAGGGATGGTGTGGAAGCTGGACGGAGACTTGTCCTGGAATATAGGAGCGTATGCCGACACGGAAAAAACAGGAATCACCCTGGACGCTGCAAAGCAGGAAAAGGCGGGGCTTCTGGTGAAAAACTGGAAGACCCTTATGGACAAGAGTGTGCTGAGATATCCGATGTATTATATCGGATGGTTTAATCTGGCGTTAATTGCCCTGGCATTGACAGGCATCCGGGGGAAGAGGGACTGGATCCGCATCGTTCACGCTTTGCCGTTACTTTGTTATAACTTTGGGACAGCACTTCTGCTGACCGGATTCGACTGGAGATTTTTTTATCTGAATTTCCCGCTGATCGTACCGACAGCCTTTTTGCTGGCCAGACATACTCAGGAGGTAGCAGAATGAAGAAAGTCATTGTAATTGGAGCCGGGCCGGCCGGCCTGACAGCCGCATACGAGCTTCTGGCAAAAGGGAGCGGTTATGAGGTGACGGTGCTGGAAGAAACCGATATGCTTGGAGGCATTTCACGGACAGTAAACTATAAGGGGAACCGTATGGATATGGGCGGCCACCGCTTTTTCTCAAAGATACCGGAGGTAAACGAGTGGTGGCATCATATGCTTCCGGTACAGGGGGAATTATCCTGGGATGACCGGTATCTTGGCCGTAAAAGTCCGATAAAGGAACAGGGGCCGGATCCGGAGAAGGAGGATGCGGTGATGTTAATCAGACGTCGTGTATCCCGCATCCTGTTTGACAATAAGTTTTATGATTATCCTGTTTCACTCAAGGCGGAAACGATTAAAAATATGGGCTTTTTCAGGACAATGGAGGTCGGGTTCAGCTATCTTGCGGCTATGCTCTCGCCAAAGCCGGAGAACAATCTGGAAAATTTTTATATTAACCGCTTTGGAAAAAAGCTATATGCCATGTTTTTTGAGTATTATACGGAAAATCTGTGGGGACGGCATCCGCGTGAGATAGACGCTTCCTGGGGGGCGCAGCGTGTAAAGGGGCTTTCGGTAACTGCCGTTTTAAAGGACATATTCGGGAAAATGTTCAGAAAAAAGGCCAGAACAGTAGAGACTTCCCTGATAGAAGAATTCCAATATCCCAAATATGGGCCGGGCCAGTTATGGGAGGTTACTGCACAAAAGATCCGTCAGATGGGCGGAAGGATTGAAATGAACGCAAAGGTGACAGGCATCCGGCAGAAGGACGGGATCATTGAGGAGATCGTTTATAAAAAAGACGGGGAAGTGCATTGCATGAAGGGGGATTATGTGATTTCCTCCATGCCGGTCAGGGATCTGGTCGATGGGCTGAATGACGTCCCGGAAAGGGAGGCGGATATAGCCAGGCGCCTGCCCTACCGCGATTATATGACGCTCGGCGTCCTGGTAAAAAGGCTTAATTTGCAGAACCGGACCAGATTCCGCACCGTGGGAAATATCGTTCCGGACTGCTGGGTCTATGTACAGGACAGGCGCGTCAGGATGGGGAGGTTCCAGATCTATAACAACTGGTCGCCTTATATGGTAAAAGACTTAGAGCATACAGTATGGTTGGGGCTGGAGTATTTTGTAAATGAGGGCGACGAAATCTGGAATATGTCCGAAAACGAATTTTCTGAAATGGGAATTGAAGAAATGCTGCGTCTGGGGCTGATAAAGAACCGTGGGGATGTCATTGACGTACATATGGAAAAAGTGAAGAAAGCATATCCGGCCTATTTCGATTCCTACAATCAGATTGATACGCTGATTGCCTACCTGAGCGGTATCGGCAATTTGTACTGCGTCGGTCGGAACGGGCAGCACAGATATAATAATATCGACCATTCCATGTGCACCTCCTTTGAAGCGGTAAAAAACATTTTAAATGGGAATAAGGATAAAAGCAATGTATGGAATGTGAACACAGAGCAGGATTACCATGAGGAGAAAAAATAAATGAAATGCGTGAGATGAAACAGTTTCTTTTATATGTCATAGTCGGAGGCGCCGCAACCATAGCCGAATGGCTCTGCTTTTTTGTCTTTGATAAAATGATGCATTATTTTGGGGCGGTGTCATTGGCTTTTGCAGTTTCCACATTTGTCAACTGGGGTGTTGGAAGGCTGATATTGTTTAAAAGCAAAGCTGGCTCTTTCAAAAAAGAGCTGGCGCAGATTTATTCTGTAAGTATAGTTGGCCTGCTTTTGAATCTTTTGATTATGTATCTGGCGGTTGAGAGATTCGGGGTGGCAGAAATGTGCTCCAAGATGATCGGAACTGGAGTCGTTTTCATCTGGAATTTTTTGATCAGGAAACTGGTGATATATAAAATGTGAATGATCCGTAAGATACAAAGGGAGCCGCGCAGGCTCCCTTTTGAGCCTCGCTGTATCACTCTTCATATGGCTTACATTTCCCTTTATGGGGAGGCTGCGTCTGCTCCTCCTTCATCCTCGACTGCGTATCCAGCAAATCCCTTGCCGTCTTAATCAGATAGTCCTGCAGCGCCGGCGACAGCTCGTCGAAGATTTCAAAAAATTCCCGCTGCTTCTTTTCATTTTCCAGAAACATCTTCCCGTTCCCGGTGCGCAGCCAGTGTTCATTGACGCTGAACTGGGAGCAGATCGTCTTGATGTTCTGTTCCGTGACAGTGGCTCCGCTCTTTTCCATATAGCTGATTGCGTTTTGCTTTAAGCCGATTTTTCCGGCAAATTCCTTCTGGCTCAAGTCAAGTGCTTTTCTAAGTTCACGTATCCGGTTATTCATCTGAAACGCCTCCAGTGCTGCTGTCCACAGGTATCATCCCGCTCTCATATTATCAATGAATGATAACAAAGTCAAGGTTAAAACAAGGAACTGGTTGACAAAAATCAACAATTGATGTACGCTTGACTTGTAAAATCAATTATAGATAAAATGAGAGGGGGATTCATCAATGGAAAGTAGAAATATCTGTATGCAGGCGATCTTCAGCGAGCTGTCGGAGAAGAACAAGGATATTGTGATTCTGGTTGCAAAGAGCATAAAGGTTGCGCAGGAGTCGGCGCAGCCGCCGGTCAAGCCTTCCAGGAGATCCGGGAGACAGTCCCCGAAGCTGCCAGGACGTTTACAGGAAAAGGAAGGTTGCGTTTAAGATGGTTTTTCTCTCAGTTCCATTTTATATCTTTTTGGCGGCTGCGGCCGCCGCCTATTACCTGCTTCCCCTGAGGTTTCGCTGGCTGGCGCTTCTGACGGCAAGCATGGCCTTTTACGCCAGGCTGTCGCACGGCCGGAGGATCTTTCTGGCAATGCTCCTGTTCAGCTATGCGATGGGATTGCTTCTATATTATATGAGGAAAAGGCGCGCGGGAAAGGCTCAGGAAGGGGAAAGTAAAGGCGTGCCGGAGCGGCTTGTGTTTGCGGCTGCGGTCTGTGCGGTCGCCGCGCCGCTTGTTGTGTCCAAAAACGGCAATTTTATCCTGCAGTCCTTTCTTCACCGGCCGGGGCGTTCGTTTATCGTCCCCCTGGGCCTGTCCTTTTATACGCTGCAGATGATTGCCTATCTGGCCGATATTTTTACGGGCAGGATTGAGGCGGAGAAAAATCCGTTTCACTATATGCTGTTTATCTCCTTTTTCCCGCAGACGATCCAGGGGCCGATCCCGCGCTTTGGTGATCTGCAGAGACAGCTTCTCACAGGCCATCGTTTTGATGAGGCGGGCTTTACAAGGGGACTTCTCCTGATCGGATGGGGATTTTTCCTGAAAATGATGATTGCGGATAAAGCGGCGGTTGTGGTGAATACCGTGTTTGATCACTCCGCCATGTATGCGGGCCTGGAAGTCTTTGCCGCGGGGGCGCTCTACAGCCTGCAGCTCTACGCGGATTTTATGGCGTGCGTCAGCATGGCCAGGGGCGCGGCGGCTTTGTTTGGCGTGCATCTTGCGGAAAATTTCAACCATCCCTACCTCGCGCTTTCCGTAAAGGAATTCTGGCAGAGATGGCATATATCCTTAAGCTCCTGGCTGCGCGACTATGTCTACATCCCCCTGGGCGGAAACCGGAGAGGGAGGCTGAGGCGCTATGTCAATCTGGCCGCGGCCTTTGCCGTCAGCGGCATCTGGCACGGGCCGGGATATAAGTACCTGTTTTGGGGGCTTGTGCACGCCGCATACCAGATAGGGGAGGAGATCACCGCGCCGGCCAGAGACAGGCTGTGCCGGCTCCTTCGCATCGGGGAGGGCAGCTTTCTGCGGACTGCGCTGCGGCGGGCGGCGGTTTTGTTCTCCGTCATGGCGGCCTGGATCGTGTTCCGGGCGGACAGCCTGCGGGAGGGGCTGCGCATGCTTGCCTCCATGGTTTCCGTGTGGAACCCGTGGATCCTCTTTGACGATACCCTGCTGAGCCTGGGACTCGGGTGGAAGGAATGGGCTGTCCTTCTCGTCTCGTCGTGGATTCTTCTGCGGGCGGGCCTGTTTCGGGAAAGGCGCGGCCTGGAGCTCTGGGACTGTCTTATGGGGCAGCATATCCTGTTTCGGTGGTTCTGCTATCTGGGCGCGGCGGTTGCTGTGTTTGTGTTTGGCACATATGGCTTTGGGTATGACGCCCAGGCATTTATTTACGGAGGATTTTGAGATGGAACGGTATCATATCCGGTATTGGGCGAAGGCCATGATATTTACAGCGGCGCTCTGGCTCTGCCTTGCGTCGGCGGGCCGTATTCTGACGCCGAAATTTTTCTTTAACCAGACGTGGCCCACCACCTCCACGTATCTCGGTTTTTATCAGATGGAGGAACATACCGTGGATGTGCTGTTCTTTGGCAGCAGCCATGCGGCCTCCAATTTTTCTCCGCAGAAGCTTTATGATGAGCACAGGATCCGCAGCTACAATCTGGGCTGCGAACAGCAAAACCTTCTGGTGTCGTATTACTGGCTTTTGGAGGCCCTGCGCTTCCAGACGCCAAAAGCCGTTATCCTGGACTGCTACATGCTGTTTCCCTATAACCGGAATGAGGCGCTTAATACATCCGAGGGCTGTACCAGAAAGGCCATAGACTATATGAAGTGGTCCAACGTCAAGCGCGCGGCCGTAAAGGACATCTGCGCTCTGGACGCCAAACAGACGGCCGCCAGCTATTATTTCCCCAATATCCGCTTTCACACGCGCTGGACAGGGCTTAATGAGGATGATTTTACATACGCTGAAATGAGCGCGCACAGTGAGTTAAAGGGCTTTGCGGCCCTGTCTGCCCGGTGCGGCATGGAGGATTTCGCGCCGTTTGAGGAAAACGCCGGAGAGAATACGGAGGAGATGGTGGAGCTGATGCGGGTGTACCTGGACCGGATCGAGGCCCTCTGCAGAGAACGCGGGATCCGACTGATCCTTGTCAAGACGCCTGCAACATCGGAGAATGCCGCGCGCTGCCGCACGATCCGGCAGTACGCGCAGGAAAAAGGGCTTCCGTTTTATGATTTCAATGAGAAACAGCTCTATGAATCCATTGATTTTCATTTTGCCTCAGACAATCACGACAGCGGCCACGGTAATATCTGGGGAGCGGAAAAGATTACCTCCTGTCTGGGGAAGCTGCTGAGCGGGGAATACGGGATCGCCGGACAGACGGATCCGCAGTGGGAAGATACAAGGGCCTGGTATGAGGGCATGAAAAAGGACTGTGAGCTGCGCTATGAGACAGGGCTTTCGGAGTATCTGGCCTGCCTGGACGACGCGCGCTATACGGTATTCATGACTGTCCGCGGCGAAGAGGCGGTTATCCTCCCGGACGGCGCGTGGGAGAGGATGAGCGCCCTGGGGCTTAAGGAAAACCCGGACGGGAAGGCCGGGCGCAGCTATTACGCCGTAGCCGCCCGGAAAGAGGCGCTCGAGGCGTCGGGAAGCGGGGAACTGGGGAGAGAAGGGCGCATACGCGGCGGACGGATTTCCTATGAAATAAAAAGCACAGGGGCCGGGGAGAAAAGCGTGTGCTCGATCCGCATCGGCAGAAGCGAGCTGTGCAGGAACCGCCGCGGGCTGAACGTGGTCGTGTACAATCACGTCACGAAAACCGTTGTGGATTCCGTGTGCTTTGACATCATGGATCCCGCGGCTTTGGCCAGCCGGTAAACGGCCGGGCTTAAGGAGCCGCCTGCCTCAACCGTCAAGCTCTTCATAGCACCGCTTGAGCGTCTGGCAGGACTGATCGAGCTTTTTAAGCTCCTCATCGTTCAAATCCAGTGTCAGGACGCGCTGGATGCCGTTCTGGTTAATGATGCAGGGAACCCCGACAAAGACGCCGCTCTGATTGTATTCCCCGCGCAGCATGGCTGATACGGTCAGAACGCTGTGCTCATCCCCAAGGATAGCCTTTGTAATGCGCGTCATCGCCATGCCGATGCCGTAGTAGGTGGCATTCTTGGCCTCGATGATCTTATAAGCCGCTGTCCGCACCTCCTCGGAGATCTGTTCCAGATCCCCGGCGCAGACGCTTCCGTGGGATTCATCGCACAGAGCGCTTACGGATTTTGTGGCCACCATGGCCTGGCTCCAGGGCACAAATTCCGTGTCGCCGTGCTCCCCGATGACATAGGCGTGTACGTTGCGGGGATCCACCCGCAAGTATTCCCCCAGCAGGTAGCGCAGCCTGGCCGTGTCCAGCGCCGTCCCGGTTCCGAGCACCCTTCTGGGATTAAAGCCTGAGATCGCACAGGTAATGTGCGTCATAACATCCACCGGGTTCGTGGCTACCAGAAAAATCCCGTTAAAGCCCGAGGCTGTGATCGGATCCACGATGGACTGGAAGACCGTCATGTTCCGTTTCAGAAGATTCAGCCGGCTCTCCCCCGGCTTCTGCGCCACCCCGGCGCAGATAACGGCAATGTCCGCATCCGTGCAGTCGCGGTAGCTTCCCGCGTAGATCTTCATGCTGGAGCCCGAAAAGGCCAGCCCGTGATTCAAATCCATCGCCTCGCCCACCGCGCGCTCCCGGTTCAGATCAATCAAAACCAGTTCGTCGCAGACGCTTTGGTTGAGCAGCGCATACGCATAGCTCATCCCTACCATCCCTGTGCCGATCAGTGCAATTTTGCGGTTATCTCGTTTCATAAGCCCTCCTGATTTGTAAATGTGGAACGAATGAATTCCTTTGATACATGGTCGTTCTAAATGTAAACATACCCTGAATGGGGGAAAATATGCGTCTGGCCGGATGGCTTGAGGTTCACCGCAGACAATTTCACCTTTTCCATTCGCACAAAATGTGATATGATTATACCAATCTTTGAAAATGCGCGAAAAAACGCGCCCCGCCCTTTCAGCCGGACGCGCCGCAGCAAATATTGACGGAGGGAATGTTTATGGAAGAGAACAAAAATACGGCTTCTGTTACAGAAGACGGGAAAGAAACCGTTTCCAAGAATTTTATTGAAAGGGAGATCGATAAGGATCTGGCGGAGGGCGTCTACAGCCATGTCCAGACCCGTTTTCCGCCGGAGCCGAACGGCTATCTGCACATCGGCCATGCCAAGTCCATTATCTTAAATTCCGGGCTTGCAAAGCAGTATGGGGGAAAGTTTAACCTGCGTTTTGACGACACGAATCCCACGAAGGAGAAGACGGAATTTGTGGAGTCCATCATTGAGGATGTAAAGTGGCTGGGCGCGGAATTTGAGGACCGCCTGTTTTTTGCGTCCGACTATTTCCAGACCATGTATGAGTGCGCGGTGCTCCTGATTAAAAAGGGAAAGGCCTTTGTCTGCGATCTGAGCGCGGACGAGATCCGCGGGTACCGGGGCGATTTTAACAACCCGGGAAAGGAAAGCCCGTGGAGGAACCGGTCAGTGGAAGAGAACCTTGCATTATTTGAGAATATGAAAAACGGCGTGTATAAGGACGGGGAGAAGGTGCTCCGGGCAAAGATTGACATGGCTTCCCCGAATATCAATATGCGCGACCCGGTGATCTACCGCGTGGCCCACATGGCGCATCACAATACGGGGGACAAGTGGTGTATTTATCCCATGTATGATTTTGCGCATCCGATCGAGGACGCGGTGGAGCACATCACGCATTCCATCTGCACCCTGGAATTTGAGGATCACCGGCCGCTCTATGACTGGGTGGTGAGAGAGTGCGAGTTTGAGGATCCGCCGCGCCAGATTGAGTTTGCCAAGATGTACCTGACCAATGTCATTACCGGGAAGCGCTACATCAAGAAGCTGGTGGAGGACGGGATCGTGGACGGCTGGGACGATCCGCGCCTGGTGACGATAGCGGCGCTGAGAAGAAGAGGCTACACGCCGGAGTCCATCCGCCGCTTCGTGGAGCTGGCCGGCGTTTCCAAGGCGGACAACTCGATTGACAGCGCCATGCTGGAATACTGCCTGCGCGAGGACTTAAAGCTGAAAAAGCCGCGGGTGATGGCAATTCTCGACCCGATCCGCCTCGTGATCGACAACTATCCCGAGGGTGTGACAGAAGAGCTGGACGCTCCGAATAATCTGGAAAACGAAGCGCTCGGCTCCCGCAGGCTTCCGTTTGGCCGCGAGCTTTACATTGAACGCGAAGATTTCATGGAAGAGCCGCCGAAGAAATACTTCCGCCTGTTCCCGGGCAATGAGGTGCGCCTGATGAACGCCTATTTCGTGACCTGCACGGGATGCGAGAAGGATGAGAACGGAAATGTGACGGTCGTACACTGCTCCTATGATCCCGAGACGAAGAGCGGATCCGGGTTTACGGGCAGAAAGGTAAAGGGCACCATCCACTGGGTAGCCGCATCGTCGGCCATAAAGGCAGAGTGCCGTCTGTATGAAAATCTGGTGGACGAGGAAAAGGGCAAGCTGAACGCGGACGGAAGCCTGAACTTAAATCCAAATTCCCTGACCGTATTAAAGGAATGCTATCTGGAGCCGGGCTTAAAGGATGCAAAGGCTTATGAAAGCTTCCAGTTCGTGAGAAACGGATATTTCTGCGTGGACAGTAAAGACAGCGCGCCGGGCGTTCCGGTGTTTAACCGGATTGTCTCATTGAAGAGCTCCTTTAAAATCGGGAAATAAGAGGCCTCCGGCCGGCGTTTCTGGAACTATATGAAATAAACGAAAAAAACGGTTTCCACATAGTGAAAAATTGTCGGAAACCGTTCTTTTTTTTGCCGTTTTACCGCGTTTTTTGTGCAGATTTTATGAAAGCGTCGGTTGACATTTAGGGGGGGAGCTGGTATAATTTAACCATAGTGAGCTTGATGCATTTTGTCAAAATGCAGGCTTAACGAAGAAAAAGGGGAGTTTCCCTTTTTTAAAATAGCTTTCAAAAATGGAATGCATTCCATAATACGGAAAAGTGAAAGCGAAACTGGTCCGGCGCCAGAAAAGAGCCGTAATAAAAAAGGAGGTGCAAAGCACATGTGGACTGAATCAACCATGCCCATAGGACAGTCATTGATCGTTTCTCTGCTGGGAATTTCCATTGTTTTCCTGACGCTGATGGTACTGTCTTTGGCCATCATTCTGATTTCCAGGGTTTTGGGCTCATTTATCAAGGATGCCCCCAAGCCGGCCGTAGCGGCGGCTCCCGTCCCGGTCGTGTCAGATGAGGCAGACAAGGAGGTTCTCGCCGTACTGATGGCGACAATCGGAGAGGATCTGGGGACGACGCCCGATCGGTTCAGGATTTTGAATGTAACAGAACTTAAGTAACATCAGGAATGGTAAGGTAATTTGAAAGGAAGGTTATAGCAGTTATGAAATATACGGCTACCCTCAATGGAAAACAGTACGAAGTTGAGCTTGAGAGAATGGATGACTATGCACCGATCCCGAGATACGGCGAAGCGCCCGCAGCCCCTGCGGCTCCGATTACGGCTCCGGCAGCAGCGCCTGCGCCGGCCCCCGCAGCACCCGCGCCGGCCCCTGCGGCTCCTGCGCCGGCCCCCGCTCCGGCAGCGGCCCCGTCGGCGGGAAGCACGACGATCGAAGCGCCGATGCCCGGTAAGATTTTGAACGTGAAGGTTTCAGCAGGCCAGGCAGTGAAGTTCGGCGAGGTTGTCATCATCATGGAAGCCATGAAGATGGAGACGGAGATCGTGGCTCCGGCAGACGGCACGGTTGCCCAGATTCTGGTAAAGGCAGGCGACGCGGTGGATACCGGCGCGGCTTTGGTTACTCTGGGCTGATAAAGGACACAGGAAATCTATCGAAAGGATGTAAAAACTATGAAATATGTTGCTACGATCAATGGAAAAAGATATGAAGTTGAGGTAGAGAAGTTAGAAGCATACAAGTCCCTGGATCGCAACGGCGTGGCGGCTCCGGCCACTCCGGTTCTGGCATCCGCAGCGCCCGCGCGCCGTCCGGCAGCCCCGGCGCCTGCGCCCGCTCCTGCAGCGCCCGCCCCGGCCCCGGCTCCGGCAGCAGCCCCGTCAGCGGGAAGCACGACGATCGAAGCGCCGATGCCCGGTAAGATTCTGAATGTAAAAGTTTCCGCGGGCCAGGCGGTGAAGTTCGGCGAGGTTGTCATCATCATGGAGGCCATGAAGATGGAGACAGAGATTGTGGCTCCGGCAGACGGAACCGTAAGCCAGATTCTTGTAAAGGCAGGAGACGCTGTAGATACGGGAGCTGCCTTGGTTGCTCTTAACTAGGAGGTAAAGTAATGAACTTTTTTGAAATCCTGAGCGAACTGCTTGCACAGTCCGGTTTTGCCGCGCTTGGCTGGAGAAACTGTGTCATGTTCCTCATTTCCTTTCTTCTTTTATACATGGCGATTAAAAAGCAGTATGAGCCGCTTCTTCTGCTCCCGATCGCGTTCGGCATATTCCTTGCCAATCTGCCTCTGGCAAATTTGATGAAGGAGTCCGAGCCGTGGTACACGCAGGGCGTTCTGCGCATTATCTACGGCGGCGTAAAATCCAGCCTGTTCCCCTGCCTGATTTTCATGGCGGTAGGCGCGATGACGGACTTCGGCCCCCTGATTGCGAACCCTATCAGCCTTTTACTGGGCGCGGCGGCGCAGGGCGGCATTTATGTTGCGTTTATTCTGGCCAATGCAACCGGCCTGTTTACTGTGGGCGAGGCGGCCGCGATCGGCATCATCGGCGGCGCGGACGGCCCGACAGCCATCTATGTGGCGAATAACCTGGCTCCGGATCTGGTAGCGCCCATCGCGGTGGCGGCCTATTCCTACATGGCTCTGATCCCCATGATCCAGCCGCCGATTATGAAGCTTCTGACGACCAAGAAGGAGCGCTCTGTTGTGATGAAGCAGCTCCGCAAGGTGAGCAAGGTGGAGAAGGTTGTGTTCCCCGTATTCGTGGTGCTGTTCTGCTCCCTCCTGCTTCCGTCCGTAGCTCCTCTTCTGGGCATGCTGATGTTAGGCAACCTGTTCCGCGAGGCGGGCGTGGTGGAGCGTCTCTCCGACACGGCGCAGAATGCGTTATGTAATATTGTTACCATTATGCTGGGCACCACGGTAGGCGCCACGGCGGACGGGGAGATTTTCCTCCGCGTTCAGACAATTGCCATTATCTGCATGGGCCTTCTGGCCTTCTGCTTTGCCACGATCTGCGGCGTGCTGTTAGGAAAGGTTCTCTATGCCGTGACAGGCGGCAAGATCAATCCGCTGATCGGCTCCGCCGGCGTATCCGCTGTTCCTATGGCGGCCCGTGTGGCGCAGACAGTCGGCTCAAAAGAGAACCCGACCAACTTCCTGCTGATGCACGCAATGGGGCCAAACGTGGCAGGCGTAATCGGTTCCGCAGTAGCGGCCGGTTTCTTTATGCTGATATTTGGCTGATGATACTCGCTAGAAAAAAATTTATATAAAAGGAGGCTTTATTGTGAGTAATAAAGTATGTACGTTACAAGAGGCGGTTGCTAAGTATGTAGAAGACGGCGATTCGATCTCCTTCGGCGGTTTTACAACCAACAAAAAACCGATGGCAGCGGTTCGTGAAATTCTTCGTCAGGGCAAAAAAGATTTTGTCGCCTGGGCAGGCCCGGCCGGATCCGACTGGGATATGCTGATCGGCGAGGATCGCGTGAAGGCTTACATTAACTGCTACACTGCAGACTCCGGCGTGACGAATGTATCCCGCCGTTTCCGCAAGAAAATCGAGGCCGGCGAGCTCATTTACGAGGATTATTCCCAGGATGCCATTATGTACATGCTCCATGCATCCTCTCTCGGACTTCCGTTCCTTCCGGTGCGCTTCATGATCGGTTCCGGCCTGGTTGACGAGTGGGGAATCAGCAAAGAGGTGCGTCAGACGATTGACAAGCTGACGGACGACAAGTTTGTATACATGGATAACCCGTTCAATCCGGGCGAGAAGGTAGTCTGCCTTCCGGTTCCGAAGCTGGATACCGCGATCATCCATGTGCAGAAGGCGTCTCCGGACGGAACCTGCATCCTGATGGGCGATGAGTTCCACGACATTGATATCGCAGTGGCGGCCAGAAAAGTGATCGTTACCTGCGAGGAGCTGGTGAGCAATGACGTGATCCGCAGAGATCCGCAGGCGACGAAGCTTCCGTGCTTTGTTGTAAACGCGGTTTGCGAGGTTCCCTACGGCGCATATCCGACGCAGTGCTATGGCTACTATGATTATGACAATTCCTTCTTAAAGGCATACGGCGCAGCCAGCAAGACGGAGGAGGACTTCAAGGCATTCTTAAAAGAATACGTTTACGACGTAAAGGATCAGGCAGAGTTCCTTGAGAAGATCGGTGTGAACCGTCTCCTTAAGTTAAAAGTATCTGATGGATACGGCTATGCGACAGATATAAGCAAGGAGGATTAATCATGGCGGACTACACAAAGTATACAAACAAAGAGATGCAGGCAATCACACTTGCAAAGTGCATCACAAATGACAATATCGCAATTGTTGGAACAGGACTTCCGTTAATCGGCGCATCCGTTGCAAAACGTCTGTTTGCGCCCAAGTGCAACTTAATCGTTGAGAGCGGCCTTATGGACTGCTCCCCCATCGAGGTTCCGCGTTCCGTAGGCGACCTGCGCTTCATGGCGCACTGCGGCTGCCAGTGGCCGAACATCCGTTTTATCGGTTTTGAGACAAACGACTGGCTGCATGACAACGAGAGAGTCGTAGCTTTCATCGGCGGCGCTCAGATCGACCCCTACGGAAATGTAAACTCCACCTGTATCGGCGATTACCATGCGCCGAAGACGCGTTTCACCGGATCCGGCGGAGCGAACGCGATCGCAACCTTCAACAACACCATCATCATGATCCAGCATGAGAAGAGAAGATTCATGCAGAAGATCGACTATGTGACCAGCCCGGGCTGGATCGACGGACCTGGCGGACGTGAGAAACTCGGCCTTCCGGGCAACCGCGGACCGCAGGCGGTCGTTACGGATCGCGGCATCCTGAAGTTTGACGAGAAGACAAAGAGAATGTATCTTGCAGGCTACTATGAGACTTCCTCACCGGAGGATGTAATTGAGAATACAGGCTTTGACATCGATGTTTCCAGAGCTGTGAAGCTGGATGCTCCCGATCCGGAAGTGATCCGCATGATCCGCGAGGAGATCGATCCGGGCCAGGCATTCATCCAGGTTCCGAAGGACTGATCAGACGGGACTGTCCGGATCGTCTGATATGCTACGATCAGACAAGGTAACGACACATCTGTCCGGCCCGGCGCGCGGCGCTGCGTGCGGGGCACGGACAGGACATTTGCAGCAGGAAGGGTTCCGGTGACAGCCAAAGACAAAAAAGGCGCTGCCGGGCCGCCTGCTGCGGCTATTCAGAATAGGAGATTAGAAGACATGAATATGTATTCAATGCCAGGATATTTCCAGAACATGCCGACGGTTGGTAAGGAGCTGGTAAACCCGAATGCAGAAAACACTGACAGCTTAAAGGCGGTGGAGAACGACATCCACGCATCGATTGAGAAGGTTCTTGCGGCTGGTATCACATCTGAGGAGAAGTTAAACGAGCGCGGACAGTTATCTGCCATGCAGCGTATCAACGCGCTGATCGACGCAGGCACATGGTGCCCGTTAAACAGCCTGTTCAATCCGGAGAACAACAAGTTCGGCACCACGAACATCGTAAACGGCCTTGGCCGTATCGGCGGAAAGTGGGCTGTGATCGTTGCGTCTGACAACAAGAAGATGGCCGGCGCATGGGTTCCGGGCCAGGCGGAAAACCTTCTGCGCTGCTCTGACACGGCGAAGATGATGCACCTTCCGCTCGTATACCTGTTAAACTGCTCGGGCGTTGAGTTCCCGAACCAGGATAAGGTATATCCGAACCGCCGCGGCGGCGGCACCCCGTTCTTCCGCAACTCTGAGTTAAACCAGCTCGGCATCCCGGTTATCGTAGGCATCTACGGAACCAACCCGGCGGGCGGCGGATACCACAGCATTTCCCCGACCATCCTGATCGCGCATCAGGACGCCAATATGGCAGTCGGCGGCGCCGGTATCTTAAGCGGTATGAATCCCAAGGGATATATTGACGAAGAGGCGGCGGAGCAGATCGTGGCGGCTCAGATTGAGAACAGCAAGCAGCACGTTCCGGCTCCGGGTTCTGTTCCGATCCACTATGATGAGACAGGCTTCTTCCGCGAGGTATACCAGAACGACGTAGGCGTAATCGAGGGCATCAAGAAATATATCAGCTACCTTCCGGCCTACAACTTGGAGTTCTTCCGCGTGGACGCTCCGAAGGCCCCCCTGCTTCCGGCTGAGGATCTCTACAGCATCATCCCCATGAACCAGAAGCGCCCCTACGATGTGTACGATGTAATCGGCCGCCTCTTTGACGGCAGTGAGCTGGCAGAGTACAAAAAAGGCTATGGTCCGGAGATGGTAACTGGTCTTGCGAAGGTGAACGGCCTCTTAGTCGGCGTGATCGCCAACGTACAGGGCCTGCTGATGAACTATCCGGAGTACAAGCAGAATTCCGTAGGTATCGGCGGCAAGCTGTACCGTCAGGGCCTGATCAAGATGAACGAGTTTGTAACGCTCTGCGCGCGCGACCGGATCCCGCTGGTATGGCTGCAGGATACCACAGGTATCGACGTGGGCGACGAGGCGGAGAAGGCTGAGCTGCTTGGCCTGGGCCAGTCCCTGATCTACTCGATTGAGAACTCCAAACTTCCGTCCTTACAGGTAACGCTTCGTAAGGCGAGCGCGGCGGCCCACTATGTATTAGGCGGCCCGCAGGGCAACAATACAAACGTATTCTCCATCGGCACCGGCGCGTGCGAATATTACGTAATGCCGGGTGAGACGGCTGCAAACGCCATGTACTCCAGAAAGCTGGTGAAGGCGAAGAAGGCCGGCGAGGATATGACGCCGATCATCGGAAAGATGAACGAGATGATTCAGATGTACACAGACAAATCCCGTCCGAAATACTGTACCGAAAAGGGTATGGTAGACGAGATCGTGGATGTAACGGATCTTCGTCCGTATATCCAGGCTTTTACAGAGGCTGTATATCAGAACCCGCAGTCCATCTGCCCGATGCACCAGATGATCGCTCCGAGATCCATCCGCGAGTTCCAGACCTTTGGAAAATAAGCGGCGGATTGAAGCAGCTTATCAGACGCCACATGCCGTAGGACGGCATTCCTGTAATAAGTGAATGTATAGTAACCAGATGAAGTTGCTGTGTGAATAAATGATTGATAGTAGATAGTAGAAAGTCTCGAAATTTCGTAAAGTTTCGGAACTTACGGATGAATCGGGCAAGGGCTGCTGGAACCTTTGCTCGATTTATCGTTATAAAGCGCAGTCATAATTTGGCAGATAAGCTGAAAATAATAACAGTGTTATCATTTTTTTTATGAAAATTTCAACAGTTTCCAGCGACTTTTACCAGGGATTGTGGTATACTGTCCATATGAGCTGAATACATAACAAAGAAATGGAGGATACAGGATACGATGAGTGCAATTTACACATTAGGTATCGACGTCGGCTCCACTGCGTCCAAGTGCATTATCTTAAAGGACGGCCAGGAAATCGTCGGAAAATCCCTGATTGATGTCGGCGCAGGAACCAGCGGCCCGCAGCGCGCCATTGAGGCGGTACTGAGCGAAGCCGGCATGACGAAAGAAGATATGGCGTTCACGCTGGCGACGGGCTATGGCCGCACCTCCCTGATGGACGGCATTGCCGACAAGCAGATGAGCGAACTTTCCTGCCACGCAAAAGGGGCGGCGTTCCTGTTTCCCAATGTCCACACTGTCATTGACATCGGAGGCCAGGATGTGAAGGTTCTCCACATTGACAACGGCGCGATGACGAATTTCCAGATGAACGACAAGTGCGCAGCCGGAACCGGGCGGTTTCTGGATGTAATGGCCCGCGTCCTGGAGGTTAAGGTTGAAGATTTGGGAAGGCTGGGCGCGATGTCTCAGAAGAAGGTGGGCATCAGCTCGACCTGTACGGTTTTCGCGGAGAGCGAGGTGATCAGCCAGCTCGCCATGGGAACCGATAAATGTGATATTATAGACGGGATCCACCGCTCTGTCGCGCACCGGGTGACAGGCCTGGCGCACCGGATCGGCGTGGCGCCGGACGTTGTGATGACAGGCGGCGTGGCCCAGAATACAGGCGTTGTAAAGGCGCTTGAGGAGGAGATAGGGTGTCCGATCAAGACATCCCCGCTCACACAGTATAACGGCGCGCTCGGCGCCGCCCTTATGGGATGGCAGGCGGCGAGCCGCAGGAAATAAGGAAGGATATGCATAACGGCCCGGGCTTTTCGGGCAGCGGTGCATAAGCGGCAGTAACCGACAGAAAGCTACCGTTCAGCCTGGCGTTTAAAGCCAGGGGCTGAATCGTAACGATAGAAAAGAATGGAGGATAATTATTATGGCAAAACAAGTTAGTCCTGGCGTTCTCGCACTCCGTAAGGTCGTTGACGACGTCCACACAGAGGCGCGCGAAGCCAAAAAGAGAGGCGAATTAGTAGGCTGGTCCTCTTCCAAGTTCCCGTGCGAGCTTGCGGCAGCGTTTGGTCTTCACGTGATGTATCCGGAGAATCAGGCGGCTGGTATCGCTGCAAACCGTTACGGCGAGATTCTCTGCCAGGCCGCCGAGGATCTGGGATATGACAATGATATCTGCGGCTACGCGCGTATCAGCCTTGCCTATGCGGACGGCAAGCGCGCCGCCAGAAAGTTCGATCCCGAGACGGGCGAGTATGTGATCGATCCGAGCACAGGAAGACCGTTAAAGGATGCGGAAGGAAAGGTTGTCATGGATCCGGAGACCGGAAAGCCGAAAAAGGATCCGAAGACACAGACTCCCTATATCGTCCTGGACGACTTGAATGAGATCAACGCTATGCCGGACGGCCCGGAGAAGGAGCGCCGCTTAGAGGCTATCTCCCCGATCCGCCAGATGCAGATCCCGCAGCCGGATTTCGTGCTCTGCTGCAACAACATCTGCAACTGCATGACCAAGTGGTATGAGAATATCGCCCGCATGCACAATATTCCGCTGATCATGATCGACATCCCCTACAACAATACGGTAGAGGTGGACGACGAGAACGTGAGATACGTGCGCGCCCAGTTTGACCAGGCGATCAAGCAGTTAGAGAAGCTGACCGGTAAGAAATTTGACGAGAAGAAGTTCGAACAGGCCTGCGCGAATGCGAACCGCACCGCGAAGGCATGGTTAAAGGTCTGCGATTACCTGCAGTATAAGCCCGCTCCCTACAGCGGATTTGATCTGTTCAACCATATGGCCGACGTCGTTACGGCCCGCGCCAGAGTGGAAGCCGCCGAGGCGTTTGAGCTGCTGGCAAAGGATCTGGAGGAGACGGTTAAGAACGGCGAGACGACCACTCCGTTCCCGGAGAAATACCGCGTGATGTTCGAGGGCATTCCGTGCTGGCCGAAGCTTCCGGCTCTCTTTAAGCCTCTGAAGGAGCACGGCGTAAACGTTACCGCCGTTGTATATGCTCCGGCCTTCGGTTTTGTTTACAACAACATGGACGAGATGGCCCGCGCGTACTACAAGGCCCCCAACTCTGTCTGCATTGAGCAGGGTGTTGACTGGCGTGAAGGCATCTGCCGTGACAATAAGGTAGACGGCGTTCTGGTTCACTATAACAGAAGCTGTAAGCCCTGGAGCGGCTATATGGCTGAGATGCAGCGCCGCTTTACGGACGATCTGGGCGTTCCGTGCGCAGGCTTTGACGGCGACCAGGCTGATCCGCGTAACTTCAATGCCGCACAGTACGAGACCCGCGTACAGGGCCTTGTAGAGGCAATGGAAGCAAATAAGCAGGCAAAGGAGGCATAATCAAATGAGTATCAACGCATTATTAGACGAATTCAAAGTAAAAGCAGCCAGCCCCAAAAAGCTGCTTGCCGAATATAAAGCGCAGGGCAAGAAGGTAGTCGGCGTTCTTCCGTACTACGCGCCTGACGAGCTGGTTTATGCCGCCGGCATGGTTCCCATGGGGATCTGGGGCTCCAACAACAAGACGATCAGCCGTGCTAAGGAATACTGCGCAACCTTCTACTGCACCATCGCCCAGCTCGCTCTGGAGATGATGTTAGACGGCACCATGGACGGCCTGGACGGTGTGATCACGCCGACCATCTGCGACACGCTGCGCCCGATGAGCCAGAACTTCCGCGTATCCATGGGAGAGAAGATGTCCGTTATCTTCCTGGCCCATCCGCAGAACCGCTTTGAGGACTTTGGCCTTCAGTTCTGCATGGATCAGTACAACCATGTAAAGAAAGAGCTTGAGAAGCTTTCCGGAAAGGAGATCACCAACGAGGCGATCCAGGATGCCATCAAGGTTTACAATAAGAGCCGCGCTGCCCGCCGTGAGTTCGTAAAGCTGGCGAGCGACCACTGCGACGTGATCACGCCTGTGAAGCGTTCCGCTGTCCTGAAGGCATTCTACTTCATGGAGAAGCCGGAATACATAGAGAAGCTGAACGAGCTCAACGCAGAGCTGAAAGCGCTTCCGGTATGCGAGTGGGAGGGAACCAAGGTGGTTACTTCCGGTATCATCTGCGACAATCCGAAGCTGCTGGAGATCTTTGAGGAGAATAAGATTGCCATCGCCGCCGACGACGTGGCGCATGAGAGCCGTTCCTTCCGCACCGACGCTCCGGAGGATGAGGCAGATCCCATGATGGCTCTTGCGAAACAGTTCGCAAACATCGATTATGAGGTTCTTCTCTATGATCCGAAGTCTGCTGAGAACCGCCGCGGCGAGTTTGTGGCCAATATGGTAAAAGAGAGCGGCGCTCAGGGCCTGGTTCTCTTCATGCAGCAGTTCTGCGATCCGGAGGAGATGGAGTATCCGTACTTAAAGAAAGCGTTAAACGACGCGGATATCCCGCACATCAAGCTCGGCATTGACCAGCAGATGCGCGACTTCGGCCAGGCCAGCACAGCGATCCAGGCATTCGCTGACGTTCTGGAGATGCAGAAATAAATGTTCAGTCAATAACCGTCACGTGCTGTGAGCGGCTGTGATAAAAGGCGCTGTGATTTCCGCATAGAAAGCGGAATCACAGCGCCTTATCTTGTCACGCTTTGGCCGGCCGGTACGGTCATCCCTGTTCCAGGTCCTTTCTCAATGCCCCCCGGCCTTCGTTTCCTGTTTCAATGTATGTCCCATATAGTAGGACAGCTCGGCCGCGCTCTCCTTCACCTGATCCTGCATCTGCTGCAGATGTCTGTCATCCGGGATCCGGGTATAGGGGGCAATGATCCCCAGGGAAGCGCTGACATGGCTGTCAGATCCAAAAATGGGCGCGCCGATGCCCACTGCGTCATGGACATATTCGCCCCGGGATACGGCGATTCCGCGTTCGCGGATGCGCATAAGCTCGTCCGCCAGGGCGTTGCGGCTGATCTGAGGGAAGGATTCCGGGCGGTCCAGGATATGATCCAGATAATAGCGGATATACCGCTCGCTCTGATAGGCCAGAAGAACCTTGCGGATAGCGCCGCAGTGGAGATCCATCTCATAGCCGAATTCCTCGACGACCTTTAAGTGATTGGGCCCGTCCACCTTGTCCAGCACCAGGCCCTTGTCGCCCACCTGGATGACCAGATAGGAGTCCTCCCTCGTCGCGTAGGATAAATGCTTTAAAATGGGGAGGGCAGCGTCCTGAAGGCGGATATTGTTGGCCGCGGCCCTCCCCAGGGAAATCAGCGCCGGCCCAAGCTGATACGTATGGGACTGCTGATCCCGAATCACATATTTCTTTTCGCAGAAGGTCTGCAGAATCCGGTGTATCGTGCTGGGGGGAAGCCCGGTGGCCTCAGAAAGCTCTGAAATGGAACATTTATGGGGAGTTTCCTTTAAGATCTCCAAAAGATCCATTGAACGCAGGAGGCTTTGCATGATTCAACCTCCCCGTTATTCAACCGTTTCCTCAACGGTTACAGTGGTGGACGCAGCGGGAGCCTGCTCTTCGGCCGGAGCGGCGTCACGGGCCGTTTCATCCGCCGCCGCCTCCTCCGTGATCTCCACATTGCCGTCCGCCGGCTTGTGCTCCGGGTTCAAAGAGACATAGTTTCTGGAGGAATTCGCATCATCTGTATCGTCAAATTCGTCAAAATCATCCTCAAAATCGTGAAAGTCCTCGTCCAGCTCCTTGTGAAAGGACTTGTATTGCAAGAAATAAGTAATGCCTGCAGCCGCAGCGCCTGCGATGGCGGCCAGGGTTAAAATCGTACCAAAATGTTTTTTTGCCATAGTGAAAAGCTCCTTTCTGTAGTTAAGGATATTGTAATACGAACTGAGCAAAAAAGAAAGGGATTCTTCTAAGAAATCATTAAAATCTTTGCCGCAGGCCGCGGTTTATTTCAGCTCTTCATTTTCTGCGGGCCTTGCAAAAGCGTGTCCTGACCATATCAAACACGTTCCAGAAGGATTACGCTGCGCTGATCCGGCCCGAATCTCCCGCAAAGCGGAGCGCGCGTCGGACGGGAGCGAGGGTTCAGACATCCTCCAATTGGTAAATTATTTATAAATATTAGCACTCAAGGGTTGACAGTGCTAACAAAACGTGATATAACATGTTTTGTAAATGAGACAGGCGCCGGAAACGGTTGGCCGAACATAGCGAATACAAGCCAGAAAAGCAAACAGAATAAAGTTAAACAGTAAGGAGGAGTCAGTAATGAAGTTAGTGCCGTTATTTGACAAAGTTGTTTTAAAGCAGTTGATCGCAGAGGAGACGACGAAATCCGGTATCGTGCTGCCGGGCCAGGCGAAAGAGAAGCCCCAGCAGGCGGAGGTTATCGCAGTCGGCCCCGGAGGAGTGGTAGACGGCAAGGAGATTACGATGCAGGTTAAAGCCGGCGATAAGGTCATCTATTCCAAATACTCAGGGACAGACATTGAGCTGGATGAAGAAAAGTATGTGATTGTAAAGCAGAGCGATATTCTGGCTGTGATCGAGTAAAGCGGTTCGCGGATGCTGCGGGCGCAGCCGTGTAAGAATGAAAAGCATGGATGAAAACATGAGTGAAAAATTATCGGAGGTGATTTGCCATGGCAAAGGAGATTAAATTCGGAGTAGAGGCAAGAAAAGCGTTAGAATCAGGCGTAAATCAGTTAGCGAATACCGTAAGGGTGACGCTGGGACCCAAGGGAAGAAATGTCGTTCTTGACAAGTCCTTCGGCGCTCCGCTTATCACAAACGACGGCGTTACGATCGCCAAGGAGATCGAGCTGGAGGATGCATTTGAGAACATGGGCGCGCAGCTTGTGAAGGAAGTTGCCACCAAGACGAACGATGTGGCCGGAGACGGCACCACCACAGCGACCGTGCTCGCACAGGCCATGATCAATGAGGGCATGAAGAACCTGGCGGCCGGCGCAAACCCGATCGTCCTGAGAAAGGGCATGAAGAAAGCCACAGACGCCGCTCTTGAGGCCATCAAGGGGATGAGCAAGGCAGTGAAGGGCCAGGCGGATATCGCCAGAGTAGCCGCTATCTCCTCTTCTGACGATGAGGTTGGCCAGATGGTGGCTGACGCGATGGAGAAGGTGTCAAAAGACGGCGTTATCACCATCGAAGAGTCCAAGACCATGAAGACCGAGCTGGATCTGGTAGAGGGCATGCAGTTTGACCGCGGCTATGTTTCCGCTTATATGGCGACCGATATGGAGAAGATGGAGGCCAACCTTGAGGATCCGTACATCCTGATTACAGATAAGAAGATTGCCAATATTCAGGAGATCCTTCCGCTTCTGGAGCAGGTGGTTCAGTCCGGAGCCAAGCTTCTGATCATCGCAGAGGATATTGAGGGCGAGGCGCTGACGACTCTGATTGTCAACAAATTAAGAGGAACCTTCTCCGTAGTGGGCGTAAAAGCGCCGGGCTATGGCGACAGAAGAAAAGAGATGTTAAAGGATATCGCTATCCTGACAGGCGGCACGGTTATCTCCGAGGAGCTTGGCCTTGACTTAAAGGATACGACACTGGCAGAGCTTGGCCGCGCGAAATCCGTGAAGGTTCAGAAGGAGAACACCATCATCGTGGACGGCTGCGGCGATAAGAAAGAGATCGAAGACCGCATTGCCCAGATTAAGGCGCAGATCGAAGAGACGACATCTGATTTCGATAAAGAGAAGCTTCAGGAGAGACTGGCCAAATTATCCGGCGGTGTTGCCGTGATCCGTGTGGGCGCTGCGACCGAGACGGAGATGAAGGAAGCGAAGCTGCGCATGGAGGATGCGTTATCTGCAGCCAAGGCAGCCGTAGAGGAAGGCATCATCGCAGGCGGCGGATCCGCATACATTCACGCTGCGGCAGAGGTGGAGAAGGTTGTGGAGACGCTCGAGGGCGACGAGAAGACAGGCGGACGCATCATCTTAAAGGCGCTTGAATCCCCGCTGTACCACATCGTTGCAAACGCAGGCCTGGAGGGCTCGGTTATCATCAATAAGGTAAAAGAGTCTCCGGTGGGCATGGGCTTTGACGCATATAAGGAAGAGTATGTGGACATGGTAGAGGCAGGCATCCTGGATCCGGCGAAGGTAACGAGAAGCGCTCTGCAGAATGCGACCAGTGTGGCGTCCACGCTGCTGACAACCGAGTCTGTGGTTGCAAACATCAAGGAAGAGACTCCGGCTGTTCCGGCAGGCGCAGGCATGGGGATGATGTAACAGGCGATTCCTCAGTTTTGAAAATTTTGGTGATTTTTGTTCTAAAAACACTTGACGAATCACAGAAATGTGGTATAATAAAATCCGCAGTCAGGTAATGGCTGCGGATTGAAAATTGGGCTATCGCCAAATGGTAAGGCAACGGACTCTGACTCCGTCATTTCAAGGTTCGAATCCTTGTAGCCCAGCTAACGAAGAGGCAGAACATCCATTTTGGATGTTCTGCCTTTTTAAGTTTCATTTGAAAATCATTTTCTGTTGCGCTTGCCCGGAAGGTGTGGTAGAATTATCTCCGGTAAAATGTGTTTGGGCGGCGGCTCCTTGCGGCCTGGCTTGAAGGGAGCGTTGAATCCTGATTGGACGGGATTTGGCGCTTTTTTGCTTAAAACTTTTGGGGAGGACGTTTGATGACACTGAGAGATTTACCGATCGGTAAGACGGCTACGGTCCGTTTTGTAGGAGGAGAGGGGGCGCTGCGGCAGCATTTCCTGGATATGGGCCTGATTCCGACTGCGGATGTGACCATGGTAAAATACGCGCCTATGGGGGATCCGGTACAGCTCCGCATCCACGGCTATGAGCTGACGCTGCGCCTGGACGATGCAGAGAAGATAGAGATAGAAGGTGTACGCGACAGCGGGGCGGAGGAAAAGGCGGACTTAAAGAAAAAGCGGATTTCCCATCCGGGCCTGGGGGAGGGCGGGAAATACCATGTAAAGGAGAACGAGAACCCTCTGCCGGAGGGGGAGATCCTGACGTTTGCCCTGGCGGGAAACCAGAACTGCGGAAAGACGACTCTTTTCAACCAGCTTACCGGCTCAAACCAGCATGTGGGGAATTTCCCCGGCGTGACGGTGGACCGCAAGGACGGCGTCATCCGCGGGCATGAGGGGACGCTGGTGACGGATCTGCCGGGCATTTATTCCATGTCGCCGTATTCGGGCGAGGAGCTGGTGACCAGGCGTTTTGTGCTGGACGAGCATCCGAGGGGTATCATCAATATTGTGGATGCGACGAATATTGAGAGAAACCTGTATCTGAGCATGCAGTTAATAGAGATGGATATTCCCATGGTGCTGGCCCTGAATATGATGGATGAGGTTCGGGAAAACGGGGGCTCTGTCCGGGTAAACGAGCTGGAGGACATGCTCGGGATTCCGGTGGTCCCGATTTCCGCGGCCAAGAATCAGGGAATCAGCGAGCTGATTGATCATGCGATCCATGTGGCCAAATATCAGGAACGCCCCGGAAGGCAGGATTTCTGCGATGCAAACGAAAACGGCGGGGCTGTCCACAGGTGCCTTCACGGGATCATGCATTTGATTGAGGATCATGCGAAGGCGGCGGGGATCCCGGCGCGCTTTGCCGCGGCGAAGCTGGCGGAGGGGGATGAGCTTATCGAGGCGCGGCTGGGGCTGGATGAGAATGAGCGGGAGGCTTTGGAGCATATTATCCGGCAGATGGAGACCGAGCGCGGGCTTGACCGCGCGGCGGCGGTTGCGGATATGCGCTTCAGCTTTATCAACCGGATCTGCCGGGAAACGGTCGTGAAGCCGAAAGAGAGCCGCGAGCATATCAGAAGCATGAGGTTTGATCAGATACTGACCGGGAAATATACGGCGATTCCCGCATTTATCGGCATCATGGCGCTGGTGTTCTGGCTCACCTTTCATGTAATCGGGGCCTGGCTTTCCGGGCTTTTAGAAAGCGTGATTTCCTGGATGACCGGTATGGCGGCGGCGGCCCTCACCGCGGCGAATGTGAATGAGGTGCTGTATTCCCTTGTGATAGACGGCGTGTTCAACGGAGTGGGGAGTGTTCTCAGCTTTCTTCCGATTATCGTCACCCTGTTTTTCTTCCTGTCCATCTTGGAGGACAGCGGCTACATGGCCAGGGTGGCTTTTGTGATAGACAAGCTCCTGCGCAAAATCGGGCTTTCGGGACGCAGCATTGTGCCTATGCTGATAGGGTTTGGCTGCACGGTCCCGGGCGTGATGGCAAGCCGCACCCTTTCCTCAGAAAGAGACCGGAAGATGACGATTCTGCTGACTCCCTTTATGAGCTGTTCGGCCAAAATATCGATCTATGCCTTTATCACGGCCGCGTTTTTCCCGGAGTACGGGGCGGTGATAATGATCGGGCTTTATGCGGCCGGAATTGCGGTGGGGATCCTGATGGCCCTTTTGCTGAAAAAGACAATGTTTCGCGGCGAGGCGGTCCCGTTTGTGATGGAGCTGCCCAATTACCGCCTTCCCGGAGTCAGAAATGTGTCGCAGCTTTTATGGGAAAAAGCAAAGGATTTTCTCCAGAGAGCGTTTACGGTTATTTTTGCGGCAACCCTTCTGATCTGGTTTCTGCAGACCTTTGATCTGCATCTGAACGTGGTGACGGATTCACATCAGAGTATCCTGGCCGTTATCTCCGGCTGCCTGGCGCCGCTTTTTGCGCCACTGGGGCTGGGGGACTGGCGGATTTCCACGGCGCTGATCACTGGCTTTATGGCAAAAGAGAGCGTGGTGTCCACCCTGTCCGTGCTGTTTGGCTCAACGGAAAGCCTGCTTGCCTCCCTGTCGCCGCTGGCGGCCGGAAGCCTTCTGGTGTTCTGCCTTTTGTATACGCCGTGCGTGGCGGCCATCTCGGCCGTGAAGCGGGAGCTGGGGAGCGGATGGGCCGTCGGCGTGGCGCTGGGGCAGTGTGTGATTGCCTGGATATTTGCATTTTTGGTATATGCGGCGGGAAGCCTGGCCGGATGTGTCTGAGACTTGACTGTGCAGGAATGAGAGGGAGAAAAGAGGCATGCAAAAAGGTTCTGTGAAACTATTATTTTATAATGAAAACGCTGACAGCATCGTGGCGTCCGCCGGGCGTATTTCCACGACAAAGGGCAGCGCGGATGAGATCTATGAGAAATCATGCGCAAAGGATAAGACGGAGAATATCAGGCTGATTCAAAAGATCCTGTCTTCGGGGCATACTTCGGTGCTGGAGCATGTGTTTCTGAATCTCTCTTTTGACAATGTGTCTGTATTTGTGGAACAGTTTATCATTGAATTCCGTCTGGCCTCGTTTACAGTTAAATCGCGCAGGTATGTGGACTTTGGGAAAATGGGGTATGTGACGCCCGGTTTCGGAAGCTGCGGGGAGAAGGCCGCTTTGATGGAGGATGCGTACCGCAGGCATATGGAGTATTTATTCGGGGAATATGAGTTCCTGCTTGAGAACGGGATCCCCAAAGAGGACGCCCGGTTTGTACTGCCCTATTCGTTCCGGAGCAATTTTTACTGCACAGTAAACGCGAGGGAGCTTGTCAGGATAGCGGATGAAATGGTCCGGGGACGGGGAAGAACCTATCCGGAGCTGGAGGAGCTGGGCAGATCGCTGATCGCACAGTGTGAGAGAGAGCTGCCCTTCCTGCCGTTTGGAACCTCCGGACGCGCGCAGGAAGCAGGCGCCGGGGAGGATGGACGGGAGACAGAGGCGGAGCGTGCGGGAGAAGCAGCGTTTTTGACTGGAGAAGCGTGCGGAAAGGCGACGCACAGCGTCCCTGGGGCCGGGGAGGAAACCGTCTGTCTGCTGAGCGGTCCGGATCACCCGGAGGAGATGATATGCAGGGCAGCGGCCCTGGCCTCCGGCGTGTGCGGCTGGCGCGCGGCGGATATGACGGATCCGGCCCTGCAAAAGAGGGTGATCCGGGATATTCTGTCGCATTCGCGCAGACGCGAGCTGGAGCAGGCGAATTTTACCATCCTTTTTAACCGTGTGTCCCTGTCCGGTATCACGCATCTCGTAAGGCACCGGATGCAGTCCATCCTTGTGCCGGATTATCTGGCGGTCTGTGACTTCACACAATATACGATGCCTGAGAGCATCGTGAAGGCAGGCTTAAGGGAGCGGTATGAGAAGGCATTCGCCGAATCGCGGCGGACAGCGGCAGGGCTCAGGGAGAGCGGGTTGGAGAGGGGCTGTATGCCGTACCTGCTTCTGAGCGGAATGACGGCCCCTGTCCTGACCACGATGAATGCGAATGAGCTCCTGACCTTTATCCGTTTAAGAACCTGCGCCCGGGCGCAGTGGGAGGTGGCAGAGCTTGCCAGGGAGCTGCTCCGGATCCTGCGGAAAAGATATCCGGCGCTCTTTTCCCTGTACGGCCCGGGCTGCTACATGGACGGAATCTGTCCGGAGGGCAGAATGTCGTGCGGGAGGATGGAAGAGGTAAGAGATTTATTTTCGATGAAAGAATAGAGATAACGGCAATTGCAGTATATTGACAGGCCTGTTTCCCGGCTATCCGGGAAGCGGGCTTTTACTTTGCAGAGAAACGGGCCGGCCGGGGGGGGGCTGAACCTGCATCGGGCGACGGAGGAAGGAATAACAGGAGACAGGATAAGATTCATATAAATGAAAATATTATTGTATTAATAAAATATAATATTGACATTTAAGTAAAAATGATTTAATATATATTAAAATTTATATATATGAAATTCATACTTCGGGAATGAAAATAGAAACGCGTTATATTTTATGAACCGAACCATAAAAACAGGAGGAGAAGAAGCAATGGGAAATGGATATTTCAAACTGGATATGCCTGAAAATGAACCGGCCTGCAGTTACCTGCCGGGCTCAGAGGAGCGGGAGCGTGTAAAGGCGGAGCTGGATCGCCAGATGGGCGGGGCAGTGAAGATTCCGCTGCTGATTGGGGGAAAGGAGATCTGGACCCGGAAAAAAGGCGTCTGCTCCGCGCCGCATTGCCATGCGCATGTCCTGGCTGAGTACAGCATGGCAGGGGAAGCAGAGCTTAAGGACGCGATGGACGCGGCGATGGATGCGAAAGCCGCCTGGGAATCCATGCCATTTGAACACCGCGCTTCCGTTTTTCTTAAGGCGGCCGCTCTTTTGACCGGGCCGTACAGGGCTGTGGTGAATGCGGCGACGATGCTGTGCCAGAGTAAAACCATTCATCAGGCTGAAATTGACGCCGCCTGCGAGCTTGCCGATTTCTTCCGGTTCAATGCATACTATGCGCAGCAGATTTATGAGGAACAGCCGAACCATGCGCCGGGTGTGTGGAACAGGGTGGAGTATCGCCCGCTGGAGGGATTTGTGGCGGCTGTTACGCCGTTTAATTTCACTTCGATCGGGGGAAATCTGCCGTCCGCTCCAGCCCTGATGGGCAATACCGTTCTCTGGAAGCCGGCGTCGTCCGTTGTTTTGTCCAATTATTATGTGATGAAGGTGCTGATGGAGGCAGGGCTTCCGGCCGGGGTTATTAATTTTGTTCCGTGCAGCGGTTCGGATATGAGCCGGTTTGTGCTGAGCGATCCGCGGCTTGCCGGCTTTCATTTTACAGGTTCCACGGGCGTGTTTGAAAGCGTATGGTCCCTGGTGGGGCAGAATATCAGCAAATATCGCTCGTATCCGCGTCTGGTGGGAGAGACGGGCGGCAAGGATTTTATATTTGCCCATAAGAGCGCGTCTGTAAAGCCGCTGATATCTGCGCTGGCGCGGGGCGCGTTTGAGTACCAGGGGCAGAAGTGTTCCGCGGCGTCCAGGGCCTATATTCCGGCGTCTCTCTGGCCGGAGGTAAAGGAAGGGCTGCTTCGCGCGGCTGCGCGGCTTAAGGTGGGAGATGTGTCTGACTTTTCCTGTGAAATGGGCGCTGTGATTGATAAAAGCGCCTTTGATTCCATCACGGCATATATTGACGAGGCGGGGCGGTCCGCGGACGCAGAGGTTCTGTGCGGGGGATACGACGGATCCGAGGGGTATTTCGTTTACCCCACCGTGATCGAAGCAAAACGCCCGGATTACAGGACCATGACAGAGGAGATCTTCGGACCGGTCCTGACCGTTTATCCGTATCCGGACGAAGCGTTTGAGGAGATGCTGGGGCTCTGCGATACCTCCACGCCCTACGGGCTTTCAGGGGCTGTTTTCGCCGGAGACAGGGAGGTGATTGTACGGATGGAGGAAGCGCTGAGAAATGCGGCCGGGAATTTTTATATCAATGACAAACCGACGGGAGCGGTGGTGGGCCAGCAGCCCTTTGGAGGCGCCAGGGCATCGGGGACAAACGACAAGGCCGGGAGCCGGCTGAATCTGTACCGGTGGGTGAGTCCGAGAACGATCAAAGAACTGTTTGCGCCGGAGGAGGACGGGAGATTTTTATAGACATTTAGCTTGCCATAAGCCGGAGAATCTTCTATAATGTGTTTATTCCTGCGAAGTTTGTCGCAGGAGCAAATGCGGGAGGTTATGCGATATGCGTGTTGTCGATGTGTCAGGCGTGGGAGAGGGCGCCGTCTTTCTGATTCGCGGGGAGGCAAATCTTCTCTTTGAGGCAGGCATGGCCTATGCGGCCGCCCCGATGGTGGAAAAGATCCAAAAGGAGCTGGACGGCGGCCGCCTGGACGCGGTGCTTCTGTCCCACTCCCATTACGATCACGTGTCCGGCCTCCCGGCGGTGCGCAGGGCCTGGCCGGGCGTAACGGTATATGCCTGCGGGAAGGCAAAGGAGATTCTCACCAGGCCGTCCGCCCTGGAAACGATCCGCCGGCTGAGCGGCGAGGCGGCTGAGGCGGCCGGCCTGTTCTGGGATCCGGGATACCGGGACGCGGATCTGCAGGTGGATGCCGCTCTCGCGGATCAGGAAACCATCCGGATCGGCGATCATGAGGTACACGCTTTTGCGACTGTGGGGCATACGAGGGATTCTTTTTCCTACGTGATCGATAAAGAGCTGATGCTCTGCAGCGAAACCGTAGGCGTTATGGGCCCCAAAGGCGGCTATATGCCGTCCTTTCTGGTTGACTATCTGGGCGCAGAGCAGTCCATCCGGCGTTCGCGATCCTACCCTGTAAAGGCTGTTATACTAAACCACCACGGCCTGGTCCGTGAGCCGGACACGGCCCGCATCTGGGATTTCCTGCAGGAAAAGCTCGTGGAAAGCCGGGAAACCATGCTGAAGGTCATGAATGAGCACAGCTCTGACGAGGAGGCCCTAAAAGAGCTGGAACGGATCTTCCATTCCCATGTGGACAAAAAGGAGCAGCCGGACGAGGCCTTTTACATCAATGCAGCCAGCATGATGCGCACCCTCAGGAGGCAGTTTCCGGAGCGTCTTCATCATCAGACATAAAAAGGAGAATACCATGTACCAGATTGTAAAGGCCGAACAACTGGCCGACAAGATTTACCTGTGTGTTGTAAAGGCCCCCAGGGTGGCGCGCTCCTGCGAGCCGGGGGAGTTTGTGATCGTAAAGCTTCACGGGGAGGGCGAGCGCATCCCTCTCACGATCTGTGATTTTGACCGCGAACAGGGCACGGTGACGATCGTGTTCCAGACGGTGGGCGCTTCGACAGAGCAGATGGCGTCTCTGAAGGCAGGGGATTCCTTCCGGGATTTTGTCGGCCCTCTGGGGAATCCGTCGGATTTTGTAAAGGAGGATATGGAGAGCCTGAAACAGAAGCGGTATCTGTTTGTGGCCGGCGGCGTAGGGGCGGCTCCGGTTTATCCGCAGGTGAAGTGGATGAAGGAGCACGGCATCAGGGCGGATGTGATCATGGGCTCAAAGACAAGAGATCTCCTGATCCTGACTGACAGGATGGAGGAGGCGGCCGGATCGCTTTACATAGCCACTGACGACGGGAGCGCCGGGGCAAAGGGCATGGTGACAGGCGTCATTGAGGAGCTGGTGGAAAAGCAGGGAAAGAAATACGATGTCTGTGTGGCCATTGGGCCTATGATCATGATGAAATTTGTCAGTCTGCTCACAAAAAGGCTGGGCATCCCCACGATTGTGAGTTTAAATCCCATCATGGTGGACGGGACCGGTATGTGCGGCGCCTGCCGGGTGACGGTCGGCGGCGAGGTGAAGTTTGCCTGTGTGGACGGCCCGGAATTTGACGGTCATCAGGTGAATTTTGACGAGGCCATGAAGCGCCAGCAGATGTACCGGGATCAGGAGGGGCGCGCCATGCTCCGTCTGAAAGAGGGGGACACGCATCACGGCGGCTGCGGATTTTGCGGAGGTGACAGGTAATGGAAGAAAAGAGAGACATGATGAAAAAGGTTCCGGTCAGGGAACAGGAGCCGCTTGTGCGCGCCGCGAATTTTGAGGAGGTCTGCCTGGGCTATGACGAGGCGGAGGCTGTGGCGGAGGCAGAACGGTGCTTAAACTGCAGGAATGCGAAATGTGTGGCCGGATGCCCGGTTTCGATCGATATACCGGCTTTTATACAGGAGGTAAAGGAAGGGCGCTTTGAGGAGGCGGCGAAGGTGATCGCAGCATCATCCGCGCTCCCGGCCGTCTGCGGCCGCGTGTGTCCGCAGGAGACGCAGTGCGAGGGACAGTGTATCCGCGGTGTGAAGGGAGAGGCTGTCTCGATCGGAAAGCTGGAGCGCTTTGTGGCCGACTGGTCCAGGGAACACGGCTTTGTACCCGCCGCCCCTGAGAAGACGAACGGGAAACGGGTGGCGGTGATCGGTTCCGGCCCTGCGGGCTTAACGTGCGCCGGGGATCTGGCGAAGCTGGGCTATGAGGTGACGATCTTTGAGGCGCTCCATGAGCCGGGCGGCGTCCTGACCTACGGGATCCCGGAATTCCGTCTTCCCAAGGAAGGCGTGGTCGGGCCGGAGATCGACAATGTGCGCAAGCTTGGCGTAAAGCTGGAGACGAACGTGGTGATCGGCAAATCCATCACGATCGACGAGCTGATGGAGGAAGAGGGCTTTGAAGCTGTCTTTATCGGATCCGGGGCCGGGCTTCCGAAATTCATGGGAATTCCGGGTGAGAATGCGAACGGCGTTTTTTCAGCGAACGAGTACCTGACCAGGAGCAATCTGATGAAGGCCTTCCGCGAGGATCACGACACGCCGATCATGAATGCAAAGAAAGCGGTCGTGGTAGGCGGCGGAAATGTGGCTATGGACGCGGCCAGAACGGCTCTCCGTCTGGGGGCTGAGGTGCATATTGTATACAGAAGGAGCGAAAAGGAGCTTCCGGCCAGGGCTGAGGAGGTTCATCATGCAAAGGAAGAGGGGATTGTGTTCAATCTCCTGACGAATCCGGCCGAAATCCTGACGGATGAGAACGGCTGGGTGAGAGGAATCGTGTGCCGCCGGATGGAGCTGGGCGAGCCGGATGAATCGGGCCGGAGAAGGCCGGTGGAAGTGGCCGGATCGGAGTTTGAGATCGAGGCGGACATGGTGATCATGGCGCTCGGCACCTCCCCGAACCCGCTGATTTCTTCCACCACGAAGGGCCTGGAGGTCAACCGGTGGAAATGCATTATTGCGGATGAGCAGAACGGGAAGACCACAAAGGAAGGCGTCTACGCCGGCGGCGACGCGGTGACGGGCGCGGCGACGGTGATCCTTGCCATGGAGGCAGGCCGCGCCGGAGCGAGGGGCATTGACGCGTATCTGTCGCAGCGGTAGTACGATCCAAAGAATGGCTGCTGCATAAAGGCAGACGACTGGGAGGGTGTTACAGAATGGGAAAACAGGTAGATTTACTGAATGAGCCGATTCTGCCTGCTTTGACCAGGCTTGCCGTGCCGATCATGGCTACGTCTCTGGTGCAGATGGCTTATAATTTAACGGATATGGCCTGGATCGGCCGTCTGGGCTCCGGGGCCGTGACCGCGGTGGGGACGGCGGGCATGTATGCCTGGCTTTCCCAGGGCATTGCGATTCTGGCCAAGACAGGCGGGCAGGTAAAGGTGGCGCACGCGCTGGGGGCCGGAGATGAGGAGGCGGCCGTCCGCTACGCCAGGGGGGCGATCCAGATGGGCGTCGTGTTCGCCCTGGCATTTGGGACGGTCTGCCTTCTGATGGCCGGGCCGCTGATCGGGTTTTTCGGGCTTGCAAGCCGGGAGATCGTGGAATCGGCGATGATCTATCTCCGGATCGCCTGCGGGTGCATCCTCTTTTCTTATATCAATATGATTCTGACCGGGCTTTTGACGGCCACAGGGGACAGCCGGACGCCGTTTCAGGTGAATGTGGCGGGGCTGGCGCTGAATGTGATTCTGGATCCGCTGCTGATATTCGGCGCGGGTCCTGTTCCTGCCATGGGGACAGTCGGGGCGGCTGTCGCGACTGTCACCGCACAGGCGGCTGTGACCGGCCTGTTTATTTTGGCGATACGGCGGGAGAGCCGCCTTTTTAAGGGATTCTCTCTGTTTACGCCTGTTCCGGCGCACTGCAGGCAGGAAATGGCGCGGATCGGCATGCCGGCTGCGGTTCAGAACCTGATTTACGCCGGTATTTCCATGATCCTGACCCGCCTGGTGGCCGGGTACGGCGATACGGCCGTGGCGGTACAGAGAGTGGGGAGCCAGATCGAGTCTGTGTCGTGGATGGTGGGAGACGGTTTTGCTGCCGCGATCAATTCCTTTATCGGCCAGAATTTCGGGGCAGAGCGGATGGGGCGGGTGAAGCGCGGATTCTCCACTGCCATTGCCATGACGGCCCTGTGGGGTGTGTGCACCACGTCGCTCCTGATTTTTATGGCCGGGCCGCTGTTCTCTGTTTTTATAACAGAGCCCGTGGTTCTGGCCGGAGGCGTGGATTATCTGAGGATTCTGGGATTCTCACAGCTCTTTATGCTGGTGGAGCAGACCTCGGTAGGGGCCTTTGCCGGCCTTGGCCGCACGGGCTTTCCGTCGGCGGTGAGTGTTGCGCTCACCTCGGCCCGGATTCCCATGGCCGTGCTTTTTTCGGCGACGGCGCTGGGGATCAACGGGATCTGGTGGGCGCTGACAGTGTCCAGCATTTTAAAGGGCTGCGTGCTGTATGCCGGATTTTCATTTATGTTCCGGCGGATGACGCGCGGCAGGGAGATATAGGCGCGTTTTTCTAAAATGCCCAGAAATACATCAGAGCCACATGAATGGCAAACATAACGACAGCCACCGGGAGCTGGGCTTTGATGATGCCGTATTTGTTCTTCATCTCCAGAAGGGCGGCGGGCATAATGTTAAAGTTAGCGGCCATGGGCGTTAAGAGCGTGCCGCAGTAGCCGGCCGTTAAGCCCAGAACGCCGACGATGGCCGGGTCGCCTCCCCTTGCGATGAGGAAGGGCATTCCGATTCCGACTGTGATGACAGAGAAAGCGCCGAAGCCATTTCCCATAACGGCCGTAAAGAGGGCCATGCCTGCGCAGTAGACGAGTACGGCGATGAAAAGATTTCCCTCCGGAATGACGGCTGACGCGGCGCCGGAGATGACATCCCCGACCCCGGCGGCGGTGAATACGGCTCCCAGGGCGGCCAGAAGCTGGGGCAGGATACCGGTCACGCCGACGTTATCCATCAGCCGCGCTCCCTCGTCCGTGGCGGAGCGGGAGGGCGCTTTGGTGATGAAAAAGGCGATGGCCAGGGAGAGAACGCCGGATATACCGATGGCGTTGCTGGCCCCAAAGGGCAGGAAGGAGGCGGCCAGAAGGGCGATAAGAGCCAGGGAGACAACCGGGATAAAAATTTTGTTTCCCAGGCGGTCTGCCTCTTTTCTGCTCTGATCCGCGTCGAGTCCGGCGCCTTTGCTGGGTTTTACCTTGCCGAACCCGGTTAAGAGGGCCAGAACCAGGATCGCAGCGCCGGAAATCCAGGCGGGCAGATAGGGCCCTGCCATGAAAACAGCGGCCAGGATAAACCAGAACGCGGCAGTGAGGCTCCGGCAGGCCAGGGTGTCATCCTTTAAGGCCTTTAAGCCCGTGAGGATAAAAACCGCGCCGATGAGGCAGTAAAAAAATTCAGACATAATTGTATTGAAATCCATGGTATCACCCCTCCTTTACGTTTCCGATCCTGCTGCGGAATGCTTTTTATCCAGCCGCTTATCGAGTAAATGGTTGTGCACGGCTCCCACCACAATGGAGATCAGGGCAATGGGAATTGCACACAGGGAAACTCTCAGCGCGTCGAGCTCGCATCCCTGCTCGGTGAGCGTGGATACGATCAGCATGGTGCCGGCTGCGCCCATAAAGCAGAGCTGTGCGTAGAAATTGCCGAAATTGTCGCTGGCCGCGCAGTAGCCCTTGATCTCATCCTCGCTTTCCTCATCCACGGAGCCGTATTTGACCACGGCCGCGCCGTGGGCCATGGGGCTGATTAAGGGGCGGACAAACTGCGGGTGCCCGCTGAGGCGCAGGGAAAAAGCGGCTCCCAGGGCGCGCAGAACCTGATAGAGCGTAATCACCTTTCCTGTCGTCATATTTTTCGTCCTGCGGATCAGATCCACGGCTTTTTCCTTTAAGCCGTACCGCTCGCAGATGCCGATGGCCGGCAGTGTGAGCACGAAAACCGTGGCGACTCTCTGTGTGATAAAAGACTTCCCCAGAATATCCAGCACCTCAATAAAGGACATGCCGGAAACCAGCCCTGTGGCTACGCCTGCGATCACGACCGTTGCAATCGTATCTTTTTTTAAAATAAACCCAATAATTACAATAACAATGCCAATTAATTTCATGGCTTCCATATATCGTTCCCCCTCTGTATCAGAATGAAGCCGTTCAGATGGTCTGAACGCTTATGTCAGAATTCCTTTCCTCCCACGGCCCGGATATCCGTCTCATTGGAGACAATGGCAGAGATCGCGGCCTCAATGCCTCTGGCGATATTCTCTATGGACATGGAAGGGGCGTCAGTCAGGCCCGCAGCCTGCGAGGGACTGTAGGGCACATGCATAAAGCCGCCGCGCATGCCGGGGAAGCTCTTGTGAATATGGTACAGAACGCCGTACATTAAGTGGTTGCAGACAAAGGTGCCGGCCGTATTGGAAACACTGGAGGGCAGGCCGGCGTCGCGGATGGCCTGAACCATGGCCTTGACCGGGAGCAGGGAAAAATAGGCGGGCTCGCCGTCGGCAAAGACCGGGACGTCAATGGGCTGTTTCCCCTCATTATCCGGGATTCTGGCGTCGTCCACATTGATAGCCACGCGCTCGGGGTGCAGGCCGATGCGGCCGCCGGCCTGGCCAATGCAGAATACGGCGTCCGGCGTATGTTCCTTCATGGCGGCCGCCACCGTGTCAATCGATTTCCCGAATACAGTGGGAACCTCCAGCTTGATGATTTCAGCGCCGGCGACCGTGTCCTTTACCAGCTTTACCGCCTCCATGGCCGGGTTGATATCGGCGCCTCCAAAGGGATCAAATGCAGTTAATAAAATTTTCATACTTTCCTTCCTTTCCTTAAACAGTGATGCGGGTTTACGTTTTCTGACAGCCTCTGTTTGTTATACTATCCTCCTTTTGGGCCTTAATTATATGTAATATCTGGCAAAACACAACAGTTAATATTAAAAAAATGAATTTTATTTGACAGATTTAACCATTGCTTTTATTATATTTATAACAATCTTTTGGCAATATGGCTAATTGTTATTATCTATTGCCGCATAATAAAAAGGTTATATGCCGGCAGGCTGCGCATGACGGGAGGATACTTTTATGAATATCAGGACACTGAAATATCTGGTAGCCATTGAGACGTACGGCTCGATTTCCGAGGCGGCGAAGCGGATGTATATCACGCAGCCATATCTGAGCAAAATCCTGCGGGATACCGAAGAGGAATACAATGTGACGATTTTTGCCAGAGGCAAGAAGGGGCTTTCGCTCACTGAGCGCGGCAAGCTGTTTCTTGATATGGCCAGGGATCTGATTGAGGAGTCGGATCAGTTTATCAGGCTGTTTCGGGGGGAATCGGGACGCGTTTCCCTGAAGATCGCGGCATTTCCGTCTTCGTATGCCATGGATGCTTATCTGCGGATGCTGAAGACCCTGCCGGAACAGGCATTTTTATTTCATTATAAGGAAGAGCCGACAGCGGATGTGATTGAGGACGTCCATTCCCAGGCCGCGGATCTGGGCGTGATTTTTTTGAAGGAGAAGAACGAGGCGCTGACAAGGGAGTATTTTAAGGCGAAACGGCTTATCTGCGCGCGCGTCTTTGACACGAGGCTGCACCTGATCGTCCGCTGCGGCCATCCTCTGACCGAAAAAGCGGATTTTACGCTGGAGGATCTGTATTCCTGGGGGCTGGTCATGTATTATACGAAAAAGGAGGCCAAGATTTACAGCCTGGAGGATGGCTATTACAATAAAGCTTCCCTGTCGGATCTGATCGATTTCGAGAAATTCCGGCAGATTATTTACATATACAACAGGGGGAGTATGCACAATATCCTGCAGCAGACGGATTTTATCGCGCTGGGAAGCCAGGCCACGCTGGAGCAGGGCAGAAAATTCGGCCTGGTCTCCCTGCCGTTCCCGTTTCCGGGCGGGGAACAGGCAGAGGAGTATGACAATACGCTGTACTATATTTACAGGAATGACAGGCCGCTTTCGGAGATGGCAAGGCTTTACACAGATACGCTGGTGAAATATTACAGCGGCGAAAAAATAGAAAAAACCTATGGACTAATTGAGGGATCCGTGAGATAATAAAGACAAGTATGATGTGATAAAATTAACAAAGTACTAACACATTCATTTTGAAAGGAGTCTTATAATGATTTATTCACACGAAGTAGAAAGTATGTGTCCAGTAGCGCAGGGCGTGAATCACGGCGCCGCTCCGATCCCTGAGGAGGCAAAATGGGTAAAATCCAAAGAAGTGAAGGATATTTCCGGTTTGACGCACGGCGTTGGCTGGTGCGCCCCGCAGCAGGGCGCATGTAAGCTGACCCTGAATGTGAAGGAAGGCGTCATTCAGGAGGCTTTGGTTGAAACGCTTGGATGCTCCGGCATGACCCACTCTGCAGCCATGGCGGCTGAGATTCTCCCGGGCAGGACGATTCTGGAGGCTCTGAATACGGATCTTGTCTGTGATGCGATCAACACGGCTATGAGAGAGCTGTTTTTACAGATCGCCTACGGCAGGACGCAGAGCGCGTTTTCTGAGGACGGGCTTCCCATCGGGGCGGGCCTGGAGGATTTGGGAAAAGGACTCCGTTCCCAGATTGGAACCATGTACGGAACATTAAAGAAAGGTCCTCGTTATCTGGAGATGGCAGAGGGTTATGTAACGGGGATTGCGCTTGACGCGGAGAACCAGATCATCGGCTATCAGTTCGTAAACTTAGGCAAGATGACGGATTTCATCAAAAAGGGCGACGATCCGAACACGGCATACGAGAAGGCAAAGGGCCAGTACGGCCGCGTTGACGACGCAGTGAAGATCATCGATCCGAGACAGGAATAAACGTATGTGAACGGTTACATTCAGCCGGATAAGCTTATCAGACAGGTAAACATTTAAGGAGGATCATTAAGTTATGGCATTATTTGAATCATTTGAGAGAAGAATTGACAAAATCAATTCCGTTTTAAACAGCTATGGCATCGCTTCCATCGAAGAGGCTGAGAAAATCACAAAGGATGCCGGACTGGATGTGTACGATCAGGTAAAAAAGATTCAGCCGATCTGCTTTGAGAACGCATGCTGGGCTTACACGGTGGGCGCGGCGATTGCCATCAAGAAGGGCTGCCGGAAGGCGGCGGACGCGGCTGCCGCGATCGGCGAAGGCCTTCAGGCGTTCTGTATCCCCGGCTCTGTTGCGGATCAGCGCAAGGTGGGCTTAGGCCACGGCAATCTTGGCAAGATGCTCCTTGAGGAGGAGACGGACTGCTTCTGCTTTCTGGCCGGACATGAGTCCTTCGCAGCCGCAGAGGGCGCGATCGGCATCGCGGAAAAGGCGAACAAGGTGCGCCAGAAACCGCTGCGCGTGATCTTAAACGGCCTTGGAAAGGACGCTGCGCAGATCATTTCCCGTATCAATGGATTTACATATGTGGAGACAGAGATGGATTATTACACGGGCGAGGTGAAGGAGCTGTGGAGAAAATCCTACTCTGACGGCCTGCGCTCCAAGGTAAACTGCTACGGCGCAAACGACGTGACAGAGGGTGTGGCCATCATGTGGAAGGAAGGCGTGGATGTTTCCATCACCGGCAACTCCACCAACCCGACCCGCTTCCAGCACCCGGTGGCAGGCACCTATAAGAAGGAGTGCGTGGAAAAGGGCAAGAAGTATTTCTCCGTGGCCTCCGGCGGCGGCACGGGACGTACCCTGCACCCGGATAACATGGCGGCAGGCCCTGCTTCCTACGGCATGACTGACACCATGGGCCGCATGCACTCCGATGCACAGTTCGCCGGCTCCTCCTCCGTACCGGCCCATGTGGAGATGATGGGACTGATCGGAATGGGAAATAATCCGATGGTTGGAGCAACGGTTGCGGTTGCGGTACTGATCGAAGAAGGGGCTAAAGCTGGAAAATTCTAATAGAATGGCTTAAAATGGCGTAATTTTGAGGGTTAATCAAGTCGTGCTCCGGTTTGATTAGCCCTCTTTTTTGTACAATGGTTACTTTAAAGAAAATTCTCCCCAATTATTTACATTTGTCCCGTTTAAATGTAAAATAAACAGGTAGATTGCTTTTCCGAAGGCTGTTCGATACAGGAGAATCCGGGAAGTATGGTTGGGACAAAGGGAGAAGATATGAAAAAGTACAGCGGGAAAAGAGCGTGTTCCCTGCTTCTGGCGGGGAGCCTGGCGCTTGGCTTTCCGGCTTCTGCGTTTGCGGCAGAGCAGGGATGGGCCTGGCATCAGGATGAGAAAGGCTGGTGGTATGGCTCATCCGGGCCGTCCGGAAGCAGCGCTTATTCTAAGTCGGAGTGGGAATGGATTGACGGCGAGTGGTATTTTTTTGACGAGTCGGGCTATATGAAGACTGGCTGGGTGGACTGGAACGGGGCCAGCTATTATCTGAATCCGGAAAACGGGGCGATGCTGCATGACGGCCAGTTTACCATAGACGGGATGGCGTTTACCTTTGACGCCGGCGGCGCGGCGGATCGGGCCTGGTCGTTTAAGAATCCTGTGGCGATCCCGCCGGAGGAGGAAAAGAGCGGGACGCATAAGGCCATGGACGCTATGTGCGACCATATTCTGGCACAGATTACCCATGAGGGGATGAGCGGGCGGGAGAAGGCGGCCGCTATCTATTACTGGATACGCGGGAATACCAGCTACAGCGGCCGTTCGGCTACCAGAGACTGGGTGGAGGAGGCGTATCAGGGCTTAAGGCGGCGTCACGGCGACTGCTATACATATTTTGCCATGGCCCAGGCGTTGCTGACAAGAGCGGGGCTGCCGAGCATTGAGGTGGTGCGCTCGACGGATGCGGATCATTTCTGGAACCTGACGATGGTGGACGGGGCCTGGTATCATTTTGACACGACGCCGCGGTCATGGGGAGGCGATTTCTGCCTTCTGACCGACAGCGAGATGGACGCGTTTTCCAGAGCTCACCGGAACTGCTTTGCGTTTGACAGGAGTCTGTATCCAAGGACTCCGTGAGAGCAGGAGCTTCCACTGCCCGGCCGGGAAATTTAGGAGGGAGTCAGAGGTTCTGCAAAGAGATAGGGAAGGAGCAGACATATTGATGGAAGAGCTGATAGAGATACTGGAGGATATAAATCCCGATGTGGATTATGAGACGTGTGAGACGCTGGTGGAAGATGAGATACTGACCTCCTTTGAGATGGTGATGCTGGTGTCGGAGATCAGCCAGAGGATGGGCGTGAATATTCTGCCGGATCAGATTGTACCGGAGAATTTCTCTTCGGCAAAGGCGATTTATGCGCTGATTTGCCGGCTCAGGGAGGAAGAGTAGGGCCATGCAGCTTGTTTCCTACCGGTTTTTGTTTTTCATTCTCGTCTTTCTGGCGGTATATTATGTTGTGCCGCGCCGCGCGCAGTGGATGGCGCTTCTGGCGGCGAGCTGTGTGTTTTATGCCTGCGGCGGGGCGGGCGGCCTGCTGTATCTTTTCTGCACCGTCCTCTCGACCTGGGCTCTGGCCCTTTGGATCGGGCGGATGACCAGGCAGGGAAACGCATTTGTGAAGGAGCGCGGGCTTTCAGGGGCGGAAAAACGGGCGTATAATGCCGCCGTGAAAAAGAGGCAGCGCGCTCTGATGCTGGCGGGCGTAGTCCTGAATTTCGGCATACTGGCCGTGCTGAAATATACAAATTTCATTTTGGGTAATGTAAACGCGGCGCTTTCCGGGGCCGGATATGAATTTCCGTATGTGGACTGGCTTCTTCCGCTGGGAATTTCCTATTATACGTTTCAGTCCATGGGATACCTGATTGACGTGTACCACAGGAAATATGAGCCGGAGAGGAATCCGTTCCGTTTTGCGCTGTTTGCCTCGTTTTTCCCGCAGATGACTCAGGGGCCGGTGAGCCGCTTTGACGAGCTGTCAGGGCAGCTTTTTGCCGGGCGCCGGTTTGAATGGAGCACAGTTCGCATGGGCCTTGTGAGGATTCTGTGGGGATATTTTAAAAAGCTGGCGGCAGCGGATCGGATCGCGCCGGTGGTAGCAGCGATTTCCGGGAATCCTGCGGAATATCAGGGCGCTTATGTGTGGGCGGGCATGCTGCTCTACACGCTGATGATGTACGGGGATTTTACGGGAGGCATTGATATTGCGCTGGGCGTGGCAGAGCTCTTCGGGGTAAAGCTGCCGGAGAATTTTGACCGTCCGTTTTTGTCCAGGAGTTTATCTGAGTTCTGGAGACGGTGGCATATGTCGCTGATGCGCTGGTTTCGGGAGTATATCTTTTTTCCGGTATCCACCAGCCGGGCTTCCAGGAAATGCTCGGATTGGATGCGGAGGCTCTTCGGAAAGGGCGCGGGCCGGAGAGCGCCTCTCTATCTTGCCAGCATCGTTGTATGGTTTATCACCGGGATCTGGCATGGCGCGTCGTGGAATTTTGTCTCCTGGGGCCTGGCCAACTGCGCGGTGCTTCTGATAAGCCAGGAGCTTTCGCCGGTTTACAAGCGTTTCAGGAAACGTTTTGCATGGACGGACAGCGGCGCGTACCGGGCGTTTGAGACGGCCCGCACGTTTATCCTGTTCAGCATGCTGGAGATGTTTGAGTATTACCCGTTTCCGGTGGTGTTTTCCATGTTTGGAAGCATGTTTTTGGGGCTTTCGTCCGGGAGGCTTACGGACGGGCGTCTGATGGAGATGGGGCTTTGCGCCGGAGACTGGCTGGTATTTGGCCTGTCGGTGCTTCTTATGGCCGCTGTCGGGCTTGCGGGACGTAAAACGGGCATACGCGCCTGGCTGTTTCAGAGGCCGGCCTGGGCGCGTTTCCTTCTGATATACGGCCTGTTCCTGGCTGTACTTGTATTTGGAGCGTACGGCCAGGGGTATGATGCGAGTCAGTTTATTTATAATCAGTTTTAGGGGGGACGGAAGGTGAGGAAGACGTTACGGTTTACAGGCGGCATCCTCCTGGCAGCGGCCTTTGTGATCAGCAGCCTGTGGGGGCTTACGCGCCTCCTCGTCCCCAAATACAGGGGACAGGTGGTGGAGGGCGCTTTTATTGGGGAATATTATGAGGAGGACAGCCCGCACGACGTCGTGTTTCTCGGGGACTGCGAGGTGTATGAAAATATTTCTCCCACAGCCCTGTGGCGGGAATACGGGATCACGAGCTATATCCGGGGGAGCGCGCAGCAGTTGATTCCGCAGTCGTATTTCCTGTTAAAGGATACGCTGCGCTATGAAAAGCCAAAGGCCGTGGTTCTCAGCGTGGCGGCTATGCAGCAGATCGGGCAGGTCAATGAGACGTACAACCGGATGACGCTGGACGGTATGCGCTGGTCAATGGAAAAGGCGCGCGCCATACAGGAGACGAAGCTTCCGGGCGAGCATTTCCTGGAATATGTATTTCCTCTCCTGCGCTTTCACTCGCGCTGGAGCAGCCTTGAGCCGGCGGATCTGGACTGGTTATCACCGCAGGAAAGGACAACGCACAACGGCTATTATATGAGGGCCGATATCCGTCCGGCCGGGGAATTTCCGGCGGAGCGCCGCCGGCCGGACTATCGGTTTGAGGAAAAGGGGTATGAGTATCTGGATCGAATCCGCGAGACGTGCGAGGAGGAGAACATCCGCCTGATCCTGTTTAAAGCGCCGTCCCTTTACCCGGCGTGGCATGAGGAATGGAACAGGCAGATTGAGGAATATGCCGCGGCCCATGATCTGCTCTATATCAATGCACTGGAGGCCATGGAGGAGATTGGGATCGATTTTTCCGAGGATACATATGACGGGGGCCTGCATATGAATGTTTATGGGGCGGAGAAGCTGTCCCGCTGGCTGGGCCCGATCCTGGCCGATACGTGCGGCCTTTTGGATCACAGGACGGAGGAAGCATTCCGGGCTGTGTGGGAGGAGAAGGAGACGTATTATGAATCCATGAAGCAGGAACAGGAAGAGGAATTCAGGAGACTGGGCTATTTGAGCCAGTTCGCAGACCCGGACGGGCAGGGAGAGACGCCGTAGAGCGTGTTTGAAAATTGCTTTCTGACAGATGTCGGGAATGAATTCTCAAACACGCTCTAGAGCGGCGAATCCGGGCAGAAAGGAAGGAAAGATGAAAAAGGAAATGGGAGCAAGAGGAAAATGGATGGCAGCAGCCGGTCTGGCCGCATTCTGCGCGCTGGCGGCGCCCACGACATCCTTTGCCTGGGGAGTTAAAAACACCAGCCAGGCAGAGTCCAAAACGGAAGAGGGATACTGCTTTAAAAAGGGAGAGGTTACTGTGGCAATGGGTGCAGAGGCTGCGCCGGTCATAAAGGCTCTCGGGGATCCGGTAAAGCCGGTTTTTGAGCAGGATAGCTGCGCGTATCAGGGCAAGGATAAGGTGTATACATATGAGGGCTTTGAGATCAGCACATATCCGGTCAACGGCACAGAGTGCATCGCGTCCGTGTATTTCATAAGCGACAAGGCGCAGACCCCGGAGGGCATTCAGATCGGCTCCACGGCAAAAGAGGCCATAAAGGCGTACGGCACGGATTATAAGGAAGAATTTGGCGTGTACCGCTATAAAAAGGGAAGCTCTGAGCTGATTATTTACACCACGAACCAGGTGGTGGATGCAGTGGAATATAATGTAGCCGCAAAATAAGTCCAAAGGAGCGAGGAATGTGGAAGAATGTACTTGAATATCTGGAGGCCTCGGAAGAGGCCGCTCCGGATAAGACAGCCTATTCGGACCGGAATAAAAGCCTTGCCTTCCATGAATTTGCCGGACAGGCCAGGAGGATCGGAAGCTTCCTGGCCCGCAGGCAGATAAAGGGCCGTCCGGTGGCGGTATTTATGGAAAAGTCCGTGGACATGATAGCAGGTTTTATGGGGGCAGTCTATGCAGGCTGCTTTTATTGTCCGATCGATATCTCCATGCCGGAGAGCCGCATCCGGACGATCCTGTCCGTGCTGCGCCCGGCTGTGATCCTGTCTGCGCAGGAGAATAGCGGGAGGGTAAAGGCTCTGGCAGAGGGGCTGGAGCCCGGCGGGGCGAAGCCAGAGGCTGTTGTCTGTGAGGAAGCGCTCTCCGCATCGGAGGACCCGGCGCTTTTGTCCGCGATCCGCGCCGGGAGTGTGGATTCGGATCCGCTGTATGTGCTTTTTACAAGCGGTTCCACGGGCATACCAAAAGGGGTGGTGGTCAGCCACCGCGTGATCATTAATAATATGGAATGGCTCAGCCGGGAATACGATTTTGGGCCGGACGATGTCCTGGGAAATCAGGTTCCCTTTTATTTTGATGTGTCTGATCACGATATTTTTAGTGTAATGAAATTTGGCTGCAGCATGACCATCATCCCGCCGGAGCTTTTTACGTTCCCTGTAAAGCTTGTGCAGTTTCTGAATGAGAACCGTGTGACAGCGGTTTTCTGGGTTCCCTTTGCGCTGTGCATGGCGGCCAATTTAAACGCCTTTGCGTCCGGGACGCCGGCTTACCTGCGCTACGTGTTCTTCGCCGGGGAGGTGATGCCGGTGAAGCAGCTCAACTACTGGAGAAAATATGTGCCGGGAGCGCTGTATGCCAATATGTACGGGCCCACGGAAACGTATGTTTGCACCTATTATAATGTAACACGGGAATTTCACGAAAATGAATCCCTCCCCATTGGACAGGCCTGCGGGAATGTGGGCCTTCTGGTGCTTGACAGCGAAAACCGTCCCGTAGAGCCCGGCGACGGCCGTCAGGGGGAGCTCTGCGTAAAGGGCTCTGCCCTGGCTCTGGGCTATTATGCAGATCCGGAGAAGACAGCGGAGCGGTTTGTACAAAATCCCCTCCAGAGCGCCTACCCGGAGCTGATTTACCGGACCGGCGATCTGGTAACATACAATGAACACGGGGAGCTGATGTATCTATGCCGGAGTGATTTCCAGATCAAGCATCTGGGCTACCGGATCGAACTGGGAGAGATTGAGACGGCAGCCGGGGCCGTGGACGGCGTGCAGGAATGCGCCTGTATCTACGACATGGGCAGAAAAATGATTCTTCTCATCTTTTCAGGCGCAGAGATGGGAAAGAGGGAGATGACGAAGGCCCTGCAAAGCAGGATTCCAAGATACATGCTGCCCAACCGTGTGATTCATATGGAGGAGCTGCCGCGAAACGCAAACGGAAAGGTGGATCGCAGAAGGCTGGAGGAGATGTGGACATGAGAGTTCTGTGGGGAAACAGGCCGGGCGGCCCGGGGCGCAGAGACAGAAAATGGGCCTTTGCGGCCGGAGCGGTTGCAGTTGTGGCCGCCTTTTTCATCCAGTTTGCATGGGAGCGCGATATGACCTCCCTTCAGAGGCGCGAAGAGGCAGGAGGGGAGGAAACCGTCATCTCAAGGGCCGTGGCGCCCTCCGGATCGGCCGTGGATTCGGTGAAAGAGGAAGAGGGAGAGGCTCAAAAGAGCGCCGGAGTGGAAGAAGGCGGCGGGGAAGAGACGGCCGCGGGTGAGACGGCACAAGCAGAGAGCGCGGAGATCCCGGAGAGCAGCGCGGCTTCGGATGCTTCGCAGGAAGCAGAAGAGGGCTCTGAGACCGCTCCTGAAGAGGAGGAAGCAGAGAACGCGGAACGGGCGGAAGGAGAAACAGCCGGATCCGCAGGCGGCTCAGAAGGGCGGCCGGAGCCGGAAAGCAGAGCTGTGAATGAGGAAAAACGGGAAGAACCGGAGCCGTCCGGGACTTACAGAGAGCCGGCCCCTGAGCCTGCGGGACAGGAACCGGAGCCTGCGGCGCCGCAGTACGCGGTCAGCGATTACGGCCCGGGCGATCTGGTGGGGGAGGACGTGGTCTACGCCCTGGGGAGCGGTTCGTTTTTCAGTGAAACAGAGATAAGCGACAGCCTGTTTCAGAGAATATACGGGAAATCGTATAAGGAGGACTGCATCATTCCAAGAGAGGATCTGCGCTATATCCGCGTGCTCTACTATGATTTTTACGGAAACCGGCGCTCTGGGGAGCTGGTCAGCAATAAGGCCATCAGCGGCGACCTGGTGGAGATTTTCCGGGAGCTCTACAATCAGCAATACCGCATTGAGAGGATCCGGCTGGTGGACGATTACGATGCGGATGACGACTGGTCCAGCTCGGAGAATAATACATCGTGCTTTAATTACCGGACCGTGGCCGGAAAAAGTACGCTTTCCCTGCACGCAAGAGGGCTGGCCATTGACATTAATCCAAGGTATAATCCGAATGTATTTTATGATGAGGCGGGAACTGTGACCGGCTGCCTTCCGGCTAATGGGATGGATTATGCGGACCGCTCGCGGAATTTCCCTCATAAAATTGATGAGAATGATCTGTGCGTGCGCCTGTTTAAGGAGCGCGGCTTTACCTGGGGAGGAGACTGGAGCCGGGAGCCGGATTATATGCACTTTTCAAAAAGCTCGGCGCCGGAGAGCTGATATGAAATCTGGACAGAGGGTGTCAGTAAACGGATGATGAAGCAAAAGATGACAGCAGCTCTCCTGACAGCAGGGGCGGTTTGCACGCTATACGGAGGATATTCAGGGCATTGGTTCCACATGCAACACACAGAATCATGGAAGAAGGTGGAGAAGGAGAGCCTGCAGTATACGGAACAGGCCGGACTGAGACGTGCCCTGGGAAATATCCCTGACTGCGGGATTCGGATTGATTTAACTGACAGCAGCACAGATGTACAACTGTTTTCAGATACTCTGTGGGAGCGTTGGGAGAAAAACCATACACGGGACGGATATACTGCGGGCATATACTTTAATCTACAGGGCCAGCCGCGAGTTACCAGCCTCTCTTTTTCTCTGCCTGATAATAATAAATGGGCAAATATAATGGAAAAAGCCCTTTTAGAAGAGGGTGGAGACCTGCGGTTTATGCAGATGGAGCGGATTGGGGAAATGGACTGCTGTATCTTTGAGATTGGTGACGCCTGGGAGTTAGAGATTGGAAAGACGGATGGATATCACATCATCCTGGACGGCGTCTGGGAAGGCCGGCCGATACAGATGCAGCATATATTCATCCCCTATACAGACAGCGAATACCTTCGGCTGGGGATGGAACAAAGGCGCTATCTGGAGGATATGGATATAAACTTTGACGGCAGGCCGGATTTGCTGATCCACGAGGGCTTATCATTCGGAAGCGGGGGAAGCTGGAAGAACTGCCGCGCGATAACCTGGGATGCGCAGAAACAGGAATTCTGATAAGACACTTTTTATAGCATTTATTAACTGTTATATCTTATCTCTAAAAAGTTCGCAAACCCTTGAAAATGCTAAATTTATAGCATGTGAGTTTGCCCTTAGACTTTCCCTCGTGTTATATCCTTTTCTCTCATGTTACGAACCCTCATAAGGGCAAAAATAAGGGAAAGAAAAACCTGTAACAAATTATAACACAGAATAAATTAGGCAGGAAGAACTGATTGAAATGCTTTCTAAAATTTTTCCCAAAATTCAATTAGTAAAGGAAGGGCTGATAAGATATGAAGTTCATATATGCAGAATATAATATGTACCACAACAGCATTGATATAACCACCTTTGATGAGTATCTTCTGCGGATTGACTGCAACAAGGCAGAAGATGGATTAAAGACTACTCCCTGCTCCCAATGTGCCTTAGATACCTTAGCAATAGATGAGCCGCTCGAATATGCCCGCTTAGCACTCGATGGCAACTTGCAAATGTGGATTGATGCAGAAGACAGCCTTGAACTATGGTAAAAAGAAAAATTTTAATTCCCCCGAATTCGGGGGAATTAAATCACTTTAGGACTTTTGTGGTCTGTTCTTCCAAAATAGACATCTGATGTATTGCAATTTTATTAAGCTTTATTAAGCGTTCCTTTTGATTCAGCCCATCTTCAATCAGCACTGCATTGATGTTTTCCATGTTTGACAGGCATATCAATTCATTTATACTCGCATAATCCCGGATATTGCCCTTTTTGTCCTGATTCTTATCTCGCCATTGTTTCGCTGTCATGCCAAATAATGCCATATTCAGCACATCAGCTTCCGATGCGTAAATGATAGAAGTTTGTTGTGGTGTAAGTTCCGGCGGAATGAGATTAACTTTGATTGCATCGGTGTGTATCCGATAATTGATTTTTGCCAATTCCCTTTTGGCACTCCAGCCAAGCAGAGCCTGTTCTTCTTTCTTTAACCGTTCAAATTCCTTGATAAGATATAATTTGAATTGCGGAGATACCCAGCTTGCAAATTCAAACGCAATATCTTTATATGCGTATGTACCGCCATACCTTCCTGCCTTTGCTACAATGCCCTTTGAATTTGTGCGGGTTACCCATTGTTTAACCGACATAATAAAGCGGTTTAATCCCGCCTCCAGCATGATTTCTTCATAGGCGGCAGTATTAAAGTCTGCATTGTACATTTCTTCCCATATACCAAGAAATTCTATTGTATTCTTGTTTCGTAACCATTTTTCTATCAGAGCAGGTCCATTGTCAATTTTCCTTACCATATCGGTTAAAGAGATATAATCATCTTCTTCAATCTGTAAGACCTGTATCTCTGTTCCGTCAACATTTAGTTTTCCCATATAAAATCCTTTCATCTATGCGGTCTATAATTGTATTAACTTTCCGTTATCAAAATAATAGATATCTTCTCTTTTATATCCATATTTGGAATCAGGAAGACTGATGTGCGGTTCAAAGGTAAACATTTTAACATCTGATAATCTTTGATGGTTTCCCTTTTCGGTATATATTCTGTCATTTTTGTTTTTCACAATGGAATGTCCAAGGTTGCCAAGAAAATCCAAGTTAAGAAATCCTTTTTTTACAATAACATCATTCATGAGATAATATAATTCTTCAAATGTCATGTCCGGCGTTGCGACATCAATTAGAGTTTTATGCAGATATTCTTCCATCTGCAATCCGCTGCGCCACTCGTTATTTCTTATTTTGTCAGTTTTATCACATAAAATGCCATTTTCAAATACAAGCGTTCTTGCATAATCCCCCCAAATGTTATTCTTTTGAGGACTTAAATCAATCGTAATAATATCATTTTCCTGTATGATTCTATTTGTCACTTTATAATCTTTGCCTGATACGGAAACAGCAGTTTCATCTCCCGCAAAAACAAACGCACCAACATCCCAATACCAAAAGGAATCCGCGCCATGTTCCAACAAATAATTTTCGCACAATGCTTTCATATCCGCCAGATTCATCCCGACTTTAATTATGCCAGCAACATACTTTATTGTTGCCCGATTTAGGTTTTGCATTTCCAAATATAAGTCAAGCGTTTCCTTTGCCACGCTATATCCATTGAATAAATGCTGTTTTGTCATCACTGTTGTACCCTGCCTTTCTGTAAAAATCCAATGTACTTATTTCCTTAGAACCTGTGAGAAGCATCATTTTATAGCAGTTTTCTTTTATGGCAATCTCTTTTGCATAGTTTAGGCATTGCGTTGCCAGTCCTCTTTTTCTAAACTTTTCATCCGTTATCACATTTTCAATAAAAGCATACGGCTGCTGGTTGTGCGTCAGGTTAGGAATGATAACACAGACACAGGAAGATACGATTTTTCCATTTTCCTCTGCAACAATCACATGATGATTTTTATCCTGAAAAATGGTATCCCAAATCTGCAATAGTTCTGCGGTCTTTTCCGGCATGGGATTATTATGTAGCTGCATATACAATCTTAATAAACCCTCTAAATCATTTTTTTCTATTTCTCTAACCATACGGGGCATCCTTTCCTATTCCATAAATACCAATTGCAATTTAATATTATTTATACAATTTCCCATAGAAAAACTGCTCTTGAAATGAAATGTCACCTAATATTTTCTCTTCCGCAATATCTTCTCCATTCAAAGACACAATCCACTTATCCTCCACATCGTCAAAACGATGCCATACTGCGACTACTTTGCCACGAAAACTCTTTAGCGGTTTATTTGTTCCAAATATATAAACATCTTGTTCTGCTCCATCACCGGCAAGTACATTATTTACATATCCATAATTAATTGGATAAATCATCTCCGAATGACGAGGATGAGCGGTGCCTAATGGTCTGTCAACAGTTCCGTCTACCATTTTCCCAATAATATGGCTGTAATCCGGTTCATCTGCTTCCATAACACAAAAAAAATAGTCCAATGTCTGCACAAGCTTCTTGTTTTCATATAACTTTCTAATCTCAGAAACTGTCATCCATTTACAGTCAGCAACTTCATCCGTTGTTGCATCTTCCAAATGCAGGTCTCCATCGTATTCAAAAAGCCATACATCCATAATATCATTAAATTCTTTGCATTCATATTTAACATCAGTGCCTCGGATTTTAGTAAAAAGGAGTTTTCCGGCTTCGGGTTGTAAATCCAGTCCCACTTCTTCCTTTACTTCTCTAAGTGCTCCGTCAATACTGCTTTCCCCCATCAAAACAGAACCTCCAACGCACTCCCACATAAGCGGAAATGTTGGTCTGCTAACTGAACGTTGGGAAATGAGATATTCCCCTTTGCAATTTCGTATCCATACATGCACTACCAAATGGTAGAAACCGTTTGGAATCTTTTCTCCTCGAATCTGCTCTTTTCCTGACTTTTCTCTATATTTTGTATACAAGTCCCATTTTTCCATATTTTTATATATTCCTCCAAAATCTATAAGCTATCTGCTACAAACCTATCATAACATATTTTTCAATATTCATCATTAAAAAACTGTTATGTAAGAGCAAGGATTGAAATATTATCTTGCACTTCGGTCCTTGCTCTTAACCGTCATTTGTTGCTGGCAATCTGTCGTTCTCTTTGGCGGATTTTTCAACCGCTCAAGCACACTTTGCCTATCCTGTTTTTGATTGTCCTTTCCGTAAATTTTTTTCCCATTCAGCCTCTTGTTCCCTATAAGCAATATAAGCAATATAAGCACTATGAGATTTATGGTAAATCCGATAAAAATTCTGCACATTCTGATAACCATATCTTCTAACAATGCCGGACAAGCCGATTTTTAAGATGTCAATCTCCTCATTTTTACGGTGAATTTTGCTTTGCAGTTCACCTTTCTTGGTAAATTTCGCAAGTCCTTTTAGGGCATCACGCTCAAGTTCCAAAGCATTGCGTTCTTTTTCTGCCTCAAAAATAATCTTATTCTGTCGTTTCAGTTCCTTGTAAATCTTAAACAGCTTTGGATAGGCGGTTGCTTCGGCAGACATAATAGGTTTGGGCGGTATCTTCGGTTTGGTCTGTGCTTCCTTTTCGGATGGTTGGCGGACAGGTTCTTGCACAGGCATCTGCGGTTGTATCTGCTCTGTATCAAAGAGTTTTGCAGACAGTTCCCTTGCTTTTTGCAGCACCTTTGAAATCAGCATTGCCAATACTGCAGCTGCACTCATGAGGATTGTTCCAAACCGTTCCGGCTGACTGCCGAATAAATCAATAGATTCTTTGATGCGGTCAGAGATGTACTCTTTTTTTATCTGTTGTATCTCTGTTTCTGCCACGCCGCTTACAATCGCCCTGTCAACTTCACGATTCCAACGCATACGGTATTCGTTGTCCGTCTGTATCTGTTCCGCTTTCGGATTATTTTTCCCTATCTTCTTAGTGGCAAAATACAGACCGTTTTCGTTAAAAATGTGCAGTTTCTCTTTGTCGTTCTTTACCAAAGTATTGATAAGGTCTGTATAAAAATGCTTTACCTCGTCCACAAACTCGTCCTGCTTGAACAGCTTATTCTTGGCGGTAAAAAGATTCCGCTCATATATCTCACCTTTCTTCACAATCTTACAGCCTTTGCGGACATTTCCGTTTTCGTCAAGTATCTCTTTTTTGGTGCGGACATGTTTTCCCTGCTCATCATAGAACATATTCCTTGTTGCAGTCTTTTCTATGGGTTCAGGCAATCTCTCCCTCTCTGAAAAAATAAGGTGGATATGGTAGTTTGTTTTTCGTTTGTTATGGTGCAGAGCCGATACGCACTCCACACCGTACTTTTCCTTAAAGCGGTCTGTGAACAACTGTAAAAGTTTGTCTGGCTCATAGAGATTCGGGAAAGATTCCGGCAGGGCAATGATAAATTCCCTCGCCTCGATACATTCCCCCTCTGTGCCGCTTTTTTGAAATTCCTGCTGATTGAATCTTGCAAGCTCCGTCCAATAATAGCGGTCTGTCGTTTCATAGACTGCATACAGGTTTTCCTGTTTTGCATGGTTGGATATATAAGTGATTCTGCCCCTGACATCAAGCAGCTTGCTCATGCGGATAAATGAATGCCTTTGTATTGTGCTTTGTCCTCCCTCCTGCAAATGGCAGTAGCGGATGCGCGAAAGCGGAGAGGGCGGCGGTTCTCACAAATGCAGCAGCATTTGTAATTCACGCTTGCGTGAATTTGCTCCCTGCAAGGGCGAAATCCCCATTGCATAAACGAAGTTTGTGCAATGGGTGTATTTCGCTCTCAAACGCCGAGGGCTTTAAGAGAAGGTAATATTCTCTTGAAACTGTTCGGATTATGCCGGTAAAATCAGCCGCCATGATAGCAAAAAATGCTGTCATCTGCCTTAGAATGCCATCATTGTGATAGCAAAAAGTGCTGCCACTTATGATAGTAAAAAGTGCAACCTTGATAGCAAAAAAGTAATATCTAAAATGTCAGTTAAATTTTTGCAGCAATCTTACATCACATTGAAAATGACGCCCGAAACATCTGTTGAATTTTTTAACTGAATATACCAAAACAAGTTGATTTTTTCAGTTGGCTGTTCCAAAATTAACTTATTTTTTCAACTCACTTTTTCCGCTTTCCCCAAATTTCCGCTTGTACCAAAAGGAAGCACATGATATAATTTATTTGCGTGTAGGTATATCATGGCTTCGGTCTGATACATACCATTGGGCGGTTTCCTTAGAAGCCGCCTTTTATACTGCTGATTTTCTTGTAACAGACTTTACATCATTCTTATCCCGCAGGTTCTTCCCCTCGTTCACTTCCATGAACTTCTCCAGTATATCAATTTTGATAAGTACCTTTCTCCCGACTTTGAGGACGGGTAGTTTTCCCCACTCTACAAGGTTTCGCAGGGTATTCCTCCCGATACCCGTATAATCGGCAGCTTCTTCAATGGATAGTGCAATTTTCGTTTTGGTCATTAACTCACCTCCCTTTTAATTGCATAATGCAATTTCGATAGTACGCTTACTATAACGCTTTTATAATCTCCTGTCAAGCATTATGGCGATTTAAAAATCATTTTTAAGTTGCATATTGCATTATTGCTTTTTCTATGCTATACTTTGTCCATACCGAAAAAGGAGGCGTATCAGTATGAAAGATAAAGAGTTACGCAAGCTGATCGGTAGCAGGGCAAAACAGCGGAGGGTTGAGTTGGGATTAAACCAGCCTTATGTCGCAGAGAAGATGGGGGTAGCCGCTTCCACAATCGTGCGTTATGAGGCGGGAACAATCGACAACACAAAGAAGCTGGTCTTGGAAGGTCTTTCAGAAGCACTCCATGTGTCTGTGAAGTGGCTGAAAGGGGAAACGGAGGAATACCAAACGGACATTACGGATAATAGGGAATTATTTATTCGTGATGTGATGAATTCCATCGTAAACAAACTCCCCTATGATATGAAGCCTGATGAGGCGGATTTTTCCAAAGATTTACTGCTGCTGATGTTGAAGGAATATGAATTGTTCGTGGATTCTTTTCAGTTTGCCTGCAAGAATTTCAAGGACAATGCGGAAAATGCCGCACTCGCTCAGACAATGGGGTTTGAATCGAATAAGGAATATAACGAGATTATGTTTCTCAGGGAAATCACCCACACCGTAAATATGTTTAACGATATGGGCGATATTGTGAGGCTCTATTCCAAAAATCCCGAAACAGCCACCATAAGGCTTGCAAATCTTCTTTCTATGGTATCGGGGGAAGAATCCGAATCGGTATAGCTTGGCAGCCGGAGTTATGATATACTTACACGCAGAAAGCATTTCATCAGTTCCGATTGCCATACGCAATAAAGGTTGCGTTTATCGAAAGGAGAAACGATTATGGCAAAAGGATCAGTTCGGAAGAAAGGAAAAAAATGGTACTACCGCTTCTATGTGGAGGACGCAAGCGGTAACATGGTACAGAAAGAGTGTGCAGGAACAGAAAGCAAAAGCGAAACGGAAAAGCTGTTAAGGCAGGCAATGGAGGACTATGAAAGCAAGAAATTCATTGCAAAGGCGGACAATATCACTCTCGGACAGTTGCTTGACACATGGGCGGAGGAAGAATTAAAGACAGGAACATTGAGCAATGGCACTGTCGGTACTTATTTACAGGCAATTAACCGCATTAAACAACACCCTGTAAGCAGACGGAAACTCAAAACGGTCACTTCGGGGCATTTACAGCAGTTTATGGATTTGCTCTCATTCGGCGGAACGGTTGAGGACTTTGTTTCAAAGGGATATTCCATTGACTATATACGGTCTTATTCCGCAGTATTGCAGCAGTCCTTCCGCTTTGCGGTGTTCCCGAAACAGTACATCACATTCAATCCCATGCAGTATGTGGTAATGAGGCACAAATATCTGACAGTCCGCAGGAGCGTCCGTTACAACGGTGCTACCCATAAGCACGAAATCGGCTCGACCAAGAGGAAAAAAGTGCGTACAGTTGATTTCGGAAACGCCCTCGCTGACATCTTGAAGAAAGCAAGGAAACAGCAGCTTAAAAACCGTATGCAGTATGGCGGACTCTATCACAGGAATTTCTACAGGGAAGTCACAGAGAAAAACAGGGTGCATTATGAGTATTACAACCTGCCAATGACAGAAGATGCGCCGGAGGATTATACGGAAATCTCTTTTGTATGTCTGAGGGAAGATGGCTGTCTTGAACTTCCCGCCACCATAGAAACAGCCTGCCGGACAGCGGCAAGGAAAGTACCGGAGTTAGAGGGTTTCCACTTCCACACGCTAAGACATACCTACACAACAAACTTGTTATCAAATGGGGCGCAGCCAAAAGATGTGCAGGAGCTTTTAGGGCATTCGGACGTAAGCACAACTATGAATGTCTATGCACACGCCACAAGGGAGGCGAAGCGGGATTCCGCTAAACTCTTGGATAAGGTTGTGGGAATGAATTAAGAAATGAAAACTGAATAACAAAAACTTTCCCTTGTAACTTGCTGATAAGGGCAAAAACAAGGGAAAAGGATACATATTTTAAGGTTAGGTATACCGTAAAGCCTTGAAAATAAAGGAAAGTTAAGACAGTTAGTAGATAAACAGGAATTTGCATACTATCCCTCATTTCCGGACACAAGTATTTCAATTGAACCTGACAGACAGAGAGTGGTGACAAGAGGCTGCTCAGGCGTATCTTATGAGTATGTAATTGTATATGAAGTGGTAAACGGGGAATATATGCAGACAAAAGAACTGGTGTCAGAACACAAATATCATCCGGAATCCGGCGAATGGCAGTCTGTATTGTCTTACTATGAAATGGGAGAGCTGAAACAAACACACCTGTTAAGCGATGAAAGTGAAAAAGAGCGCCTATATCCCGATATGGATTATTGGATGAAAGGCTGACACACCCGGAGCGCGCAGACAGCGGAAATACGTTTCGGACGCGCTCCGGGTTCCTGTCGAATGTCAGAGCTTTAAAATCATCCCGGTATACCGGGAGTTTATTTCCGTAAAATTCAGCTTTCGGTACAGAGGAAGTCCGTCCTGTGTCGCCTCCAGTGAAATATAGGACAGGGAAAGCTCCCTTCCATCCTCAATCGCCATATTCAGTAACTGGTTTGCTGTTCCCATCCTGCGATACCCGGGTTTGGTATAAACATTGAGCATAACACCGAATTTCCCGGTCAAAACAGCCGGATTCGCCGGCATTTCCGTAATATGAAGAAATGCAGACGCCACAATTTCCCGTTCATGTTTCGCCACATAGGCAATCAAATCCCGATTTAAATGCCCCCTTAAATAACCGGGAAGCTGCGCGCGGATCGCGTCAGCCTGCTCAGCAGACAGAGTCTGGTAATCCTCTGTCAGATAAGCAATCCTCATGTCAATCAGGGCGGGTATATCTGTTTCTGATGCTTTTGCATAGTTCATGGCAATGCCCCTCCTTTTATCTCTTTATGTGCTTGAGGCTTCCGTATTTTATTATACACAACCTTTTTCCATTTTACAATAAGAGCAAAAACTGCGTTACTGTTTACATGCCAGTCAATGCGAGGTGTTTTTTGTGAGTGCAGTGAAAGTCACAGAAAATTTACAGTTAGGCAACTTCGCTATTTGTATATCACATGAAATCAAGCAGTAGCAATTTAGATATGTTTGTGTGCTATGCTTATAAAACGTTTAAAAACACAAAGGGGATATATTATGGGCGATTTGGCATATACTGATTCTATGTAAGCAACAGCTACGTCAAATTTCCAAAGAACTTACAAACGAGTTTGGCAAAGGTTTTTCTGTTTCCAATATCCAGTTTATGCGTCGGTTTTATCAGGCTTATCAAATTCAACAGACAGTGTCTGTTAAATTGAGTTGGTCTGATGGCAGAAGCAGTCGGGCAGCTTAATATGTATCTGAACTATTATGCTGCGGAGGTAAATGACGAATATGATAATGCTCCCATTGGTATCATTCTCTGTACGGATAAAGACAGCGTATCCGCAGAATATGCTTTAGGTGGCATGGCTAACAATATATTTGCCTCCCGTTATGTATCGTACATTCCTCAAAAAGAACAATTAATTGCACAGGTAGAAGCTGTTTTGAAAGATTGGCATGAAAAGGAAAATAAATAAAATAGCTGGCCGGGAACCATTATAGTTTTGATTCCCGGCCTATTTCTTTTTCGCTTTTACATTTTGCCGATGGAGTTATTCCCGCCCCAAACAAATAAGTGATTGAATTCCACCCCGGATAATGGTAAAATATACCCATAGTAAAGGAGACGAAAAAACATGAGCGATTATTCTTACAGCAAAGAGTTTCATCAGGACAACGTAACATTTTGTGAATTTGATCTGGCTGCCATCCAGAAGATGTTTACCAGGATATTTGAATCATATAATCCCAGAGTAAAAGACGAAGCCTTTGATTCCTTCTGCGAAGATTTCTATGATCTCGCGAAGGGGATCCAGATATCGAACGAGCGCATGTGGCGCATGATCATAACGGATATGCTGTTCAATTATGACGACCGTGGATATCTGGAATCGGGAGCGGCCGATAACGGGATTAAGAGAAAGCAGTTCGCGATTATTGCAAAAGTGATTCTGGGCATTCTGCGGGCTAAAAATTAGCCTGCACAGGCGGCGCTTTCTTGGCGCCGCCTGCGTAATCAGGCTTAAAGACAAATGGTTAAAAAGAGCGCCGGAGGTATCCGGGGCTTTTTTATGCACAGGCCATCATCAGGAAAAAATATGACAAGACTATTTGACACGATACCGCCCGGTTTTTTTAATTGCTTATCGAGCGCCGGCAATCAGGGAATTTACTCGGACTGCCTCCAGGTGATTTATGAGCAGTATGACCGTGAGATTTCCTACCGCATCGCCAGGGGGCGGATCCGCGACGCGCTTGCCGCCTATCTTCTGGAAAACCAGGTGGATTTTATCGATCCCGAGGAGGAGACCGAGGCCAGGAAGAATCACAATGATATGGCGAACAGTATCATACGGCGTTTTTGCTCCGAAGAGATCGGGTGGCTGGAGGAGGAGAACGACGACGCGACCTATGAAAAGCATATCATTATGACCGAGCAGGGGATTATGCTGGCGGAATTTTTACAGCAGCTTCGCAAACCGGACCGGGAGGAATTTTCCAGCTATATTTACAATATCTATAATATTCTGCGAAATGAGGAGCAGTGGCGGCAGGATCCGTATGTGGACGGGCTTAAGAATATTTACCGCAATGCCAAGCTTCTGTCCAAGGCGCTCAAGCGGCTGGCGACATTTATCAGGAAGATCATTGAGCGCATGGTGAAGGAGGAGAGCCTGGAGAGCCTGACCGAGAATATTATCGAATACTGCGACGGGAATTTTATCCGCGAGTATGCGAGGCTCACAAAGCAGCAGAATATCCATATTTACCGTTCCTTTATCCGGTCTGAGCTTGACCGCGTGCAGAATGACCGGGCGCTTTTTGAGCGCCTGAGAGCCGGCTGCGCCGCGGAGGAAGGGCTTAAGGCAGAGGAGGCGGGGGAGTATGCAGCGGATATGCTCCGGCGGACGAGACGGTTCCTCTCTGAGGATTATGACCGGATCATGCGGGACATAAAACACCGGATCAATGTGTACCTGCAGATTGCCGTGGGGCGCGCGCGCTTCCTCAGAAGCCGCGGGGGTGACATGAGGGGCAATGTGGAGCAGGCGGTGAAAGTGATCACAGAGGAGATGCGGGAGCTTGGCTTTAAAGAGGAAGCGCCGCAGGAGGTGAACCGCCTGTTTTTGCTGGAGAGGAATGAATTTATCGACGAAGGCTCGCTGCGTTTTCCGAGAAAGGCAAGGAGCGTCCGCCGGGAGACTGCCTCGGGTCTTGAGGAGATGACCGAAACCGACATGGAGCTGGCAAGAAAAGCGCATGAGAGAGAGGCTTATAATCCGTATTCCAGGGAAAAGATGGGGGCCTACTTAAATCGGCTGATGGGAGAGGAAGCGCGCATCGGCAGCGATGATCTGCCGCTTGAGAGCAAACGCGATCTGCTCTGCACCCTGTCGGCCGTGGCGTACGGCAGGGAGAACGGCTTTTCCATCCGCTTAACAGACGGTTATGTGGAGACGAACCAGATGCTGCTGCGCCGGTTTGAGATTGTCAGGGAGGATGGAGCAGAGGACGCAGAAGATATCACGGAGGATCATGGATGACTATAGAGGAATTCTGGGAGGAATACACCTCATCAGAGCGGGCTCTGTTTCAGAAATCATGCAGGCGCCTGCTGAAGCAGACATTTATTGTGCGCGCAAAGGATGAGGACAGCAAAAAAGCGTATTATTTTATTTCCAAGAAGCCGGAGCCGTTTTCCGCGTACTTTCGTTATATCGGGTTTGACATTGAGATAGACAGGGAAAATGGAGTCGTGATGCTTCGCAGCCGCGGAGAGTCGGGAGAAAACGGCAGGGCGCAGGTAAACCGGCTTATGTTTAAAAAGGCGGAGAGCGTTGTGCTGTGCTGTCTCTGGATCCTGTATACAGATAGAATCAGCACAGGCAGCCTGGCCCAGCCGGCCGTCATTTCCATCACGGATCTGCGCTTCGAGCTGGAGAAATACGGGATACGGGATCAGATAGACAAGAGCGCCATGGCAAATATTCTGTCGCTGTTCTCGCGGTTTAACCTGATTGACGTACACGGAAAGGTCGGGGATGCGGACTGCATGATCCGCCTGTACCCCTCTCTCCAGTTTGCGCTGAGCGAGGAAGAATTCAGGCGCTTTGCCGGCGCGGCGACACGCCGGATGATGGAGCTTCCGGCAGAGGATGAGGAAGACGGGGAGGACGACGATGCAGACGAATAGAAAGACAGCCACAAAGCTTTTGCTGGTTCAATGGTCCAGATTTCAGAATGTGTGTATCCGCCTGGAGGGATCGACGCTGTTTACAGGGGTAAACGGGAGCGGAAAATCAACTATCCTTGACGCTATGACCTATCTTCTGACCGGGAATACGCAGTTTAACAAGGCCGCCAGGGATCGCGACAGGACCGTGGCCGCCTATGTGCGGGGCGATACGAAGAGCAACGGCCCGGAGCGGTATTTAAGGACCGGCGAGATCGTCAGCTATATCGCCATGGAATTCTGGTCGCCGGTGGACCGCGCCAGCATGGTGGCCGGCGTATGCATTGAGTCAGCGGATGATTTGTCATACAAAAGCAGTTGGTTCATCTGCCGTGACACGGTGATGGAGCAGCTAAATTTTACGGCCGTTGAGGGAAAAACCATCCGCTTCACGCCGAAACAGGAGCTCGCCGTAAACAAAAGGAAGCTTAAATCAGCCGATTTCTGGGGGCGCGAGCGGGGCGTGGAGCAGGTTCTGCGGGCCCTGGGCCTTCGCTGCGACGCGGCCAAATACCGTTCCAGGCTCTTAAAGATGATGGCATTTAACCCGGAAAATAATATTGACCAGTTTATCCAGGAATGCGTGCTGGATCCGGGAAAGGTCGATTCCCTGGGGGAGCTTCGGGAGCAGAAGCGCCAGTTTGAGCACATTAAGGATATGTATGAGAGCCTGCGGGCCGGCAGGGAGCGGCTTGAGGAGGTGGAGCAGAGGGCGGCCGAGTATGAAAGGAAGCTCAAGAGCCTTCAGATCCGTGAATTCATGCTCTGCTATCAGAGGCTGCGGGACAAGGAAGAGCAGCAGCAGAGGGAGACGCAGCAAAAGGAAGCGCTGTTTCACAGGCAGAGCGGGCTTGAGGAGCGCAAGAAAGAGCTGGACAGACAGTACGAGGCGGCCGGAGAGCGCTACCGCATCGCGGAACAAAATGATATGGCGCGGGGCATGCAGGACAGCATCCGCGCTCTCGAGGGCCAGATCCGGACGGCGGACGAGGAAATCCATAAATATGAAGAGAAGAGGGAGGCGGTCAGGAAGCTGCAGACGCAGCTTTCAGAGCTCCTTGAATGGGCCGGGGAGCTCCACGGGCTCACAGAGGATGAGACGCAGCTTTTGCGCCGTCTGGCGGAAATGGGTGCGGCAAAGGACCAAAAAACGGAGGCGTTCCTGCACGCCTCGGAGGTTTTCAGGCGGCAGGGCCGGGCATTTGAGAAAGAAGAAGTCCACTGTGAGGATCATATGGAACAGCTTGGCAGGGAAATGGATGAGCTGGAGGCCAAGATCAAGCTTTTAAAGGCGAACCGGATGGTCTTCCCTGCGGGTGTGGAGCAGGCGAGGCAGATGCTGGAGACGGAGCTTACACGTCAGGGCCTTCAGGCGGATGTGCGGATCTTTGCGGAGCTGGTGGAGGAGGTAACGCAGGCAGAGTGGAGAACCGCGGTCGAGACATTCCTCGGCCGGAAGCGCTTTTACCTCATCGTGGACGGGTCGTGCTGCCATAAGGCCATGGAGATTTTACGAAAAAAGGCGGTTCACGGCGTGAATGTCGTCCTGACGGACAGGCTGCCTGATACGCCGGTTACACCCGGTTCCGCGGCGGAGATCCTCAAGATCCCCAATCTTTATGCCAGAAGATACGCCAATTATCTGCTGAACGCGATCCATCTGTGCGAATCAGAGGAGGAGCTTCACGCATACCCCAAGGGCGGATTGATGAAAAACGGGATGCTGGCCAAGGGCTATGCAGTATCCTGTATGGACATGAGGCGGACAGATGCCTGCCTGGGGGGCGATTCGATCCGGCTGCAGCTTAAAAAGGCGGAGGAAGAAAAGGAGAGGAAGCAGGAGGAGCTTTCCGATTGCCAGAAGGAGGCGGACGGGATCCGGCGGCGCAGGGCGCAGATTCGTTCTGTAAACTGGGACGCCGGATATTATGATTTCCAGGCGGCCGCCCGTCTGGAGGATCATGCGCGCAGAAAGGATAAGCTTCTGGAGGATTTGGAGAGGATCCGCAGCAACCCGGATTTCCTGGCCATCCTGCAGGAGCAGCAGGACGCCAGGCAGGAGTACGACAGGCTGAGGGCCGCGGTGGAGGCGGCCGCAAGGGAGATTGGCTCGTGTGAAAATGAGAGGCAGAGGAAGGAAGAGGAGCTCGCGCAGATTTCCGGAGAGCTGTATATCCTGAATCAGGATTATTCCGAGGCATGTATCCGGCACATGGAATTAAAACGTCCCATGCTGGAGGAGTACGAATCGCTTACAAAGGGAAAGGCCGGTTCCCGCCAGCCCGTGACGCAGAAAACAGTCCGCAGGCTTGAGGGGGAGCTAAAGGAATGCGTCCGGCAGCTTGAGGACGCGCAGCTTAACTACTGTAAACTGGCGGGGATTGACATCAACCGGCGGGGCGCGGGATATATCCCGTTTTACCGGGAGGAATACAGGAATATTGCCAATATCCGGATTGAAGAGGTTCACAACCGGCTGAAGGAGCAGGGAGAAAAGCTCGAGAACGCATTTATGAATGATTTTGTGGCGGAAATCAATGAGACGGTGCGGGAGGCCAGGGAAGAGATTGAAACCATTAACCGCGAGCTTAGGAATATCCCCTTCGGGAGCGACACCTACCGGTTTGTGATGAGAAAAAAGCCGGATCGGGACGTGTTTTTCCGCATCTGCAAACGCCTGGAGGAATACATGGATACACCGGAGGTTTACATGAACTCTGCGAGGGACGACGAGGAGATGGAGCGGGATATCCGGGAATTTATGAGCGTGATCCTGAATGAGGAGGACGAGACGGAATACACGGATTACCGCAAGTATTTTGTATACGACATGGAGATATCCAGCGTGCAGGGCGGAAAGGAGATCACCGCCGACTTGTCCAAAAAGCAGGGCTCAGCCAGCAACGGCGAGAAGCAGACGCCGTACTTCATCATCCTGGCGGCAAGCCTGCTCCAGTATTATCCCAGGCAGGTCTGCTGCGCAAGGCTCGTATTTATAGATGAGGCCTTCTCGGCGCTGTCCAGGGAGCGCATTGAGCAGATGGTAAAATACTTTGAAGAGAACCATTTCCAGGTCTTTTACGCCGCGCCGCCGGAAAAAATCAGCAGCATCGGGGCCTTTATCGAGTCAACGGTCAGCCTGGTGACTTCCGGGCGCTATACACATGCGGTTGAGGGGCTGGCGGGTGCGGCGCTGCGTAAATGAAGAGCCGCTTTGGTTCAAATCCTTAGCCGTATTGTGAGTATCTTGGTAGGCATTGCTGCATTAGCTGAGACGTGTAAAGCTTACATACAGCACAAAAAGGGACGGACAGAAAAAGACCCATCAGCAAGCTTGACGGCGCCTGATGGGTCGAAAGACGATTGCATAAGCGATCGTTAATCGTCCAAGGGTGGCAGCAACACCGCCACCCTTTTTACAGAAACAGTGCAAAAAAACATCTGCTAACCAGCAGATGTTCCTTTTCAGTAGCGGAAGGGAGATTTGAACTCTCGACACCACGGGTATGAACCGTGTGCTCTAGCCAACTGAGCTATTCCGCCATATTTGGTTTTGACTGGGGCCTATAGGGCTCGAACCTATGACCCTCTGCTTGTAAGGCAGATGCTCTCCCAGCTGAGCTAAGACCCCGTCCGCATCGCTTACTTGCGACTGCTTGTATAGTATAATATGTATTGTTCTAATTGTCAATACTTTTTTGAAAATATTTTATAGAAATTTTCTTATCATTTAGTATGAAGTATGCTATACTATTTAAAACAAAGGATGTAAGGATTCGATAGCGGCCGGCGGAGACAGCGGCGCCTGTGTCTGCCTGTAAGATCGGGATTCCTTGACATACAGAGCAACGGAGGCCATGATGTATTACTTTATCATTAATCCCTGCTCCGGGAGCGGAAGGGGCCGTAAGGTCTGGAATAAGGTGGAACGGTATTTGCTGCCCAGGGGCGTGGAGTACCGGGTGTTTCTCACGGAGCGCCCGGGGCAAGCCACAGAATTCGCACAGCAGCTTACGAGAGGGAGCCGTGATCCGAGGCTGATCGTCGTGGTCGGCGGGGACGGGACAGTCAACGAGGTGGTGGACGGGATCTGCTTTGGCGGCGCGGTGACGCTGGGCTATATTCCGGTTGGGGTGAAGGGCGATCTGGCGAGGAGCTTAAAGCTTCCGCGTTCCCCGCTTCGGAATATGAAAAAGATTCTCCATCCGAAATATTATAAATTAGTAGATTACGGCGTTGTGACCTACGGTGACGAGGCGGTCCGGCACCGCCGCTTTATGGTCAGCGCCGGCATCGGATTAAACGGGGCGGTCTGTCAAAGCCTGCTCAATGTGCGTTCGGCAAGGCTCTGGAGATACGTAACGTTTAAGAGGCTTCCGAACTGCCTGTGCGAGACGGCGCAGTACGTAAAGGCCAGGCCGGCAAAGGGCTATATCCTCCTGGACGGCGATAAACGGGTGGAATTTAACAATATTTATCAGGTCGCGGTTCAGAACCATTCGTTCGAGGGCGGCGGCTACCGGATTGCGCCCGGAGCGGACTGCAGCGACGGCCGTCTGGAGGTGTGCGTGCTGAGCAATGCCTCCAAGCTGCAGGCTCTGAAAGTCCTGACGCGGGCGTGGCAGAAGCGTAGCTATAACAAAGGCATGCGGATCTATTCCTGCCGGGAGGCCAGGATCCATATGGAGCGCCCGATGGCGGTTCATGTGGACGGCGAGTGCTGCTCCTGCCAGAGCGATCTGGAGGTGCGCTGCATTGAACGGGCGCTGCGGATGATTGTATGATTCATGGGAAGGAGCTGTAACCGTCCGGGGCGCCTGGACGGATGCGGGAGATTCAACGGGAGGGTTCATAGATGAGAATTGGTCAGGGATATGATGTACACCGGCTGGCAGCGGGGCGCGAGCTGATACTGGGGGGCGTGAAGATTCCCTATGAGAAAGGGCTTCTGGGCCACTCGGACGCGGATGTGCTGACGCATGCCGTGATGGACGCCCTTTTGGGGGCGGCGGCTCTGGGAGATATCGGACAGCATTTTCCGGATACGGATCCGGCGTATGAGGGGATTTCCAGCATGATACTGCTCAGAAAGACGGGAGAGCTTCTGGCAGAGAGCGGGTATCTGATTGAAAATATTGACGCCACGATCATTGCCCAGAGGCCAAAGATATCGGGCTTTCGCGGGCAGATGGAGGAGAATATAGCGGCCGCGCTGGGACTTGAGGCCGGGCGGGTCAATGTCAAGGCTACGACAGAAGAGGGCCTGGGCTTTACCGGGAGAGGCGAGGGGATTGCCGCTCAGGCGATTATTTTGTTGACGGCAGTGGAAAATTACTGCTATGATAGAGAGATGATGACAGGATCCGGCTGCGGCGGATGCTGCGGACACGGCGCGCAGTCTGTCTGATTGGCAATCGATAGAATAGGAGATGTTCAGAATGAAGATATTTAACACGCTGTCCAGAACCAAGGAGGAATTCGTTCCCCTTGAGGAGGGCAAGGTAAAGATGTACGTATGCGGTCCGACGGTGTACAATTTTATCCATATCGGAAATGCAAGGCCCATGATTGTATTTGATACCGTGAGGCGTTATTTTGAATACAGGGGCTATGAGGTGAATTTTGTTTCCAATTTTACGGATGTGGATGATAAGATCATCAAAAAGGCCATTGAGGAGGGCGTGGACGCGGATACGATCTCACAGCGGTATATCGCGGAGTGCAAAAAGGATATGCAGGGCATGAACGTTAAGCCTGCCACCATGCATCCGCAGGCTACGCAGGAGATCTGCGGGATGCTGGATATGATCGGAGATCTGATTGAGAAGGGGCATGCGTATGTCGGCGGGGACGGGACCGTGTATTTCCGGACAGGCTCCTTTAAGGAATACGGGAAGCTCTCCCATAAGAACCTGGAGGATCTGCGCTCCGGCTTTCGCGAGCTCAAGGTAACGGGTGAGGAGGACAAGGAGGATCCCACAGATTTCGTGCTCTGGAAGCCGAAGAAAGAGGGAGAGCCCTACTGGGAGTCGCCCTGGTGCCAGGGCCGTCCGGGCTGGCATATCGAGTGTTCTGTCATGTCCAGGAAATATCTGGGGGAATCGATTGATATCCATGCCGGCGGCGAGGATCTGATTTTCCCGCACCATGAGAACGAGATTGCGCAGAGCGAGGCGGCGAATGGAAAGCCGTTTGCGACGTATTGGATGCACAATGCCTTTCTGAACATTGATAACCGCAAGATGTCCAAATCCCTGGGCAATTTCTTTACGGTCCGGGAGATCAGCGAAAAATATGACCTCCAGGTCCTGCGCTTCTTTATGCTGAGCGCGCATTACAGAAGTCCCTTAAATTTCAGCGCGGATCTGATGGAAGCCTCAAAGAACGGCCTGGAGCGGATCCGGACCGCGGTGGAACGCCTGAATGACGGTTTAAAAACAGCCTGCTCCGGCTCCATGAGCGGGGCGGAGAAGGAGCTTGCCGCTGAGGTGAAGGGCTTTGTTGACAAATATGAGGCGGCGATGGATGATGATTTCAACACGGCGGACGCGATCGCCGCGGTGTTTGAGCTCGTAAAGCTGGGGAATTCCACGTCGTCCGGCGAGTCCTCAGTGGAATATCTGACGCTTGTAAAGGAAACGATTGAGCGGCTCTGCGATGTGCTGGGCATTATCACAGAGACAAAGAAGGAGGCGCTGGACAGCGAGATTGAGGAGATGATCGCCATGCGGCAGCAGGCGAGGAAGGATAAGAACTTTGCCCTTGCGGATGAGATCCGCGGAAAGCTGCTTTCGATGGGGATTCTGCTCGAGGACACGAGAGAGGGCGTAAAATGGAAGCGTGCGTAAGCGGGTGGAACCAGGCGCTTCATCTTAAGGCCAGGGATGCGGGAGAGTATTCCCCCCTGGCTTTGGCCTATTTGGGCGATGCGGTGTATGAGCTGGCGATCCGCGAGATGGTGATGAACCGGGGCAATGTCCAGGTGAATAAGATGCATAAACAGACAGCCGGTCTTGTGAAGGCCCAGGCCCAGGCCGGGTTTTACAGGCTCATAGAGGAGAGCCTGACCGAGGAGGAAAAGGCCGTTTACCGCAGAGGCCGGAACGCCAAATCAGCGAGCATGGCAAAGAATGCGACGGTTCACGATTACAGGATGGCTACGGGATTTGAGGCCCTGATAGGTTATCTCTATCTGACAGGGCAGTTTGCCCGCATGGCAGAGCTTCTGGGAGAGGGCCTGCACAAAATGGGGGAGATATCGTAACGGCCAGGGAGGAGACGCAGGATGCGATATGAGGAGATGACGATTGAGGGACGAAACGCCGTGCTTGAGGCTTTTCGTTCCGGAAAGACCATAGATAAGCTGTTTGTCCTGGACGGATGCCAGGACGGCCCGGTGAAGACGATCACAAGAGAGGCCAGAAAGCGCGATACGATTATCAATTATGTGAGCCGGGAGCGCCTGGATCAGATATCCGTGACAGGAAAGCACCAGGGCGTGATTGCATTTGCCGCCGCGTTTGAATATGCGCAGGTGGATGATATGCTGAAGCTGGCAGAGGAAAAGGGAGAGCCGCCGTTTCTGTTTCTTCTGGACGGCATTGAGGATCCGCATAACCTGGGAGCGATTATCCGGACCGCGAATCTGGCGGGCGCGCACGGCGTGATTATCCCCAGGCGCAGGGCAGCGGGCCTGACCACCACAGTGGTGAAGGCTTCGGCCGGCGCTCTGTGCTATACGCCGGTGGCAAAGGTTACGAATCTGTCCGCTGTGATAGAGGATTTAAAGAAAAAGGGATTTTGGTTCGCGTGTGCGGATATGGAGGGCGAGCTCATGTACCGCCTGAATCTGACCGGGCCCATGGGCCTGGTGATAGGAAACGAGGGGGAAGGCGTGAGCCGCCTGATAAAGGAAGCCTGTGATTTCCGCGCATCCATCCCCATGAAGGGAGATATCGATTCCTTAAACGCCTCTGTGGCGGCCGGCGTGCTGGCCTATGAGATCGTGCGCCAGCGGATGGCTGCGCAGGCGCAGGGAAGGGGTTAGCGGAGGCCCGGAGCGTGCGGATATGGGAATCAGGTAAATGGTAACAGTTCAGACGGGAGGAACGGTCATATGAAAATGATAATTGCAGTTATAGGAAGCGAAGACGCAGAGGATCTGGTCTATGAATTGAACCAGAACTCATTTTTTGTAACCAAGCTTTCCACCGTGGGCGGATTTCTGAAGAAAAAGAGCATGACCCTCATGCTGGGAGTGGAGGACTCCCGGGTGCAGGAGGCGATTTCCATTATAAAGAAGATGTGCGGGAGCCGGGAGCAGCTTGTCTATACGCCGCCGACCATGGCCGGAAATTGCTGTCCGACCGTGAATATGACGGTGCCGATGAATATGAAGACGGGAGGCTCAACGATTTTTGTGATGAACGTTGAGGATTTCCAGAAGTTTTAGAGAATGGCCGGAATGCGGCTGCCGAATCGCTCCAGGCGGCGTTTCACAGAGGCGCAGCCTGTTCAGGCAACCGTTGATTCCGGGAACATTGCATTGTGATTGATTTTATACAAAAGAGGCGGGATACAGGCCATGCTGTGGAAGAACAGGATTATTTCCATTGATATTGAGACAACTGGTTTAGACGCAGCCGAAGATGAGATCGTGCAGATTTCCATTGTCAATGGGAGAGGAAAGACACTTTATAATTCATACATCAGGCCAGAGGACGGGCATGCATGGGACAGGGGAATGAATTCCCGCAAGGCCGCCTGGCAGGCCGTCAGGAACGCGCCGACGCTTCGGCATGAGCGCCGCAGGATCGAGCGGATCTTAAGACGCGCGGATCTGATCGTGGGATATAACCACAAGGCGTTTGATATGCCGTTTTTGGCGGCTAAGGGCATCAATACCGCGGTAAAGGCCAGGCTCTATGACGTCATGCTGGAATTTGCCTATATTGCCGGGGAATACAATGACGAATACGGGAGCTACCGCTGGAAGCCTCTGACGTACTGCGCCTGGTATTACGGCTATACGGATTACAAGCCGCACGATGCGAATGAGGACGCCCTGGCGGCGCTGTACTGCTACTATGCAATCCAGCGCGACCGGAAGGGGCGGCGGACAGCGGAGAAAAGAAAGCGGTCGCTTCGGGCGGGATAAAAAATAATAGTTGACAAAAGCGGTCGATTATGATAAACTGTCTAAGGCTTGAATGAAGCGGGAATGGTTTGAAGCATTCATTTCGCCGATATTGCTGCTGTGGCTCAGTCGGTAGAGCGTCGCATTGGTAGTGCGGAGGTCACGGGTCCGATTCCCGTCAGCAGCTTTAAAATTGTTAAAGAAAGACATTTCAGGGAAATTGCTCTTTGAAATGTCTTTTTTTTATGCTGTCCTGAAGTCTGCATGTACATACATGGTAAAAGAGTGTATGTTCGGTTTTTTGATTGCCTGTAACTCACAGGCCGGTCAGGCGCATGCCCTGCCGGGAATTCGTGAGAGCCGGATTAATGCTTAGCTGCTGTGTTTTTTTCTTTATATCTGAAAATCAAATTTCCAACATGATAATGGGGGCATGGCTCTTCATCCAGTATGTAATAATTGATGGCGTCTGCTATGAGAATCGCGATCACAGACACGTTCTGGGGCAGGGCGATGACCTGCTTTCCATTTATGACCTGCGCTATAACAGCAGATTGTACAATATTGATTAAATAAATTAAACAAAGTAACTAAAAACAAAATAATTGGAAATAATCTATTGACATTTGTGCAAGATGGACATATTATAGAGGCATAAGTAAAAGCAAAGGGGGAAAAACAGTTGAGAATGCCTTGCGTTGCTTTGTGACACAATAAATAATTAATCAATTTAATTAAAAAGAGGAGAAAGAGAGGACACAGAAATGAAGTATTTTTTAGACAGCGCGAAGATGGACGAGATTGAGTATGCATATTCGACTTTTGGCATCGACGGCGTTACCACAAATCCGCGTCATATTATGCTCAGCGGCAAACCGTTTATGAAAGCGATCACCGATATTGCGGAGTGGATTAAAAGAGAGGGACTGGAGGGCGTTTCGCGTTTCCCGGTTTCGGTGGAGATCAATCCGCACCTGGACAATGCGGACGAGATGGTGGAGATGGCGCAGAAGGTGGCGGCGGTCAGCCCGAATTTTGTGATTAAGATTCCGGCCGTGGAGGCAGGTATAACGGCGGCCAGACGGCTGGAGAAGATGGGGATCCGCACGAATGTGACGCTGGTGTTTGCGCCGTCGCAGGCGATTCTCCCGGCAAAGAACGGCTCTCTGTTCGTATCGCCGTTTATCGGATGGAAGGAAGCGAATGGGGAGGATTGCAAAGAGTACATAAAGAACATTGTTGACATTTATAAAAACTACGGCTTTTATGGAAAGACGCAGATTATCTGCGCAGCGGTGCGGACGCCGAAGCAGATGGTTGACTGTGCGCTGGCGGGGGCGGATATTGTGACCGCCGGGCTGGGCGTATATCAGGATTCAATGAAGCACGCGTATACGACGCAGGGGCTGGGAACGTTTATGGACGCCTGGGATCACACGATTACGGATTAGCGGTTTGGGAAAAGCAAAGTCCCGTAAGAGCGCGGAAAGGAAGGACAGCATGAAGATAGGATTTATCGGGCTTGGCATTATGGGCGAGTCCATGAGCGAGAATATTGTAAAAAAACATGACGACACGGTATATGTATTTGATTTTGTGAAGGAGAAGGTGGATCTCCTGGTCTCTAAGGGCGCGGCAGCCTGCGCGGATTCGGTGGAGCTGGCGGAAAAGTCGGATGTGATTATTTCCATGGTTCCGAAGTCCGAGCATTCGCGGGCGGTTTACAGCGGGATTCTGAAGGTTCTGGACGGGAGCAAGACGTGTATTGACATGAGCACCATAGATCCGGGCGTTTCGGTGGAGATTTCCGAGATGGTAAAGAAGACGGGAGCCGGCTTTATCGACGCTCCGGTGGTAAAGTCCAAGCCGGCTGCTGCTGCGGGCAAGCTCGGCATCTATATGGGCGGCGATGAGGAGACGTGCGAGCGGATGCGTCCTGTCCTGATGTATATGGGGGAGAATGTGATCCGCATGGGCGGCAATGGGAAGGGCCTTGTGATGAAGATCTGCCATAATGCCCTTGTCTCGCAGATTCAGAACGGCGTGAATGAGACGATCGCGCTGGCGCAGAAAAACGGGATCCGCATTCCGGAGTATGCGAGGGCCATTTCATATGGCGGCGGCCAGAATTTCTATCTGGACGGGCAGGCGGCGAAGCTGGAGGCAGAGGATTATACAACGGCCTTTTCGATTGAGAATATGGCCAAGGATGTGAATATCTGCGTGAATTTGGCCAGGGAGTGCGGCGTGGCCATGCCGGGCGAGGAGAATGCCTTAAGAGTTTATGAGAAGGCGCTCTCAAAGGGCATGGGAGGCGAGGATTTCAGGGCGACGTTTAAGGTTGTGAGAGGTTAGGCGGATGGGTATGACAGTGTTAGAGCGGCTGAATGAGGTCAACGACGTGCGGATCCGTCCGGTTACGGATCCGGAATTTGCCTCCTTTGGGCGGATTGTGACAGGCTATGATTTTTCTTCCATGATCCGCTATATGGAGGAGCATACGACGATTCCGGAAAATGGAAATATCTATGTGGCTTCTGTCCCGGAGCTGGAGGCGGATCCGGTGATGAAGCAGGTTCAGGATCGCTTTTACGGGGAGCTGGAGGCCCAGGCAGGCTATTGCAATGGGCGTAACACCACGTATAACGGCTTTGAGTACCACAAAGGGAGCGAGATAAATGTGGCAGTCACGGATTTCATGCTGGTCCTGGGCCATGTGTGGGAGATTCGGGACAATACATACCGCGTGGAGGATGCACAGGTGTTCTTTGTGGAAAAAGGGACGGCAGTTGAGATGTACCAGACGACGCTTCACCTCTCCCCGTGCCGGGTTACGGACGAGGGCTTTAAGGGGATTGTGATTCTTCCCAGGGGAACGAATACGCCGCTGGCGTGCGGCGGGAGAGGGGAGGATCCGGAGAATGTCCTGCTGCTGCAGAAGAATAAATGGGTGATCGCCCATCCGGACCGGGAGCCGCTGATCCGCCAGGGGGCCCATGCGGGGCTGCTGGGAGAGAATAAGGAGCTTTGTTACAGGAGCGGCGGTGAAAGGTGAATAAAGGAGAGGCGTATGAGCGGTTCAATGAAGCTGGTTTGCAGCGGAAACGAATGTTCCCTTACAAACGGCGGGGACGTCATTCTGGAGTGCAGGAAGGATAAGCCCATGTGTTATGTGGGCTGCGGGCGGGAACATGTGGATATGTACCGCGGGAATTTTAAAATTGTGGATTATGTCACAGAGCGGCGTCCGCTTTTTGTGAGCGGATGTTCGGAGACAGAGGACGGGGCGGCCCTGGATCTGGAGGGGGAGCTGCTTGTCACAATCCGGCTTTCGGACGGCCTGGCAGAGCTTACCTTTGAGCAGAAGAATCCTGCGATCAACCGGTTCTGGCTGCGTGTCTGCGCGGATGAGAAGGAGCGCTGCTATGGCTGCGGCGAGCAGATGTCCTACTTTAATCTGAGGGGAAGGCATTTTCCTCTCTGGACATCGGAGCCGGGGGTGGGAAGAGATAAAACGACGTATGTGACCTGGCGGTCGGACGTGGAAAATCAGGCGGGAGGCGATTATTATAATACGAATTTCCCGCAGCCGACATTTGTCTCTTCGAGGCGTTACTATCTGCATGTGGATTCCACGGCCTATGCGGACTTTGATTTCCGGAATCCGGACTTCCATGAACTGCAGCTCTGGGAGGTCCCGCGCAGCGTCCGCATTGAGGCAGCGGACACCTTTCTGGAGCTCCTGGAAAAGGAAAGCGCCTGGTTCGGGCGTCAGCCGGCGCTTCCGGAGTGGATCTATAACGGGCTGATTCTGGGCGTGCAGGGAGGGGCAAAGCGCTCCTTTGGGCTGCTTGATAAGGTCCTCGAAGCCGGGATCCGGGTGGCGGGCCTGTGGTGCCAGGACTGGTGCGGCAGGAGGGTGACATCGTTTGGAAAGCGCCTACAGTGGGACTGGAGGTATCATAAGGAGATGTATCCGGATCTGCCGGAGCGGATCGCGGCTCTGCATGAGAGGGGAATCCGGTTCCTGGGGTATATCAATCCCTATCTGGTGAAGGACGGGGAGCTGTACCGCGAGGGCCGGGAGAGAGGCGTGTTTGCCACAAAGGCGGACGGAAGCGAGTATCTGGTGGATTTCGGCGAGTTCGACTGCGGCGTGGTGGATTTTACGAATCCGGAGGCGTTTGAGTGGTTTAAAAATGAGGTAATAAAGAAACACAGCCTGGAGCTTGGGATGGACGGCTGGATGGCTGATTTCGGGGAGTATCTCCCCACGGATCTGGCGCTTCACAACGGAAAATCTGCTATGCTGGAGCACAACCACTGGCCGGCGCTGTGGGCAAGGTGCAATTATGAGGCGCTTTATGAGAGCGGGAAGCTGGGCGAGGCGGTGTATTTTATGCGGGCCGGCGGGACGGGCAGCCAGGCATACTGCACCCTTTTGTGGGCAGGGGATCAGTCGGTCGATTTTTCCATCCACGACGGTCTGGGAACGGTGATCTGCGCGGCCTTAAGCGCCGGTATGTGCGGCTGCGGCTTAAGCCACAGCGATATCGGAGGCTATACCTCGCTGTTTGGAAATGTCAGGACAAAGGAGCTGTTCCTGCGCTGGGCGGAGATGGCGGCCTTTACCCCGGTGATGCGGACGCACGAGGGAAACCGGCCGGAGGAAAATTTCCAGTTCTATGACGATGAGGAGTGCATGGGGCGGCTGGCGAGGCTGGTGGATGTATATGCCATGCTGTCTCCCTACATAAAGACGCTGGTTTCGGAGAATGCGGCCCGGGGGATTCCGGTGCAGCGCCCGCTGTTTGTGCACTACGAGGAGGACGAGGCCTGCTATGATATCCAGTATGAGTATCTGTTAGGCCCGGATGTGCTGGTTGCGCCCGTTTATCTGGCGGGACGCCCGGAGTGGGAGGTTTACCTGCCCGGGGACACATGGATTCACATGTGGACCGGCCGCGAATACGGGGCGGGCGTTCATGTGGTTCCCGCCGCTCTTGGCGATACGCCGGCCTTTTATAAGAAGGGCAGCGCATTTACGCCGTTGTTTGATGAAATCAGAAGGAAGCACGGAAAGTAAGGAATGGTGATGAATCAGAGTTTGTTCCTCCTGGTCATTCTTCTGGCCAATATTATTCAGGGAATTACGGGCTTTGCGGGGACGATACTCGCAATGCCCCCCAGCCTGATGCTGGTGGGCTATCCGGTGGCAAAGCCGGTGCTGAATGTGCTGGGGCTTTTGTCCGGCGTCTATGTCTTTGCCGGAAATTATAAGAGCGTGTGCTGGGAGGAGCTGAAAAAAATTGTTGTGGTGATGGCGGCCGGGATTGCCGGCGGGATCCTGATCCGCGGCCTGTTTGCCGGCAGGGAATCGGTTCTCTATAAGCTTTTGGGGCTGTTTGTGCTGTTTCTGTCCGTCAGGGGCGCGTATTCCCTGCAGGAAAAGAAGCGCATGGAGAGCGGCCGGGGCCAGGGGGCGCTTCTGATCCTGGCCGGGATCGTACACGGGCTTTTTGTGTCGGGCGGGCCGCTGCTGATCGGGTATCTGACGAAGCGTATAGAGGACAAGGTGAGCTTTCGGGCCACCATCTCCACGGTGTGGGTATTTTTAAATACCCTGATTCTGCTCGACGACATCCGGGCCGGGCTGTGGAACGGGCCGCTTGTCAGGCTGCAGCTTATTTCCGTCCCCTTCCTGCTTGCGGGCATGGCAATCGGGGGGAAGCTGTACGCCAGGATGAGCCAGAGGCTGTTTATGATGATTACCTATGCGCTGCTGTTCCTGTCCGGCGTCTTTCTTCTGGTGAAATAGAGGAGGCAGGGCGGGATACGGCGGGGCGTAAGAATCAAGCGGGAGTGTGAAAACGGAACAGGAGTGTAAAAACAAACAGGAGTAAAAGATACGGTGAAGGTATCGTCGCCGTTTAAAAATGAGCAGGAGGTTGTTTATGAAAAAACGTATCGTTGCAATGGTGATGGCAGGGGTTATGGCATGCGCGGCGGCCGGGTGCGGTTCATCTTCCGGCAGCGCGCCGGCGGGCACACAGGCGGCGGATGCGCAGGATGCGCAGGCCGCGGGCGGAAACGGCGGCCAGACGGTGAAGATCATCTGTCCCTACGGCGTGGGCGGCACGGCTGACGCGATTGCCAGAAAGTACGCCCTGGTGGCAAACAATCACTCGGATTACAATTTTATTGTGGAAAATATGACCGGCGGCGACGGCTTCCAGGCCGCGAACTGGTATACGGATCAGGATCCGTCCACAACGGATCTTCTGGTATACGGCTTTGGCGTGGCATACCGCCACGATCTCGGAAAGGCGTATCAGACGGAAGTGGTGGATTTTGACCGCAGCGATATCTACCCGGTGGCGGATGTGGATGACAGGACGTGGATCCTGTATGCAAAGACGGGCGTTACGCTGGCTGAGATTCTGGAGAAGTCGAAAAACGGCGGGGTGAAGATGTCCGGCGGGAATCCGCTGTCGGATCCGCACCTGGCGCTGGGCTCTCTTCTGGCCATCGAGGGCGGCAGGGTTATGACCGTTCCGTACGACGGGGGAGCGGCTCAGAAGAAGGGCCTGACCGACGGCGAGGTGGATGTGTTTGTCGGTACGACCCAGGCGGCCTTAGAGGATGTGGAGGCCGGGACGATCACGCCGATCCTGGCATTTTCAGAGACCGGCTTTGAGGGCTTTAAAGGCCCGCAGGGCGCCATCGCCGTGCCGGGAATCGCCGGGGACGATATGGCCCCCGAGCTGGATGCGTCAAAGGATTATACAGGTTCTATCCTCCCCGCCGGCGGTTATATTGCGGTGCGCGCCGGGGCGGATCAGGCATGGATTGACGAGATCGTGGAGATTTCCAAGGCCGTATGGGCGGATCCTGAATACGCGGACTGGATTGGTGAGATTATGCTGAATAAAAACGAGCTCTATGACGCGGATGCCAAGGCATTTCTGGAGGAGGGCTGCGCCAAGGCGATCGCCGCGTTTGAGCTTTTGAGCGGGCAGCAGTAAGAAAAGCGCCTGCCGGGCTGCATTGCGGCGCTGTCCGCTGCAGTCCGGCTGCAGGGAGGAACGAAACATCATATCATGTCAGAGCATGTTTGAACAATGCTCTGGAAGGAAAGGGCGGGGTTTTATGAAAATTAAAATTAAATCATACCTCTGGTCCGGGATCGTTATGGGAATTTTCAGCGTCCTGATGCTGGCGGCCATGCCGGGTCAGGTGCGTCTGCCCATGTTCGATTCCGGCGCTCCCAGCCCGCGGATTATTCCGGGGATCTGTCTGGTGGGCATGGCGGTCTGCTCTGTGATTCTGATCGTGCAGAGCGTGGTCTTTAAAAAGGAGAAGGAGATTGAATTTGACTGGGCAAAGGAAAAGCCCTGCGTCGTGCTGATCGCGCTCTTATGCGCGTATGTGGCCCTGACGATTTATATAGGCTTTATTCCAGCGGTCTGCATCATTTTCCCGGTTCTTTTGTTTTACTGCGGGGAGCGGGGGCCGTTTATTTATATCTTTACCGTCGCGGCGGGGATCGGGATCTTCTTCCTGTTTAAGTATGTGTTCCATGTCTCGCTGCCGGGGATTGGAGGTTAATGGATGGGAGATTTACAGTATATTATTCCGGCGCTCGGCCAGGTATTCGCTCCGCTTAATCTGGCGCTGATTTTCGGCGGGCTGGTTCTGGGCATGGTCGTGGGTTGCATACCGGGGCTCTCGGTTACGCTGGGCATTATTTTGCTTCTGCCCCTGACGTATACATTTTCATCGCCGGATTCTGCGATTATTGCGCTGCTGGCTGTCTACGTGGGCGGCATGTACGGCGGATCCATCAGCGCGATCACGCTGAACACGCCGGGTACGAACTCTGCGATTGCGACGACCTTTGACGGCTATCCGCTCGCAAAGCAGGGGAAGGTTAAGAAGGCGCTGGATACGTCGCTCTTTGCCTCCACCTTCGGCGGCCTGTTTTCGGCAATTCTGCTGCTGATCTGCGCCTCGTTCATCACAAAGCTGGTGGCCAAATTCGCGTCGGTGGAGTATTTCTCCATGGCAATTTTGGGGATTTCCCTGATTGCCGGCGTGAGCGGCGACAGCCTGGCCAAGGGGATATTGTCCGGCCTTCTGGGCATTCTCATGGCTTCTGTGGGAGCCGACGCCGTGACAGGCGTGTGGCGCTATACATTCGGGATTGAGACGCTCCGGTACGGAATTGACATGCTTCCGGCCATGATCGCGCTGATCGCCCTGACGCAGGTGGTTCAGAAGCTGCGGGATTTTATCCTGGCAAGCGGAAAGTTGGACGACGCAAACCGCATTGACAACGAAGGGCTGACCTTAAAGGAGATGAAGTCCATCCTTCCGGCATGTACGCGCTCCTCGGCCATTGCCTCGATTCTGGGCGCTATGCCGGGCGTGGGCGGCGGCGTGGCGCAGTTTATGTGCTACAACGAGTGCCGGCGCGCCTCCAGGCGCCCTGAACAGTTCGGAAAGGGCTCCCTGGAGGGGATTTCGGCGGCGGAGGCAAGCAATAACGCGGTGGTCGGCTCGGCCATGATTCCCCTGCTCACGCTGGGGATTCCGGGGGACGGCGTGACGGCCCTGCTGCTGGGCGCATTTATCCTGCACGGGATCCAGCCGGGCCCCAATATGTTTACCAAACAGGGCGTCATCGCCTATTCCATCATCCTGGGCTGCCTGGTGGCGAACCTGTTTCTCTACCCCATCGGGATGGCGCTGACCAGGCTGGTGGCCAAAATTATCCAGGTGCGCTATACCTATCTGGCTCCTGTCATCATCATTTTCTGTTTCGCAGGCGCTTTTGCGGCGACGGGAAATACAAAGGAGCTGGTGCTCACCGCGGCGATTCTGATTTTCAGCTATCTGCTGACGATCCTGGATATTTCCTCCACCCCGCTGATGCTGGGCATGATTCTGGCGGATATTATGGAAATGAACTTTGTTACCAGTATGATGAGCTATGATAAGGATTACCTGATTTTCTTCAAGCGGCCGATTTCATGCGTGATTCTGATCCTGACCGTGGTCCTGGTGGTGTCCATGATCCGGATCAACAAAAAGGTCGAGGCGCTCAACCAGGCGCAGCTTGAGGAAATGATGAAGGAGCAGGAAAGGAGTTAGAATGAGTTTTCAAGTGGCATATATACCAATCGGGGTTGGCACCTTCCATCTGGAAAGCGCGCAGCTAGAGTTTGACAAATCGGTCCGGCTGCTGTCCTCTCTGACAGAGGACGGGGTATACCCGGACAGGATGCTTCTGACGCTGGAGGATCTGAAGGAGTTTCTGGACCGCATTTCCCCGGATCTGATTATTTTGCAGAATATTACCTTTGCCAATGCGGCGTATGCGGGCGAAGTGCTGAAGCGCTTTTCCTGTCCGGTTCTTTTGTGGACCCTGCGCGAGCCGGCGATCGACGGGGGACGGCTGCGCTTAAATTCCCTGACCGGCGCGTATTCCGCGGCGAATATGCTGCGCGCATTTAGCGATGGCGAGTTTGAATACGTGTTCGGCTCCCCCGGAGAGGAGGAGGTAAAGACGCAGCTTGAGGCAGCGATCCGCGCGGCCGGGGTAAAGGCGGGGCTTAAGGACCTTAAAATGGCGGCAATCGGCCATACGCCGCAGGGCTTTGGCTTCGGGCGCGCGCTGGACAGCGAGCTTTTGAAGAATTTCGGCGTGACGCTGGAGGCCGTCGAAGCCAGGGAGCTGATCGGGCGGGCCAAAGGCTTTGACGACGCGGAATGCGAAGCGGAGCTTAAGGAAGCGCAGGCGTGGTTGAAGGGCCTTGAAAAGACACCGGAGAAGAATGTAAAGGATTTTGCGCGCCTTTACAGGGCGTATAAGGAGTACATTAAGGAAAATGGCATCGGGGCGCTTTCCTCCCGCTGCTGGCCGGATTTCTTTACCTCCTTTGGGACGCCGGTCTGCACCGTGCTGTCTCTGCTCAATGCAGAAGGGATTGCCGCGGGCTGCGAGGCGGATGTGTACGGGGCGCTGTCCATGTACATCGGAAACCGGCTGACAGGGAAAGCGGTTTTCTTCGGAGATCCGGTTTCCATGGATGAGACAGAAGGAACCGTGACCTACTGGCACTGCGGCATGGCGGCCTGTTCGCTGGCCAGGACCGATACGGGCGCATGCGTGGGCGTGCATCCGAACCGTAAGATCGGGCCGGCCATGGATTTTGGCTGTGCGGCCTGCGATCAGGTGACGATTTTCCGGGTGGGCCGGAAAACGGATGGGACATTCCGGTTTTTTATTGCCAGGGGAGAGGCGCTGGATAAGCCGAAGCAGTTTACCGGGACATCCGTGGTGGTGAGGACGGAGAGGGATGCAAAGGAGATGGTGTATAAGAGTGTGAAGCAGGGATGGGAGCCGCATTTTGTGGTGATTTATGGAGATGTGGCTTTGGAGCTCGAGATGCTGGGGAGGATGACGGGGGCGGAGGTTTGCCGTTATTAGACAGAAGGGGCGCGCACAGCTACCGGAAAGCAATTTTCAGACACGTTCTAATGTACAATCCACTTGCGAAATAAATTATTTCATCCTATACTTGTTTTATGGAATAAGCCCATGACTATAAAAGAGAAGGACAGGATGCCATTTTGGGATATACGGGGATCAATTTAGAAAATGTAAAGCTTAGCAACCGCAGCTCGATTTTAAAACTTCTGAATGACTGCGGGGCTATGCCCAGAAAGGATATTGCGATCAGGCTGGGGCTGACGCCGGCTACGGTGACGCTGATCTGCACGGAGCTGATTTCGGCGGGGATTCTCTGCGAAAAGGGCGAGATGGAGGAGGCGCGCAGGGCCGGGAGGAAGAAGGTCCTGATTGACATTAATTATCAGTACCGCTATGTGCTGTCGATCAGCATCGAGGCGGAGGAGACCTGCATTGCCATCAGCGATTTAAAGGGGCTGTGCCGGGCGGCGAAGCGGCTGCACACAGAGGCCGCGGGCCGCCCGGAGGCGTTTCTCAAGAAGATTGCAGACGAGAGCAAGGCGCTTATGTGGGAGCGCGGGATCGTGAAGGATATGGTGCTTGGGATCGGCGTATCGGTTCCGGGGCCGGTGAAGCGCAGGGGCGGGATCAGCCTGCATGCCTACCGCATCTGGAATGAGGCGGTTCCGGTCGCGGAGATTATCCGCCGGCATCTGGATATTCCGATTATTGTGGAAAATAATGTGAAGGCATTTGCAGAAGGGGAACTGATCTACGGGAACGGCAAGGAGCAGGAGAACCTTCTGTTTATCAAATGGGGACCCGGGGTGGGTTCTGCGATCATTATCCAGAACCGGATCTATGACAGCCAGAATTCCAAGACCGCGGAGATCGGGCATTATATTGTGGAGAAGGACGGCAGGCCGTGCCGCTGCGGCCGGCGGGGATGCCTGGAGACAAAGGTGGCGACGCACGCCATTGCCGATCAGGTGCGGGCGGCCTGTACGAAAGAGGCTATGCCTGCCCTGTACCGTATGATGGAGGGAGATATAAGCCGGATCGAGGCGCGCAACATAGCGGACTGGATCGGCCTGGCGGACGAGGGGCTGCGGGTCGTGCTGGATGATATCATTGAGCAGATGGCGAGGGTGGCTGTGAACACGATCACCCTTTTGGCCCCGGATAAGGTGATTATCTACGGACAGATGTTTGAGCATCCGGGAATTGAAGAGCGTTTTCTGCATTTCTGCAGCCATTATGACGCGTCGTACCACGGCGGTTATATCCTGAAATCGGGGCTGAGCGACCGCATTGGGTATATCGGCCCTCTGGCCGTTGCGGTGAATGAATTGTTTCTGCTGGCGGGGAGTGCGGAGGATGGAGGCAGTATCAAATAATGACAAAATGAAAATTTATTTGCATAACTATGACAAAATGAAAATTTATTTTCAAAAATAGTTGACTTATGACTGCCATTCCTCTATAATAGAATTACGGAGGAACAGAAAGTGGAACGAAATGTACTGAGCGAAATTGAGACAGGGTATGAGCAGTTTACGAAGAAACAGAAGAAGCTGGCTGATTTTATGAGAGAGAATATCCACTCCATCCCTTTTTTATCGATTGTCGAGATGGGGGAAAAGACGGAGGTAAGCCCGGCGAGCATCACGCGGTTTACAAGGGAGCTGGGATATAACGGCTATGCGGAGTTTCAGAAGAGCGTATCGGATCTGGTCCGCCGGGATGTGGTTCCCATGCGGGAGCTGAAGAGCTCAATCACGTCAGAGGGGGAAGAGGATATACTGGACCGGATGATTGAGCGGAATATGGATTCGCTGAGAAAGCTGGGCGGCGAAGGGCTGAAGGAGAGCTTAAAAGAGGCGTCGGAGCTGGTCGGGACAGGGCGGAGAGTCTATATTACAGCGGCGCGTTCCTCCTTTTGCGTGGCGTATTATCTTTATTTTATGCTCAAGGAATTTATGGACGGTGTGGAGCTTCTGTCAGAGGGGCTGGGAGACATATCGAACAAGCTGCAGTTTATCACGCCCGGGGATGTTTTGATCGCGGTCAGCTATGAGCGGTATACCAGGGCGACGTATAATATCGTTTCTTATTTAAACCGTGCGGGGAGTAAGATTATCGCGATTACGGACAGCTATTCCTCGCCGATTGCATTGAAGGCCAATTGTGTGCTGCTGGCCAGGCAGGCGCCGGATACGTATTCATTTGTGAATGCGATGACTGTGGCCAACGCGCTGATCGCGGCAGTGGGAAGGAGGGATCGGGAGCGCTCCCTGGAGCGGATGAAACGACAGGATGAGATTGCAATTGAATATGGACTGTATTTATAGTAAGCGGCAGGTAAATCTCCTGTCCGCTCAAAACCCTCCGGGGATGCGCGCGATTTCTGAAAGGCAGATTCTGCGTTTGTACGCGGCAGAAACCGGCGCGGAAAATATCATAAGGGGATATAACATTTTCCCAGAATATTCTGATTAAAAGAGGAACTAAAACATAATGCTGCATGTGGGCCATTCAGACAATTATATAATAGCTCCCTCTTCTTAGTATACGCGAAAATACGATAAAATGCAAGGATACCCGGACTAAAATTTGGAAAAATTACCGGAATATCGGGTTACAGTTACAGAGCGGGTAAAAATCGATGTGCATGGAGTGTTGCGATACATAATTAGAATCTTCCGGAGAAAGTTATAAATAAATATTTTAAAGGAGGATTACAATATGATTTTCGGGCTTCCTGCACTTTTGGGTTTTTTGCCGATGGTATTGTATATCATCTTGTCCTTTAAGGGAAAGGACATGCTGACCGTGGTGCTGCTCTGTGTGCTTTTGGGGGCGGCGCTGACGGGACAGGATCTGCTGAGCGTCGGAAGTGCGCTCAATGCGGCCCTGGGGTCGTTTATGGGCCTGATCGGGTTTATTATCCTGATGGGGGCCGGGCTGGGACATCTCCTGACCAGGGTGGGAGTGGCGCAGAATATTGTTCATCTGGTCGTCACGAAAACCGGTGTGAAAAACAAAACCCAGGCCATGCTTGCAACCATGTTTTCGTCTGTTCTGCTTGTTTCTATGTTGGGCTCTATGGCCGGATCGAATGCGATTCTGGCCCCGATCATCATTCCGATTGCCGCCAGCTTTGGAATTACGCCGAATACGCTGGGCGTGCTGCTTCACGGCGCAGGGGCGACGGGACTTCTTTTAGGGCCTTTTGTTCCCTCGGTTGTCACAACCATGAGCTTAACGGGGATCTCTTACGGTTCGTATCTTCTCCATGTGGGCCTTCCGGTTTCTGTGATTATCTGGATCAGCACATTTGCCGTAGCTCAGAAAACACAGAAAAAGTATGAGGGCGTGGAAGTCTACAGCGATAAGGACAGCGCCGGAGAGGAGTTTACCCCGGGCGCGGTGACGAACCGGGCGACGGCTGTATTCGGAATCGCGATGCTTCTTTTAATCATCTATGGAATCGTTATGAAGGCGGGGGCATCCTATGCGCTGACTGTGATGTTTGCGGCCGCATTCGTCACCGGCCTGTCGGCGGGGGTGAGTATCACGGAAATCTTAAAGCTTCTGGTGGAAGGCGCTTCTAAGATGTTCTGGCTGTTCATCCTGTTTGTCCTCTATGATCCGTTCCTGAATTTTGTGACGGAATCAGGCGCGTTTGATGCGATTGCCGGCCTTTTGAATCCTCTGATCAATATGGGCGGGGCTCCTGTTTTTATGGTGGCCGCGACGCTGGTGGGGATTTTCGGTGTTTCCGGCGCAGCAGTGGCGCAGGAGAAGGTGCTTTACGATCTGTTTCTTCCCATGTCAGAGGCGCTGGGGCTCCCGGCCCATCTGTGGTCCCTGGTGCTTCTGGTGGGCTCGCAGATTACCTTTTTTGCTTACCCGACCGGCGATATGGTGGGTCAGATGGGCCTGGCGCGCTCAAAGGATTTAAAGAGTATGATCAAAAACGGCCTGATCATTACAGCGCTTTCGATTGCGTATGTGGTCATCCGCGCCGTGCTGTATCAGTTTTTGTGAGAAAGGAGGAGCGCTATGTTTCGTGTAAGCCTGGTGCAGCTTGATACAATTTATAAGGATCCGGCCGGAAACCGGAACAGGATCCGGCAGCTCGTGGACGAGATGTGCCCGGAAGCGGGAGGAACGGCTCCGGTGGATCTGATTGTCTTTCCTGAAACGTGTACAGCCGGGTATTCGGAGGAGGTATTTAAAGAGATCGGACGGTTTGCGGAGGAGAATGGGGGAGAGACGCTGCGCCTGTTTCAGGAACTGGCCGCTTCCCGGAAGGTCTGTATCTGCACGGGATCGTTTCCGGAAAAGGAAGGAGACAGGATCTATAATACGGTCTGGTTCGTGGATCGTACGGGACAGGTCATTTCCAAATACCGCAAGATGCATCTGTACAGCGCCATGGATGAGGATCAGGCGTTCACCCATGGGACGCAGATGCCGGTGTTTGAAACGGAATTCGGGCCCATGGCTATGATGACATGCTATGATATCCGTTTCCCGGAGCTTTCGCGGACCTATGCGGTGCGGGGGGCGAAGGCGATTCTGGTCGTCTCCAATTTTCCCAATCCCAAGGTGAAGCACTGGAGAACGCTTCTGACCGCCAGGGCGATTGAAAACCAGCTCTATGTGATTGCCTGCAACCGCGTGGGGGCGGCAGGCGGATCGACCTATTTCGGCCATTCCCTGATCATCGATCCCTGGGGAGAGATTGTGGCAGAGGGGGACGAGGCGGAAGGGATTGTGACAGGGTGCGCTGATTTCGGGAAGGTCTGCCAGGTGAGGGAGACGATTCCCATGTATGCAGATCGCCGGCCGGCAAGCTATCCGGCCTGGGGCGTATAGGAGGGACAGCATTTGGAGGAATTAAGACAGGCTATTGAGAGGCAGAGAGCCGTTTGTTCCGGGGAAAGCGCCGTTATTGTGAAGAATTTAACGACAGGGGAGAGAATCGCATGCAATGAGCGGGACGTGTTCCCGGCGGCCAGCCTGATAAAGCTCCCGGTACTGTTTACACTTTATAAAAGAAAAAAAGAGGGCTTTTTCCTGGGAGAGCGCATCCGTATGGAGCAGGGACATAAGGTTGGAGGCTTCGGTATCTTAAAGGATCTGGAGCCGGGCCTTACGCTTTCGTGGAAGGATCTGGCAGTGCTCATGATCATCGTAAGCGATAATACAGCAGCCAACTGGCTGATCGATTTTCTGGGGATGGACGCGGTAAACAGGGAAATAAAGGCTCTGGGGCTTTCTGAAACGGAGCTGAACCGGAAGATGATGGACGCCGCGGCAAAGGAGATGGGGCTGGAAAACAGGACCAGCGCGGCAGATATGGAACGGATGTTTGAGGCTGTTTTAAAAGATGCGGATTCAGAGGAGATGATGGACATCCTGAAAAGACAGCAGTGCAATAATAAGCTGCCGGTTTTCTTTGGGGAACACGGCGGATTCGCCCATAAAACCGGGGATCTGCCGGGAACGGAGCATGACGCGGGGATTCTTTTTACAGGAAATCAGGCATTTTTCACCGCAGTCCTGACCAGGGATCTGAGGGATAACAGGGACGGGATACGGCTGAATCAGGAGATCGGGCGTCTCGTATATCATTATGGCAGACAGGAGAGAGAAGAATGAAGGCAGGAATGATAAAAAGCGTGGAAGTGAAGGTACTGGAGCTTCCGCTTAAGAAACAATGGAAGATATCGCTCTATGAGCAGACAACGAGGGCCCATGCGGTTGTGCGGATTCAGACGGACGAGGGCATAACGGGATATGGGGAGGCGGCGCCGTCCCCGGCTTTTATGGGCGAGACAGGGTATACGATGGAGACGGCGATCCGGCGGTATCTGGCGGACTCTGTGACGGGCATGAGCGTGTTTGACACGGATCGTCTCCATGAGAAAATGAATGCGGCGATTTACGGGAATTATGCGGCAAAGGCGGCCCTTGATATGGCCTTTTACGACGCAATGGGAAAGCTCCTGGGAGTCCCGGCCTACCGTCTTATGGGTGGAAAATACCGCGATAAGGTTGCCTTAAGCTGGGTGGTGGGCATGCAGGATTTGGACGCGTCCATTGAGGAGGCGAAGGAAAAGCTGAAGCTTGGCTACCGGGTCCTGAAAATAAAGGTGGGAAGATCGCCGGAGACGGACGTTTCCCTGGTAAAACGGATCCGGGAGGAGGTGGGAGACGATATCCCGCTGCGCCTGGACGCCAACCAGGGATATGACGCCGTGACGGCCCTGCAGGTGTTTGGCCGTCTGGAAGAGTTCGGGCTGGAGAGCATTGAACAGCCGGTGAGGCGCTGGGATATCCGGGGTATGAAGATGCTCAGGGAACGGCTGCGGACGCCGGTTATGGCGGACGAATCGGTTTCCGACTTCCACGCTGTGGGGCAGATCCTGCGCGAGTCAGCCTGCGATTATGTGAATATTAAGGTCGGAAAGGTGGGCGGGCTCACGATGGCAAAGAAGATTGCCGCCGCCCTGGAGGCGGAGGGGCTTTTGGCCACAGCGGGCAGCAACCTGGAGGTGGGGATCGGCTCCGCGGCGAGCATCCATTTTTCGGCTGCGACGCCGAATGTATCCCTTCCGGGGGATCTGCTGCTGGGCGGGCCGCTGCATCAGCGTGATATTATTATGGAAGATTTTGAGGTGAGCGACGGCTTTGTGAAGGTTCCTGACACGCCAGGTCTGGGAATTCAGGTAGATGAAAGTATTTTCAAGTAAGCCCGCGGTCAGGGAGAAGCTTAACGGGATACTCGAAGAGCTGATTTCACTTCGCAGAAGTATCCATGCGCACCCGGAGCAGGGGTACCGGGAGACCGGGACCACGAAACGGGTGAAGGATTTTCTGGAGGGCCATGGCGTTGCGTTTTGCAGCTTTGCAAATATGACTGGCGGATATGTTTACATCGACTGCGGGAAAAAACGCAGCGTGGGCTTTCGGGCGGATCTCGACGCGCTGCCGGTTGAGGAGAGGACAGGAGCTGAGTTTGCGTCGGTTATCCCGGGCGTGATGCATGCGTGCGGCCATGACATGCATACAGCGATTGCGGCGGGCCTGGCGGTGGTTTTATGGCGCTTGAAGGAGCGGTTAAGGGCAAATGTCCTGATCGTATTTCAGCCGGCGGAAGAGTGCAATCCCAGGGGCGGCGCGAAGGAGGCGTTAAAGGAAGGGATATTTGAGCGCTTCCGGGTGGAGGAGTTTTACGGGCTGCATATGTGGCCGGAGCTTGGAACCGGGGAGATCGGGGTGAGAAAGGGAGCGCTTATGGCCTCCTCGGATAAGCTTAAGATCACGGTGACAGGAAAAAAGGCCCATGCGGCAGAGCCGCAGAAGGGAGTGGACGCGATTTCCATTGCGGCGGAGATTATCAGCGCGGTTGAGCACAAGATCCGCCGGGAGATCAGTCCTTTTGAGACTGTGCTCATTTCCATCGGATCGGTTCAGACGACGGGACGTTACAACATTGTGTGCGACCATGCGCAGATCGAGGGCACGATCCGCTGCCTGAATCCTGAGACACGGGCCTTTGTCCACCGGCGGGTGCGGGAGGTCGCGCAGGAGATTGCCATTGCCTACAGAGGAAGCGCGAAGGCGGAGATCGAGGACGGGTACCGGGCCGTGATCAATGACGCGGCGCTCACGCAGCGCTTTACCGAAGGCGCGCGGGCAATTCTGGGGACGGACGCTGTCCATGCGGAGATGAACCCGACCTTAATCGGGGAGGACTTTTCCTTTTACGGGGAAAAGGCGCCGGCGGTTTACTTTTTTATGGGCTGTGAGAGCGCGTATCCGCTGCACAGCGACTGCTTCCTGCCCGCGGAGGAAGCGCTGGAGCGGTCGGTTTATCTGATGGCCGGGTATTTTCTGGATTTTATATAAGCTGCCGGAGCGTGTGTTAAAAATGCTTTCCGCGCAGATGGCGGGAATGATGTTTCAAACAGTCAAAGGCCCCCCGGATACCATCCGGGGGGCCTTTGCGGCGGTCTGGGCAGGGGCGCGCAATGGCGGCCCTTTCACGCTTTTCGCAGGCGGACATACAGTTATTTATCCATAATTCATTGTTGTAACCCGAGAATTGTGGTATACTTTGGAAAAAGCACAAGCCCTCCCCCCTTGTGAAAATGATTGTCTTACGTTATAATGGGAGCTTAGAATACAGGCATTGCGCTGCTTTATCCCTGCAGAAGGGACGGCGCGGCCGGTCAGGAAGGATCAGGAGGACATGTTATGACCAGAAGAGAATTGCGGGAGCACTGCTTTAAGCTGTTGTTCTGCGCTGATTTTTACCCGGCGGGGGAGACGGGGGATCAGCTTGAGCAGTATTTTACGGAGCCGCAGGAGGAGGAAGACACGCCGGACGGTGTGAGCGAGGTGCTGCACAGCCCGGCTCTGGATGTGTTTGACAGTGAATATGTGAGAACCAAGGTGGGGCGCATCATGGAGCTCATTCCTGACCTGGACGCCCGGATCAACGAGATTGCCAAAGGCTGGACCACGAAGCGGATGGGAAAGGTGGAGCTTACGATCCTGCGCCTGGCCCTGTTTGAGATCCGGTATGACGGGGATGTGCCGGACAAGGTGGCGATCAATGAGGCGGTGGAGCTGGCCAAGCGGTTTGGCGGGGACGATTCGCCGTCCTTTGTGAACGGTATTCTGGCGAAGCTGGTGTAGCGGATGGCAAGCGTATATTCTGTATCGCAGGTAAATGCTTACATTAAAAATATGTTTGCCCAGGATTTTGCCCTGAACCGCATCTGTGTGAAAGGGGAAGTGTCGAACTGCAAATATCACCCGTCCGGCCATATTTATTTTACCATGAAGGACAGGCTGGGGGCCATACAGGCCGTTATGTTTGCGGGAAAGCGGCGCAACCTGACCTTTCAGCTTAAGGAAGGCCAGCAGGTGGTGGTAAAGGGCAGCATCGAGGTCTATGAACGGGACGGCAGGTATCAGCTTTACGCCTCGGAGATCACGCTGGACGGGACGGGGGATCTGTTCAGGCGCTTTGAGAGGCTGCGCAATGAGCTGGAGGAGATGGGGATGTTTGCCCCGGAGTACAAGCAGCCGATCCCAAAGTATGCAGCCAGGGTGGGAATTGTGACCGCGTCCACAGGAGCGGCTATCCGGGATATTATCAATATTGCCACCCGGAGGAACCCGTATGTGCAGTTGATTCTGTGTCCGGCCCTGGTGCAGGGCGACGGCGCGGCGCCGAGCATTGTCCGGGGGATCCGAAGGCTTGACGCCATGGGGCTGGATGTCCTGATCGTGGGGCGGGGCGGCGGCGCGATCGAGGATCTGTGGGCCTTTAATGAGGAGGAGGTCGCGCGCGCCATCTTTGCCTGCAGGACGCCGGTGATTTCCGCGGTGGGACATGAGACGGATGTGACGATCGCCGATTATGTCGCGGATCTGCGCGCCCCTACGCCGTCTGCGGCGGCTGAGCTGGCTGTGTTTGACTACCGCCTTTTTGTGGAACAATTACAGGGGGCGAAAAGCCGGCTCTTTAAGGCGCTTTACCGGAGAAAGGATCACGCGGCGCAGCGCCTGGCGCAGTATGAGCTGCGTTTTAAGCTGTTCAGCCCAAAGCGGCGGCTCAATGAGAGGCGGCAGCGGCTGGCGGACATGGAAGGGGAGCTGGAACGCCTGATGGAGGGCAGGATGACGGACGCCCGCCACCGCCTGGCCCTGATTTCCGGGCGGCTGCACGGGCTGTCGCCGCTTGAGCGGATACGCCGGGGCTTTGGGTTCCTGACAGACGGGGACGGGAGGAAGATTGTGTCCGTGTCGGATGTGAGCGCCGGGGATACGGTGCGGATCCAGGTGTCGGACGGGCGGATCACGGCAAGGGTGCAGGAGACCGCCCCGGAGGATACGCCGGGAAAATAACCGGTCCGGCAAAAGGCGGCGGACCGCAGACGGAGGATTGAATATGGCAGAGAAGGAAAGCGCAGGGCAGGAGCTCTCGGTTGAGGAGGCATTTGAAAAGCTGGAAGGGATTATTGAGGCTTTGGAGGACGGGGACATCTCCCTGGAGGACTCCTTTTCGTATTATGAGGCGGGCATGCGCCTTGTGAAGCAGTGCGGTGAGAAAATCGACAGAGTGGAAAAGAAGATTCTGGTGCTTGAGGATCCGGAATCGGAAGGGTGAATACATTGAAAAAAGACCAGCTTTTACAGTATACAAGGGAAGTGGAGGAGACGGTGTATTCCTTTCTTCCTGAGGAGAACGGCCCTCAGAAGACAATATTTGAGGCCATGAATTACAGTGTGAAGGCGGGAGGAAAGCGTCTGCGCCCGCTTCTGATGCGGGAGGTATACCGGCTGTTCGGCGGCTGCGGGGACGAGATTGAACCGATGATGGCGGCCATTGAGATGATCCATACCTCCTCCCTGATCCATGACGATCTGCCGTGCATGGATAATGACGAATACCGCCGGGGAAAGAAGACGGCCTGGGCTGTATACGGGGAGGATATGGCGGTTCTGGCCGGCGACGCGCTGCTGATCTATGCGATCGAGACAGCAGCCAGGGCCTTTGACAGGACGAAGGATGCGAAGCGGGTGGGCGAGTGCATCCGCATCCTGTCGGAGCGGACGGGCATTTACGGCATGATCGGCGGGCAGACGGTGGATGTGGAGATGACAGGCCGGCCTCTTGAGAGGGAAACGCTTGATTTTATTTACCGGCTGAAGACGGGCGCGCTTTTGGAGGCGTCGATGCAGATAGGGGCCGTGATGGCCGGGGCGTCAGAGGAGGACTGCGAAAGGGTGCGCGAGATGGCGCTGGCCGTGGGGCTGGCTTTTCAGATTCAGGATGATATCCTGGATGTGACCAGCAGCCAGGAGGTGCTGGGGAAGCCGGTTTTAAGCGATGAGAAGAACCATAAGACCACGTATGTGAGCCTGGAGGGGATCGGGAAAGCGAAGGACGATGTGAAGGCGCTTTCGGAGAAGGCGATCCGTATCCTTAAGGATCTTCCCGGGAGCAATGCATTTCTGGAGGATCTGATCCGCATGCTGATATACAGGGAGAAATAGGGAACGGTTCAGGTTGCCAAAGGGGGAAGCAATGATTTTAGATCAATTGAATGGACCCGATGATGTGAAGGAACTGAATGACGGGGAGCTTAAGGAGCTGGCGGAGGAGATCCGCGGCTTCCTGATTGAGAAGATCAGCCGTACAGGCGGGCATCTGGCCTCCAATCTGGGCGTGGTGGAGCTGACGCTTGCCCTCTACCGCGCTTTTGAGCTGCCAAAGGATAAGGTGATATGGGACGTGGGGCACCAGTCGTATGTCCATAAGATTCTGAGCGGAAGACGGGATTATTTTGACGGTCTGCGCCAGTACGGAGGCTTAAGCGGGTTCCCGAAGCGCAAAGAGAGCCCTTACGATGCCTTTGACACCGGTCACAGCTCCACATCCATCTCAGCCGGCCTTGGCATGGCCCAGGGCAGGGATTTGCTGGGAGAGGATTATTCGGTGATTTCCGTCATCGGAGACGGGGCGCTCACCGGCGGTATGGCCTATGAAGCGCTGAATAATGCGGGGCGCTTAAAGAAGAATTTTATCATTATCCTGAATGACAATAACATGTCCATTTCCGAGAATGTGGGCGGGATGTCGAAATATTTAAGCAATTTAAGGGCGGCTGAGGGCTATAATCACTTAAAGCAGAGCGTGGTGGGGACGCTTTCCAGAGTCCCTGTGATCGGGGATGATCTGGTGGGAACCCTGCTCCGGACCAAGAACAGCATCAAGCAGCTTTTAATTCCGGGCATGTGGTTTGAAAATATGGGCATCACCTATCTGGGACCTGTGGACGGCCATGATATCCGGGGGCTGACGCACATTTTCACAGAGGCCAAAAAGATCAATCACTCGGTTTTGATCCATGTCATGACAAAAAAGGGCAGGGGGTACCGGCCGGCGGAAAAGAACCCGTCCGCCTTCCACGGCGTAGAGCCCTTTGACATTGAGAGCGGAAAGCCGCTTAATCCGAAGCTCTATCCGGGCTATACGGATGTATTTTCCAGAGAAATATGCCGGCTGGCGGGGGAGAATCCGCGGATTGTGGCGATCACGGCGGCCATGCCGGACGGGACGGGCTTAAAGCGTTTTTCAAAGCTTTATCCGGATCGCTTCTTTGACGTGGGGATTGCAGAGGAGCACGCGGTCACATCCGCGGCGGGCATGGCGGCGGCGGGGCTTAAGCCGGTGGTGGCCGTGTATTCGTCCTTCCTGCAGAGGGCTTATGACCAGATCGTTCATGATGTGTGCATCCAGAACCTTCCGGTGCTGTTCTGCGTGGACCGGGCCGGCCTTGTGGGCAGCGACGGTGAGACGCACCAGGGGATCTTTGATTTGAGCTTTCTGTCCTCGATCCCGAACATGACGGTCATGGCTCCCAAGAATCTGTGGGAGTTCCGGGACATGCTGAATTTCGGGATCCGGCATGAAGGGCCGGCGGCGATCCGCTACCCCAGGGGGCAGGCCTACAGAGGGCTTAAGGAATTCCTGGCCCTGGTGGAGTATCAAAAGAGCGAGATCCTTTACCGCGAGGAGAAGATAGCGCTTCTGGCAGTGGGGAGCATGGTCAGTACAGCCGAGCATATCCGTTTAAAGCTTAAGGCGCTGGGACACGCCTGTACGCTTGTCAACGGCCGTTTTATCAAGCCCGTTGATACGGATGTGGCGGATATGCTGGCGGCAGACCACCGATATATCATTACGCTGGAGGAAAATGTTCTGCGGGGCGGCTACGGGGAGCGGATCACGGATTATGTGCAGAAGCATTACCCGTCGATCCGCGTGCTGAATATCGCGCTTCCGGACGCGTATGTGGAGCACGGGAACGTGTCGCTTTTAAGGAGCGAGCTGGGCATTGACAGCGACTCCATCCTGAAGAGGCTTTTGGAGGCCTTCGGCGGTTTTTTATGACAGCGGGCGGCAGTATGATTTAGAAAAGTGAGCGGATGATGAAAGAACGGTTGGATGTGCTTTTGGTAAAAAGGGGCCTCGCGCCGTCGCGGGAAAAGGCCAGGGCAGTGATTATGTCCGGCATTGTGTATGTGGACGGCCAGAAGGAGGACAAGGCGGGATCCGCCTTTGAGGAGACGGCCCGGATCGAGGTGCGGGGAAGCGTGCTGCGCTATGTGAGCCGGGGCGGCTTAAAGCTTGAAAAGGCGATGACCCATTTCGGCGTCGAGCCGGAGGGAAAGATCTGCATGGATGTCGGGGCCTCGACAGGGGGCTTTACGGACTGCATGCTGCAGAACGGGGCGGTCAGGGTCTACAGTGTGGACGTGGGCCGCGGACAGCTTGCCTGGAAGCTGAGAAATGACCCGAGAGTGGTCTGCATGGAGAAGACGAATATCCGCTATGTGACGCCGGAGGATATCGGGGAGGCAGTTGACCTTGCGTCCATTGATGTGTCGTTTATTTCCCTGACCAAGGTCCTGGGGCCGGTGAAGGAGATTTTAAAGGACGGGGGCTTTGCTGTGGCTTTGATTAAGCCGCAGTTTGAGGCCGGCCGTGAGAAGGTCGGGAAAAAGGGCGTGGTGCGGGAGAAAAGCACGCATCTGGAGGTGATCCGGAATGTGACTGCCTATGCGCAGGAGATCGGATTCCTTGTCCGGAACCTGGAATTTTCCCCGATCAAGGGGCCGGAGGGAAACATTGAGTACCTGCTTTTGCTTGAAAAGCCGCGCGGCAGAGCGGCCGCGCTTTTTGAGGCGTCCGGGGATCCGGAAACGGCGCTCCTGGCAGAAGGCGTCGTGGAGGCAGCGCACCGGGAGCTGGATAAAGTGTAACAGGATATGATAAGAAGGCGCGGCGCAGCCGTTTGGGCAGCCTGGGCGGTCACGGCGCGATAAGCGAAAGAGGCGGGATATGGAGCGCTTTTATTTGATTGTGAATGAGGAAAAGGAGGAGGCGAGGCGGGCGGCGGCTCTGGTTGCGGAATATCTTCTGCACCGCGGATGCGACTGCCTGCGCTGGGGCCTTCGCCGCGGGGAGGAGATGGATCGGCGTTTCCGCCAGCAGTACCGCTACACGGATGTGACGCGCATCCCGCCGGAGACGGAGTGCGCGATCGTCCTGGGCGGGGACGGGACGCTGATTCAGGCGGCCAGGGATGTGGCCGGGCGCGGGCTTCCTCTGTTTGGGGTAAATATGGGGCATTTGGGCTACCTGACCCAGGTGAGCACAGATGAGGAGATGATACCGGCCCTGCAGGCCCTGATCGAGGATCGCTACAGCCTTGAGACGCGCATGATGCTGGACGGGCAGATCGTCTCAGACGGCCGTGTAATCGCCCGCGACATTGCCTTAAACGATATGATTTTAGGGCGGAGCGGCCTTTACACGCTCAAATTTCAGCTCTATGTCAACGGGCAGCTTCTGAATGACTATTCGGCGGACGGGATGATTGTGGCCACGCCCACGGGCTCTACGGCCTATAATCTGTCTGCCGGAGGCCCGATTGCGGTTCCGGATGCCAGGCTCCTGATCCTGACGCCGATCTGCCCCCATACGCTGAATTCCAGGAGCTTTGTCCTGTCCGCGGACAGCGAGATCGCGCTCTGCATCTGCGGGGATCAGGAGGTAGAGCAGTTTGTAAGCTTTGACGGCGATACGGCTGTGCCGTTAAAGAGCGGGGATCGCATTCAGATTCGGCGCTCAAAGGTTGAGACAACGCTTGTCCAGCTTAAGAAGCTGTCATTTATGGACAATATCCGGAATAAGATGAGGCAGATTTAGTGCGTGTCTGAAGATTCCGGCTCCGGAAAAGATGCAAAGAAGGTGTTATGCGCATGGTTATAACAGGCGGGGTTTATACGTTGGCAGGATTGAGGGATGCAGAAAATGAAACTGGAACGACACAGTAAGATTGTGGAATTGATTGGGAGATATGAGATAGAGACACAGGAGGAGCTCTCAGAGTATCTGCACAAGGAGGGCTACAATGTGACGCAGGCCACGGTATCGCGCGACATCCGGGAGTTAAAGCTCTCGAAGATCCAGACGGACAGCGGCCGCCAGAAGTACGCGGTTTTCCATCCGCAGACGACCTTTAATGACAAATATATCCGGATCCTGCAGGACAGCTTTCTTTCCATGGATATGGCGCAGAATATTCTGGTGCTCAAGACCGTTGCCGGTATGGCAATGGCGTTGGCCGCCGCCCTGGACGCCCTGCATTTTCCGGAGGTCGTGGGCTGTATCGCGGGGGACGACACGGTGATGTGCGCGGTGCGCACGGTGGACGATACGATTATTCTGATGGACAAGCTGAAAAAGCTGCTGGAGGGGTGAGGCGGCGGTTGGCGGTTGATAACCGCCCGGACGCTGCAAACGCTTAAGTTTAGGAGACGGGAATGCTGTATCATTTATATGTAAAAAATCTGGCCCTGATCGATTCCGCGCAGGTGGAATTTGACGAGGGGCTTAATATATTGACCGGAGAGACGGGCGCAGGCAAATCGGTGATTATCGGCTCCGTGAATGTGGCCCTGGGCGCCAAGGCGTCAAAGGATCTGATCCGCCAGGGCTGCGAGAGCGCCTATGTGGAGCTGATTTTCCAGGTAAAGGATGAGAAGAAGAGGCAGGAGCTCAAGGCGCTTGATATCCATCCGGACGCGGACGGGATGGTGATCATTTCCAAGAAGATCATGCCGTCCCGGAGTGTGGGGCGGATCAATGACGAGTCAGTGACAGCCGCCAGGCTGCGGGCGATAACGGGCCTGCTCATCGATATCCACGGGCAGCACGAGCACCAGTCGCTTTTGTACCATTCCAGGCATCTGGAGATCCTGGATGAGTACGGGAGGGCGCGGACAGCAGGCTTAAAGGAACGGATTGCAGAGCGGTACAGGACGTATCTGGAGCTGAAAAAGCGGATGGAGTCCTTTGAGACGGATCTGGATAAGCGCGTGCGCGAGGCGGATTTCTGCCGGTTTGAGATCGAGGAGATTGAAAGCGCGGACTTAAAACCGGGCGAGGAGGAGGAGTGCCAGGCGGCATACCGCCGTTTTTCCAACGCCAGGCGGATCACGGAGAGCCTTTCTGAGGCGTACGGCGCGGTGGGCGGCGACGGGATCTCCCGGGCGCTGAAGGCTGTGGAGGAGGCGGCCCAGTATGACGAGGGGCTGTCCGGCATCCGCGACGAGCTCTATGATGTGGAGGCGCTGTTAGGGGATCTGTCCCGCGATATTTCCGCGTATCTGGAGGATACGACGTTTGACGAGGAGGCGTTTTCACAGACAGAGGAGAGGCTCAACCTGATCCGGGGCCTGGAAAACAAGTACGGGAAGACGATTGAGGATGTGCTGAAAAGCCTGGAGAAGAAGAGAGAGCGGCTTTTGGAGCTTGAAAATTACGACGCGCTGCTGGCGCAGACAAAGGAGAGGCTTTCGGAGGCGGAGGGGGAGCTTTTGCAGCTTTCGGAGGAGCTCTCCCTGGCGCGCCGGGAGGTGGCCTCTGAGCTGACGGTGAAGATTGAAGAGGGCTTAAAGGAGCTCAATTTCCTGGATGTCTCGTTTTCCATGGAATTTCGCAGGCTGGATCATTACACGGCGGGCGGCGTGGACGAGGCGGAATTTATGATATCCACGAATCCGGGCGAACCGGCGCGCCCTCTGGGACAGGTGGCGTCCGGCGGAGAGCTTTCGCGTATTATGCTGGCGATCAAGACTGTCCTGGCGGAGACGGACGATATACCAACCCTTATTTTTGATGAGATTGACACCGGAATCAGCGGGCGGACGGCTCAGATGGTGTCGGAAAAGCTGCGCCTGATCGCAGAGCGCCACCAGGTCATCTGCATTACGCATCTGCCGCAGATCGCGGCCATGGCGGACCGCCATTTTGAGATACGCAAGGAGGCGTCGGAGGGACGGACCACGACCTTCATCCGGCGGCTTGACGACGGGGAGGCCACAGAGGAGCTGGCGCGTCTTCTGGGCGGCGCGAAGATCACAGCGGCAGTGCGGAAGAACGCAAAGGAGATGAAGGCGCTTGCAAAGGGAAGAGGAGAAGGAAAGGGACGCGCGGGTGGAGCCGGATCTAAGTGATCCGGGTTTAAACCTCTATATGCGGGTTTACCGGTATTACAAGGAGCTGATCATCACAGGGAAGCTTGCGCCGGGAGCCCGGATCGCCTCGATCCGGCGCTGTGCAAAGCAGCTTCAGCTCTCCCGGACCACGGTGGAGACTGCCTATATGCTTCTGGCGGCAGAGGGCTATATTGTCTCAAGACCGCAGAGCGGCTACTATGTAACGGAATTTTTTTCGGATAAAGACAGGGGCGGCAGGGAGCCGGAGGCGGCGAAGGAGGACAGCGCCAGGATCCGCTATGATTTTGCCTCATCAAGGGTGGACCGGGACAGCTTCCAGTTCGATTTATGGAGGCGCTATATAAAAAGCGCGCTCCGCCAGGATGAACGGCTGTTGTCCTACGGCGAGCCGCAGGGGGAGCGTGAGCTGAGGGAGGCGCTGTGCAGCTATTTAGAGCGCCGCCGGAATGTGGTCTGCCGGCCGGAGCAGATTGTGGTGGGAGCCGGCATCCAGAGCCTGCTCCATATTTTGTGTCCCATGATACGGGAGCGTGAGCGGGCCGCGTTTTATAATTTCGGCTTTCAGCAGGGAAGAAGGATCTTTGAGGATTTCGGATTTGCGGCGGAGGATGTGCGCGGGGCGAGGGCCCGGGGCGGGCTTGCAAAAGGGAGTGTGTGCTATGTCACGCCGTCCCAGATGACGGTGTGGGGGGAGGTTATGCCCATGGCGGAGCGGATAGCCCTGATCCGGGAGGCATTTGAAAAGGACATTCTCCTGGTGGAGGATGATTACAACAGCGAGTTCTGCTACTACAGCCGCCAGACGCCGTCCCTGCAGGGACTGGCGGGCGGGAGGAACGTGGTGTATCTGGGAACCTTTTCCCGTCTGCTCCTGCCCTCTATCCGCATGAGCTTCATGGTGCTTCCGGCCGGGCTTCTGCCGCTCTATGAGGAGAGGGGCCGGTATTATAACCAGACCGCGTCCAAGACCGAGCAGATCGCGCTCTGCCAGTTTATCCGCGACGGGCGTCTCGAGAATCAGCTCCGCAAGGCCAGAAAGCTTTACGCCGCAAAGGCAAAACGGCTGCGCGAGGCGATAGGGGCGATTTTCGGGGATCAGGCAAGGATCTGTCCGGGCGAGGCGGGCTTCCTCGTGCTGGTTGAGATAAAAAGCGGGCGCTCTGCGTCCGGGCTTGCCCGGGCAGCCGCGGCCGCGGGCGTGGCGGTCCGGCCTGTGGAACGGGAGGGAGCGCTGCCGGGCCTTCTTCTCTCCTGCGCCTCGGTCAGCGCCGACTGCTATGAGGAGGCGCTGACGGCGCTTTATGAGGCGGTATTCTGCGGCAGCCCAGACGGCGGCTTTTCAGACACGCTGTAGCGCTGCTTTCGTATATCCGGGGCGGCGGAGGTTTTGAAGCCGGTATCTCACTGCGGGCCGCCTGTTTTTTCCATAAAGGGAAGGCGGTTCCGGAACAGGCGTTTTTTCAGCTCCTTTAAGCTGAAGGGGATCAGGGGATAGATATAGCTTTTTCCGGCAATGGTTTTGTTGAATACCAGCGCGGACAGGCTGATGATGGTTCCGATGGCAAAGCCCCAGGCATTCAGGAAATGGGTCAGCAAAAGGATCATGACGCGCAGGAATTTCAGGGCAAAGCCCAGCTCAAAGCTGGTCTGGGAATAGCCGGCGATGGTGACAAAGGCCATGTAGAGCATGGTTTCACTGTTGAACCACCCTGATTTGACGGAATATTCCCCTAACACGATACCTGCGATCACGCTTAAGGGCGTGGTCAGCATGCTGGGCGTGTTGACCGCGGCGAGGCGCAGCCCGTCGATGGCGAACTCCAGGATCAGAAGCTGGAATATAAGGGCCACATGGATCTCGTCCGTTACCTGGATAAAGGACAGCCAATCCGGGATCCAGCCCGGGTTCTGCATCAGAAGAAGCCAGATGGGCGTCAGGAACAGGGTCAGGAAAAAGATAACCATGCGGGACAGCCGTAAATAGGTTCCGGTCAGGGGCGGAAAATAATAGTCGTCCGCCTCTTCAATGATGTCAAAGATCGAGGAGGGGAGGATCATGGCGGCAGGCGAGTTGTCAACCAGGATAACGATATTTCCCTCCAGGACAGAGGCCGCTGCTGTGTCGGGCCGTTCGGAAAAGCGGAATTTCGGAAACGGATTGTACCATTTATGCGGATAGATACACTCTGCCAGACTTTCCTGGTTCATGGTCAGGGCGTCTACATGCAGGCGTCTTAAACGTTCTTTGATCTTTGATAAGAGCTCCGTGTCCACGCGGCCGTCCATATAGCAGATGGCGATATCTGTGTGCGAGCTCTCGCCGACGCCCATGATTTCCATGCGCATTCTGGGATCGCGGATGCGGCGGCGGATGAGGGCTGTGTTAAACACCAGGGTTTCCACAAAGCCGTCCCGGGAGCCGCGCAGCACCTTATCCTTTTCGGGCTCGCCGACGCCCCTGGCCGGGTAGGTGCGGCAGTCAATGGTAAAACAGCGGTCATAGCCATCCACCAGCATACAGGGAACACCGGCCAGGAGCTGGGTGATCACCGTATCAGAATCGGTTTCCATGCCGACCTCGCCGTAGGGGAGACAGAGCTTGGAGAATTCGTGCGCCGTCTGCGGCATGGCCTCCGGCTTGACGCTTACAAAAGCCTGCATCAGGCGGAGCAGCGTGTCGTCCTTTGTAAAGCCGTCAATGAAGTACAGGCAGGCATTCCTCCCGCCCACAGTGATGACGCGGTAGACAACGTCAAAATTGATATCGGGCCGGAGGACCTGGGAGAAATACTGCATATTGGCATCCAGTTGTGTCGAGATTTTCATGTAATGGCTCCTCTCAGATTACAGTATCGCAGGAAGCGTCCGGATCGTTGATCCGCTTTCCCGGGATCATGGGAAGTATGTGCTGATTTACCGGAAAATATAAATGTATAAAACAGGATAAAGGAAATATAATGGTTATTGTTTACGGCCTTATGGATAATGAAGCTGCCGCTGGCTGTTTGATGGGCGGGGCGATTTCTGGGTAAATTATGCATAAATACAGATATGGGCAAAGGCAAATGAAAAAAATATGTAAAATATGACGGAAAAACAATTGACAACAGCAGCTTAAAATGGTATATTTACATAAGCAATAAACTATTTTAATGTAACGGTTTTGAACGTGACCGGAGGAGCTGCTTTCTGTGGGGGAAAGGCGGCTCCTTTTCATTTTCAGGAGGATTTGATGAATATGTTAGAGAAGGCAGAGAAGATGTACAAGAAAAAGGCCGTCCGCAATGCGGTTACATGCGCGGCGGTGCTCGTGTCCGCATTGCTGCAGTCCTTTGTCATACAGACATTTATACGGCCTGCCGAACTGCTGTCGGGCGGTTTTACGGGGATCGCGATCCTGGTCGATATGGCGGCGTCGAAATTTGGGATGAGCTTTCCGACCTCCCTGGGGATGCTGGTGTTTAACCTTCCGGTGGCGGCGCTCTGCAGCCGGAGTATCAGCAGGCGTTTTACCGCGTTTTCCCTCCTGCAGGTGTGCATGTCGAGTCTGTTCCTCCAGATCTTCCATTTTTCGCCGCTTTTTGATGATGTGGTGCTGAATGTGGTGTTCGGAGGATTTTTGCTCGGCGCTTCAATCGTTGTGGCGCTGAAAGGAAACGCATCGACAGGCGGCACGGATTTTATCGCGCTTTATGTGTCGAATAAGACAGGGCGCTCGATATGGGGGCAGGTATTTGCCGGCAACTGCGTGCTGTTCTGTATATTCGGACTGGCGTTTGGATGGCTGAATGCGGCGTACTCGATCCTGTTCCAGTTTATTACCACCAAGACGATTTCGACCTTCCATCACCGCTTTGACCGTGTGACGCTGCAGGTGACGACGATGAAGGGCGACGAGATTATGAAAGAGTATGTGAGCGCATTCCGCCACGGGATTTCTGCCCTGGACGCCATCGGCGGTTACAGCAGGAAAAAGATGTTTGTGCTCCATACCGTGATTTCGTCGTATGAGATGGACGACGTGATCCGCCTGATGCGGGAGGTGGATCCGCATGTGATTATCAATGTGTTTAAGACCGATCAGTTTTTTGGAAGCTTCTACCGCGCGCCGATGGAATAAAGAGGGAGTGCGGATGCGCGGCGGTTTTATGTATCAGGCCCAAAGCGGGCATAAAGAAGGAAAGGGTGAAGGGCATGGGAAGCGGACATGAATTTGACAGGACCAGGCTGATGCTTGGGGACGCCGCCATGGAGCGGCTTTGGGGCAGCTCGGCCGCCGTGTTCGGGATCGGGGGAGTGGGTTCCCACTGCGCCCAGGCCCTGGCCAGGAGCGGGGTGGGGAGGCTGATTCTGACGGATGATGACAGCGTGTCAGAGACGAACCTGAACCGCCAGTGCGTGGCGTGGCGATCCACAATCGGGCAGAAAAAGACAAAGGTCATGGAGCGCATGATACGGGAAATCTGCCCGGATACCCGTGTTTTGACCTTTGAGACGTTTGTGCTGCCTGATAATCTGGACGCCCTGTTTGAAAGAGCAGGGCAGGTAGACTATATTCTGGACGCCGTTGACACAGTGGCCGCCAAGCTGGCTCTGGCTGTCTATGCGAAGGAGCATGGGATTCCCATCCTCTCATCCATGGGGACGGGAAATAAGCTGCATCCGGAACGGTTCCGGATCGCCGATATCTCGGAGACTTCGGTGTGCCCCCTGTGCCGGGTGATGCGGCGGGAATTAAAGAAGAGGGGGATTGAGCATTTAAAGGTGGTGTTTTCGGACGAAACGCCCCGGACGCCGGATCCGGAGATGGAGGCGCGCTTTATCGTGGAGGAGAATGAAAAGGGCAGCGCCCGCCGCCATGTGCCGGGCAGCGTGGCGTTCGCGCCGCCGGCAGCGGGGCTTATCATGGCGGGGGAGGCGGTGAGGCAGATGGGAGGGGTGTGAGGATGCGTTTGTTTCTGAGCATCATTGAGGGTCAGTCATAGATGCTCTCCATCTCCCATTTTTTCACCTGTCCTGTTGCCGCGTCGATCTCAAATTCGTATTCCATCGATCCGCAGAAGAATTCGCCTTCATATACCATGCGGCCGTCCTCATAATCCGTTTTCACCTCTCCCCATGCCACGTCGGAAAGGCTTAAACCCGCCTGCTTAACGGCGATCGCTTTGGCCTCCTCTATGCCGGACACGGCTCCTGTCTGCCGGGAGACGCCGCCTTCTGCTCCCGGGGCGAGGGATTTCTTGATGTCGTATTCCCAGCCGATGATCTCTCCGGTGCTTCCATTTACCTCGTACTTATATTCTTTGTTATCAGCCGTGCAGAAGTCGATGTCGTATATGGTTCGGCCATGCTCGTATTCATTTTCAAGCTTTACAAAGGTCACATCCTCCGCCTTCTGTCCGGCATGCTCCAGGGAGAGCTCCTTTGCGCGCTCGAGGCTGACGGATGAGGAGGCGCTGCGGGACGCGGCGGGAGCCTTGGCCTCATAGTCAATGCTCAGTATCATGCCGTCGGCCGCGTTGATTTCATATTCATATTCCCTGTAATCCGCGGTCAGGAATTTCACATCGTAGACGACCCAGCCGTCGTCAGCGCCGATCAGGGAGCGGATGTACGTCACCTGATCCGATGTGTGTCCCGCGTGTCCCAGGGCGATGGATTTGGCCTTGTCTTCCGTTACCTGCGCCGCGAATGTGTTCATCGCCATCATCGCCGCCAAAGCGCCTGCCGTCAATCCTGTTCCTGCTGCTGCGAATCGTTTTTTCATATCGTTTCCCTCCATAAATCAACTGATACTTGTTACGCTCTATATTATGCGGCCTATTGGGCCGCACTGCACACGAAAGGCCGGTTATTTGCCGGCTTTCCCTGCTGATATACATATTATACACGATTAATATTAAATTTTCATTAAATATATATCACGGTAAAATAAATTTTTTTACTGAATTTTTTAAACACGCTCTCACACAAAATTTGATAGTGGAATTATCACTGAAATGGAGTATAATAAAATCTGGAAGTATCGTTTCGGCGGCTGAACAGGAGTTTTTTCAGATATGGCAGGATCAGACGGAGACGTTACAATAATTAAAATGATACCAGGGTCAAAAGGTCTAAAATCCGATGCAGGCTTGCCTGCAAGAGGGTTTTTGAACTTGGGACCCGCCAAAAACATGAAAAAGCAGCCCGATCAGGGCGGATTTGGAATGTTTTTGAGGATTGCGGGAGTACAACGTACGGAGCAATCCGGTATCAGAGGGGTCAAAAGACCTTTTGACCCCAACATCATTAAAATTCAAATAGAGAAAGTGAAAGGAACGGCTAAACGATGATAAGAGATGGTTTTATCCGCGTTGCGGCGTCAACGCCGGAGGTACGGGTAGCTGACGTGGAGTTTAACAGGGAGCAGATCTGCAGGGGAATCGAGGAGGCGCGCGCGCAGGGCGCCGCCGTCCTGGTATTTCCGGAGCTTGCGCTGACGGGCTATACGTGCGGCGAGCTGTTTATGCAGAAACCCCTGCTGTCCAAAGTGAGAAGCGAGCTCAGGAAGCTGGTTGATTCCACAAAGGGAAGCGATATGCTGGTCTTTGCCGGGCTGCCGTGGGAGCATAATCATAAGCTCTACAATACGGCGGCGGCCATCCAGGACGGCCGGCTGCTGGGCCTGATTCCAAAGCGCTGGCTTCCGAATTATTCCGAATTCTACGAGCTCCGCTATTTTAATCCGGGCTGGGAGGATGTGATTTACGTCCCGTGGGAGGGCGGGCAGGTCCCGATGGGAAGCCGCCTTCTGTTTACCTGCGCGAATGTGGATAATCTCGTGGTGGGGGCGGAGATCTGCGAGGATGTGTGGGTCTTAAATCCTCCCAGCATCGCCCACGCTTCAGCCGGCGCCACAGTGATTGTAAACGGTTCGGCGAGCGATGAGGCTGCGGGAAAGAGCGGTTACAGAAGAAGCCTTATAAGCGGGCAGTCAGCCAGGCTTTTGTGCGCGTATGTGTACGCAAATGCGGGGGAGGGCGAATCCACGCAGGATCTGGTGTTCGGCGGTCAGAATATGATCGCGGAGAACGGCGCGGTCCTGGCGGAATCAGAGCGCTTTGCGAACGGGACAATCTATGCCGATGTGGATCTGGAGCGCCTGGAGTGCGAACGCCGCCGCATGACCACATACCAGACAGAGGGACGGGAGCGCTATACTTTTGTGGAATTTTCCCTGGAATGCAGGGAGCAGGAATTAAGACGTCCGATCGATCCGTCCCCCTTTGTGCCCCATGACGGGGCGGTGAGAAACAAAAGATGCGAGGAGATCCTTTCGATTCAGGCTATGGGGCTGAAAAAGCGGCTGAAGCACACGAACTGCAAATGCGTTGTGGTGGGCATTTCAGGCGGGCTTGACTCCACGCTTGCGCTCCTTGTGTCTGTGCGCGCGTTTGATCTCCTGGGCCTTTCCAGAAAGGATATCATTGCAGTGACCATGCCGTGCTTTGGCACCACGGACCGCACCTACCACAACGCCTGCCTGATGGCGGAAAAGCTGGGCGTTTCCCTTAGGGAGGTGGACATCAAAGAAGCAGTGACCGTCCATTTCCGCGATATCGCCCAGGATCCGGCAAAGCATGACGTGACATATGAAAATGCGCAGGCCAGAGAGCGGACCCAGGTGCTGATGGACATCGCCAACCAGCGCGGCGGCATGGTGATCGGCACCGGGGACATGTCCGAGCTGGCGCTCGGGTGGGCGACGTACAATGGGGATCACATGTCCATGTACGGTGTCAACGGATCGATTCCCAAGACGCTGGTGCGCCATCTGGTGCGCTATTTTGCCGACACATGCGGGGAAAAGGAGCTTTCAGAGGTTCTGCTTGACGTGCTCGACACGCCGGTAAGCCCTGAGCTTCTGCCCCCGGAGGACGGAAAAATCGCCCAGAAGACCGAAGATCTGGTGGGCCCGTATGAGCTTCACGACTTCTTCCTCTACCACATTCTGCGCTTTGGCTTCCACCCGGGCAAGATTTTCCGCCTGGCGAAAAGGGCCTTTGAAGGGACGTATACGGATGAGACGATTTTAAAATGGCTGAAGGTATTTTACCGCCGCTTCTTCAGCCAGCAGTTTAAGCGCTCCTGCCTGCCCGACGGCCCGAAGGTAGGATCCGTCGCCGTCTCTCCGCGGGGCGATCTGCGGATGCCGAGCGACGCCTGCGGCAGGCTGTGGCTGGAGGAGCTGGAGCAGATGTGAGGCGATACAAACCGATTCAGGAAGCATGGCGGATTTCGCAACCGTTTACACATAATGTCTGCTGCTGATCAAATGCATATAAGGATGGAAAAAGAGATATGATAACAAGTACAGGAAATAACCGTATCCGGGCCGTATCCGCCCTGGTAAAAAAGGCAAAGGCCAGACGGGAGCAGAAGCTTTTCATAGCAGAGGGTCCGAAGCTCTTCTCCGAGCTTCCGCGGACGCATCTTCGCGAGACATACGTATCCGAGAGCTTTCTGAAACAGCGCAGCGGGCGCGCGGACGCGCTCTTAGACGGCTGCGCCTTTGAAATCGTCTCAGATGAAGTCATGCGCTTCCTGTCCGACACCCGGACCCCCCAGGGCATCCTGGCTGTTGCAGAGCAGTTTTCCTATACGCTGTCAGACCTCGCCGCAGAGCCGGCGCACCTTTTAATCCTGGAAACACTGCAGGATCCCGGCAACCTTGGAACCCTCATCCGGGCGGCGGAAGGCGCCGGAGCGACCGGGATCGTGATGAATGCGGAAACGGCTGACATCTACAGCCCCAAGGTCATCCGTTCCGCCATGGGCTCCGTTTTCCGCATGCCGTTCGTATACGTAACGGATTTAAAGGAAACACTTTTAACGCTTAAAACGTCAGGGATTTGCCTGTATGCCGCGCATTTAAAGGGCTCTGTCTCCTATGACAGCGCGGATTATACGAAGAGCACGGGCTTTCTCATCGGAAACGAGGCAGGCGGCCTGACGGACGGGACAGCCGCCCTGGCAGATACGTCTGTGCGGATACCGATGGAGGGGCAGGTAGAATCCCTGAACGCCGCCGTGGCGGCTTCGGTACTGATGTTTGAGGCGGCGAGGCAGAGAAGGAATGGCTTCTATCATCCAATCACCTGATCTGTCAGAAAAACTTAAGAATGAAACTTCCTTCCAAATGTTGATTAATGTCTGAAAATATCATATAATGATACAAAAGTACAGTTCCATTTACTTTTGGAAGGGAGAGATAAGTATGGCATGGAAGATCTGGATTGCAGCGTTTGTGGTTCTGATCGTGATTGAAGCAGCTACCATGGCCCTTACGACCATCTGGTTTGCAGGCGGGGCGCTGGCCGCGTTTGCGCTGTCGCTGATGGACGTGGGGAAAAACGGCCAGCTTGCCGTATTTTTCCTGGTATCCTGCGCGCTTTTATTTTTTACCAGGCCATTTGTCATCAGACACGTCAACCGGAATACGGTAAAGACAAACGTGGAGGATCTGGTGGGGAAAAAAGCAAGGATCACATCAGATGTGGATAATGACTTATCTGTCGGCTCTGCTGTGGTGGGAGGCCAGGAGTGGTCAGCGCGGTCCGCAGACGGGACGCCGATCAGGAGCGGCGAGATGGTCAGGATCGAGTCCGTGTCCGGAGTGAAGCTGATGGTCAGGAAAATGGAGGAGATTTAGAATGGGAACCTTTTTAGCTTTTGTTATTCTTGTCGTGATTGCACTGCTGGTGCTTGCTTCCTGTATCAGGATTGTGCCGCAGGCGCAGGCTCTGGTTATGGAGCGTCTGGGGGCGTATATGGACACATGGTCCGTGGGCGTGCATTTCAAGGCCCCGTTTATTGACCGCGTGGCCAAGCGCGTGGTATTGAAGGAGCAGGTGGTGGATTTCGCGCCGCAGCCGGTTATCACCAAGGACAATGTGACGATGAAGATTGATACGGTCGTATTTTTTCAGATTACAGATCCGAAGCTGTTTGCGTATGGCGTGGAGAACCCGATCATGGCGATTGAAAACCTGACCGCGACCACGCTGCGCAATATTATCGGCGATCTGGAGCTTGACCAGACACTGACCTCCAGGGAGACGATCAATACCAAGATGCGCTCCGCCCTGGATGTGGCCACTGACCCGTGGGGCATTAAAGTAAACCGCGTGGAGCTTAAGAATATCATTCCTCCGGCAGCCATCCAGGACGCGATGGAAAAGCAGATGAAGGCCGAGCGCGAGCGCCGGGAGGCGATCCTGAAGGCCGAGGGTGAGAAGAAATCCACGATTCTGGTAGCAGAGGGAAAGAAAGAGTCCGCGATCCTTGAGGCTGAGGCGGAGAAGGAGGCGGCGATCCTGCGCGCGGAGGCGGAGAAGGAGAAGATGATCCGTGAGGCAGAGGGCCGTGCGGAGGCGATCATGAAGGTGCAGCAGGCCAATGCAGACGGCATCCGCTTTATCAAAGAGGCCGGGGCCGATGAAGCCGTGCTCCGGTTAAAGAGCCTGGAAGCTTTTGCACAGGCGGCGGACGGCAAGGCGACAAAGATCATCATCCCGTCCGATATCCAGGGGATTGCGGGACTGGTAAAAAGTATTGCCGAAGTAGGCGCAAAGAATTAACGAGTGAGAGGAAACCGGATTGCTCCAGCCAGGGGACACAGGCTGCGGGGCGGTCCGGTTTTTTTGCGCGGGGCCGCGCGGCGGAACACGCCGTTGACATGTAACTGTTATCATTAAAAAGCGAAACAGGATGGTAAGCTATGGAAGATGAGTTAAAAGACAGGAAAAAGAAGAATCCCTGCCGTCTGGTTGAGAGCATCCGGTCAGGTCCGGAGTCTGTGCGCATTCCCCGCGATCGGGAGTACGGCGTGGTGCTGGAGGGCGGAGGCGCGAAAGGGGCGTTTCAGATCGGGGCCTGGCGCGCGCTTTCCGAGGCCGGAATCCGTATCGGTGGGATTTCGGGGGTTTCGGTCGGGGCGTTAAACGGGGCCCTTATGTGTATGGGCGACTTAGACCTGGCGGAAAAACTGTGGGGCACGCTTGGTTACTCCCAGATCCTTGGCCGTGAGCCGGAGTCCGGAAGCCTCAAGGAAACAGCCGGGGAATTCAGACGGCTTTTCCGAGAGCGCGGAATCGACACCGCCCCCTTAGAGCGCTTAATCCGTGAAACCATTGACGAAAAAAAGATTCGCACATCACCCAGAGAGCTTTTTGTCACCACCTTTTCTTTAAGCGACATGGAGCTGATGAAAAAGGATGTCAAGACCCTGCCGGAAGGAGAGATCCCGGACATCCTGATGGCCAGCGCCTATTTCCCGGTATTTAAACAGGAGCGCCTGGGCGGCAAATATTACATGGACGGAGGCGGCTTTAACAATGTGCCGGCCGACGTCCTTCTGGAGCGCGGCTACAGAGATATCATCATCATCCGCATCTACGGCCCCGGACTGGACACGGAAAAGCGCCTCAGGATCCCGGAAGGAACCTGCGTATACCACATCGCCCCCAGGGAAGACCTGGGAGGCGTCCTCGAATTCGGCCGAAAACGGCTCCGCAAAAGCCTGGCCCTTGGGTACCTGGAAGGCTGCCGCCTTCTGTACGGCCTCGCCGGCCGGCGCTACTACATCCAGGCCCCGCACAGCGAAGCCTACTATTTTGACCGCATGATGACAGAGCTTGATTTCTACAAAAGCTATCTTGAGTCTGTTCTGGAGCCGGACGCCGCCGCTTCCATTACCCAATACCGCTTCTGCACGGAAACCCTCTTCCCCGGGCTGGCGCTGCGCCTGGGCCTGTCACAGAGCTGGGATTACCGCGCTCTCTATATAGCCCTCCTTGAGGAGCTGGCCGCGACAGCCGGCATCCTGCGCTACCATATATACACAGATGACGAACTGTCCCTGGAAGTAAAACGCTCCCTGCAAAAAAGCGCCGCCGCGCCGTTGATCCGCCGCGCTGTGCCGGAATAAACGCGCCTTACCCGCCCGGCCCATATAAAATAACGATTCTTTTGACAAACCCCGCACTTTTATGTAAAATGAAGGAGAACTAAAGGAGAGAATGATTACTATGTTGCAGGAAAAGAGAAAAGGCGGCAGAAGCTCCCGCGTAGCGCTGGACCTATTTCACATCGCAGTGGGCGTAATTATGGTCATTTTTGCCGTTCTGGCATTTTTAAATCCGGAGGAAAACCGCATTTTATTCCCGGCCATTTTTCTGCTGGCGGCGATTCTGAATGTGGTCAACGGATATGACTGTTTCAGGGAAAACCGCAGAGACGGAAAAAAAAGGATAGCCGGGATAGCCCTGATGGCAGTGGGAATTGCATTATTTCTGCTGTGTGTTCTGAGCTCGCTTACAATCTGGTGGGGGTGATTTGCAATGAAGACAAAGGTGCTTCGGATGTTAAAGGAAGCAGACGGCTATCTGTCGGGACAGGAGCTGTGCGAGCGGCTGCACGTCTCGCGCACCGCGGTCTGGAAGGTGGTGAAGCAGCTTGAGGAGGAGGGATATGAGATCGAGGCGGTGCGGAACAGGGGGTATTGCCTTAAGAGGGCGGCGGATATTTTAAGCCGCGCCGAGCTGGAGAGCGGCATGCGGACAGAGTGGGCCGGGAGGAATGTGCTGTATTTTGATGAGACGGACTCCACGAATACAGAGGCCAAGCGGGCGGCGGAGGCAGGAGCTCCCCACGGGACGCTGGCTGTGGCCGATTATCAGACCATGGGAAAGGGGCGCAGGGGAAGAAGCTGGACCTCTCCCCGGGGAGTCGGGATCTGGATGAGTATCCTGGTAAGGCCCGCCCTGCACCCGTCCTGCGCGTCTATGCTGACGCTGGTGGCCGCTCTGGCCGTGGCGGACGGGATTAAGCGGATCTGCGGGCTGGACAGCCGGATCAAATGGCCGAATGATGTGGTTATAAACGGAAAGAAGGTCTGCGGGATCCTGACGGAGATGAGCACAGAGCTGGAATGCATCAATTATGTAGTAACCGGGATCGGCATCAACGCCAATACCGAGGCCTTTCCGGAGGAGATACAGGATGTGGCGGCCTCCCTGTTCCTGGAGACAGGGACAAGGGTGAAGAGGAGCAGCCTGATAGGAGCCGTCATGGAAGCGTACGAGGGCTATTACAGCCGTTTTATGGAATGTGAAGATATGTCAGGCCTTGCAGCCGAGTACAACAGCCTTCTGGCCAACCGGAACAATGCGGTCCGCGTGCTGGATCCGGAGGATGAATATACGGGAACCGCGCTCGGGATTGACGCCATGGGCCGGCTTTTGGTCAGGACAGAGGACGGAAGAACCCGAAGCGTCCTCTCCGGAGAGGTGTCGGTGCGGGGGATATATGGATATGTGTAGTGTGACAGGAGACGGCAGGCAATGGATTATCTGTATGGAAAGCTGAAGACAGAAAGCCCGGTTAAGGAGCCGGAGAGTCCCGGGGAGCGCCTTTTGGCAGCCTCTCGGCCGGTTCTTTCCTGGTACAGGGAGTACAGGCGTGTGCTTCCGTGGCGGGAGAACCCGTCCCCCTACCGTGTATGGATCTCGGAGATCATGCTCCAGCAGACGAGGGTGGAGGCCGTAAAGCCGTACTTTGCGCGTTTTATGGAGGCCCTGCCTGATATCCGGAGCCTTTCGCAGGTGGAGGAGGAGCGGCTTCTGAAGCTGTGGGAGGGACTTGGCTACTACAACCGGGCCAGAAACCTAAAAAAGGCGGCGCAGCGCATGATGGAACGCCACGGGGGCCGGATGCCGGATTCGTATGAGGAGATTCTGAGCCTTCCGGGGATTGGAAGCTATACGGCCGGGGCGATCGGATCCATCGCGTTCGGCCTTGCAAAGCCGGCGGTGGACGGCAATGTGCTGCGGGTCATGGCAAGGCTGTTTGCTGACCGCGGCGATATCAAAAAGGCGGCGGTAAAAAAGCGCTATGAGGCGCTGATAGAGGAGAACATGGATAAAAGCTGTCCCGGAGAGTATAATCAGGCTTTGATCGAACTGGGCGCTCTTTTGTGCCTTCCCTCCGGGCGGCCTGCGTGTGAGGACTGTCCGGCTGCAAGGCTGTGCCTGGCTAAGAGGGAGGGTCTTGTCATGGAGCTTCCGGTAAGGGCCGCCCAAAAGCCGAGACGCAGGGAGGAGCGCACGGTTTTTGTCATTCAGTGGGAGGATCGGACGGCTGTCAGGAAGAGGAGCGCCAGAGGGCTCCTGGCGTCGATGTACGAATTCCCCAACGTGGAGGGATATGTGGATGAGCGGTCCATTGCGCCGGCTCTGGGCCTTGAGGAGGCGGATGTTGCGAAAACGGAACGCCTTCCGGACGCGGTCCACATATTTTCCCATGTGGAATGGCATATGGCCGGATACCGCGTGAAGCTGGCCAGAGAGCGCCCGGAGCTGTTTACCATGATAAAAAATGAGGAGATTCATGAAAAATATCCTCTGCCAAACGCATTCGGAGTGTATACAAAAGCTTTAATGTGAAATAATGAGAGGGAGAGGGAGTAAGTTTGATGAAAAACCTGCTTTTTGTAGTCAACCCCAGGTCCGGGAGGGAGCAGCTAAAGACCCGGCTTCTGGATATTATTGATCTGTTTAACAAGCATGGATATAAAGTAACGATCCATATCACACAGGACAGCCAGGACGCCGCGGAGGTGGTCCGGGAATGCGCCGGGGGACAGGATCTGCTCGTCTGCAGCGGCGGGGACGGGACCTTAAACGAGGTGGTTTCAGGGCTGATGTCCATCGACGAAAGCCGCCGCCCGCCGGTGGGCTATATTCCGTCAGGCTCCACGAATGATTATGCCTCCAGCCTGGCGCTTCCGAAGAAACTTCTGAACGCGGCGCAGACGGCGGTGGCCGGGAGGCCGTTCCCCGTGGACGTGGGTCAGTTCGGCCCGGAGAAATATTTTGTGTATGTAGCCGCATTCGGCGCATTTACAGAGGTTTCCTACAGCACGCCGCAGGAGACCAAGAACCTTCTGGGGCATCAGGCCTATATGCTGGAGGCGGTGAAGCGCATACCGACCCTGAAATCGTATACCATGCGGTTTGAGTGGGAGGGAAGGGAGCTTGAGGAGGAGTTTATCCTGGGGCTGGTGACAAACACGATCAGCATCGGCGGCTTTAAGGGGCTGGTAGGGCTTGACGTGGCCTTGGACGACGGGGAATTCGAGGTTCTTTTAATCCGGCGGCCCAGGATGCCGAAGGATATTGCGAGCATTGCCTCTTATCTGGTGCAGAAGGAAGGGGAAAACGACTGCGTGTACCAGTTTCGCGCGAAAAAACTCCGTATCTGTTCGCAGGAGCCTGTGGACTGGTCCCTGGACGGGGAATTCGGAGGAAGCCATAAGGAGATTCTGATAGAAAACCACAACCGCGCAGTCACACTTCTGACCGAAGCGCTGCCGCTGTCGATGGTTTAACAAAAAACGCGCATAAAGTTGCGTATTGACAATAAAAAGCCGAGAAAATTGTTGAAAAAAATAGTTGGTTCGTATATAATAAAAGGCTGAGTAACATTTTTCAGGAACTTCTTAGGCGAAAGGATACTATTCGTGGAAAAAGAGAATTTTTTAGAGAAGTTAAAGAAGCTTGTCGAATTAGCGAGAACGAAGCAGAATGCGCTGGACATCACGGAGATCAATAATTTCTTCGTCGGGGACAACCTGATGGCAGAGCAGATGGAGCAGATCTACAGCTATCTGGAGCAGAACAGCATTGATGTGATCCCGGAGGTGATCGACGAAACGATGCTGGCGGAGAGCGATCCCCTGCTCCTGGACGATGTGGACGACGAATTCCTGAAGGGCGAGGAGGAGGAGATTGATTTCGACGCCATTGATCTTCTGGAGGGAATCGGCACGGAGGATCCGGTCCGCATGTATCTGAAGGAGATCGGCACGGTTCCGCTTCTGAGCGCTGAGGAGGAGCTGCGTCTGGCCAAACGGAAGGCAGAGGGCGATGTGAATGCAAAGGAACGCTTAATTGAGGCCAATTTAAGGCTTGTGGTAAGTATTGCGAAGCGTTATACCGGCAGGGGCATGAGCTTTCTGGATCTGGTTCAGGAGGGGAATCTTGGACTGATCAAGGGCGTTGAGAAATTTGATTACACAAAAGGTTATAAGTTAAGTACATATGCTACCTGGTGGATTCGGCAGTCCGTGACAAGGGCCCTGGCGGATCAGGCGAGAACGATACGCGTGCCGGTGCATATGGTTGAGACGATTAATAAGATGTCAAAGATGCAGAGGAAGCTGACGCTGGAGCTTGGATATGAGCCGAGCGTGGCGGAGCTTTCGGAAGCGCTTGAGATGTCGGAAGACAGAGTGATGGAGATCATGCAGATTGCCAGAGAGCCGGCTTCTTTAGAGACGCCGATCGGTGAGGAGGATGACTCGAATCTGGGTGATTTTGTGGCCGACAGCAATGTGGTGACACCGGAGGGAAACGTGGAGTCCGTGATGCTGCGTGAGCACATTGACGCGCTTTTAGGAGATTTAAAGGAGAGGGAGCGCCAGGTGATCGTGCTGCGCTTCGGCCTGGAGGACGGCCATCCAAGGACGCTGGAGGAGGTCGGCAAGGCCTTTAATGTGACCAGAGAGCGGATCCGCCAGATTGAGGCCAAGGCGCTCAGAAAGCTCAGGAATCCGGTGAGAAGCAAGCGGATACGGGATTTTCTGTAACCCCTTTACAGGCTGAGAGACACAGGAAACCAGCGCGGCCTGCCTGCGCCGGGCGCGGGAACCGGGCGTACGGCCTGCAAAGAAAACGAAAAAGCGGCGGCAGCCTGCCTGCTGAAGCGGATTTTCAGGGACTATGCGGGAAGCATGGCATGAAAAACGCTTTGGCGGACAGGCTGTTTGGTTAGAGCGTGTTTCAAACACGCTCTAGAGAGTGTCTGACTGAGAAAGGGCGGTATATGGCTTTATGAACATCAAAAAACGAAATTACCAGAAGGAGCTGGAGCGTGTCCTGGAGACAGCAGATGAAAAGGACAGGCCGCCGGCGCTTTTTCTGCATTGCTGCTGCGCGCCGTGCTCCAGCTATGTCCTGGAGTACCTGTCGCAGTATTTCCGGATCACAGCCTTTTACTATAACCCGAATATTTCCCCAGGGGAGGAATATGAGGAGCGGCAGAGGGAGTTAAGACGCCTGATACAGAGCCTTCCGGCCCGGTATCCGATTGAGATCCGGGAAAGCGTGTACGCCCCGGAGATTTTTTATGAATCAGTAAAGGGACATGAGGCGGACGCTGAGGGCGGGGAGCGGTGCGGGCTGTGCTTCCGGCTGCGCCTGGAGGAGGCGGCCCGGATCGCGGCGGAGGAAGGATTTGACTTTTTTACCACAACCCTGACCATCAGCCCGCTGAAGAACGCGCCGCTTTTGAATGCGATCGGCGAGGAGATGGGGGAGAAATACGGGATTTCCTTTTTAAATTCGGATTTTAAAAAGAAAAACGGCTATAAGCGCTCCCTGGAGCTGTCAGAGGAATACCATCTGTACCGCCAGAATTACTGCGGCTGTGTATTTTCCAGGCGCGGCAGCGAGAACTGAAAGGATGGAGGAACATGTATCGGTTATGTATATTTGATTTGGACGGAACACTGCTCAACACCATTGGGGCGCTGACGTATGCGACGAACTTAACACTTGACAGGTTCGGCCTTTCCCATGTGACGCCGGAGCAGATACGCCGGATCGTGGGGGACGGCTACCGGACGCAGATGGAGCGGGCGCTTCGGCTGGCCGGGGATGAAGCGCTTCGGCATTATGAGGCGTCGCTCCCTGTTTATATGGAATATTTCGCAACATACTGCATGAAGGACGTGGCGCCGTATGACGGCATTCCCCATCTGCTGCGCTTTCTGAAGGAAAAGGGAATCCGGACGGCGGTATTTTCCAATAAGCCCCATGCGCAGGCAGTGGAAAATATTGAGGCGATCTTCGGGGCCGGGTACTTTGACGCGGTGCGGGGAGAGCAGCCAGGCGTGCCCAAAAAGCCGGATCCGGCAGGGGCGCTTCTCATCTGCCGTGAGCTGGGGGAAAAGCCTGAAAGCTGTCTTTATCTGGGAGACACGAATACGGATATGAGGACAGGGCTTTCGGCCGGGATGGACACAGTGGGGGTGACCTGGGGTTTTCGTGACAGGGATGAGCTATTAAGCTGCGGGCCGAAGTACCTGGCCGCTCACCCGTCCGATGTGGAGCGGATCGTAGAAAAGGAAGAGCGGGATGGATGATGCGTTTTTAGGGCGGAAGGGATGGCGCCCGGGGAGCGGGCGATCCGTGCAGGCAGCGCGGATCGCCGCCGCACTTTTTGCTCTTGCCGCTGTATGTATCTGTATGGCCGGGTGCGGAGCGCGGGAAAAACCGGGGCCGGACAAAAACCGCGCGGATCGGGATGCAGATGCGGACGGCAGGCTCAGGGTAGTGACCACCCTGTTTCCGTATTACGATTTTCTGCGGCAGCTTGCAGGGGATCGCATTGAGCTTAAGCTGGTGGTTCCGGCCGGGATGGACAGCCATTCCTTTGAGCCGACGCCGGCCGATATCCTCACCATCCAGGGCGCGGATCTTCTGGTCTGCAACGGCGGCTCCATGGAGCAGTGGCTCGACCGGGTGCTTGTCTCTCTCGGGGAAGATACGCCGGGACGCGTTGTAACCATGATGGATTATGTCGAAACACTGGAAGAGGAATTGGTAGAAGGCATGGAGGACTCGCACAGCGCCCACGAAAGCCATACCCATGCGCATGACGCGGACGAAGACGGGCGGGATGACGGCGATACGGAGGAAAATGCCCGTCTCGAAGAGGAGAGCGGCCATGAGGAACACGAGTATGACGAGCACATCTGGACTTCGCCTGTGAATGCGATCCGGATGACAGCCGTCTTACAGGAGATTCTTTCAGAAGAGGATCCGGAACATGCGGGTTTCTATGCCGGGAATGCGGCGGTGTTTACGGACAGGCTGAAGGCTCTCGATCAGGAATTTCGCGGGATTGTGGCAGCGGGCAGGAGAAAGCTGCTGGTTTTTGGCGATAAGTTCCCGATGCGGTACTTTTTTGACGAGTACGGGCTTGAATACCGCGCGGCCTTCTCGGGCTGCAGCAGCGACACGGAGCCCAGCGCCAAAACGATCGCGTATCTGATTGACCGGGCGCGCGGGGAAAACATTCCGGCGGTTTACTATCTGGAACTCTCCAGCCCCCGCGTGGCGGAGATCATCGGAGAGGAGACGGGCGCGGTACCGCTTTTATTCCACTCCTGCCACAATGTCACGCGGTATCAGTTCGATTCCGGCGTCACTTATCTGGAGCTGATGGAGCAGAATGCGGTCAATCTGAGAAAGGGCCTCGAATAAATGAGACGTTTTGCCGTGCGCTTCGCGGCAGGCGTCAGGGAAAAAATATGGGATTATTATTGAAATGTGAAAATGTGGATTTCGGATATGAGAACCAGGACGCGGTGGTGGGCGTCAGTATGGAGGTTCACACAGGCGATTATATCTGTATTGTGGGAGAAAACGGTTCGGGCAAGAGCACGCTGATGAAGGGGATCCTGGGGCTTTTAAAGCCGACAGGCGGCCGGATCGAGGTTTCGGACGAGCTGAAAAAGGCCGGGATCGGCTATCTGCCGCAGCAGACCGAGGCCCAGAAGGATTTTCCGGCCACGGTGTTTGAGGTGGTCTTATCCGGCTGTCTGGGGAAGAGGGGAAACCGTCCCTTTTATTCCCGAAGGGAAAAGGAGACCGCGGTGTCTAACCTGGCCCGGCTTGGGATCTCGGATCTGAAAAGGAGCTGCTTTCGGGATTTGTCAGGCGGCCAGAAGCAGAGGACGCTGATCGCAAGGGCGCTGTGCGCCACGGACCGCCTGCTGATTCTGGACGAGCCGATCACAGGGCTCGATCCGTCCTCGATCCAGGATTTTTACCGGATCATTAAGAAACTGAATCAGGAGGAAGAGGTTGCGATACTTATGGTATCCCACGATATGGCCAATATCGTCCGCCAGGCGGGAAGGATTCTCCACCTGCAGCAGCAGGTCCTGTTCTGGGGGACGACGAAGGAGTATGTGAAAAGCGGGATCAGCCGGAGATTTTTGGGAGGAGAGGAAGAATGGGCGTAGTGCTTGAGATGCTGTCATATCCTTTTTTGGTCAGGGCCCTTGTCGGAGGCGCGCTGGTATCCCTGTGCGCCTCCCTTCTGGGAGTCAGCCTTGTGCTGAAGCGCTATTCCATGATCGGGGACGGGCTGTCCCATGTGTCGTTTGGCGCGCTTTCGGTGGCTCTGGCGGCGGGCTGGCAGCCTCTGAAGGTATCCATACCGGTTGTGATTCTGGCCGCCTTTTTCCTGCTTCATATCCGGGAAAACGGCAGGCTCAAAAGCGATGCGGCGATAGCGGTCATCTCTGCGAGCGCGCTGGCGTTCGGGATCATCGTAACCTCCCTGACCACGGGGATGACCACAGATGTCAGCAGCTATATGTTCGGGAGCATCCTGGCCATGAGCCGGGAGGATGTAAGGTTTTCAGCCGTCCTGTCCGCGGTGGTGCTGGGCCTGTTTTTGTTCTGCTATCATAAAGTGTTTGCCGTCACCTTTGACGAGAGCTTTGCCAGAGCGACGGGCGTGAATGTACCGCTTTATAATGTGCTGATAGCGGTTCTGACTGCGGTGACGATCGTGCTCGGGATGCGGATGATGGGAGCCATGCTGATTTCCAGCCTGATTATCTTTCCGTGCCTGTCCGCCATGCAGGCGGTGAAGAGCTTTGGCGGCGTGGTAATCCTGTCCGGGATGTTGTCTGTGGTGTGCTTTTTTGGGGGAATGACAGCTTCCTATGTGTACTCTTTGCCGGCCGGGGCCAGCGTGGTGGCAGTGAATCTGGCGGTGTTTTTGATGCTTGCGGGGGCAAGGAGAGCTGTGCTGTGGCGGGGAAAGAAAAAGAGACTGGGGGACAAAGAATTGTAAAAGGCCCGCCAGCGCCGGCTGCGGCACGGACGGGCCATGGTTGCTGCGCTTACAAAGCGGCGTCTGCCCCGCTCTGATAAACGGTTCTCCCGCCGACCATTGTCAAATCTACTTTAACCGAGCGGATCTCTTCCATCGGTGTGGTAAACAGATTTCCGGAAAATACAACAATATCCGCCTTTTTACCTGTCTCCAGGCTTCCCAGCTCCTTCTCCTGGCAGAGATTATACGCGCCTCCCCGGGCCCAGGCGGTCAGAAGCTCCTTTACGGTGAGCATATTCTGCGGGTTGAACGGTTCGCCGCCTTCCGGGAAATAGCCGCCCACGGCGTGATAGATGGACTGAGGGATATCATCTATCAGAAGAGGCAGATCGGTTCCGCAGCTTAAAAGAACGCCGCTGTCGGCCATCTTGCGCCGGTTCCAGTAGTATCGGCCCCGCTCCATGCCGATGTGCTCTGCGATCATGGCAAGCTTTCCTTCCCGATCGGCGATGGACTGGATCTGCGGGTAGATCTCCGCGATGACGCCTAAGCGGCCCATGCGCTCCAGATCCCGGGGATCACTGAACTCCAGATCCGTGATGCAGTGGCGGTTGATGAGCGTTCCGTCTTCCCGCCGCTTACAGTCCTCATAAATATTCAGTACCCTGCCGATCGCGGCGTCGCCCTGCGCGTGGAGCGAAAAGCGGAAACCTTCTGCATCTGCCGCAAGCACGTCCGCCCTCAGACGTTCCCAGTCAATGTTCTGGGCGCAGGTGGTGTCAGCGCAGAGGTAAGGTTCCTTCAAGTCTGCGCAGAGCTGGCTGATGGAGCCGTCTGTCATCTGATTATAGCCGGAAAAACGCACAAATTCGCCGGTAAATTTGTCCTGCATGGCTTTTCCATATTCCAGATTCATGTTCTCGGCAACCGGCTGGCTCATAAAGCTGACCCGCAGCGTGAGCGCATTCTCCGCCTCAAGATCCGATAAAATGTCGGTAAAGCCATAAAACCTGTCAAATCCCATCTCCTTAACAGAAGTAATCCCCCTGCTGTTCATCAGCTTCATATAGCGTTTAAATTCAGGGATGATGAAATCGCGGTCGCCCAAAAGCTCAGGCAGAAGGCGGACATAGCTTTCAGGATAACACGTATCTGGCGTGAACTGATAGCAACGGGCTGCCGCCTGATTCATCCAGCACGTTTCACAGCCCTCTGCGAACAGAACGACCGGACGGCTTCCAAACGCTTCGTCCAGAAGGGAAGTTCCGGCGGGATGGACAAGCTCTGCATCCCAGCCGTGTCCGAGCAGCGGTTTTTCGGCGCTGATCCGGCCGGCATATTCTTTTACACGTTCTACGATCTCTTCACAGCTTTTTACATCGGTTAAGCTCACTCCGGCAAAACCGGCCGAATAGCCGGTAAAGAAACAATGCACATCAGAAAAGCCGGGGGCTACTGTCCGGTTTCCCAGATCACGGCATATGGTTTGATCCGAAATGAGTCCGCGCGGGCAGGCGCCTTCTCCTACGGACAGAATTCTTCCGCTGCGGACGGCGACATAGCCTGCAAACGGATCGGATCCGGATGCTGTAAAAATACAATTCGATTGAAGTACAATATCTGCATATTCTGACATGATAACCCTCCTTTTTTACTTAAATCAGGCGCTTATGAATGCGTTTCGCGCTATATGGAATACGTGAATTCCGGTTTGGCTGAAGTTTTTATAGAAAGAGCGCCGGGCCGCCGGATCATGATGGTTCGGAAAATCTGAAGCCGCGCCCCGAAAGGCATTGCACACTGCATTTCGGAACTGCTTGAAAGATAGCATACAAAAATCAGGTTCGCAATGGGGCGGATTACCAAAAAATCGGCCGGGCCTTCGTGGTATCCGCTGAAAATGGTTTTGGAAGCAGAAATCACCTGAACCAATTTTGACTCTTTATGAAAACGTGACAATTTTATATTGACAAATATGTATATTTCGCTGAAAGTGGTATGAAAGTGTAAAAATGAATCCAAACAGTTTCAGAGGATTGGATAAAATGATCCAGATTCTTTTGTTCTGTATGCGAATGGAAAAAAATCTAAATATTCTATAAAATAGACGCAGTCCATGACGGAACGACCCGGCCGGGAGATTTCCGAATCAGGCAAATCAACGAATCAGGAGGAAATTGCAGTGAAGGCAGCAATGATAGGCGATAACTGTATGGATGTGTATGTCCGGATCAACGGGCAGGAGGTCAACCGCCGCTACCCGACCGGAAATGCCGTTGATACAGGAGTCAATCTCCAAAAGCTCGGAATTCCCACATCGATTATCAGTACGACTGGAAACGATGCGGACGGCCAATGGATGCTCCGCTCTCTGACAAAAGAGGGGCTGGATGTATCCCATCTAAAAGTAGGAAACGGAGCTACCGCAGTGACCTATATGGACTTAAACGGAAATGACCGGGTGCACGGGGAGTATGTGGAAGGCGTGCTGGAACACATGGTATTTGATGAGGAGGATATGGCGTTTGCGGCCGCGCATGATCTGGTTCACACAGCCCTGTGGGGCAAGGCGGAGGCGGTTCTTCCGTATCTGAGGGAGAAAGGCGTGAAGATAAGCTTTGACTATGCAGATCGCCTGGAGCATCCTCTGGTAGAGAGCACGCTGCCCTGTGTGGATTATGGTTTTTACTCCTATCACAACAGCCGCGATGCATTTATTGAGGCTTTTTTGAAGGATAAGACGGACCGGGGGATGAAGATCGCGGTTGCGACCTTTGGCGACAGGGGAAGCCTGGCTTATGACGGGAACACATTTACTGAGTGTGGCGTCTGTCCGGTGAAAACGATCGTGAATACAGTCGGCGCAGGAGACAGCTATATTTCTGGCTTTCTCTATGGAATCCTGAACGGGTACAGCGTAAAGGAATGTATGGAAATGGGGGCGAAGGTTTCTTCTGAGGTCATTCAGGTCTTTGAGCCGTGGGTGTCTGACTAAGGGGGCGAAATCGGAAGCGCGGGAGAGACATCCGGACAGCGTTTAACCGCAGGACGGATGGCCGAAAGACAGAAAGGGATGAAAAGAAGATGAAAATAGGGATGTTTACTTCCGGCTATCAGCGTAATCCGCTGGAGCACTGTTTTCAGGACGCAAAGGAATACGGATATGATTACATCGAACTGTGGGGCGGACGCCCGCATGCGTATGCGCCGGATTTGAAGGCGGGAGACATCATAGAGGTGTGCCGCCTGATCGACCGCTACGGGGTGCCGGTTATCGGATATACCCCTGAGCACAACGCATATCCGTTTAATTATATGATTGGCTCAGAGGCACAGAGGAGAGACGCCGTGGATTATCTGAAGCTTTCTCTGGATATGGCAAAGGAGATGGGGGCAAAGTTTGTCCTCACCAGCCCGGCAAACGGCGGTTATCTGGCGACATACGACGAGCTGTGGGCACGGCTGGAGCAGACCATCCGCGAGCTTGGCGACCATGCGGCGAAGGTTGGTGTGAAGCTGATGGTGGAGGCTCTGACGCCGTATGAATCGAATTTTTTCACGCGCGCCAATGATCTGGTGGAACTGTTTAGGCGAATTGACAATCCATATGTAGTGGGAATGTGCGACGTAGTACCGCCGTTTGTCCAGCATGAGAGTATCATGGCGTATTTCGACAAACTGGGGGACAAGATGGATCACATGCACATCATTGACGGGGAAAACGGAACCGACAGCCATATCGTACCCGGCGAAGGCTCCATTCCTCTAAAGGAGATGTTCTGCGAGCTGAAACGGATCGGCTACCATAAGACCGCCACGCTTGAACTGGTCACAGGCTATATGAATGAGCCCCGCTTCTATGCAAGGCGCGCGATTGACAATATCCGGGATCTGATGGCGCAGGCAGAAAGGAAATAGCGATGTTTATTGATATACGGGTAAGCCCGGCCTTTTATGAGCCGATCAATCAGGATCCGGATCGGGAAACGATGCGGCATCAGGTGTTGAATATCCACAAAAACGGGACCGCGCCGCTGGAGCATATTTTCAATCAGATGAAATGCGCGGGCTTAACGATGCTGGGACTGCATCCGATCGATTATACATCAGAGATAGGATGTCCGGTGGTGACGAATGAGGAGATTCGCGCGCTCACAGACATGGCGCCGGAGCGGTTCATCGGGTTTGCCAGCGTGGATCCGCTGGATCCGGAGGCGCCGGATAAGCTGGAGGACGCATTCTCCCGTCTGAAACTTAAGGGACTTTCACTCCATTCAGGGAGACTTAAATATATGCCGGACGATGCCTGTATGGAGCCGCTTTACGAGATCTGCGAGCGTTTCAAAAAGCCTGTCATGTTCCACGCAGGGCTTTCCTGGGAGCCGGATACGCAGACGAAATACTGCGCGCCGCTGGCATTTGAGCCGGTCGCCGGGAAGCACCCAAAGCTCAGGATTTGCCTGGAACAGTTTGGCTGGCCCTATGTCCGGGAGACAGCGATGCTAATGGCAAAATATGAAAATGTCTATGCAGATACCGGAGCGCTGTATTTTGACAATGCAAAGGAATTTTATACACAGACCTTTACAAAGGATATCCCGCTCACCTGGATCGATCGGAGCCTGCGCCATCAGGTGATGTTCGCCTCCGGCAATCCGAGATTTGAGCAGATCCGCATGGCGGAGGCGATCCGGACGCTGGGCCTTCGCGACAGCACGCTGGAGCTGATCTGCGGCAAAAATGCGCTGGAATTTCTCGGCGGTTTGGAATAGAAAGCAGGTAAATACATATGTACACAAAAACCATACGTATTCTCACAAAAACTTATAACGAGATGGACGTGATTACGCCGGAGGTTGAACAGGCAGTGGCAGAAAGCGGGATTCGGGAGGGAATGGTGACGGTGCTTACCAAGCACACCACAACCGGTATTCTGATCAATGAAGCACTGGAGTGCCTGGAGAGCGACATCGCATACGCCCTGGAGCTGTTTGCGCCGGAGGAACGCGCCTATGCCCATGCGAGAATGTTAAAAGACTACGGCTCAACAGCCGGGAATCCGACCGGACATTTAAAGTCTATGCTGACTGGAAATCACTGTCATTTTCCGGTTCTGGACGGCGCCGTTGTCCGAGGCGGGGCACAGGAGATATATTTCTGTGAATTTGACGGCCCCGCGCAGAGAACGGTTCTGGTCTGTGTGACGCCCGCCTGACCGGAAACCTCATGAAATAAACGCAGCGCCCCCACGGGGCTTTTGAATGAAGGAAAAAGAGAAGCTTGCGCAAGAAAAAAACAGGAGAAAGGGTCTGCACAGCCGTTTCTCAGATTTGAAAGGAGAGTTTTCCATGTCTGAACATAACACACAGGAACTTGGCCGAAAGCTTGGCCTTGGCGCGGTAATCGCGCTTGGCGTAGGGACAACCGTAGGTTCCGGGATCTTTTCCTCGCTGTCCGAGGTGGCGAATGCTGCCGGAAGCAGCCTGTTTCTGGTTCTGGCTTTCATCATCGGCGGCCTGCTTCAGATTCCCGCCAACTTTGTTTACTCTGAGCTGGCGTCCGCCTATCCGGAGGACGGCGGCCAGTATGTATATTTCCGTGAAGCCGGCTCACGGCCTCTTGCCTTTTTGTGCGGCTGGATCAGCTTCTGGGCCACGGATCCGCCGTCGATTTCCATCATGGCCCTGGCAATCGTAAACTACCTGGCATTCTTTATTCCGGTGCACGGCCTGATTTTGAAGCTGATCGCCGTCGCGTTCGTACTGGTATTCATGTGCATGCACCTTCGCTCCGTAGAGGGCGGCGGGACCTTCCAGACATTCATCACTGCTCTGAAGATCCTTCCCTTTGCGCTGGTTATCGGCCTGGGGCTGTTTCATCTGCACACGGATCTTCTGCTTTCCTCCACGCCTCTGTCAGGCTTTTCTTCCGGCGGGATGACGGCCCTGATCGCAGGCGTGGCGGCGACCACCTGGTCGTATGACGGCATGGGAGCGGCATGCTATATGTCCGGTGAGATCAAGGATCCGAAGAAGAACATGCCTCTGGGCCTGATTCTGACGGCTGTGGTGGTGCTCGTTCTCTATGCCGGGCTGACCTTTGTCGCTTCCGGTATGCTGACGATTGACGAGCTGGCGGCCTCGGAGGCGCCGATCGCGCTTCTGGCCTCGAAGCTTCCGGGCATCGGGCATTTTGCCGGAACCATCGTGGCGGTTATGGCCATCATTGTGGTGATCGGTTCTCTGTCCTCCTGTATCATGTACCAGCCGCGCATCGAGTATGCGATGGCAAAGGACAATCTGTTCTTTAAATCCTTTGCCAGAGTACACCCCAAATACGAGACGCCGTATTTTTCCATCATCGTACAGTGCGCCGTTGCCATCATCCTGATATTTGCGACGAACCTGTCCGCGCTGCTGGGATACTTCACCATGGTCGCGCTGTTAAAGAATGTGCTGACATTCTGCACAATTTTTGTTCTGCGAAAGAAAGGCAGAGAAAAGGGCTATGATCCGTCCTATATCTGCCCGGGCGGCCCGCTCATGCCGGCGATTGCCATCTTCATGACCTGCACGCTGATCTGGGGCGAGCTGACCTATGCGCCGTTGCAGAGCCTGATGTGCGCATTTATCGCAGTGGCGACCGGACTTCCGGTATTCTACTACTGGGATCGGAAAAATAAGAAAGAAGCTGCATAAAATGGCCTCCGGCCAGCCGGCCGGATCATCAGAAAAAGGAGTACATATATGGAACAGAAGAATGCGATACGCCCATATCAGGCAGCCGTGGAGCAGATCGAATGGTATATCCGGACCAATAAGCTTCAGCCGCACACCAGGCTTCCCGGCGAGCGGGAGATGTCTGAGATGTGGAAAATCAACCGTTCCACACTCCGCGCGGCGATCCGGCGGCTGGTTGCAGAGCACCGCCTGTACAGCGAAAAGGGATCCGGCACCTATATAGCGCCTCCCAGGCTGGAGCGCAATCTGCAGGATATGAAATCCACATCTGAATTTATACGCGGTACGGGGTATTTCCTGTGGACGGAGGTCATAGACTCCCGCGTGCTGGGATGCGACCGCTACCTCGCGCAGAAGTTACAGATTCCGGCCGGGAGCCAGGTGTTTTACTTAAGGAGGCTCCGGCTGAAAAATAACATTCCGCTGATGATTGAGAACTGCTATATTGATTATAAACGCTGCGCCGGCATTGAAGCGCACAATTTTGCGGAGGAATCGCTTTACCGCGTGCTGAAGGAATACGGCATCTGCCCGGCGCAGGGGCAGGAGAGCGTGAGCATCACCTATGCGACAGAAGAGGAGGCGGAGCATATGAAGGTGGAAGCAGGACAATTCCTGTTTTATCTGTCCGGAACCATGAAGGACGCTGATCAGAAGCCGGTTGAGTTCTTCCGGATAGTTGCAAGGCCGGATCAGATCCGGTTTACCAGTACCTTAAGGCATATGAAATCCGATTCAGAAAGGAGTATGTGAACATGAAACTTGCTGCGGTTGGGAGTAACTGCATCGATTACTATGAAAACATGGAAGGCGGGAAGGCATATCCGGGCGGCGGCCCGGTGAACATGGCGGTTTATACCGTGCGCCTGGGCGGGGAGGCTTCCTATATCGGCCCGGTCGGAACGGACCTCTATGGAGGCATCATGCGCGAGGCTATCCGGAATAAGGGCGTGGACATCTCGCGCCTGCAGGTAAAGGAAGGCCGTACCGCGGTCAGCCAGGTGACTCTGACAGACGGAGAGCGTGTGTTTGGAGATTATGACGAGGGTGTAATGGCAGATTATGTTCTCTCTGAGGAAGATATGGATTTTATCTGCGCGCACGATGTGGTGGTGTGCGACCTCTGGGGAAAGGTGGAAGGGCAGTTTAAGGACTTAAAGGAGCGGGGCATGACAACGGCTTTTGACTGCGCGACCCGTCCGGAAGATCCGGAGTCGCAGACGGCCATGCCGTATACGGACTATCTGTTTTTTTCCTGTGATGACGGGGATACGCCCGAGCTTCGCGCGCAGATGAAGCGGTATCATGAAAAGGGTCCCAGGCTGGTCGTGTGTATGATGGGAAGCGACGGGAGCCTGTGCTGGGACGGAAGGGAATTCCACCGGTTCGGCATCGTGCCCTGCGAAAATCTGGTAGACAGTATGGGCGCAGGCGACAGCTATATCGCTGGCTTTTTGCTGGGTATCACCGAGGGCCTGCCGATTGAGGAGGCCATGGAAAAGGGTGCTGCCAATGCAACCGTTACCCTTGGCTATTTCGGCGGCTGGTAGACAAAAGAAGGAGCTGCGGCATGAATGGTATGTATCAACACTCGGTATTTTTGCAGGTCAGGGAATTTATCCGGACAGAGATCGAAGCGGGCGAGTACGCGCCCGGCATGCCGCTTCCCGCTGTGGGGGAGCTGGCCGAGCTGTACGGGGTAAAGGAGCAGATTGTAGAGAATGCGATCGACGCGCTGGCGAATGAAGGGCTTCTCCGGAAGATCTCTGAAAAAGAGGTCTATGTCCTGGGCGACAAGATTCAGCGGAATATAGAGGTTCTGGAGGGATTCACCCAGACCATGCTTGATAAGAATCTGAAACCGTCCTTTAAGATTGTCTCTAAAGTAAGGCGCAGAGCGGGAAATCTGTACGGCGCTATGTTCGGCATCCCCGCGCAGGACGAAATTTTCTATATCAAGCGGCTGTGCTATGCCAACGAAGAGCCGGTTTCACTGGAAGAAATCGTGATTCCCTGTTACCTGATTCCCAAGCTGGAGGGCATCAACCTGTCGATTTTTTCCATCTACGAGCTCTATGGGATGTATGGAATCCACCTCTCAGAGGCCAAACAGACGCTGGATCTGATCGTCCTGCAGCAGGCGGACGCCCGGCTGCTCGGCCTGGAGGATAACCTTCCGGTGATGCTGTTCCAGAGCATCACAAGCGATGAACAGGGGCGGGTGATTGAATTTAACCGGAACTATGTGCGCAGCGACAAATGTAACTTCAGCGTTCATTTTTTTAAATAACGGAGAACAGAGATGGGAATGCTTACAGGCGACTTTTATTCGGAGCAGTTGAGAATGACCACCCAGATCCGCGTGATTGTCCCGGATACATCGAATGATGTGACGCCGCTTTTTGACGGGGAGCCGAAGATCCTCTATCTTCTGCACGGCCTTTCCGGCAGCAGCGGGGAGTGGGTGAGGTTTTCAAAAATTGAATATTATGCCAAGAAATACAATTTGCTCGTGATTATGCCCGAAGCGCAGCGCAGCTTTTATACAGATACAGCCGCCGGTATCCATTATTTCCGCTATGTGGCGGATGAACTTCCGCTGATCTGTGCGAAATGGTTCAGGATGGATACGTCAAGGAAAAACACATTCATCGCGGGAGAGAGCATGGGAGGATACGGAGCGGTGAAAATTGCGTTAAACCGCCCGCGGCAATATGCGGCCGTCGCGAGCCTCTCCGGTGTTCTGGATTATGAAGGAATGCTCCAAAAGGTCAAAAGCGGCGAATGGCCGGAGATGAGCCCCGCGGAGCTGTACGCGCTGCACGGCGCCGCAGGGATCCCTGAGGACTGGGAGATTCCGGTAAAGCTGGTAAAAAAGCTCGCGGCAGATGCAGAGCGTCCCCGTCTGATCCAGCTTTGCGGCACAGAAGATTTTCTCTATGAAGGAAACCAGCTCTTCCGGGCCGCCGCCAAGGAGGCCGGATACGGGCATACGTACAGGGAGAGCGCAGGAGATCACGAATGGCCTTACTGGGATAAGGCGATTCAGTATGCGATTCAGTTTTTTCTGGAGATGGATCCTGAAAAAACGCCGCTGTATTAAATTTGACAGAATGAGAGGAGTTATGAGATATGAAATACGAAGCAAAAGCATGGAAAGAAACGCAGGGACCGTCCCTTCGGAACTTTGATGAGCAGAAACAGATTGACAGCGTAAACGGCGCGCTCGCACTCCGCCCCCAGATCGAGTCAATCATTGACAGGATATGGGAGGACGGATTTGATGGCATCTACTTTGCAGGGATCGGCGGAACCTATGCCTCCGGCATGCAGGCAGAGGTCTATATGCGCGGCCGCTCCTCGCTTCCGGTATTCGTAGAGAATGCGGCGGAGTTCCTCACAACCGGCAACAAGAGATTTACCGAAAAATCAGTGGTTATCTATTCCTCCGTTTCCGGCAATACCAGTGAGATGGTGCAGCTCGTCGAGCGCGTGCGTGAGATCGGGGCAAGGATCTTTGCATTTATAGATACGCCCGGATCGGTTCTGACCCAGCCGGACAAACAGGATTATCTGGTGGTCTATCCGATGAACGAGCAGTTAAAATTCTATATGGTTGCGAACTATCTGATGTATAAAAACGGTGAGTTTGCAGAGTATGAGCGCTATAACAAAGAGATGGAGGCGCACCTTGCGCAGGCTCTTGCGCAGGTGGAGAAGGACGCGGACGCATGGGCTTATGAGTACGCCAAAAATAAGGTTGCATTCTTAAATGGGCACAGAGATCTCCCGCATTATTTCATCGGCTCCGGAAACCAGTACGGGGCGACGTACTCCTATGCGATGTGCTACTGGGAGGAGCAGATGTGGATCCGCACCAAATCCATAAGCTGCCAGGAATTCTTCCACGGCATGCAGGAGATCATCGTGGCCGATACCCCGGTAACTCTCTTCATGGGAGAGGACGAGCAGCGGCCGCTGGCCGAGCGCGTGGCGCGGTTCCTGCCCAGGGTTAATGCGAACTATACGATCATTGATACAAAGGAGCATGAGCTTAAGGGAATCAGCCCTGAATTCCGCGGGACCATCTCTCATCTGGTGATGCATGGAGTCAACAACCGGGTGGACGCTTACATGGAGCTGTTCCTGCGCCATCCGCTCTCCATCCGGCGTTATTACCGGCAGTTTGAGTATTAATTTGCAGCGGGCGGGGGTGTGAACCGTAATTATTTGGGAGAAGCAGGATCCGCTTTGCTGTCGCCAGATTAAGGATGTTTTTATGTAGGATACAGTGTAACTCTATAAAAGGGATTACACCGTATCCTTTTGTTATGCTACGAATTTGAAGTCCTCCGTCTTCAATGCTTCTCTTTGATAAAAACGGGAATTTAGTGTCCTCGGCAAAAAAATCGAGGTGTTCACAAAATATTTCTCGCTTTTCTCGTCCTCCAGTGTTATACTTTATTTGGGTTTTATTTGGCTTGCGGAATGAAAGCCAGAGAGGAGCAACGGTAATGGCAGTGTCTTATAAAAAGCTATTCAAAATTCTCATCGATAGGGATATGAAAAAGAAAGATTTCCGGGAGTATGTCGGCATCAGCTATTCGACCCTAAGCAAATTGGAGAAGGGTGAAAACACAAATGTAGATGTGTTGGAGCGCATATGCCTGAAAATGGACTGCCGCATTGAAGACATTATGGAGATATTGCCGGATCAGCGGCCGGATCCACAGACAACAGAACAGAGCAAAAGCTGAAAGGAGGCATTGCCTTATGGAGAGAAAAGAGTACAGTGCTGGTGCGGTCAAGGTGTGCTTCTGGTTCAGCGAGTTCCGTAAGGTTGTTGCTCTCTTGGACGAAGGGAACAGCATGGAGGATGTGAAAGACCTGAATCAGCGGAAAAATATTTTCTCGGCTCCTACTCCCCTCCGAGCCAGTCAAATATTCAGCACGGTTTCTGCCCGTGTGAACAGTTTGGACCGCAGCTTCTATCCGCTGTTTCTCGAAAGCGATCTTGCAGCACAAAAATTGTTTGCACTGGTCGGTGCAATGGCACACGATACACTGTTCTTCGATTTTGTTTACGAAGTCATCCGTGAAAAAATGATAATCGGTACAAATGAGCTTCCCGACAGCGATGTGCGCGTTTTTTTTAAGAACAAGCAGATCCAGAGCGAAAAGGTAGCCGGGTGGACCGATATCACCCTGAACAGGCTCGGGCGATGTTACCGCACGATGTTATATGAAGCAGGAGTGATTGATAAGTCGAAAAATGCCCGTAGGATTTTCAGGCCCATCCTCACGCCGGAGTGTTACCAGTGGCTTGAAGGGCATGGAATGGAAATCTTCATAAACGCTTTGACGGGGGTGAGATAATGGCAGATTTGACAGCACGGCTTAATGAGATGGAGACCGCGATCCGAAAGCCGTCTTTCCGACAGAGCATTGGCAGAGCCAACGAGGTCAACTACTGGGTTTTCGATTATCCCCCTGAGAGGGAATTAGAGGTGCGGGAACGTATTGCATATCTGAAAAATAAAAACCAGGGCGGAACAGACGGCTTTGAGCTTGTCGTGTTCGACCTGTATGACATTATCATAGACTTCCTTGAGCAGAGAGGCTTTATGGACAAGTGCTATGGCTTTGAGCGCAAAGCAGGGATCAGTCGTATTGTAAAGGCGGTCAACAACTCCTTAAAGGTGAACGATGATGACAGCCTGATTGTCCGGTACATAAAAGACCACACGCCGGAGAATGCAGTTGTGTTCCTTGTCGGCATTGGCAAGTGCTACCCCATCCTGCGGTCGCACAAGGTTCTGAACAATCTGCATCAGGCGTTTGTGCGTGTCCCCGTGGTGATGTTCTTTCCGGGAACCTACAATGAGCAGGAACTGATTCTGTTCAATGAGATTAAGGACGATAACTACTACCGGGCGTTCCGGCTTGTGAAATAGTGGAGGTACGGTTATGCAGATTCAAGAACTATTTGCGAAAAAGATAGACCGTGAAATTCAGGGCGTCATCATCGTGGGCCAGGGTGATGACACGAATGTATCGCAGGAGTTGGAGGAATATGTTGTCACGCGGGAACTGGAAAAGCATTTCCGGGATTTCTTTGCGGCATATAAGAAGGGGATTGCGGGAACGACTCCGAAAATGGGAGTATGGATCTCCGGTTTTTTCGGGAGTGGTAAATCTCACTTTCTGAAAATCCTCTCCTACATCCTGGGGAATAGGCGCGTTGGCAATAAAACTGCGCTGGACTACTTCGTGGAGGATCAGAAGATCCATGACCCGATGGTGCTGGCCGACATGGGCCTTGCGGCTGAGACACCTGCGGATGTTATCCTGTTCAACATCGATTCCAAGAGCGAGTCCAATGGAAAGCAAAACAAGGATGCCATCGTGAATGTGTTCCTGAGGGTGTTCAACGAGAAACTGGGCTTTTGCGGTTCCATGCCCCATGTGGCGGATCTGGAGCGCAAGCTGACCGAGGATGGACGCTACGAGGAGTTCAAAGCGGCGTTTGAGGACGAGTACGGCTCTCCCTGGGAAGAATCGCGCCAGGACTTCGACTTTATTCAGGACAGCGTTGTGGATGCGCTTGCGTCTATGGGATTTATGAGCGAGGCCGCCGCCCGCAACTGGTGCGAGAAAGCGGCGGAACCCTACACCATCAGCATTGACGATTTTGCAAAGCGCGTTCGCGCCTATCTGGACAGCAAGGGCAGGGACCAGCACATTGTTTTTCTTGTGGACGAGATCGGCCAGTACATCGGCGAGGACAGCAACCTCATGTTGAACCTGCAGACGGTTACTGAAGATCTTGGACGCGAGTGCCAGGGGCGCGCCTGGATCGTTGTGACGAGCCAGCAGGATATTGATTCCGTCACGAGGGTGAAGGGACGGGATTTCTCCAAAATCCAGGGCCGCTTTGATACGCGCCTGTCTCTGTCCTCCGCCAATGTGGATGCCGTTATCAAGAAAAGGATTCTTGACAAAACGGCCGCAGCGGCTGAAACGCTCCGTCTTTTGTTCGAGCAAAAGACGACCGTCATCAAGAATCTGATCGTGTTCAATGACGGGGTTGAGAAAAAACTATATGCAGGCGCACAGGACTTTGCGGAGGTCTACCCGTTTGTGCCGTATCAGTTCAACCTCCTGGCCAGTGTCCTTACGTCCATCCGTACCCACGGCGCTTCCGGCAAACACCTCTCCGAGGGCGAACGATCCATGCTTGCACTGTTTAAGGAGTCCGCATCTGGTCTAAAGACGAAGGAGATTGGCGTGCTTGTGCCGTTCCACCGTTTCTATGACGCACTGGAAAATTTCCTTGATCACAGCCATAGGGGCGTCATCATACGGGCATACGACAACAGTTATATCAACCCGGAGCAGAAAGACCGCGATGTGTTTGCCGTCAATGTCCTGAAAACTCTGTTTATGATCAAGTATGTGCTGGAGATTGAGGCGAATATCGACAATATCACCAGCCTGATGGTGGAGAATATCGATGATGACCGCATTGAATTGAAAGGCAGGGTCGAGGATGCGTTGAAAGTCCTGACCCGCCAAATGCTGGTTCAGAAGAACGGCAGCCTGTATGTATTCCTGACGGATGAGGAACAGGAGATCAACAACGAAATTGAAAAAGAGAATGTGGAAATGCCGGAAGTCATCACCAAGATTGCGGAAATGATTTTTGAGGACATCTGTAAGGACAAGCGTTATCGCTATCCCGCATTCAACGGACGCTATGGTTTCTCGTTCAATCAAGCGGTGGATGACCGCCCTTATAAAGCTGCACAGAGCTATGATACTGGTCTGCGTATCCTGACCCCGTGGTATGACGGCGGCATGGATGACACGACCCTGCGCATGATGTCCGGGCAGGGCAAGGAGGTTCTTGCCGTTCTCCCCAACGATGACGAGTTCCTGACGGAAATGCAGGTGTACTTGAAAATCGAGCGTTTTTTGAGAAAACCGGGGACCTTCCAGCTTACAAAGTATGAGTCCATCAAAGAAGCCAAGCGCATGGAGATGCGGGAGCGGTATGACAATGCAAAGCTGTATCTGACCGAGGCTTTGAAAGAGGCAAGTATCTATGTGAACGGGGATATCGCCCGCCTCTCCACGAAGGAAGTGACGGGACGGATCAATGAGGCCATCGGGCGGCTGGTGCAGACTGTTTATCATAAGCTCTCCTATATCGACACGGCGATGAGTGAGGCGGATATCCGCAAGATGTTCCGCAGCACAAATCAGCTTTCCCTTACACTGGAAGGTGGCACAGAACCCAATAGCCACGCTCTGGACGAATTGCAGGGTTTCATCGCCATGAACTCCCGCAGCCATATGAAAACTTCCATGAAAACGGTAAAGGATCGCTTTATGAAAGCCCCCTATGGCTATGTGGAGGATGACATTCACTGGCTCGTTGCCCGCTTGTTCAAGCGCGGCGATGTGGCGTTTACCGTGAACGGCGCGGCAGTCAGCCTCAATAACAAGTCCGATGAGGAGATCATCAGCTTTATCACCAAAAAAGCCTTTGTGGAGAAGCTGCTGATGGAGGAGCGCGTCCGGGTTTCCGATAAGGACAAGAAAGCTGTCCGGGATGTGATGAAGGAGGTGTTCCATACCGCAGGTTCCGCCGAGGATGAGGACGCCATCATGGCGAATTTCCAGCGGTATGCCCAGAACACGTATAATGAGATTGAAAAGCTGGAGGTCTACTACAAGCAGTACCAGTACCCCGGCAAGAAGGTTCTGGCGGCTGGCAAAAAGCTGATGCTGGCAGTGATCCAGATCCAGTCCGCGATGGAGCTTTTCACTACTGTGTCAAAGATGCGTGATGACTTCCTGGATTTTGCAGAGGATTATGACCCAGTGAAAGCGTTCTTTGCCGGGGAACAGCAGCAGATTTTCATGCGGGCGCTGGATATGCTGGCAATCTACGATGACAGCAAGACCTATATTGTGGACTCCGTGCTGGAGGATATTGTGGCGCAGATGCGCTCCATCGTTCGTCAGGACAAGCCCTATGGCAATATTCCCAAACTGCCCGGACTGCGCGACCAGTTCATGGCCGCCTATGTGAAAGTGCTGGAGGTCGAACAGGCGCCGGTGCTGGATTCCATTGACCAGGCCAGGAAACGCGTCCTTGACGCTCTCTCTGGGAAAGAGTATGAAGCGCAGAAGCGAAGCCACTATTTTGAGCAGTTCCGGGAAATCTGGGACGGTGCGGAGCATTGCAACAATGTCTCAACTTTGCGAAGCTTTGGCGATAAAGCCGATGCCCTGAAACTTCGCCTGCTGGGTGAGATGGACGCACTGGATGCGCAGATTGCACAAAAGAAAGCGGAAGCGGCGGCAAAGCAGGCCCGTGAACAGGCGGAGAAGGCTGGATTGAAAGCACCCCCCGCTGTGGCGGATCCGCCCGCTGCCTACAAAGTGCGCAAGACTAAGCGAGTTCCCATCAAGCAGATGACCGGCACGGCATCTTGGCGGCTGGAGAGCGTGGAGGATGTGGACAAGTACCTGGCGGAACTGAGGAAGAAGCTGACAGCGCAGTTGGATACTGACACGATTGTAAATGTCGAGTTTTAAGGGGATCATACTATGAACAAAACAGCAATCAAGAATTTCTCTGTATGGGCGCGGAACAAGCTTATTGACGATATCCGCTACCGCGCCGGACTGCTGGGGATTACGGAAAGCGGTGTTCAGCCCCCGCTTCCGCAGTCCGCCAAGGATACGGAGTTCTACGACATCGGCACAGGGTCGCCCTATTCCATCAGCGGCGAGGCCGTCAGACAGCGCCGCAAACTGGTGGAGGCCATCCGTGAGAAAGAGCGAAAATCCGACTACACGACCGCCTACAAGTACATCGTGGAGGAAGTCGCCTACACCTGGTTCAACCGCCTTATCGCCATTCGGTTTATGGAGGTCAACGACTACCTCCCCTCCCACATCCGTGTGCTGTCCTCTGACTCCGGCAAGTTGGAGCCGGATTTGGTGACGACCCCTTTCGACGCGGAACTGTCTTTCTCCGCAGACGAGGAGCAGATGGTCATGGGGTTCAAACGGGACAATCAGATTGATGAATTGTTCCGGCTGCTGTTCGTTAAGCAGTGCAATACCCTGAATGAGATTTTGCCCGGATTGTTCGAGAAGACCAACGACTATACCGAGCTTTTGCTCAGCGTGTCTGTAGTCGATCAGGACGGCGTGGTCTATCGCCTGACCCACGACATTGACGAGGACGATTTCAACATCGAAAAGGGCGGGCAGGTGGAAATCATCGGCTGGCTGTACCAGTATTGGAACACGGAACCCAAAGATGCGGTGTTTGGCAGGCCCTCGGGGCAGAAAATCAAAAAAGAGGAGATTCCTGCCGCCACCCAGCTCTTTACCCCGGACTGGATTGTCCGCTACATGGTGGAAAACAGTTTGGGCCGTCTGTGGGTGGAGGGACACCCCAATGAAGAGCTGAAAACGAATTGGAACTATTACCTGGACGAGGCGGAGCAGGAACCCACTGTACAGGCCCGGCTTGCGGAGATCCGCAAAGAGTACGCTGCTCTGAACCCGGAGGACATTAAGTGCATCGACCCCTGCATGGGCAGTGGGCATATCTTGTGCTATTTGTTTGATGTGCTGGTGCAGATTTACGAGAGCCAGGGCTATTCCCAGCGGGACGCGGCCCAGAGCATCGTGCAGCACAACCTCTACGGGCTGGATATCGACAGGCGCGCCACCCAGCTTGCCTATTTTTCCGTGATGATGAAGGCCCGGCAGTATGACAGACGGTTTTTCTCCCGCAACCTTCAGCCTATGGTCTTCAGCACCACGGGCGACGAGGAGGGGGAGAACTTCGGCTCGCTGGTCATGGTGGACGACCCCGGAGAAATGCCAGAAGACCCGCAGACAGTGTTTGAGTTTGCAGACTACGAACAGCGGTTGGATGCCTGGAACTACCGCTGTCTCCTGGCCCAGAAGTATCATGTGGTGGTGACAAATCCGCCGTACATGGCGGTTTCCAATGGAAATGGGTCGTTGCAGGACTATGTGAAGAAGAACTTCCCGGACAGCAAAGCCGATCTGTTCGCCGTGTTTATTGAGCGGTGCGGACAGCTTGCCGGAAAGAGTGGCTATCAGGCTATGATCACCCAGCACGCCTGGATGTTCCTGTCCAGCTTTGAGAAGCTGCGGGCAAAATTGCAGACGGTGGATACTGTCAATATGGCACATTTGGGCGCAAGGGCTTTTGAAGAAATCGGCGGCGAGGTGGTGCAAACCACCAGCTTTGTCCTGCGGAAAAGCCATATCAAAGACTATAAGGGTACCTATTGCCGCCTGATTGAGCCGACTACTCAGCAGGGAAAAGAGGAGATGTTCCTTGCGGGGGAAAACTGCTATATTGCCCAGCAGGCTAACTTCTCCAAAATCCCCGGTGCGCCGGTGGCGTATTGGGTATCTTTTGCTGTCTTTAATGATTTTCGAAAGTACAATCCTATTTCATGCTATGGAGAAGCTAAAGCTGGAATGACTACAGGAGATAATGAGACATTTTTGAGACTGTGGCATGAGGTTTCTATCAAGAAAATCGGATTTCATATGGAAAACAAAGATGAAGCCCTTTCCTCCAAACAAAAATGGTTTCCTTACAATAAAGGTGGAGGCTTTTGTAAATGGTATGGATTGAATGAATATGTTGTTTTATGGGAAAATGACGGGTATCAAATTAAGAATGCAACTCGACAAGGACGCAAAATTGCCAGTGTGAGAAGCGAGAGATTATATTTTCGAAAATCAATCACATGGGCTACATTAACGTCATCAATGATTTCCGCAAGAAGTTCAGAAAATGGCCATCTATTTGATGATAAGGGTTCAAGTGCTTTTGTTCAAGAAAAATACTATTCATATGTACTCGGCCTCATTAACTCGTGTGTGGGTGATTATCTTCTGCATATTTTGAATCCAACAATGTCATTTCAGTCGGGAAATATTGGAGCCTTACCAGTTGTTGAGAATACAAAAGAATTACCCAATATTAACCGCTTGACTTCGCACAACATTGATATATGTAAAAGCTATTGGGACTCTTTCGAATCCTCCTGGGACTTCAAGCAGCATCCTTTAATTGAGCATTTTAAGGGGTTCTATATACCGACGAAGGAGCCGTGTACTTCTCTGTCTCATTGTTTTAATACATGGTTTTCTATTGCGGAAAATCGTTTCCAGCAGCTCAAAGCCAACGAGGAAGAACTGAACCGGATTTTCATCGACATCTACGGCTTGCAGAACGAGCTGACCCCGGAAGTAGAAGACAAGGATGTGACCGTTCGCAAGGCAGATTTGGGGCGGGACGTGCGTTCGCTGCTGTCATACGCCGTAGGCTGTATGTTCGGGCGGTACTCCCTGGATGCGGACGGCTTAGCCTACGCCGGGGGCGAGTGGGACGCATCCAAGTACAGCACGTTTCTCCCCGACGCCGATGGTATCCTCCCCATCACCGACGAGGAATATCTGGAGGATGATATCGTCACCCTGCTGTGTGTCTGGCTAAAAAAGGTCTACGGCCCGGACACGCTGGAGGAAAATCTGGATTTCATTGCCAAGGCTCTGGGAAACAAAGGTGCGACTTCCCGGGAGGTCATTCGGAATTACTTCCTGAAGGACTTCTTTGCTGACCACTGCAAAATTTACCAGAAGCGCCCCATCTACTGGCTGTTCGACAGCGGCAAGCAGAACGGGTTCAAGGCGCTGATCTATCTGCACCGCTACACGCCGGACACCATCGGCAACGTGCGCATTGACTACCTCCACCGGATGCAGCGGGTCTATGAGAACGAGATCGACCGGATGCAGGACATGATCGAACACAGCAAGAATCCCCGTGAGGTCGCCGCTTCCGCCAAGCGCAAAGAAAAGCTGCAAAAGCAGCTCAAGGAGTGCCGGGAATATGACGAAAAAATCAGCCATCTGGCCCTGAGCCGCATTGAGCTGGATCTGGACGATGGCGTAAAGGTCAACTATCGCAAGATGCAGACCGCCTCGGACAGTAAGTTCTATGAGGTGCTGGCGGATTCCAAAAATATTATGGGGAAGAAGTAGGCAGGGTTAAATGAAATACAGGCTGGCGGAGTTAAGAAAACGCAGAATAATCCTGCTGATAAATTTTGCAAAGTAACAAGAAGGGAGTACAGACGATTGAATAGCGAAACATTTCGGTCCATTCTCTCTGTCGGAGAGACGGTAGCAGTAGAGTTCAAACGCTGCGGGAATGGAGTCGAGCATGACACTTATGAAAGCGTCTGCTCTTTCCTGAACCGTTTCGGCGGCGATTTGTTCCTGGGCGTATTGGATGATGGAACGGTGGTCGGTGTGCCGGAAAAAGCCGCGCCGGATATGATCAAAAACTTCATCAGCGTTATCAGCAATGACGCGCTTTTTCATCCCACGGTTTATCTTGACCCGGAGCTGTTGCGGTTTGAGGGGCATACTGTCATTCATATTCATGTGCCGCCCAGCTCCGAGGTTCACAGTTACAAAAAGACCGTCTATGACCGGGTGGATGATGCCGATGTAAGAGTAACGGCGACCGGGATGATTGCCGCTATGTATATTCGCAAGCAGAATATCTTTACTGAGAAGAAAATCTATCCCTATGCCAAATTAGACGATTTGCGCCTTGATCTGTTTCCGCGCATCCGGCAGGCAGCGGCGAACCATGCGATGGGGCGGCATCCATGGCAGGATATGGACGATATGGCGCTGCTGAGAAGCACGGGATTATACGGAACTGACATTGCCACTGGTGAAACAGGATTCAACCTGGCGGCGATTCTTCTGCTGGGCAGGGACGAAGTCATCCGGAATGTCTGTCCCACCTATGAAACGGACGCGCTTGTGCGAAAAGTCAATCTGGATCGTTATGATGACCGTGAAACCATTCGTACTAGAGCGTGTTTGAAAAATCATTCCCGCCATCTGCACGCCTCACTTTGCGTGATATTTGCGCCAAATTCAGGTTACATAGCCCGCTATGCGCCCTTCATTTGGCACAAATCTCCCACAAATTGTGACGCACATCTGTCAGAAAGCATTTTTCAAACACGCTCTAATCTGATTGAAAGTTATGACCTTCTGATGGACTTTGCAAAAAAACATTTGCCGGACAAGTTCTTCCTGGAAGGTGTTGATCGTGTCAGCCTCCGGGATGTTCTTGTTCGTGAAATGGTAAGCAATACCCTGATGCACCGAGAGTTTGTCAGCTCTTACACGGCAAAGTTTGTCATTATGCAGGATCGGATGTATACAGAAAATGCGAACCGTGCTGTAAAGGATGGCCCCATAACGCTGGAAAATCTGGAGCCGACTTCAAAAAATCCAATTATAGCCACATTTTTTAGAAATATTGGCCGGGCAGACAGACTTGGCTCCGGCGTAAGGAATCTGTTTAAGTACAGCCGATTCTATTCCGGCAGTGCCCCGCAGTTTCGCGAGGGTGATGTGTTCAGGATCATTGTGCCGCTGAACGAGGCGTACTCTTATGACTATAAATTGGGTCAGGAGCGCCCTGACACTGTTGACACCAATTTTGAAACCATTGACACCATTGATACCATTCCGACGCTTGATTTGGTTTCAAGAAATCTTACCACCGAGGAAAAGGCAGTCCTTGAACTCCTAACGAGAGATGCCGCATTGACACAAAAGCAAGTTCAGAATACAACGGGATATTCGCTCAGTACAGTGAAGCGCATTATGGCAAGGCTTCAAAAAGAAGGTGTCATTACTCGTATTGGGAATAACCGCTCTGGGAAATGGCAGGTGAATGGATAAATATGGCTGAATTAAATTTGAAACAAATCATTGACCGGCTGAACGCCGAATTTGCCGGGGATACCCGCAAGTTGGTTTTTTGGTATGATGATAAGGCTGAATTTGAAGAAGATATGCAGGGCGTAAGGCTGGAAAACGCTAAAGTCTACTACCTCCAGCGAGACAATCAGTTCTATACGAAGTATTTTCTGGAGCGTGTGGATACCGCGACAAATTACCTGATCTATGCGCCGTTCCCGAAGCCGGAGACGGCCGACAATCATTTGGAGGATACCCTGCTCTACTCCAAACGGTTTTTTGCGGATCGGGCCGCACTCCTCTTAGCAGACCTGGGTATTGACGAAAAATATAGGCCGCTCATTGAGAAGCACATCAAGTTTTGGGCGGAGAAAAAACGAGCCCAGCGGTTCTATGACCTGGAGATTGAGAATTATAACGAGACGAATATCCTTGTGGGCATTATGGCCGCCTTATGCTCTGCCCGCACCTGTTCCTATGAGGATGTAGTCCGGGTGGTGCTGACTGGCGGAGGGCTGGCGGATAACAGCTTCATGGCCGAGTTTGAACGGTATGATTTGTTGGACGCTTTCTGGAAGCTCTGCGAACAGCATTTTGGCTATACCGATGTCAAGCCCACATTGGAGAAGCTGATTGTCGCCATGTTCGTAACCTATACTGCAAAGTATATCGGGGCGGAGCTGCCAAAACCATGGAAGATGTTCCAGTCCTATAAGTCCGGCAATATTATCGCCTTTCTCGACAACCTGATGAATAGCGTGATCTATCGGGAAACCTACGATGCACTGTCCGCTCATGTCGCAAAAAGCCTGAATGCCGGAACAGTCTTTGCCGGATACCTGCCGGAGGATTTGCTGGGGTGCGATACATTCCTCTGCATTGACCAGATCATCATCAAGTGGATGACTGACAGGCTCCTGAACGAGGATATTGGCGCAAAGCTGGGGACTCTGACGATTCCGCAGGTCTGTGAAAAACGGCAAAAGATGCACTTTGGCCCGCAGATGGAACAGTCCTACAGCCTTCTTGACAGCGCATATCATCTGATAACTGCTGCCGCCTATCATTGTCCGGATGGGTTCAAGGCGATTGTGGATAAGTACCGGAATACAGATTGCCAGATTGATTCTGCGTACAGGCGGTTCTACTTTGCCTATGACCAGCTTGCGGACGCGGCTGATTTTGAAACGCTCCGGGAATTGGCAGAAAACATCTATACCAATGAGTTCCTGGCCAAATTGCTCCCCAAATGGAACGCCGGACTTGTCGATGGTGATTCGCTTACAAGTATTCCGGCGCAGGTTGACTTCTTTTCCCGGCATATTAAAAACGCAAAGGACCGTGTTGTTGTCATCATCTCCGATGCGCTCCGCTTTGAGGTCGGTCGGGAATTGTTCCAGAGGATGCAGGATGCTCCTAAGTGCGTCTTTGCGAAGCTGGAGATTCAGCTTGGTGTCCTGCCCTCCTGCACCCGGCTGGGCATGGCTGCGCTGCTCCCCCATAAGTCTCTGGCCATGACGGACGACTACCAGGTGCTTGTAGATGATGTTCTTTGCGACAGCCTGGCCGGGCGGGAAAAGGTTTTACAATCCTATGTACCGGGAAGCGTCTGCGTCCAATTTGATGATATGAAAGCTCTAAAAAAAATGGAACTGCGGGAGATCATTACCGGGAAACAGGTAGTTTACATCTACCATAATCAGATCGATGCCCGCGGCGATAAACTGAATACAGAAAACGAGGTGTTTTCCGCCTGTCAGGAAGCAATCCAGGAAATTATTGATTTGATTCATCGTATTGCGGTCGGCGCAAATACGATTCATTTCATCGTCACAGCCGATCACGGCTTTATTTACAAGCGTGACAAAGTGACCGAAAGCGGCAAGATTGGCGGTGTAAGCGATAAGGGAGCTTTTGTGAACCGCCGATTCATTGTATCCTCTGCGCCTGTTGCGGATAATGGGATCGCGAATATGAGCATGGGAACCGTATTGCGGAACAATGATCCAAAAGTTGTATCTTTCCCTGTCAGCAGCAATGTTTTCAAGGTTGCCGGAGGCGGTCAGAACTATGTCCACGGCGGGTCTTCTCCGCAGGAAATGCTTGTACCGGTCATTGATATACGGATGGAAAAGGGGCATATCGAAACGAAGAACGCTGAGATTGCCCTGGTCAGTATGGTCCAGAAGATCACCAATAAAATCACCATATTGGAATTTATCCAGTCGGAGCCTGTCAGCGATACGGTCAAAGCAACGACCTATAAAATGTTCTTCGTGTCAGAGGACAATGAGCGTATTTCCAACGAGGTTAGCTTATTTGCCGACAGCCGGGATCCGGATGCGCTAAAGCGTATGTTCCGAATGAAGTTCCAGTTCAAGGACAAACGATATGACAGGGACAAGCAGTATTTCCTTGTTGTATATGATGATAACACAGGTTTAGAGGTTTTCCGCCACCCCATGCTTATGGATCTTGCCTTTGCGGATGACTTCGGATTTGGTATATAATGAGTGGTAACAACAATTTCGTACTCATTTCCCCACATACGCCTTGCGGTTTCCAATCCTATTTTGTGCGCTTCTTCGGGAGTGGCTTCGCCGGCCTGAAAGCTCTGGTAGCTGTGGTATGCCACATTGCCGCCTGTTTTGCCGAAGCGTTTCTTTATTGCCGTCATACGTTCATACGCCCGTTTTGCGTTGCAGTTGCAGCATTATGGAAAGCTATACATAAGGCTGCAACATCTTCTGTACCATTTAATCAATCGACAAACGACCAGCTTGTAGGAGAGTTAATTATGCAGAGGGATATTTTGCAGGCAAAACTGATAAAAAAGCAGTTGGAGGAGCAGAAATGAGTACAAACATATCAAAGAAAAAGCGTGAAGATTTACCTAAACCAACAAAAAAAGGACTTTCCACTTTTCAAATGTGCGATTTTATTTTGGGCATAAAGAAAGCCAGCGTAAGAAGCAGAAACGCTTCTTATGCTGGCTTTGCCCTTGCTATCGCCCATAAGCTGTGTTCCAATAATGTTTTTAAATTATCTCCTTACGTGGTAACAGCCTTCTCCCATTTTTCTTTGTTTTCATACTGCCGCCGTTACGGTTCCCCCCTGCCCGCCCTCCCACAACCAGCAATAAATCATGGAACTACTTGAGAATACCTCCATATTTTGCTATACTGACAGAGGGCTTTCCATACAGCGAACCCATTCGCTGCCCCGGCACATATCCGGCCAGGCCGGACAAATGAGGTTTTGACAAGGAGGAAAAAATGAAAAAGAGAATAATTACCATTTTTTCAGCGGGAGCTCTCGCGCTGCTCAGCGCATGTCCTGCTTTCGCAGGCTTCTGGCGTCGGGGAGACGCACCGAACGAAAACCGGTGGGTATACGATAACGGAGACGGTACCCTTGCGGCGAATGAATGGAAATGGATCGACGCAAATGCGGACGGCATCGCTGAGTGTTACTGCTTTGACGCCGGGGGCTGGCTTTATGTAAATACAGAAACGCCGGATCACTATCAGGTCGATGCAAACGGGGCCTGGATTGTAAACGGCGTTGTACAGACGCAGACTGCCGCACAGTCGCCCTCCCGGGACACAAACACAGCGGCTGCCGGATGGAAGCAGGAGGCAGGCGGATGGAGATATTATAAGGGCGGCCATTATCTGACGTCGCAGTGGCGGAAGATCAGCAATAAAAGATACTATTTTAACGCTGACGGGCTCATGGTTACCGGCTTCCAGGAGATTGACGGAAATAAATACTATTTTGACTCAGAGGGCGCTTTAAAGACAAAGAATTTTACCAAGGATGATGTGCGCTACATCGTGGAAGAGGACGGAGTTATCACGGATGAGCAGGATGGCGGCGATTGGGATACATTCCAGTCGGATGATTATAAGGGGAATTCGGATCGGGACGAAAGCTCATCCGGCAAGAGCTCCCCTGGCAAAAGCTCATCCGGCGGCAATGCGGACGAAGGTTCCTCCAGTGAGAGCCGGGACCCGGATGATTACGCCGGAACGGTCTGGGCGATTGTAAATGAGGAGCGCCAAAAAGCCGGCAGGGGAGAGTTAGACTGGAGCGATACGCTGTCAGAAGCGGCTTCGGAGCGGGCAAAAGAGCTGACAGAGCTGTTTTCACACAGCAGACCGGACGGAAGAGACTGCTTTACGGTTCTCTCTGAATACAGCATTGGTTCCATGGCGGCAGGAGAAAACATTGCCATGGGACAGAGAACTCCTCAGGAAGTCATGAATGCCTGGATGAATTCCAAAGGCCACAGGGAGAATATCCTGAACGCTTCCTTTGATACAATCGGCGTGGGCTGCTATGAGGAAAACGGAGTGTATTACTGGGTTCAGTTGTTTATCGGAAGCTGAGGCTTTGACTCCAATCCCCCGCAAAGCGGAACGCGTATCTGGCGGGACATATTTTCAAACACGCTTTCAATCCCCTGAAGATAAGACATTCAGGGGATTGCGTATCTTGACTTTTTGCCCCATTTGTGTAAAATAAGGTACCGTAAGCTTTGCCGGGCCGTATACAAAAGAGACGGCAATGACAGACACAGACATTGCCGTTTCTAAAGTACAGCAGTTCAGTATAAAAACAGGGAATCAGATTTCAGAAAAGAAGGTTGGAAAACATGACAAAGATCGACATTATTTCAGGATTTCTCGGAGCGGGAAAAACGACATTTATCAGGCAGCTTTTAAAAGAGGCGATCGCGGGCGAGAAGGTTGTCCTGATCGAAAATGAGTTCGGTGAGATCGGAATTGACGGGGGATTTTTAAAGGATGCCGGGATCGAGATACGCGAGATGAACTCAGGCTGCATCTGCTGTTCACTTGTGGGCGATTTCGGCCGTTCCCTTGAGGAGGTTCTGACAAAATATGAACCGGATCGCGTGATCATTGAGCCGTCGGGCGTGGGCAAGCTGTCGGATGTGATGAAGGCCGTAAAGGATGTGGCTTCCGAAATTGAGGTGATGCTCAACAGCGCCGTGACGGTAGTGGATGCGAATAAATGCCGGATGTATATGAAGAACTTCGGTGAATTTTTTAACAATCAGATTGAACATGCAGGAACGATCATCCTGAGCCGGACAGACATTGCGGATCCGAAAAAGGTACAGGCAGCGGTCGATATGCTCAGAGAGCGCAACCAGGCCGCAAATATCGTTACGACCCCGTGCAGCCAGCTTACAGGCGCACAGCTTCTGGAGATCATTGAGAAAAAGGATGACATGGCGGATGAGCTGATGCGCGAGGCCAGGGAGCATATGCACGCCTGCAGCGGACATGGTCATCATCATGACCATGGAGAAGAGTGCGGGCGCCACGATCACGGCCATCATCATGACCATGGAGAAGAGTGCGGGTGTCACGATCATGAGCATCATCATGACCATCACGGTCATCATCACGCGGATGACGTCTTTACAAGCTGGGGACGTGAGAATGTGGGGGCAATTTCCAGAGAACGGCTGGAGAAGCTTCTGGACGATTTGGCCTACGGGACGAAATATGGCGAGGTGCTGCGCGCAAAGGGCATGGTACCGGGAGACAAAGAAGGCGTATGGCTGCATTTTGACCTGGTTCCGGAGCAGGCACAGATCCGCGAGGGCGCGCCGGATTATACGGGAAAGATATGCGTAATCGGCTCAAACCTGGACGAGGAGGCGCTCAAAGCAGCGTTTGAGGCCATTCATTAACATCAGCCTGAATGAAATTTGTACTCCCGGAGTCTGACCACACCTGCTGTGGCGGCTGATTTTGGGTCAGATACACCCGAAATTTGTGCGCATCGGGTCAGAAATCATTTCACAAAATCAGGCGCGGGGATTGGGAGTACATGGAAGAAAAAAGGAGACATCATCCATGGATGAAGAAAAGATGCCGTTATTCCTGATAAATGGTTTTTTAGAGGCAGGAAAAACGCAGTTCATCAAATTTACGCTGACACAGGACTACTTCCAGACCGAGGGGAAGACGCTTTTGATCGTCTGTGAGGAAGGGGAAGAGGAGTACGAGGCTGATTTGCTCAAGGAGACAAAGACAGCGATCGTCTATATTGACGAGCTGTCTGAGCTGACTCCTGAATATCTGGAGGAGCTGGAGCTGTTCTATAATCCGGAACGGGTTCTGATGGAGTGGAACGGAATGTGGGATCCGGCGTCACTCAGACTCCCAAATGACTGGGCGCTGTATCAGCAGATCACAATCGTGGACGGCTCCACATTCGATCTGTATTTAAACAACATGAAGCCGCTTGTGGGAAATATGGTCCGCAGCACAGAAATGCTGATCATGAACCGCTGTGATGACATGGAAGATCTGGACGCGTACCGTCGAACGCTGAAGGGAATGAATCCGCAGATCCAGATCATTTTTGAGGATGCAGACGGGGAGATCGATGAGATATCCGAGGCGGATCTGCCCTATGACGTGAATGCGGACGTGATAGAGATATCAAAGGACGCCTACGGCATATGGTATATCGACGCCCTGGATAAGCCGGATCGCTACAGGGGAAAAACGGTGGAATTTACAGGAATGGTGCTGAAAACACCCGATTTCCCGAAGAATTATTTCGTTCCGGGGCGGATGGCCATGACCTGCTGCGAGGCGGATATGACATTCCTGGGCTTTATGTGCAAGGCAAAAAAAGCAAGGCTTCTGGAGACAAAAGACTGGGTCAGGGTGCGCGCCCGCGTGGAGTATGAATATAATCCCGAGTACGGAGGGGAAGGCCCGATGCTGTATGCCGAGTCGGTGGAAAAGACGGAGGCGGTGGAGGGATTCGTGCAGTTTTGATTTCCCGCCGGCCTGCATGCAAAAAAGGTTGACTTATAAAAGGAAATGTGGTAAATTCTGCATGTAGTAAAGAGTTTTGCTGTAGAATAAGAAGGGCGGGAGCGTATGCCGAGATTTTTCTGTTCTACACAAGAGAAAGAGGTCATTATCAAACATACTGCAAGAGTGGACGATTCTGCCGTCCAGGCAGCTCCGAGAGGGGGAGCCTGCTTAAAGAACCGGCTGGGCATCTGTCTGGAATTTGCTAATTGTCCTCTAAACAGCAAAAGATAACAAGAGGAAAGGCTATCTGCGCTTGACTGAGCGGCGGTGGCCTTTTTTGCTTATGTAAAGGAGAGTTGAATATGAATATATGTATGGAACAGGTAATCGAGCTGGTGCATTCCGTGAAGCCGTTTTTCATGGACCGTGCGATGTCCCATGATGTGACCGTCAAGGGACTTGCGGATTTTGTGACCAGGGCAGACACATCCGTTCAGTCCCGCCTTTTTGGCGAATTATCAAAGCAGTACCCCGGGATTCAGCTTATGGGGGAGGAGGATCACATGCAGGCTGTGGATTTTTCCAAGCCGATGTGGATTCTGGATCCCATTGACGGGACGACAAATCTCATCTATTCATACTGCCACAGCGCAGTTTCCCTGGGCTATTATGAAAATAAAAAAATCGGCGCGGCTGTGATTTACAATCCTTTCACAGAGGAAACCTTCCACGCCGTGCGGGGGCAGGGGGCATTTTTAAACGGGCGCCGCATCAGAGTGACACAGAAGGCTGCCCTGAAAGACAGCCTGATCGCAATTGGCACATCACCCTATGATAAAGAAATGACGGAAGACAACTTTCGGGTCTTTAAAGAAATTTTCAGGCGCTCCCTTGATATCCGCCGCAGCGGTTCAGCGGCACTTGACCTGGCATATCTGGCCTGTGGACGTGTGGATGGATTTCTGGAGAGAAATTTAAAACCATGGGATTTTTCTGCAGGCGCGCTGCTGGTTGAGGAGGCAGGCGGACAGGTGACAGACTACAGCCTGATGCCATTAGATTATTCAAAGAACCAGGATATATTGGCGAGTAATGGAAAGATACATGATGAATTGCAGAAAGAGGTTCGTTTTGTTCAAAATGGCTTAGATTCAGGAGGTGATTTAAACAGATCCACTTATTAATAATCAGTTTAAAATAACAATTAAAATCGAACAATAGTAAATAAATAATTACAGTAGATATTTATTTATTATTATAATATGATCATATAAAAAAAGGAAAATCAGGAAAAGTCAGCTTCTTTCACAAAAAACCACCCCATACTCATCGAGTCTGAGGTGGTTTTTCAGATATGTTCTAATAGGCTGTTATATCGATGTACAGTAATTTTATATTTATCACAGGCTTCATATCCATAAGGAACCCATAGCCCTCAAATATCACTCACCCATCTTCGGCACCGGTGTCGGCCGATCCCGGTCAAACACCTCATTCACGTCAAACAAATCCTTCAAATGAGTATTCCCTGTGCCGCTCTCCGGCAGATCATAATACATACGGTATCCGTCGAGATTCCTGCGTCCCTGCCGCATATGATCCTCCCCAATCTGCACATAATACTGATTGGAATCCACATTACAGAAGTACCGGAATCCTTTGGAGTGGAGATACTGGAACCGCTCGCTGCTTGTATCGTATGGATGCCAGTCCCCGATATCGCTCCCAAAGGGGAAGAGAATGATATCGCACGGCCCGGTCAGAGTTTCCACCTGCTCCTCCCATTTATCTGTGTCTGCGATGAAATCCTCCATGTCAATAATGCCCATGTTGCGGTGCCCCCAGCTATGGGAAGCCAGCTCATAACCGCTTGCCTTCAGGCACTCCGCAACGCGGGCGGCGTCCTGACGCTCCTGCTCATAATTAAAATCCGGCCGTTCGGCCAGGAAATCTTCATATTTTCCATTCGTCCTTGCATGCGCTTCCTCATACAGCTCCTTGCTGCTGTACGAGGGGGCGGTGCGGTACCCCAGAATCCCGTTGTAGCCTGTAAACGCAATGACAGCCCTCGCTCCCTTATAAGAAAAATCAGGGTGCTCGTCAATGAAATCGTCAAGAAGCGGGATAAGGTCATAGGAGCCGACCGAAATGCTTCCGTCCTCCATTTCCATCTCACAGGTGGGACGTCCGTCCTCGCCGATGATAATGCGCTTGGCAAAACCATCCCCCTTCATGTATTCATAGTAGCAGACATCATCCTGGGACATAACAAAAGGCTGCTTTCCGGGTGGCAGCATGATATCCCCTTCCTTGAAGCCCACGCTTCCGTCCTCTAATGTCGTCTCGTATGCGATATCATGCAGACGTACAAGGACAAAGCCTCTGTCATACATGGACTGCAGAATTTTCATAAATTCCGACTTGGTGGTCATAACCTGGTTATAACCATCTCGTCTGTCATCGTCGTCAAATGCCTTGGAGTTGTCCATGATCAGAGTGTGGAAAAATACGTGTGTAATCTTCCGCGGATTCGCGCGGACAAGCGTGGATTTGATGGAGTTATATTCGGCGACAGCCACCTCTGCCTCCTGGGAGGACGCATACGGGGAAGTAGTGAGGAGTTCGATCGCCGCGTCATAGTCGTAGCCTGCGGCCAGACGCCCGGCGCGGGCCAGATAACCCTCAAGGCTGTTGTCTTCAGACGCTTCCTGTGTCTCCTGCGCGCCGTCGGTTTCCGGATTTTCCGTCTCTGCGCCGCCTGGTTCGTCTCCTTCGCCCGGCGGAGCTCCGCCGGACTCCACATCCGGGGAGGATGCATCCTTCGTATCCCCCATGCCTTTATGCAGATACAGCCATCCCGCAATAACGAGCAGGATAGCCAGAATGCTTCCCAGAATGATATAGGGAAGCGCTGATCCGGTTTGCTTTCGCCGTCGGGAATAGCCGCGGCGGCCTGAGTAATAACGGTTTTCCATAGTCGTAATTCACCTTTGCTTAACATAGTATAAAAACGGCTGCTATTGTAAACGGAAAGAAAGACAGATTGCGGCCGCTGCCTGCGCGAATGGCCATCATGTGTATCTTTCTGACATTTACGCATCATAACAACCGAAGCCGCCGTTATTATAGCATATAATAGTGAGAATAAATATTACAGAATGCTTAAGTTTTGTTCCTGTCATAAAGACATGCCGTTTGTCCATATGCTAATGACAGATGGAATGCATATGGAGAGTGGAAATGAAACAAATCATGTCATTATTCTTATCGCTGCTTCTGTTTGTGACGACAGGAACGAACCGCGCCGCAGCCTCCATACCCGAGATTCCGGCTGAGGCGGCTGCAGCGGTGGCCGAGGCGGCAGAGGGGCCGCCGATCCAGGCGCAGGCGGCTATTTTAATGGAGGCGTCCACCGGGACGGTTATCTTTGAGAAAAATGCGGATGAGGCGAGAAATCCGGCCAGCGTCACAAAAATCATGACCCTGATCCTGATTTTTGACGCCCTGAAGGCCGGAAAAATCCATCTGGACGACGAGGTTGTGACCAGCGCTCATGCAAAGTCCATGGGAGGATCACAGGTATTTCTGGAAGAGGGGGAGATCCAGACGGTGGAAACCCTGATCAAATGTATCGTCATTGCATCCGGAAATGACGCCAGTGTGGCCATGGCAGAATACATCGGCGGGGATGAGAGCGCCTTCGTACAGATGATGAATGAACGGGCCAGGGGACTGGGGATGGAGCACGCGAATTTTGAGGATTGCTGCGGCCTGACTGACTCCACGACCCACGCCATGTCTGCGCGGGATATTGCGCTGATGTCCCGCGAGCTGATCACAAAATACCCGGAAATTTTCAACTATTCGACCATATGGATGGAGAATATTACGCATGTAACGAAGCAGGGCACGAAAGAATTCGGACTTTCCAATACGAATAAGCTGCTGAAAATGGCGACGAATTTTGAAGTGACAGGCTTAAAAACAGGTTCCACCTCGCTGGCCAAATACTGTTTATCCGCAACGGCGAGAAAGGATGGGATCGAACTGATTGCCGTTATTTTAGCCGCCCCGGATTATAAGGCGCGGTTTGGGGATGCAGTGACGCTTTTAAACTATGGCTATGCCAACTGCCGGATGTATCGGGATGAGGATCCCGGCGCGGTGCCGGGGGCGTCTGTCCAGAACGGCGTCAAAGACACCGTGGCGGGACGGCTGGAGGGGACATTTTCCTACTTATCCATGCAGGGAGAAGACTTTGGAGGCATTGAAAAGGAATGGGTGTTTGAAGAGACGCTCAAAGCGCCGATCAATGAGGGCGATATAATAGGCTGTCTGGTATACCGCTTAAACGGAAAGGAATTAGGGCGGGTCAGGGTTCTGGCGGCCGAATACATAAAACAGGCCACCTTTTTTGATGCGTTAAAGAAGGCCGCAGGGGCGCTCGGCGTATAGCATGCGCCGCAGGAAAGCCCGGAGGAATTACGGTTTTTCCTCCGGGCTTTCCTGCTGATTCAAGGATTCCGGCTGTCCGGGCGTATCCTGTTTATTCCTCTTTTCCTGTTTCTGACTGCCGCCTGAGATCTGCTCCACCAGTGCGATCATGCTGCTGACCTTCATGAACTGCGGATATTTGACCTCATCCCGCTTTTCGGAAATATAGTGCTCCAGGATCGGCAGAAGGATCAGAGCCGTCAGGCCCGCGGTAAAACCGCCGTTATAGAGGACAAGCCCCCCGTGGAGCGCGCTGGTGGCGGTACACATGGACGCGCACAGGAATCCGGCGACGGCCCCGGCGCGGATCCCATAATGCCCGACAATGGGACACAGGCCGGTTGCAAAAGCCGCGCCGTTGATATAAGCCTGTGTGGAGATCGTCCATCCGATCTCGCGGCCGGTCAGGCGGCACAAAAGCATGGCCGCGAGATACAAAAGCAGATAGCCGGCCAGGATGGGCCAGATATTTTTCGGATGCTGCCCCATAGCCGTAAAGGTCAGGGCAGCTAAAACAACGCCGATGGTGGGGCCGGTATAGCCTGCGCCCTCGGTAAACATCATGATTAAGTTTAAGTAGAAGACAAACAGCAGCCCCACCCAGCCGATATTGACCAGACAGGCCGGCATGCCGTAGTTGGCGGCAAAATCACTGCGATGCCCCGTGTCGCATACCAGCCGGTTATAGTTCTCAAAGCTGCGCCCGTCCAGGATATAGCCAACATAGATGCAGAGCGGAAACACGACAAAAAAGAAGCGGTTGGCAAACATATCAAAGGAACGGCCGAAATATTCGTACACGACATTAAAATGCTCTACAGGCGCAGGCGGCGCAACCTCCATGGTTTTATAGAGAAAATTATAGAGGAAGAAGCCAAAGATGCCAAAAGCAAGGCCGCCGTTATAGAGATTATAGCCTTTATGCCATGCATGCGCGCCCGGAAGGATTGCCGGGACGATAAAGCCAAGCATGATGACAAAACCGGCCGCCAGGGCAATCCCGGCAGCAGTCAGACGGACCGTGCCAAACACATAATCCTCCTGCTGCGTATAGCGGAACAGAAACTCGCTGATGAAAGGGCCGAAGGAGGTCGTAAACATACAGATATGCAGATTATTTTTAAAATTCAGCTTATGGCAGCGCAGATAGATAAACGGAGCCAGAAAGCATGGCAGCATGGTCAGCAGGTTCAGGCCGTAAAAACAATGGGCGATCACCAGGAAATAGCCGGCCAGCGTGTTGGAGTGGGATTCCCCTTTTAAGCCGATCATACATACTGTGCAGACCAGGCTGCATGCGCCGGCATTTAAAAATGAGCTGGAGAGGCCGCCGACTTCCAGATAATCCGTCACCAGCGGGCAGGGGGTGATCATGATGGTGTACCAGTCGTGAAAGACATGCCCTGCCTCATATGTATAAGTAGCGGCATGGTAGGAGGCGATAAAGAGGGCAATGGTAAAAAAAACAGCGATTCCATTGATGATTGTGCTGTTTGAAAGGCTGGTTCTGTCTGTCTGCTTCATAAATGATTCCTCTGTCGTAAAATAGTAAATTTTTTTCGCTCCGCCCGGATTAAGCCCTGCTTACACAGCTTACTGATCTCAACGGACAGGCCGCTCCTGTCAACCTCCAGATAATCCGCCAGCTCCTGGCGGTTATAAGGGATCTCAAAGCAGTCGCTGCGGCTTTTTTTCGCCTGCAGCAGAAGATAGGCCATCAGCTTTTCCCTGGTCGTGCGCTTTGACGTAATCTCCAGCTTCTGGTGAAAGACAAGATTTTTCCGCGCCACCACGCCGAGAAGATTGAAAATGAGCTGCTGATGATACCTGCAGGAATTGCCGCACGAGCGGATGACCTTCCGGCAGTCAACCAGCATGACCTGCGCAGGCTCAGACGCGATCACATCCACCGGCATCCGCGCGACCCCGGCGCAGGCAAAGGATTCGCCGAACAGCCCGGCCGGCTCGATCCCGGCGACGATGCTTCTGTTTCCGAAATAGTCAATCCGTATGATTTGAGCGGATCCGGAGAGAAGGATGCCGATATATTTTGCCGGACCTCCCTCTGCCAGGATCGCTTCCCCCCTGTCATATCCGGCGCTCCTTGCGCCGAGACAGGCGAGAACCGCCGGCAGCTCCGGCTCTGCAATCCCATGAAACAGCGGGCAGCTCTGCAGGGTTTCCATATAATGTTTAAAAATAAATTCCATAAAAACGATCCTCTGTTGAAATTTCAACATACATATTTACATTATTGTACTATACTGAAGCAGGAAAGTCAATGAAGCTAAAGCGTGTTTCAAACACGCTCTAATCTCATGGAGGAAACATATGATTCGCAAAATTATCAGGATTGACGAGGAAAAATGCAACGGCTGCGGAGCCTGCGCCGCTGCCTGCCACGAGGGAGCGATTGAGATGACAGACGGCAAAGCGCGGCTCGTACGCGAGGATTACTGCGACGGTTTAGGAGACTGCCTGCCGGCGTGTCCCGCAGGAGCCATTCAGTTTGAGGAAAGGGAAGCGCCGGCCTATGACAAGGCAGCGGTTCTTGCCGCTAAGGAAAAGAAAGCAGCCCCGCCGTCCGGCGGCTGTCCCGGGTCGCAGGCGGGAGAGATACAGAGGGAGGAGAAGACGGATGTTTTACAGGAAGCCGCCATTTCTCTGGCAAGCCGCCTCACACAATGGCCGGTACAGATAAAGCTGGTTCCGGTGAATGCGCCGTATTTCGACAAAGCGAAGCTTCTGATCGCCGCAGACTGCACAGCCTATGCCTACGGCAATTTTCACAACGAATTTATTCGGGATCACATCACCCTGATCGGCTGTCCCAAGCTGGATGAGGAAGACTATGCGGTGAAGCTGACGCAGATCATTGAAGGCAATGACATCAAAAGCGTGACAGTTGTCCGTATGGAGGTTCCCTGCTGCGGCGGAATCGAGAATGCCGTGAAGCGCGCGCTCAAAGACAGCGGGAAATTCATACCGTGGAGCGTCGTGACGATTTCAAGAGACGGAAACGCGGAAAAATCATAATGTCTCAGGCGCTGCGGACAGCCATAAAAAATGTCGTAAAAAATCTAAAAATAGGGGTTGACATTATTTGCCAGGTTTGATATTATAATATCCGCACTGCAAAACATGCGCAATCATGGCAGCAGTTCAGACAAGCTGAATTGCTGCCGACAAAAAAGAAATTAAAAAATAAATAAAAAAATGGTTGACAAAGAAAAGCAGTTGTGGTAACATATAAAAGCCGTTTCGAGAGAAACAAGCAGAACCTTGAAAACTGAACAGTATGTAAAACCCTGAAAATTCTTAAGACAAAAGGCTTCTGGTTAAGCCTT